>JAUNAB010000004.1 GCA_030527795.1 Pasteurellaceae bacterium | reverse complement strand
AAAATGTAGCAGAAACAACAAATTAAATCTTTGTGCAACTGCTACATAATACCGAAAATATGTGTAGTTGTTAGTGCTTGTTTATTAGGCAGAAATTGTAAATTTAATGGTAGTAATAATTACAATCCAAATCTGATTGAATTTCTTAAAGATAAAGATACAATTGAAATATGCCCAGAATTATTAGCAGGTTTACCAACACCAAGAGCACCCGCAAAATTAATTTATGGACGAGTTACTGAAAATAACGGCAATGGTGTCCACTTGCAATATATGCAAGGGGTCGAACGTGCATTAGAAAAACTTAAGAATGAAAAAATTGATTTAGTTATCTTACAATCTCATAGCCCAACTTGTGGGGTCAATCAAATTTATGACGGCACTTTTACAGGTAAAAAATTAATGGGAGTGGAATTTTCACTCAAGCATTAAAACAGCATGGCTATAAGGTTATAGATGTAGAAGAGATCAACCAATTTACTCAAATAATAAATGAAATATAATAATTTACGCGACTTTCTTGATATGCTCGAGCAACAGGGCGAGCTAAAACGCATTCAGCAAGAAATTGATCCGCATTTAGAAATGACGGAAATTGCAGATCGCACCTTGCGTGCCAATGGTCCTGCACTATTATTTGAAAATCCTAAGGGATTTGATATGCCTGTATTATGCAACCTATTTGGCACGCCTAAACGGGTCGCAATGGGAATGGGGCAAACCGATGTCAGTGCATTACGTGATGTGGGTAAATTACTGGCTTTTCTAAAAGAACCCGAACCACCAAAAGGGTTTAAAGATTTGTGGTCAACCATTCCGCAATATAAGCAAGTGCTGAATATGCCAACTAAACCGCTAAAAAAAGCACAATGTCAACAACAAGTGTTAACAGGCGAACAGGTGGATTTGTACAAACTGCCGATTATGCAATGTTGGCAAGACGATGCCGCACCGCTGATCACTTGGGGATTAACGGTTACTAAAGGTCCATATAAAAAACGCCAAAATTTAGGCATTTACCGCCAACAACTGATCGCAAAAAATAAATTGATTATGCGTTGGCTCTCCCATCGTGGTGGGGCGTTAGATTTCCAAGAATGGAAACAGCACAATCCCGATCAACCTTTCCCTGTTTCCGTTGCGTTAGGTGCCGATCCTGCCACAATTTTGGCCGCGGTCACGCCAATTCCTGATACCTTGTCAGAATACGCTTTTGCGGGTTTATTGCGGGGTAATAAGACAGAAGTAGTAAAATCGCTCAGTAATGATTTGGAAGTGCCAGCCAGTGCTGAAATTGTGTTAGAAGGTTATATTGATCCAGCCGAAACGGCATTAGAAGGGCCTTATGGCGATCATACTGGCTATTATAATGAACAGGAATATTTCCCTGTCTTTACGGTGACGCACATTACTATGCGTGAAAATCCTATTTATCATTCCACTTATACAGGGCGACCGCCCGATGAACCCGCGGTGCTTGGCGAAGCACTCAATGAAGTGTTTATTCCGATTTTGCAAAAGCAATTTCCTGAAATTGTGGATTTTTATTTGCCACCCGAAGGTTGTTCTTATCGCCTTGCCGTAGTGACAATAAAAAAACAATATGCAGGGCACGCTAAGCGTGTGATGTTTGGAATTTGGTCATTTCTACGTCAATTTATGTACACCAAATTTGTAATCGTTTGTGATGACGACATTAATGCACGCGATTGGAAAGACGTGATTTGGGCAATCACTACTCGTTGCGATCCTGCTCGCGACTGCACGCTCGTGGAAAATACCCCGATTGATTACCTTGATTTTGCTTCGCCTATCACAGGTCTAGGCTCCAAAATGGGAATTGATGCAACAAATAAATGGGCAGGCGAAACCCAACGTGAATGGGGCATTCCGATTAAAAAATCTCCTGATGTCGTAAAACGCATTGATGAAATTTGGGAAAGCTTAGACATTTGTTAATGCCAAAAGCCGTATAACACGCGAGCAAAAAATCTTATACAGCTTTCTCTACAAAGCCTAAATGCTAATAATAAAGAATCGCATTAGCATAAATTAAGATAAGAGAAAACCCTTTTTTCACTGGTACGCTTTGTCAAACATTTCCAATAAAACCAATAGGTTAACTATTTCACAAAAAGGCTAATAAACACTATTACGATGGTAAAAATAATGTTAGAATGCGCCAAATTTCATCATTAAAAACGTTCTGTTTTTTGACCGCGGTTTTATCAGACATATTGCTTGGTACAGCATTCTCGTTTATGATTTAGATCAAAAAATTAACCAAATATTGTCTTTTCTATTGTTGCAACAATGTTGCACGATTAGAATGTTCAACATCGATGAATCACTCTAACTTAGATTTAAGGACAGCATAATGGCAACCCCGCAAGTTCTCATCGTTGAGGACGAAGTAATAACCAAAAACACGCTAAGAACTATTTTTGAGGCAGAAGGTTACCAAGTTTTTGATGCTACGGACGGCACTCAAATGCACAATATCCTTACGCAACAATCCATTAATTTAATTATTATGGATATTAACCTACCGGGCAAAAATGGATTAATCCTTGCTCGTGAATTACGGGAACAGAAAAATATCGCATTAATTTTTTTAACAGGACGCGATAATGAAGTAGATAAAATTCTTGGTTTAGAAATTGGTGCAGATGATTATATGACCAAACCATTTAATCCGAGAGAATTAGCCATTCGCGCGCGTAATGTTTTACAACGTACAATGCCTGGATTGCGCAATACCACAACAACCATTGACGAATATCGTTTTAATGGTTGGCGCTTGGATCTGAATAAACATACGTTAGTCAATCCCGAAGGGGAAGAATACAAATTACCGCGCAGCGAATTCCGTGCAATGCAGCATTTTTGCGAAAACCCTGGCAAAATTCAAACACGCGAAGAACTCTTACGCCGTATGACAGGGCGTGAGCTTAGACCGCAAGATAGAACGGTGGATGTAACCATTCGGCGTATTCGGAAACATTTTGAGAATCATTCCGCAACGCCAGAAATCATTGCAACTATTCATGGCGAAGGTTATCGCTTTTGTGGCACAATCGAGCCACACTCGCATTAGCCTTTAAACGCAACGGCATTTAATATGTTGCGTGTTGTTTGTATTTCCGCTCAATTTCATTGACGGGGAAATAACAAATCAAGACCTAATAGGAGTACGGGTCTTATTAATCAGTTGAAAAAGATTTAGCCAACTGATTTTTTGTAGAATGAAAAGTATTTCATTGAAATACAAAGACATTCTAATTTCGTTTTGGATATTATTTTTAATATTCATACGGGCGTAAGCTGTTTTAAACGCCCTAAAAGGTAAACGCTCGGGCACTGTTGTTTTGTGTGTTTATAGGGTGCATCTAAGGAAAGAGGTTTTAAAAAAGTGGCGACATCATATAACAATATTCAAATTATTCATGATGAAAATGGTTTGCCTGCTTTTGCAGTCATTCCATATAACGATTATCAAGTATTACAACAAAACAACGTTCTCAGAAAATCATTGCGGTCCGATATTCCGACCGCGGTGTTAGATATTTTCTTTGAAAATGAATGCAGTACCGTGCGTGCGTGGCGAGAGTATTTAGGGTTAACACAAGCTGAAGTAGCAGAACGCATTGGCGTCACGCAGTCAGCTTATAGTCAGCACGAAAATACTAAACGTTTACGCCGCTCTACGCGTGAAAAGATTGCAAACGCACTCGGCATTCACCCAGAACAGTTGAATTTCTAAAAATCAAAGGACGCCAAAAGCGTCCTTTTTTAGTTGTTTATACCGCGGTCAAAAATTCAACCGTTTTTTTGACCGCGGTTTTAAAGGTTCATCCATTTTATTGACGTTTGAGCAAAACTAGCACTTCATAATGACTAGTATGCGGAAACATATCAAATAATTGAATTTTTTGCATTTTATAATGAGTCATTTGGGTGAGATCTTGTCGCATTGACTGGGCGTTACAGCTCGAATACAACACAAAATCAGGTTGTAATTGTTGATCTAAAAATTCCGCTAAAGATGAACCAATACCGCGTCTTGGAGGATTGACAATCACCAGTTGTGGCTTGCTGTGGCTATTGAGTGCAAAATTTGCGGCATCAAGGGATTGAAATTGCACCTGTTGCAAACCAAGCTGTGTCGCCGCACGTTGTGCAGAATAAATCGCCGCGGCTGAAATTTCAATGCCCGTTAAAGCAATCCGCTGCTTGCTGACTTGCTCTAATGCATAGGTGCAATGCAAACCAAAGCCACCTACACCACAAAATAAATCCCACAATTGCGTAATAGGCAGATCTTTTACCCAATGTTGTGCTTGAGCATATAAGGCTTGTGCAACGTTTGGATTCGTTTGGAAAAATCCTTGTGGGCGAATAAATAGCGGAATCTGATTAAATCGTTCTTCAAGGACTTGCTGCTCGGTTAAAAAAATTTCCGTTTCCCCTTCCAATATGGCAGCGTGTTGCGGTTGAATATTTAAGCTCACCACTTTAATTTTCGGTAATCTCGCGAGCAATCCCGTTAATTCACGTTGAATCAGCGCAATTTTTCGTTCAGAACGCAACACAAAGCGTAGCATAATTTGCTGATTAAACTGGCTTTCGGTCAATAAAATGTATTTGAGTTCGCCTTTTCGCTTAGCAACGTTATACGGCACCAATCCAGCTCGTGCGATAAAATCTTTCAATAAAGGAAAAACCGCGGTCAAATTTGTTGAATAAAGTGGGCAATCCGTCAGATCCACTGCACTTTCGGGACGCATTGGATCAGCCAAAATGCCTAAAATTGGACGTTCAACTGAACCACTCACCACCATTTTGGCTTTGTTGCGAAACCCCATTAAATGAGATTGATAAGGCTCATACCAAGTTAATTGCGACTGATCCAATTCCGCAAGCTGAGAATGTAAGTGTGATGATTTACGCGACAGTTGTTCCGCATAAGGCAATGGCAACCATTGACACGATCGGCAATTGTCTTGTTGATAATGTTGACAATCCATCTTTACTGTACTTTAGGCTTTCGTGGCAAGCCAATCTTGTTGCAAGGCACTTAACTGCTTACTTGCTTGCAAATAACGGGCATTCTTGCTCAATTCATTCCAACTAAACTGTGATTTTTTAAACAATCTCGCTAAACGTGCTTGTTGTAAATCCGCTCGTTGCGGATTGTGCGGTGGAATAAAATGATCTAATACATCAACAACACCTTCAGGCTCATTACAAAGTAACAGTAAATCACAACCTGCCGTCCACGATTTTTCGCAACGCGTTACAAAATCGCCCATTACGCCAGCCCCTTTCATCCCTAAATCATCGGAGAAAATTGCTCCATTAAAACCCAGTTGCTGACGTAAAACCGTTTGTAACCAATAAGCTGAGCCACTTGCAGGTTGGTCATCACATTGCCGATAGACAACATGTGCTGGCATCACGGCATCTAATAAATCTTGTTGTATAAGTTGTTGAAAGGGTTGAATATCTTGGCTAAAAATTTGTGCTTTTGGTCGATCATCAAAAGGGGTTTCTAAATGCGAATCCGCCAACACATGCCCATGCCCTGGGAAATGTTTTCCCGTTGTTGCCATTCCCGATTGACGCATACCCATAACAAACTGCCGAGCTAATCGTAGTACACAATTTGCATCTTGATGAAAACTGCGATCGCCAATCGCCCGACATTGATGACCTAAGTCGAGTACGGGGGCGAAACTTAAATCAATATCCAAAGCCACCATTTCTGCCGCCATCAACCAACCCGCCTCATAGGCAAGTTTCTCTTGCTGTTGCTCATCTTGCACTAATGCTGAAAAAGCTTGCATTGCGGGTAATGCGGTAAACCCATCACGAAACCGTTGCACCCGCCCACCTTCTTGATCCACCGTGATCAACAACGGTTTCTTTACACGTTGGCGAATAGATTTGATTAAAGCTTGAATTTGCCCACGGTCGTAAAAATTACGGCTAAATAAAATTAGCCCAGCAACTAATGGATGCGACAACATTTCAACTTCTTGCGGTTGCAATTCTTGCCCTTGAATATCAATTAATAATATAGACATAAAAACTCTGTAATTTTGATCCGCGGTCTAACGCCGACTAAGGTATAAACGGTAATTTTGTGCGAGCTTACTCGGCTTAACCAGTGGAATATCTGCTCGTTGCTGTGGGGCAAGCAACAGATTTTGACTTATCGCTTCATTGCCTTGAGCAGTGATTTGCGTAACACCATTTTGGTCGTACCAAAAAAGATGATAATCAACTTGCAAGGATTCTGAACTGATATTTTGTACCCACGCATTTTCAGTATCCGCCTTGGCTTTAATTAACGGACTCAGCGTCGCATTAATATTGAGAATTGGCGTATTACTATGCACTAAATTTGGCAAAGACGATGAACAAGCTGCAAGATATAAACTCGCGGCGAAAACAAAAAATTTTTTCATACCTTCTACTTCGCCAACATTTTGCCTAATGGCTCGCCACCCACTAAGTGCATATGTAAATGGAAGACTTCTTGCCCACCGTGCTGATTACAATTCACGATTAAACGATAGCCATCTTGAGCGATACCTTCTTGTTGTGCAATTTTTGCTGCCACGGTAAATAAGCGGCCTAACGCCATTTCATCTTGCGTACTCACCTCATTTACCGTTGGAATGAGTTTATTCGGAATAATTAAAATATGGGTTTGAGCTTGCGGTGCAATATCACGAAAAGCGGTAACTAATTCATCTTGATACACAATATCCGCGGGAATTTCTTTGCGAATAATTTTACTAAAAATGGTTTCTTGTGCCATAGTGTCTATTCCTAAATTACTGTGAAATTTTATGCATTATAGCCTAAATCTCTTCAAGAAAGCGAAAACCGCGGATAAAAATTATCGTATTTTTACAGTAAAAGAAAACGACAAGCTACACTAACCCATCACTTTTCAAATCAAAAGCCTTCACAATTCAACAATATTTTAACATTACCATTACACTTCATTAAATTTACAATGAAATTACGCAAGAATTTGATCGAGAACAAAGAAAATACTTTGTATTATTAATCCGAAATCCCTATAATTACCGCAACAAATTTGATAAAAAATAAAATAATTTTTAATTTTACCCTATAGCTAATTCTATTAGATTGCTCGGAGTTTTCCTTTTATGTCAGCAGAAAAATCAATATCAACCTGTATCAGTTCCCCAGCCGAAATCGCTCAAATTGGTGAAAATGCAGGGGTTTATAAAGCAAGCAAAAAGCAATGGTATTCCTTTTTATCTGCGATATCCGCAGGTGCATTTATTGCATTAGCTTTTGTCTTCTATACCACTACGCAAACAGGTAGCACAGGTGCACCTTGGGGACTCACCAAATTAGTGGGAGGTTTGGTTTTTTCTATTGGGGTGATTATGGTCGTGGTTTGTGGTAGCGAACTCTTTACGTCCTCCACAATGACGCTAGTCGCACGTGCTAGCGGTCGTATCAATACCACACAAATGCTACGAAATTGGGCTGTTGTCTATGGTGGCAACTTTATCGGTTCATTATTTATTGTATTTGTCGTGTGGTTTGCGGGGCAAACAATGGCAGCAAATGGGCAATGGGGCTTAACCATTTTAGCCACAGCACAACATAAAATTCATCACAGCTGGTTTGAAGCATTTTGCCTTGGCATTTTATGTAACATTATGGTTTGTATTGCAATTTGGATGTCCTACGCAGGCAAAACCCTGACTGACAAAGCCTTTATTATGATTTTACCTATCGGATTATTTGTTTCATCAGGATTTGAACATAGCGTGGCAAATATGTTTATGATCCCATTAGGAATGATTACGGCTCATTGCAGTTCAGCCGAATTTTGGCAAGATATCGGCATTGATCCGATGCAATATGCCGATTTAGATCTCTATCACTTTGTCGTAAAAAATTTAATCCCTGTTACGCTAGGGAATATTGTTGGCGGTGGTGTTTGTATTGCACTATATCAGTGGAAAACTAACCGCACGCATTAAGCGAATCGGTGCAAGACCGCGGTCAAAAATCGCGATATTTTTGCAAAAATTTTTAAATTCAATCTTCATTAACTTAGAAGGAAGTATAAACAATGGCTCAATTAACTGATGCTCAAAAACAAGCTTGGGAAGGATTTACCTCAGGCGACTGGCAAAATGAAGTCAATGTCCGTGACTTTATCCAAAAAAACTACACCCCATATGAAGGCGATGAATCCTTCTTAGCCGAAGTAACCGATGCAACTGCGACATTGTGGGCAGATGTAATGGAAAAAATCAAAGTGGAAAATAAAACCCACGAGCCGTATGATATTGATACCGACACACCGTCAACCATTACGTCACACAAACCTGGTTATATCAATAAAGATTTAGAAAAAATCGTTGGTTTACAAACCGATGCTCCACTTAAACGTGCAATTATGCCGTACGGTGGGATCAAAATGGTAAAAGGCTCTTGCCAAGTTTACCGTCGTGAACTAAAACCTGAAGTAGAACATATCTTCACCGAATACCGTAAAACCCACAACCAAGGGGTATTTGATGTTTATACACCAGATATCTTGCGTTGCCGTAAATCTGGCGTAATCACAGGTTTACCAGATGCTTATGGTCGCGGTCGTATTATCGGTGACTATCGCCGTTTAGCGTTATACGGTGCAGATTTCTTAATGAAAGATAAACAAAAACAGTTTGCATCATTACAACCAAAATTAGAATCAGGCGAAGATATTCAAGCCACCATTCAATTACGCGAAGAAATCACTGAGCAATTCCGTGCTTTAGGCAAAATCAAAGAAATGGCAGCGTCATACGGTTTTGACGTATCAAATCCAGCAACCAACGCAGCGGAAGCGGTACAATGGGTTTACTTTGCTTATCTTGCCGCCGTTAAATCACAAAACGGTGCGGCAATGTCATTTGGTCGTGTTTCAAGTTTCTTAGATATCTATATTGAACGTGATTTAAAAGCAGGCAAAATTACCGAACAAGAAGCACAAGAATTAATTGACCATTTAGTAATGAAATTGCGTATGGTGCGTTTCTTGCGTACACCTGAATACGATCAACTGTTCTCTGGCGACCCAATGTGGGCAACAGAAACCTTAGCAGGTATGGGATTAGACGGTCGTACATTAGTAACCAAAAACAGTTTCCGTATTTTACATACCCTTTATACAATGGGGCCTTCACCAGAACCAAATTTAACCATTCTTTGGTCTGAACAATTACCTGAAGGCTTCAAACGTTATTGTGCAAAAGTTTCTATTGATACGTCATCTGTTCAATACGAAAATGATGATTTAATGCGTCCAGATTTTAACAGCGATGACTACGCTATCGCTTGCTGTGTTAGCCCAATGGTTGTGGGTAAACAAATGCAGTTCTTTGGCGCACGTTCTAACTTAGCAAAAACTTTATTATACGCAATCAATGGCGGTATTGATGAAAAATCAGGTATGCAAGTAGGTCCTAAATCTGAGCCAATTACCGATGAAGTGTTAAACTTTGATGATGTAATGACTCGCATGGACGGCTTTATGGACTGGTTAGCAACACAATATGTGACTGCGTTAAATATCATCCACTTTATGCACGATAAATATGCGTACGAAGCGGCATTAATGGCATTCCACGATCGTGATGTTTACCGCACAATGGCTTGTGGTATCGCAGGACTTTCAGTGGCAGCAGACTCACTTTCTGCGATCAAATACGCGAAAGTAAAACCAATCCGTGGCGATATTAAAGATAAAGATGGTAACGTTGTTGCGACAAATGTGGCGATTGACTTTGAAATTGAAGGCGAATACCCACAATTCGGTAACAATGACAGCCGTGTGGACGATATTGCGTGTGACTTAGTTGAACGCTTTATGAAAAAAATCCAAACCCACAAAACATATCGCAATGCCGTGCCAACACAATCTGTGTTAACCATCACATCAAACGTGGTGTACGGTAAAAAAACAGGGAATACCCCTGACGGTCGTCGTTCAGGCGCGCCATTTGGACCAGGTGCAAACCCAATGCACGGCCGTGACCAAAAAGGTGCGGTAGCTTCATTAACTTCAGTCGCCAAATTGCCATTTGCTTACGCGAAAGATGGTATCTCTTATACCTTCTCAATCGTACCAAATGCGTTAGGTAAAGATTACGAAGCACAAAAACGTAATCTTGCGGGCTTAATGGATGGTTATTTCCACCACGAAGCAACCGTAGAAGGCGGTCAACACTTGAATGTGAACGTAATGAACCGTGAAATGTTGTTAGACGCAATGGAAAACCCTGAAAAATATCCGCAATTAACCATTCGTGTTTCAGGTTATGCGGTGCGTTTCAATTCATTGACGAAAGAGCAACAGCAAGACGTCATTACACGTACCTTTACTCAAGCGATGTAATCAGAAATTAACCATAAAATCCGCTCAACTGAGCGGATTTTTTATCGGGGAATTTTTGGCTTTATCGCCAAATACCGCGGTCAAAAATTTTGCTGAATTTTTAAAGAAAAATAAAAATATCACCTGAATCTGAACTTAAAACCGCGGTTCAAATTTTCAAACTTTTAAACATTTTACCCAATTAAAAACACATCTTATTTTTATTCGTAATATATAAGAAAAGTTGATATTTACTGAAAAAAGTTGAGTTATTTGCTATAATTTATCCAGTTTATTTTATCTTAAGGAAAATGCATGTCTGTATTAGCACGCTACCATTCTTATGAATCCTGTGGGACGGTTGACGGACCGGGAATCCGTTTTATTTTATTTCTACAAGGCTGTTTAATGCGTTGCAAATATTGCCATAACCGCGATACTTGGGACTTACACGCAGGCAAAGAAATCAGCGTAGAAGATTTGATGAAGGAAGTGGTTACTTACCGCCATTTTATGAATGCAACAGGGGGCGGTGTGACGGCGTCTGGTGGCGAAGCCGTGTTGCAAGCCGAATTTGTACGTGATTGGTTTCGGGCTTGCAAAGCGGAAGGCATTAATACTTGTCTTGATACCAACGGCTTTGTGCGTCATTACGATCATATCATTGATGAATTACTAGACGTTACCGATCTGGTGCTATTGGATTTGAAAGAATTAAACGATCAAGTGCATCAGAATCTAATTGGCGTACCAAATAAACGCACGCTTGAATTTGCAAAATATTTGCAAAAACGCAATCAACCGACGTGGATTCGCTATGTTGTCGTGCCAGGTTATACCGATAACGATCACGATGTTCACTTGCTTGGACAATTCATTGAAGGGATGCAAAATATTGAGAAAGTTGAGTTACTCCCCTATCATCGTCTAGGTGCACATAAATGGGAAGCATTAGGCGAAAAATACGAATTAGAAGACGTGAAACCGCCAACAAAAGAAAGTCTTGAGCATATCAAAGGCATTTTAGAAGGTTATGGACATACCGTAAAATATTAATTTTCTAAAAACCGCGGTCAAAAATCCCGTTATTTTTGAAAGAGTCTGATTCCAGGCTCTTTTTTATTTATTCAAGTTACCCTAAAACTTTGAGCTAGCTCAAAAAACTCCCTAATTTACGTCTAAATAGGTAGTCCATAACCCACTTGCATTAATGGAGATTATGCTAGAATAATCCGCAATTTTACGGGGGAATGTGATGCCAAATTATCATTTAAAATTGCAACAGATTGCCTGCCAACGCGGTGATAATTTGCTCTTTGACAATCTCAATTGGGATTTTCATTCAGGAGATTGGGTACAAATTGACGGTGAAAATGGCATTGGCAAAACCAGTTTATTACGAATTTTAACGGGGCTTTCACAACCCCTTAGCGGTAAAGTATATTGGAATGGTGTTCAAATTACACAAATCAGGGAGCAATTTCATCAGAATTTGTTATATCTCGGCCATCAAACTGGGATCAAACCTGAACTAACAGCGTGGGAGAATTTACAGTTTTATCAACGCATTCAAGGAAAAAACTCGCCCGAACAGCTTTGGACAGTATTAGAGAAAGTCGGTTTGCTTGGTTATGAAGACATTACGGCGAGCTTGCTTTCATCGGGGCAACAACGCCGAATTGCACTCGCACGCTTATGGCTGTCTCAGGTTCCCCTTTGGGTATTAGATGAACCCTTTACCGCATTAGATAAACAAGGTGTACAACAGCTGGCCGACTTATTTGAACAACATTGTGCCAAGGGCGGCATTATTATTTTAACTAGCCATCAAGCGATTGATTGCCCCAATTTAACCAAACTATATTTAGCGGAATATCGCCAGCAATAAAATGGAAATTTGCAAAAAAACGCAGGATTTTTTGACCGCGGTTTTGTAAGAAAACAAAATAGGAAAACGATGTTATTTTTGAAAATTATTCAACGTGAATTAAAAATTGCAATGCGAAAACGCACAGAAATGATTAATCCGTTATGGTTTTTTTTATTAGTAATTGTGCTATTTCCGTTGATGATTGGACCTGATCCCGTTTTTCTAAAAAAGATTGCAACGAGCATTATATGGGTTGCGTTATTATTCTCCGCGTTGTTGTCTTTTGAACGGCTATTTCGTGATGATTTTATTGATGGTTCATTAGAACAACTAATGCTCTTACCCCAACCTTTATATGTAACAGCATTAGCAAAAGTGATTGCTCATTGGCTACTCACAGGGCTACCACTTATTATGCTTTCGCCTTTAGCCGCATTGTTATTATCTCTTGAGCTGCCAATTTGGTGGGCATTGGTTTTAACGCTCGTCTTTGGTTCGCTTGTATTAAGTTGCTTAGGGGCGATTGGCGTTGCACTTACGGTAGGATTACGCAAAGGCGGGGTGTTATTAAGTATTCTGGTTATTCCATTATTTATCCCCGTGCTGATTTTTAGTGCCGCGGTATTAGATGCAGCAAGTTTACATCTGCCCTATCAGGCACAATTAGCCATTTTGGCTGCACTAGCAGTTTTTGCATTAACACTATCGCCCTTTGCGATTGCAGCCTCATTACGCATTAGTTTACAACAATAACCCAAATAGGAATCATTATGTGGAAATGGTTACATCCTTATGCAAAAAATGAAACCCAATATTATCTTTGTGGCAAAGCCATTCCTTTTTTTATGCTATTAAGTCTATTACTATTAGGAATAGGGTTAATTTGGGGATTGGCATTTTCACCCGCGGATTATCAGCAAGGTGATGGTTTTCGCATTATGTATATTCACGTCCCTGCCGCAATTTGGTCAATGGGACTCTACGCGTCAATGGCGATTGCCGCAATTATCGGTTTAGTATGGCAAATTAAGCAAGCACATTTATCGTTAATCGCCATTGCCCCTGTCGGTGCAGCATTAAATCTTATTGCGTTATTAACGGGCTCAATTTGGGGCAAACCGATGTGGGGAACTTGGTGGGTATGGGATGCCCGTTTGACCGCATCACTGATTTTGTTCTTTTTATATGTGGGCATTATTGCACTTTACTCGTCATTCCAAGATCGCCATATCGGAATGAAAGCCGCCGCGGTATTGTGTATTGTTGGGGTGATTAATTTACCGATTATTCATTTTTCCGTGGAATGGTGGAATACCTTACATCAAGGGGCAAGTATTACGAAATTTGAAAAACCGTCTATTGCAACACCAATGCTTATTCCATTAATCCTGTCTATTTTTGGATTGCTCGCCTTAAGTATTTGGAGCATTTTATTACGCTATCGTTTAGCCTTATTACGCGAAGATCTGAAACGCCCTTGGGTAAAAACATTAGCAATACGACAATCATAATTTAACGATAAAAATAATATCTGTGGGGGATATGATGTATTTCCAATCTTGGCGTGATTTCTTTTCAATGGGGGGCTACGGCTTTTATGTCTGGCTCGCTTATGGGTTATCTTTTGCTACATTAATTATTTTGTTTCTGATGAACTACCGCAATCAAAAACAACTTTTGCGTCAAGTTCGTTACCAACAACAACGTGAATTACGTTTACAACAAATAAAAAGCCAACAAGCTAAGGATTGCCAATGAACCCAAGACGTAAATCACGTTTACTCATTATTCTTTTTATTCTGTTAGGCATTACTATTGCTTCAAGCTTGGTGCTTTATGCTTTACGCCAAAATATTGATTTATTTTATACGCCGTCAGAAGTCATTTATGGAAAAAATGACAATAGCAATGCCAAACCTGAAGTAGGACAACGCATTCGTGTTGGCGGTATGGTTGTGGAAGGCTCAGTGAAACGCGATCCAAAAAGCCTGTTCGTTACCTTTGAGCTAAATGATATTGGTCCCGCTATTCAAGTTGAATATGAAGGTATTTTGCCCGATTTATTCCGTGAAGGGCAAGGCATTGTCGCACAAGGCACTCTAAAATCGCCGACTGTTTTAGTTGCGAGCGAAGTGCTTGCTAAACACGATGAAAACTATGTTCCACCCGATTTAAGTGAGCAACTCAAGAAGGTACATAAGCCAATGGGTGTTTCCGAACAAGATCTCAAAGATGAAAGTGAACGAGATCGTCAAATCAAGGGCCAACAATGATCGCAGAATTAGGCAATTACGCATTAGCTTTGGGATTGGCTATCGCACTTTTACTGGCAACATTATCCTTATGGGGTGCCCAACAGCATAACCCATCGTTAATGACATTAGCTCGTCCAATGAGCATTGGCTTATTTTTGAGCTTAACGGTTTCCTTTGCCGCACTCTTTTATTTATTTGCATCCAACGATTTCAGCGTACAGTACGTTGTCAATAATTCCAATACGAGTTTGCCATTACGCTATCGTTTGTCCGCGGTTTGGGGATCGCACGAAGGTTCATTGTTATTATGGATTTGGCTATTATCCGCTTGGTGTATGGCAGTTGCACTATTTAGCAAAGCCTTACCTCTGGAATCTGTTGCACGGGTATTAGGTGTAATGGGAATAATTAGTGTCGGATTTTTGCTCTTTGTAATTTTTACCTCCAATCCTTTTACTCGCACCTTTCCAGATTTCCCCGTAGATGGGCGTGAACTCAACCCACAATTACAAGATATAGGGCTTATTTTTCATCCGCCATTATTATATATGGGCTATGTTGGCTTCTCTGTGGCTTTTGCCTTTGCTATCGCATCCTTAATCAGTGGGAAATTAGATACCGCTTGGGCACGCTGGTCTCGCCCTTGGACCTTAGCTGCTTGGGTATTTTTGACGCTAGGTATCGTTCTCGGTTCTTGGTGGGCATATTATGAATTAGGCTGGGGCGGTTGGTGGTTTTGGGATCCCGTAGAAAATGCGTCATTGATGCCTTGGCTAGCTGGCACAGCCTTATTACATAGTTTAGCCGTTACTGAAAAACGCGGCGCATTTAAGTCTTGGACAGTATTATTAGCCATTTTAGCCTTTTCACTCTGTTTACTCGGCACCTTTCTCGTTCGTTCAGGTGTACTAGTTTCCGTTCACGCTTTTGCCTCCGATCCAACCCGCGGTCTCTATATTCTGGCATATTTAGTCGTCGTGATTGGTGGATCTTTACTATTATACGCCTACAAGGGCAACCATATTCGCTCACGCAATAATGCCGAACGTTATTCACGCGAAACCTTGCTCTTCCTAAACAATATTTTCTTAATGGCGGCACTCGCCGTGGTCTTGCTCGGTACCTTATTGCCATTAGTACATAAGCAACTCAATTTAGGATCAATTTCAATTGGCGCCCCTTTTTTCAACCAAATGTTTTTCATTTTAATGACCCCGTTCTCTTTATTGCTAGGCATTGGTCCACTGGTAAAATGGCGGCGTGATCAATTCTCTGCAATCCGAAAACCTGTCATTATTAGCTTTATCATTCTATTACTCATCGGAATAGGACTGCCTTTATGTTGGCAAGATCATATCAGTATAAGCCTCCTATTAGGCATTATGATGAGCGTGCTTATCGTCATATTAAGCCTATATGAATTACAACAACGCATCGCCCACGGCAAAACCTTTTGGCACGGCTTAACCCACTTATCACGCTCTCATTGGGGAATGACCTTTGCACACCTAGGCGTTGCAATGACCGTATGGGGGGTTAGTTTTAGCCAAAATTTGAGTATCGAACGTGATGTCAGGATGAATCAAGGCGAGAGCGTGCAAATTGGAGATTATCAATATCAATTTAATGGCATAACAGAAATTCAAGGTCCGAATTATCAGGGTGGAAAAGCACAAATTGATATTAGCCAAAACGGTAAATTTGAAAGCCGTTTATTTGCTGAAAAACGCTTTTACAATGTCAGCCGTATGACAATGACCGAAGCCGCAATTGATTGGGGCTTAACACGAGATATTTATGTGGCGTTAGGCGAACAACTTGATGGTAATGCCTGGGCATTACGTCTTTACTACAAACCTTTTATCCGTTGGATTTGGTTAGGCGGAATAATGATGGCACTTGGCGGCGTTCTCTGTATATGGGATCGGCGTTACCGTTTTAAAACCATTCTCAGCCAAAAATAAAGGCTTTTTTGACCGCGGTTTCTAGAATTAAACCGCCAAAATAAGAGTAAAAAATGAATAAAAAATTATTTATCCCGTTTATCCTGTTTTTAGCCATTGTGCTTGCATTTGTGGTGCAATTAAGTCGCAATGCACAGGGCGATGATCCAAAAGCATTGGAAAGCTCACTTGTTGGACAGCCAGTTCCAATTACCCAAGCCTTTGATTTATTTAATAATCAACAATACGATCTACACTTATTTCAACAGGGTAAGCCACTTCTGCTCAATGTTTGGGCAACTTGGTGTCCTACGTGCTATGCCGAGCATCAATATCTGAATCAGCTAGCTTCGCAAGGTATAACTATTATTGGATTAAATTATAAAGATGAGAATAATAAGGCGATAAATTGGCTAGCACAGCTCAATAATCCCTATCAAGTCGTTCTTAAAGATAAAACAGGAAAACTGGGGTTTGATCTTGGCGTTTACGGTGCTCCTGAAACCTTTTTAGTGGATCGCCACGGCATCATTCATTATCGCTATGCGGGCAATTTAACGGCTCAAGTGTGGCAAGATAAAATCAAACCGCTTTATGAACAATTATTGCACGAGAAAGAATAATGAAAATCCTGGTTAAACTTCTCTGTTTGCTTTGCTTGGTTAACATAAATTTAAGCGTGGCAAGTAATGAACTGCTTCAATTTGATTCTGCTCAGCAAGAGCAACGCTATCATCAACTGACCGAACAACTTCGCTGTCCACAATGCCAAAATAACAGTATTGCGGACTCAAATGCCAATATTGCGGTAGATATGCGAGCGAAAGTCCTTGAGCTATTAAAACAAGATCAATCCGAACAAGAAATCATTGCCTATATGGTTAAACGCTATGGCAATTTTGTTACCTACGATCCGCCACTTACATCTGTAACCCTGCTTCTTTGGGTAACACCTTTAGCTCTTATTTTATTCGGCATAATCTGGATCGCACGCCGTAAGCCCAAAACCGCGGATCAAAATTCCATCAAATTTTCGTCATTAACGGAAAACGAACAAGCACGTTTACAACAATTATTACAAGATAAGGAAACACGATGATTTTTTGGTTCATTATCGCCATTGTTACTCTAATTATTGCGTTGGTTTGCTTTTATCCTTTGCTCACCAAGCAAACTCCGCAAAATGACAATCAACGGGAGCAGATAAATAAAGCCTTATATTTTAATCGTTTACAAGAAATTAAAAATGAGCAACAACAAGGCTTAGTTGACAATTCCGCTCAACTTCAAACGGAACTACAACAAAGACTGCTCGATGATCTCCCAATGTCATCAACCTATAAAAGCACTCAATCAACGCCATTTTATAGCAAAATTTGGTTTATCTCTGCTACTTTAGGGCTTGCGATGATTGCAGTGGTAACCTATTTCCAAGTCGGTGCTTGGCAAATGGAGGTAATGTTTAACAAATCTCATCAAAAGTTACCCTATTTTTATCAACGTTTAAAACAAGAAGCCACCCAACCATTAAGTGCAACCGAAATGCAACAATTTGCCACAGCATTACGGATGGAATTGCAAGAAAAGCCCGATAATTCAGAAAATTGGTGGCTACTTGGACAGCTCGGAATGGCACTGAATAATGCACAACTCGCCTATGATAGCTACGGCAGAGCATTAAAATTGCAGCCAAATAATGTGGAATATCAGCTTGCTTATGTCAATATCTTAAATAATTCTGACGATCCGCAAGATAAAGCCGAGGCAAACGCATTATTAAAACAAATTATTCGGCAAGATCATCGCAACCCACAAGCCTTAAGTTTACTGGCTTTACAATATTTTGAGCAAGAAAACTATCAAAGTGCAGTAGCTAGTTGGCAGATGATGCTTGAAGTGATGGAAAAAAATGATCCCAAACGGGCATTAATTGAGAAGAGTTTACAAACTGCTCAAGAAATGCTCGCTAAGCAACAAAAGGCGAATCAAAAAGAAGATATAAAATCGCAATAAACTGCCTAAAACCGCAGTCAAAATTTTAAGCGTTTTTTTGACCGCGATTTTCAGCTTCCAAAGGATAAAATGCCGAATTGACAATTCATTTTGCGATCAGCATTCCAAAAGGGATATCAAGATTTGAGAAAGGAAAATAAAATTGATAGATTAGTTGGGCGTAAATCGGTAGAATATCGCCCATTTATTTTCTTATTGAACGATTTCAAGTGAAATAGTCGCACTCAAAATAAGAAAATCCAACTCATAAATAATGAACGGTAAACTCTCCATTCGCAATGTAGTAAACACAGATGACAGATAAAATTAACTTAATGAATTTAACGCGCTCGCAAATGCGTGACTTTTTTAAAGAACTTGGCGAGCAACCCTTTCGGGCCGATCAATTAGTAAAATGGATTTATCATTTTGGCGAAGATAATTTTGACAATATGACGAATATAAACAAACAATTACGCGAAAAACTTAAATCCGTTGCAGAAATTAAAGCTCCCGAAGTTGCCGTTGAACAACGCTCTAGTGATGGCACGATAAAATGGGCAATGCAAGTTGGCGATCAACAAGTTGAAACGGTTTATATTCCTGAAGCTGATCGTGCAACCTTGTGCGTGTCTTCTCAGGTAGGCTGTGCGCTTGCTTGTACATTCTGTTCAACCGCACAGCAAGGTTTTAACCGCAATTTAACGGTATCAGAAATTATTGGGCAAGTTTGGCGTGCATCAAAAATTATTGGTAACTTCGGCGTAACTGGCGTACGTCCTATCACAAATGTGGTGATGATGGGAATGGGCGAACCCTTATTAAATATGGCAAATGTTGTTCCAGCAATGGAACTTATGCTCGATGATTTCGCTTATGGTTTATCCAAACGTCGCGTTACGCTCTCTACTGCGGGAGTTGTGCCAGCCTTGGATATGTTACGTGATAAAATTGACGTTGCACTTGCGATTTCATTACACGCGCCCAATGATGAATTGCGCGATGAAATTATGCCAATTAACAAAAAATACAATATCAAAATGTTAATTGACAGTGTAAATCGTTATTTAAGTGTCTCAAATGCCAATCACGGGAAAGTGACTATTGAATATGTGTTATTAGATCATATCAATGATGATGTTGAACACGCACATCAGCTTGCACAAGTGTTAAAAAATACCCCTTGCAAGATCAATTTAATCCCGTGGAACCCGTTCCCTGAAGCACCTTATGGGAAAAGTTCAAATACGCGTGTTGATCGCTTCCAAAAAACATTAATGGAATATGGGTTTACTGTCATTGTCAGAAAGACCCGTGGCGATGATATTGATGCGGCTTGTGGACAGCTCGCTGGCGATGTGATTGACCGCACTAAACGAACCGCCCAAAAGAGAAAATTTGGGCAAAATATTGCGGTACAATCACAATAAATTTATTTAAATATCAAATCAAGGAAATAAAATGGCACTATTAAGATCCGTTATTCTATTTTCAATGTTATTGATGATAACGCTATTATCTGCTTGCGTTTCACAAACATCACAAATTGATTTTGATAAACAACAAGCAGCTAAAGCACGAATTGAACTCGGTTTAGGTTATTTAAATCAACAAAACTTTGCACAAGCTAAATTGAATTTAGATAAAGCGTTTCATTATGATCCTAATTATTATCTTGTTCATTCAGCTTTAGCCTATTACTATCAACAACGTGGCGATATTGCGAATGCACGTGCAGCCTACCAAAAAGCAATTGAACTAGATGATAAACAAGGCGATAGCCATAATAACTACGCTACTTTTTTATGTGGACAACAGGAATATGCTGCTGCCTATCAACAATTTGATCTCGCTTTACAATTGCCACATTATTATCGTCAAGCAGATACATTAGAAAATATTGTGTTATGTGCAAAAACTCAGCCTAATAAGAAACGCTATCAAGAAAGTTTGCAAAAACTCTCTCAGCTTGATGCCAAACGAGCAACTCAGTTACGTCAATTAAATCAACCTTAAAGCAAAACCCCATTAGTTAGATTAATTTGCTAAGTCCATTTAATCAATGCAATCCCCTTTGACAAAATTTCTTTCATAATTTGTTTGGAAAATACCTGACATTCTGCCATTTTATAGTGCAAACGTTTGCTAAATTTACTTAATTCAGTATAATGCCCCAATTTTATTTTATACCTAGGGAAGCATATTATGAACAATCTCCTTTACTCCGTGGAAGACAACCCTCCATTTGTTACCAAACTTTTACTCGCACTACAGCACCTTCTTGCTGCACTCGGTGGCATTATCGCTGTACCGTTAGTGATTGGTAATGTCCTAAAATTACCGAGTCAAGATACCATCACCTTAGTGAATGCCGCACTATTAATTTCAGGTGTAGTCACCATCATCCAATGTCATGGATTAGGTCCTATTGGTATTCGTTTGCCTAGCGTAATGGGAACCAGTTTTACCTTTGTTGCGGCTGCATTAGCGATTGGTTTTAGTGAATATGGTGTTGCAGGTATTCTAGGTTCATCCTTAGTAGGTTCCCTAGTGATGATTATTGGCAGCTTTTTTATGCCATACATTCGCAAACTTTTCCCGCCAGTTGTCACTGGCACCGTGGTAATGATGATTGGGTTAAGTTTAATCCCCGTGGCAGTGGACTGGTTCGCGGGCGGTCAAGTTGGCGATCCTAACTATGCAGAACCTAAAAACTTAATGATGGCCGCCTTTGTACTGGTTATTGTTGTCGCATTAGTACAATGGGGAAAAGGCATTTTCTCAGCGGCAGCAATCGTGATAGGTATGCTAGCTGGCTACATTGTGGCACTGGCTCTGGGTTGGGTTAATTTTGATGGCGTAAAAAGTGCACAATTTTTCGCCGTTCCGCAACCCTTACATTTCGGTTTAGCATTTCCTTTATCAGGCATCATCGGAATGTCAATCGCCTATTTGGTGACAATTGTTGAGTCAAGCGGTAACTTTTTAGCATTAGGTAATGCGACCCAAACCGAAATCACAGGCAAACATTTACGCAATGGTGTGTTATGCGATGGATTAGGCTCAGCACTCGCCGCGATTATGTCCACAACGCCATTTTCTTCTTTCTCACAAAATATCGGTGTTATTTCACTCACCGGCGTGGCAAGTCGTTATGTGGTTGCGTTAACAGGCTTATTATTAGTGATCGCGGGATTATTTCCTTTCTTTGGCGCATTAATTGTTTCTATTCCGTTGCCCGTTCTTGGTGGCGCAGGGCTTATGATGTTTGCAATGATTATCGCAGCAGGAATTCAAATGCTAGATAATATTCAACGTAGCCGCCGAAGTGGATTAATCATTGCGATTTCGGTAGGTTGTGGCTTAGCAGTAACCACTCGCCCTGAATTATTAGAAAAATTGCCTGCTTTTTTCAAAGAAGTGCTAGGTTCAGGCATTACCGTTGGTTCGCTATTAGCGTTAATTCTAAACTTAGTCTTACCTGAAGATAAAGACACCACTAAAGCGTAAATGTTCAATTAACACTAAAAACCGCGGTCAAAAATTTAATTGTTTTTTTAACCGCGGTAAATCGGATATATTATTTATCACTATCAGTTTTAGACAATCACTGTATTATAAGTTATTGAGATTGCGATAATAACCGATTTCGTAACAAAGAATAAAACACTATCGTTATCAAGAAGTAAAATATTGAACCTGAATTATGGGTAAAAAACCCTTGGCTTATACAATAGCACATTACAGATAAAATATGTAGGCTGCCTAATAATGCGATAGTTTTAATCTCTAAATTGCTATTTTTAAGGTATTTTGTGAAATAGCGTAATGGCACGAGAAAAATAGCCAATAACGCCAACAGTCCAATAATGCCACGTTTTGATAAATCATCTAAATATTGATTATGTGCGTGCTCAAAAATCACAATCGCAGGGCTTACCAAATGTTGTTCCGCCTGCTGTTTGCGTTGCTCCATACTGCCTTGTGAGCCCCAACCCAATAAAGGACGTTCTTTTGCCATCAATAAAGCACTTTTCCACATATCAAACCGCGCACCTAAGGATGTTGCCCCATTATTCTTCTCAACGTAAGCTGTGATATCTTGCTTAGCCACATCAATTCGCTGTTGAATCTGTGTTTGTGGAATAAAAAGTGCAACAAGAATTGCCACACACACCGCGGACGAAATCGTTAACAAAAACTTTTTACTAATATATTGGCGGTAAATCCATAAAATAAAAATAAACAACAGAGGAAAACCGACCCAACCACCCCGTGCAGTGGAGAGCAAGCTCGCCATAATCCCAAATAATCCAGCAATAGAACAAAGAATACTGGATGTCCGTTGCTGCTCAATAGCAAAATAGAATGCAATAATTAGGCTAAACAATCCCAACGCAATAGCAATATCGCCTGCTTGAATATGCATTTGGTGTTCAAAGGCTTTCGGATAATGAAGCACAGCACGCTGAAATAACGCCACAATACCAGCAATAAAGGCACTTATCGGTAAAATCTGCAATAGCATTTTAAAACGCAGTGGAAATTGATAAAACAGCAAAAGTAATGGTAGTACAAGTACGGCTCGACTAGGGTTGTCCAACTCACGCCCACGTCCATCAGAAATAAACATGGATAACAAAAAGGTGAAAAAATAGAATACAAAACTTGCGATTAACCATTTATCCGTTTTGTTCGCTCGCCAGTTACTTTGTTTAGTGATAAGTTGATAAACAAGATAACCCAATCCCAATAGGATAGTAAGAAAAGCACCAATATTATGACTTCCCTTAAATATCAAATTTGTTAATAAATATAATGCTACGCTTAAATTGACCAGAATTGGCATATTCACACTGTGTATTGATTTCAATTTCATAAGTTTCTCACAAAAAATAACCGCACTTTGAACACAAAGTGCGGTTATATTTTAACTTATTTTAATTAATAAGTCTTTATAATACATCAACACAGTTTAGATCGTTGAAAGACTGTTCTAAGCGTTTAGACATAGATTCTTCCATTTTACGTAACCAAACACGTGGATCATAATATTTTTTATTCGGTGAATCAGGACCTTCAGGGTTGCCTAATTGACCTTGTAAATAAGCTTCATTCGCTTTATAGAAGTTTAAGATGCCTTCCCAAGATGCCCATTGTGTATCAGTATCAATGTTCATTTTGATCGCACCATAACCAATTGCTTCACGAATTTCAGCTTGGCTTGAACCTGAACCACCGTGGAAAACAAAATTAATTGGACGTGCAGGAAGATTACGTTCTTTCGCAACAAACTCTTGTGATGCACCTAAAATAGAAGGTTTTAATTTCACATTACCTGGTTTATACACACCGTGAACATTACCAAATGCCGCAGCAACCGTAAAACGTGGGCTAACTGGGTTTAATTGATCATAAACGTAAAGCACTTCGCTTGGTTGGGTATAAAGACGTGATTCATCAACATCAGAGTTATCTACGCCATCTTCTTCACCGCCTGTAATACCGATTTCGATCTCAAGGGTCATACCCATTTTATCCATACGTGCTAAATAGCCACGACAGATTTCCATATTTTCTTCAATCGGCTCTTCAGATAAATCAATCATATGCGAAGAGAATAATGGACGACCTGTTTCAGCAAAATGTTTTTCGCTTGCATCTAATAAACCATCGATCCATGGTAATAATTTTTTCGCTGCGTGGTCAGTGTGAAGAATCACAGGCACACCATATTCTTTTGCTAAAGTATGCACGTGTTTTGCACCTGCGATCGCACCTAATACATCAGGACGTGCGCCACTTGTTGGTTTAATACCTTTTCCTGCATAAAATGCCGCACCACCATTAGAAAACTGAATAATGACTGGCGCTTTAACACGCGCTGCCGTTTCTAATACCGCATTCACTGAATCCGATCCCACGCAGTTCACCGCAGGTAAAGCAAAGCCGTGCTCTTTCGCATAAGCAAATACTTTTTGTACATCATCACCAGTTAATACGCCGGGTTGAACGATATCTAATAATTTAGCCATTGTTTGTTTCCTCTAAATAAAAATGCCCAATTGGACGTTCCTGCCACTGCAGGAATATGAAAGGCAAGAAAAACGCTTAAAAAATTGACCGCGGTTTTTCTTAACCTTAAAAATTATCCCCCTTTATCACAAGGGGTAAACTGTTAATTAACCGTTTGCACGTTTTTCTAAAATTTCCACTGCAGGTAAAACTTTACCTTCAACAAATTCTAAGAATGCACCGCCGCCAGTTGAAATATATGAAATTTTATCTGCGATACCGAATAAATCAATCGCCGCTAACGTATCACCACCACCTGCGATAGAGAACGCACCATTAGCAGTGCTTTCTGCAATAGCATTTGCAATCACTTCCGTACCTTTACGGAAATTCGGGAATTCAAATACGCCTACTGGACCATTCCATAAAATAGTTTTTGCATTACGAATAATTTCAGCTAATTGTTCCGCGGTTTTATCGCCAATATCAAAAATTGACTCATCAGCGTTCACTTGGTTAACTTCTTTTTCCGTAGCTGGTGCAGTTTCAGAAAATTCTAATCCTACACGCACATCCACTGGCACAGGGATATCTGTTGCTGCTGCTAAACGTTTTGCTTCTGGAATTAAATCTTCTTCATATAAAGATTTACCAACATTATTGCCTTCCGCCGCAATAAAGGTATTGGCAATCCCACCACCAACAATAATTTGATCAGCAATTTTTGAAAGTGAATCTAATACCGTCAATTTAGTTGACACTTTTGAACCGCCCACAATCGCAAGCATTGGACGTTTTGGTTCTTTTAATGCTTTGCCCAATGCATCTAATTCAGCCGCTAATAATGGACCTGCACAAGCAACTGGTGCGAATTGTGCGATACCATAAGTTGAACCTTCTGCACGGTGTGCGGTACCAAATGCATCCATAACAAATACATCACAAAGTGCTGCATATTTTTTCGCTAATTCAGGATCGTTTTTCTTCTCACCTTTGTTGATACGCACGTTTTCAAGTACCACGATTTCATTTGCGTTAACGTCAACGCCATCTAAATAATCACGCACTAAACGCACTGGCACGCCAAGACCTGCATTGTTTAAATAATCAACCACAGGTTGAAGTGAATTCGCTTCTTCAAATACCCCTTCAGTTGGACGACCTAAATGTGAAGTCACCATCACTTTTGCCCCTTTTTGTAAGGCAAGTTTTAATGTTGGGATCGTTGCACGAATACGTGCATCAGACGTTACTTTACCGTCTTTTACTGGTACATTTAAGTCAGCACGAATAAACACACGTTTACCCGCAAGATCGAGATCTGTCATTTTAATTACTGACATAATTTATCCTCTCTAGTTAAAATTAAAAAATAAATTGAAAACTGCATTCATTATACCGACTAATAACTGGCTTGTAACGTTTTTAAACTAATTTTTTATCGCCAATTAATGTGTTTGATAATTCACCGCTCGCGGACAATCCATCGCGTGCCAATTCAAATCATAACAAATATAAAGCTCATTACCGTTTGCCCCCAAATATAGCCCATCTAACTGTGGATTATTTTTGCGAACCCAGCTAAACAATTCTTTGCGTGATTCAAGTTCATAAGTAGGCATTTTCACTTCGCTAAAAAGTTGATGAATTTTGGCAAAGTATTCGTCCGCGGTTTTAAAGACACAAGCCCCGTGCTTTTCCCATTCCCCTTGTAATAAGTAAGGACTTGGACTATCAGGCAAATATTTTTCAATCACATCACGTGGCACTTCAGGCAAATCGCCTTGGCAATAACGCGGATGCTCAGTAATACTGCGTGCATTCGCATTTTGTGGCCACAATCCGTGTACGACCCAACCAAATTTTTGCGTTGAACCGCATTGATATTGGGTATTCGCAGGCAAATTCTTACCATAACGGCGATATTGGCTCTCGCAAAATGCAGGCGACCAAGACAATGCCAACATATAATAATCCGTTGGTGCCCGTTTATTCGGCTTGAGGGGATCGCTTTTCATCACATAATCATAGCCTTGTTTCACGACAGTATTCGCCGCTTGTTTTTGCGTAGAAAAGAAAAACCAGCCCGCTAATAACAATGCAAGTAAAAACACTACTAAAATAGCCATTTGCAAAATTTGTTTTTGTTTCATTTAATTTCTCGTTTATTTATTACGCGATTTTCATTATAATTCCGCGCTTTCTGATTTAACTTCATTTCTCTAGGATACAATGGCATTACTAATCACTGACAAATGCACCAACTGCGATATGTGCTTACCTGAATGCCCAAATGACGCCATTTCTATCGGTGATGAGATCTACGTGATTGATCCTATGCTTTGCACAGAATGTGTCGGTCATTATGACACCCCAACCTGTCAGAAAGTTTGCCCGATTTCTAAATGTATTATTGCAGATCCCGCTCATATTGAAACCGAAGATCAGCTTTGGGAACGCTTTGTGTTAATCCACCACCCTGACAAATTATAAGGCTTCTTGCCACTTCGTCAGCAATACCCCAGCTTGCACCGCCACATTTAGCCCCGTATTCAATGGATTCGCAAAAGATAAATTCACGATATTATCATTGGCTTGTGCTAACTCAACACACTCACTTTCGCTTAACACAAAGGCAACTTTCGCCGCACAATGCAATTTTGCTAAAGATTGTGCTTGTTTATGCGTACTCACAAACACAATTTGGTAACCCGCTTGGCGTAATTGTTGCAAACCCTGTTCAATATTAGCTACTTGGAGTGAATGAATATATTCAGCCCCACCTTCCGCAACACGCATAGATGCCCCAGAATAAAGGAGTTCAGCATCTTCAACCACAATCCCTGTTACCCCAAAAGCAGCACAGGTGCGTAAAATACCACCAAGATTATAAGCATTACGCACCGCATCAAGCACAAACAAACAATCACGTTGGCGTGCAATAGCTAAATACCCACTTAATGTCATCGCGTGCGATTTCTTCACTAGCATACAAATCCCACCGTGATGTTCCGTACCGCTAACAAGTTCTAATTCTTGGCTATCTACCACGTGATACACTTTTTTATTTGCCGCTAAATAGCTAAACATTTTGCCAACTTTATGTGCCATTGCAACCGTTGTCCACACACGAACAATGGCATCAGGACGGCGTTTAAACAATGTTAAACAAGCATTTTCGCCATAAACCTTCATTTCTTCTGCACGATTTTTCTTAATTTTTTCAGGTGCGCGTGGCGATAACGGCCCCGTTTTTTTCTCACGGTGTTGAGCTTCCCCCGTACTTTTCACCAACACCTTCACTCTTTCACCTTTGGTATTGGCTAACTCAAGGGCTTTCACCTGAGGTTCCATTTCTACAGTTCTTGCTTTTTTTTGCCCAAAACCGCGGTCTTTTTTCGCTGCATTTTTTTGCCACTGGCGTGAATCCGTTGAATGTTTATCACGAAGCGTGGATTTTCGTGCTGAAAAATTGCGTTCATCACGAGAGGTAAACTCATCAGTTTGACGATTTATTGATCGATGTTCAGTGAGATGGCGAGATTTAAAACGCTTATCGTCAGTGGTTTGAAAACGTGGCGGCTGAAAGGTCGGTTTAGTTGAATTGTTCATAGAAAAATCGCTATTTTGAATAAAAAGTAGGCATAAAGCCGAAAAAAGTGTGAATATTATAGCAAAAAAATGTTTTTTTCTATCAAGTTTCTCGCCAAATATTGTAAACTGACTGGCAATTTTTCTTAGGAACCCTGTTATGATAATGTTAGTTAATAAAACTAAACGTGCGAAAAATCATTTAGCCCAATTAGCTTATATACCACAACCTGCCTATGACATTGAATTTTTAGCCAATCCACAACAATTTAAACAACAAATCATTGCGCTCATTCAACAGGCTCAACATCGTATTTATATTACCGCACTCTATTGGCAATTAGATGAAGGGGGGCAAGAAATTTATGCCGAATTATTAAAAGCGAAACAACGCAATCCTAATTTAGATATCAAAGTGTTAGTTGATTGGCATCGGGCGCAACGCAATTTATTAGGTGCCGCAAAAAGCACCACCAATGCAGATTGGTACAGCGAACAGCGTGAAAAAAATCATTTACCCGAAATCTTTTTTGGTGTGCCAATTAACACACGCGAAGTGTTTGGCGTTTTACATATTAAAGGTTTTGTATTTGATGACACGGTTTTATACAGTGGTGCGAGCATTAATAATGTCTATCTACATCAACTCGACCGTTATCGTTACGATCGGTATCAAAAAATTCATAATCCTGCATTAGCCGACAGTTTTGTTGCATTTGTGCAAACCTATTTACTTCAAGTCAATGCGGTTCACCCTTTAGATGATGCAAACCGTCCTGCAACGAAAGAAATTCGCCCGCAAATTAAAGCATTTCGTAAAGAATTAGCGAGTAAAGGTCATTACAGCGTGGCGCAAACAAGCGATGATGAACAGTTACGCATCGCCCCATTATTTGGCTTAGGGGCAAGTCGCAATCAATTAAACCAAACAATTGAAGATCTCTTTTTATTAGTACAAGAAAAGTTAGTGATTTGCACGCCGTATTTCAACTTCCCACGCTCATTACAAGTCAAAATTCGCCATTTATTACGCGAAGGGAAACAAGTAGAAATTATTGTGGGCGATAAAACCGCTAACGATTTCTTTATCCCACCTAGCGAGCCCTTTAAAATTGCGGGTGCCTTGCCTTATTTATATGAAAAAAATCTACGCATTTTTAGCCAAAAATTTAGTGAAGAAATTGCAAGTGGCGCACTGACTATTCGTTTATGGAAAGAGGGTAATAATAGCTATCATCTGAAAGGGGTATGGGTTGATCACCAATATATCTTGCTAACAGGGAATAACTTAAACCCACGAGCTTGGCGTTTAGATGCCGAAAATGGCTTACTTATCCACGATCCCAAACAACAATTACGCACTCAAGTAGAACAAGAACTTGATAATATTCGTCAACACACGCAAGTGCTAACACATTTCAGCGAATTAGAAGAAATGGAACACTACCCTGACGCGGTACAACGCTTACTAAAACGGTTTGCACGCGTAAAAGTGGATAAAATTGTGAAAATGATTTTATAACGCTATCAACATCTCAATCGCCCTTATAATTTTAGGGCGATTTTTCTTTTAGTGTTCTTATCTCGCCGCTTTTCGCTTTATTTAGGTTTAACCGATAATTGCAACACAAAATACCTATCATAAACTATAAATACCTTCAATAACCTCATAAATTTTAATAATTTTTTTGACCGCGGTTTTGAGAAATCATCAAAAAATACCTTGCTCCCCCAAGTTATTTAAAATTATTTTGCCAAATAACTAGATTTTATTGAATAAATGTTATAGGTTACTATTAATTTTGTTAATTCAACAATTAGATTTTTTTATAAATCATAGTATTTTGGAGCAGAATATGCCGACCATCCATATATCAGCAATTAGTGAATCTGCACTAGTATGTAGTTTACCTGCCCCTGCTTGTTTACCCCATCAACGTTTACTTTGGGGATTCGCAGATAACATTCAACATTGGGATGCAAGATTTGAAGTTGTCATCGGGATGAATAATGTAACTATATTTACTGATCAAGAAACCGATTTAAACAAACTCACAGAGCAATTACACCACATTTGGCAACAAGCTCAAGCCGCAGATTATCAGGGAAAACATATTGAAATCCCCGTTTGTTATGGCGGTGAATATGGTGAAGATCTACAAGAAGTAGCGAACTATCATCAAGTTAGCATACAAGAAATTATCAAACGCCATACAGCGCCAATTTACACTGTATTTATGATGGGATTCCAACCCGGTTTTTCCTATTTGGGCGGCTTACCGGAAAACTTACATACCCCAAGACGTGCGGTACCTCGTACTCTTGTTCCCGCAGGATCAGTCGGTATTGGTGGAAGTCAAACAGGCATGTACCCTTTTGCCTCCCCTGGTGGTTGGCAGATTATCGGGCGTACCGATATCGAACTCTTTCAAGCCAATAGTACTTCGCCCACATTACTCACTGCGGGCGATACCGTGCAATTTGTGGCTAAGGAGATTTTTCAATGATCAAAGTATTAGCCATAAATGCACAAGCCAGTATCCAAGATCTCGGTCGCTATGGATTGCGGCGTTTAGGGATCGGCCACGCAGGGGCAATGGATCGCCTTGCACTACAAGCAGGTAATCTATTACTTGGCAACCCAGAAAGCGCAGCAGCAATTGAAGTAGCATTGGGGGGGATAACGCTCGAATTTACTCAAGACTGTGCATTTTGTTTAACAGGCGCATTCTATTTAGCTGAATTAAATGGTGAAATAATCTATTCCTATTGGCGTTACTATGCAAAGGCTGGACAAGTATTACAACTTGTTCGAGCAGTTGAAGGAATGTATGGCTATATATGCCTACAAGGAGGAATTGATGTACCTGAAGTGTTAGGATCACGTAGTACCGATCTGAAAGCGGGCTTTGGCGGATTCCAAGGGCGAGCGCTACGGGTAGACGATCAGCTTTCAACGTTTTGTAACGGGAAAAAATTAAGTTGCGTTGGTATCGCACCAATTAAGATGACCCATTATATCCACGCTCTACCTTCATCAGAATATGCATATTTTACACGCAATTCACATTACCATTTTTGGCATAATCCTTGGGTATTACAAAGTAACAGCAACCGAATGGGCTATCGGATACAAGGCGATTCACTTGAATTAAATGAACCACTTGAAATGCTTTCACACGCAGTACAATTTGGTACGATTCAAGTTCCCCCTAGCGGTCAACCCATCATTTTAATGGCAGATACTCAAACAACAGGGGGCTACCCCAAAATCGCCTGTGTCTCTCAAGCAGATTTAGGGCGTATCGCCCAAATTCGTTTGGGGACAGCCATTTATTTCCAAGCTATTGATCTACAACAAGCCAACGCTTTACGCCAAAAAGATCAAATTTATTTAAACCAAATTAAGAGAATCGCGGATGAAAATTGATTTAAATGCCGATCTTGCCGAAGGTTATGGGCAAGACTTTGAATTATTACAACGAGTAAGTTCAGCCAACATTTGTTGCGGCATACATGCAGGTAATGCCGTTGAGATCATAAACGCATTACATTGGGCAAAACAATACCATGTCCGCATTGGTGCACACCCAAGTTTCCCAGATCGAGAGAATTTTGGCCGCAGTACAATGAATTTACCAGCCAATGAATTAAAAGCCCATTTGCTTTATCAGCTTGGTGCATTACAAACATTATGCAAATCGCTTGATCTTACAATAGATTACGTTAAACCTCACGGTGCATTATATAACCAAGCGGCACAAGATCCCGTTTTAGCAGAATTACTCGTTGATACCCTGCTTCAATTTTCGCCTCAGATTAAACTGATGGGGCTTTCTAGTAGTTTGTTATTACAAATCGCACAAACCAAAGGAATGCAAATAATTTCCGAAGTTTTTGCCGATCGACGTTATCTTTCTAATGGTATGCTGGTACCGCGTAGCCATCACCTTGCGGTAATTCAATCCGATGATGAAGCAATCGCACAAGTCATCAAAATGATCCGCGAAGGGAAGGTAACAACCATTGATAATACTGAAATCAATGTGCAAGCGGATTCAATTTGCTTACATGGAGATGATGAGCACGCACTCTCTTTTGCCGATAAAATCCGCAATGCACTTGAGAAAGTAGGAATAAAACTAGCCAATCAGCCCTAAAACCGTGGTCAAAAATCACGATATTTTTAATTAACAGAAGGAACCCAGAAAATGACTGAAAGTATTAATTTTCTTCCCCTACTCGGTATTGCCGTAATTATCATTGGCTTTTTACTTCGTTTTAATGCCGCTTTAGTCGTCTTGGTTGCAGGATTTGTAACCGCATTACTCGCACATATTCCCATTGATGCAATTTTAACTAAATTGGGCGAAGGTTTTATGAAAACACGTACCTTATCGCTCATTATCATTTTACCCTTAGCAACCATTGGATTATTAGAACGAAACGGTTTAAAAGAGCACGCACAAAGTTGGATTGCCCGCATTCGTTCTGCTACCGTAGGTCGTTTACTTACTGTGTATTTAGCACTACGCGAATTATCTGCTGCGATAGGATTAACTAGCCTTGGTGGCCATCCCCAAATGGTGCGCCCACTTATCGTGCCAATGGCAGAAGGCGCAACACGTAACCGCTACGGTCAACTTCCTGAAAGTATTAGCATAAAAATTCGTGCAATGAGTGCGGCTACTGATAATGTTGGATTATTTTTTGGTGAAGATATTTTTGTTGCCTTCGGTGCAATTGTGCTGATGCAAACCTTTATGAAAACGACTGGCGGTATTGATCTTGAACCAATGCATATTGCCTTTTGGGGAATACCGACAGCGATTACCGTCTTTATTATCCATAGTGCGCGATTACGTCAATTTGATAAATACATTAATCATACCTTAACGCAATTTAAACACTAGAGGGAAAAAATAATGGAAAGCCTAATTAAACTTGATTACCTTTTTTATTTTGCGGGTATAATTTTATTGATCGCCGCTCTTCTCATCTTACGCGATAAAACCAATCCCAAACGGATCACCAGCGGTCTATTTTGGGGATTTTATGGCATTATTTTTCTATTTGGTGAATGGATTCCTGCGTTATGGATCGGCATTTTCGTTGTTGCTATGGGGGTTATTGCTGGATTAAATGGCGTTGGTTCAGGAAAAGTGAACTTCCCTCCGTTAGAAACATTACAACAACGAGCAAATCAGCTCAAAAATAAACTCTTTATTCCAACAATTATCATTCCACTAATAACTTTAATTTGTGCAATGTTATTAAAAGATACGCAAATAAATGGTATTCGCTTATTCCCTGCCAAAAGTGAAACACTTGCTGGATTAGGCGTAGCTTGCGTGCTCTCTCTGATTCTTGCTTGCTTTATTACACGAGAAACACCAATGCAATCAATGCGTGAAACCCGTCGTTTATTTGAAGCAATGAGTTGGGCAATGTTATTACCACAATTACTTGCCGTGCTGGGCATTATATTTACTGATGCTGGCGTAGGCAAAAGTATTTCTTACATTACTTCCGAATATATGGCAGTGAATAATCGTTTTGTGGCGGTAGCAGCTTACTGCATTGGGATGGCATTATTCACGATGATTATGGGCAATGCGTTTGCCGCTTTCCCTGTAATTACTGCAGGCATCGGGCTACCCATTTTAGTCTTACAACACGGAGCCAATCCAGCGGTGATCTGTGCAATTGGGATGTTCAGCGGTTACTGTGGCACATTGATGACCCCAATGGCAGCAAATTATAATATCGTGCCAGCGGCTTTGCTAGAGTTAAAGGATAAAAATGCAGTGATTAAAGCACAAATCGGCACGGCATTACCTTTACTTGCCGTTAATATTTTACTTATGTATTTTTTCGCTTTCTTATAGAAAACTACTCCACCCATTTTGCTCAGAATACTGCCCTATTCTGAGCAAATATTCTCGTTTAGAGCTCTTTCCATCCTAAAACCGCGGTCAAAAATTCCATTGTTTTTTATAAAGAATCACTCTTTTTTATCAATTTTCCAAAGCAAGACTAGACAGGTAGGGGAATTAGTGATACCTTTACGCCCACTCAAAAAATTTTCACTACAATTCTTTTATTATTTACCCAATCTCATATCTCATATTATGCATTTAACAGAACTGAAAAATACGCCAGTCTCAGAATTAGTTGAACTTGGCGAAAAACAAATGGGCTTAGAAAATTTAGCGCGTTTACGTAAACAAGATATTGTCTTTGCCATCTTAAAACAGCACGCCAAAAGTGGCGAAGATATTTTTGGCGGTGGTGTATTAGAAATTTTACCCGATGGCTTTGGTTTCTTACGTTCCGCTGATAGCTCTTACCTTGCAGGCCCCGATGATATTTATGTTTCGCCAAGTCAAATCCGCCGTTTTAATTTACAAACTGGGGATAAAATTGAAGGCAAAATTCGCCCACCGAAAGAAGGTGAACGCTATTTCGCCTTACTCAAAGTTGATCAAGTTAACGATGACCGTCCTGAAGTTTCCCGCAGTAAAATCCTTTTTGAAAACCTTACCCCACTCCACGCCAACTCTCGTTTAAGAATGGAACGCGGCAATGGTTCAACGGAAGATTTGACCGCGCGCATTTTAGATTTAGCGGCACCGATCGGTAAAGGGCAACGTGGTTTAATTGTTGCGCCACCAAAAGCGGGTAAAACAATGTTACTGCAAAATATTGCACAAAATATTACCCACAACTACCCCGAATGCGAATTAATCGTCTTACTGATTGATGAACGACCTGAAGAAGTGACCGAAATGCAACGTTCGGTTAAAGGTGAAGTGATTGCGTCAACTTTTGATGAACCTGCGTCACGTCACGTTCAAGTTGCTGAAATGGTAATTGAAAAAGCCAAACGTTTAGTGGAACATAAAAAAGATGTAATTATTCTTCTTGACTCAATTACTCGTTTAGCCCGTGCCTACAATACCGTTACCCCTGCATCAGGTAAAATTTTATCAGGAGGGGTTGATGCCAATGCGTTACATCGTCCAAAACGCTTCTTTGGGGCAGCACGAAATGTGGAAGAAGGGGGCAGCTTAACAATTATCGCTACTGCATTGGTAGATACTGGTTCAAAAATGGACGAAGTCATCTTTGAAGAATTTAAAGGTACGGGGAATATGGAATTGCATTTATCACGTAAAATTTCCGAACGCCGTATTTTCCCTGCGATTGACTTTAACCGTTCAGGTACGCGTAAAGAAGACTTACTCACTACCCCTGATGAACTACAAAAAATGTGGATTTTACGCAAAATTCTTAACCCTATGGGTGAAGTGGAAGCAATGGAATTTTTATTAGATAAATTAGTCGTTGCAAAAACAAACGAAGAATTTTTTGATATAATGAAACGCTCATAACCGATGCAGTAAAAGCCGTATGTTTATACGGCTTTTTATTTGTCATTTTGATATTTTTATGGATAATAGTATTTATTATAAAAGACCCATAAAAAGGAAAATCTATGACTAAAGTATTAGTAGTTGATGATGATGTCGCTTTATCAGAATTGCTTACTGAAGTACTAACTTTGGAAGGCTTTGATGTAATAAATACTTACAATGGCAAAGAAGCCTTAGAAAAGCTTGATAATCAAATTGATATCATTTTATTAGATATCAGTATGCCAGTATTAAATGGACTTGAGACTTTAAAAATTATTCGTCAAAAATACACAACGCCAGTTATTATGTTAACTGCACGCGGTGATGACTTAGACCGAGTACTAGGATTAGAACTTGGCGCAGATGATTATTTAGCTAAACCCTTCAATGATCGGGAGCTAATTGCCAGAATTAAAGCAATTTTACGACGAACCAATACTAAATCAACTAACCAATCTATTTTCACCGAAGTAAAACCTATCCAATTTGAAGGTCTTGAATTAAATCCATCTCTACAAACGGTTTATTATAATGAAATTGAATTGGTGCTAACAGGAACAGAATTTGCCTTATTACAAATGTTAATTAACCACATTGGGACTATTGTTTCTCGTGAAGTACTAAGTTTAGAAGTGTTAGGCAAACGCTTATCTACTTTTGATCGTTCAATTGATATGCATATGTCTAACTTACGTCGAAAACTTCCTGAACGAGCAGATGGATCAACTTGGTTCAAAACTGTCCGCGGTCGTGGTTATATTCTTGTACAAAAAAATGAAAAAGAATAAATACTTTCTTTGGCACAATACTTTATTTATTAAAGTATTTTTAATATTTTGGGGGCTTTTCACGATTTTTATTAGTGCAGCATTCTTTATTCCAAATTTAGATGCTCGCTCATATCATCAGATTAAGCCCGCTGAAATTGATATTTATCAGAATGAACTTACCTCTTATATAAGGAATAACTATTTAACTCGTTTATTCTTTGTTCCAGAACAAGTTCAAAAAGAAAAAAATGATACACTACGCCCTGTTTTAGTCAATAAAGATGGAAAAATCTTTGGTGCAAAAACAACAGAAGAAACATTATTAAAACAATTTATACTTTTTTCTGAGAATACACCTATACCACTAAGAAAACAATTTTCCGATATACAAATAATTGGCCCATTTAATGTTTACATTAATTATAAGATCAATAAAGAAAATGAAGAATATCATTTATATTTTATTAATAAAGTAAACCCACAAAAACAAGTTATTAATTTTATTTTTGATCATCCATTTATTATTCTCAGTATTATTATCCTTATTTCAATTCCATTTTTAGCATGGTTAGCTTATAGCCTCACGGCACCGATCCGTCGTTTACAAGTACTCACTAGGAAAGTAGCAAATGGTAATTTTGTTATTGATGAAAGTTTAGAGAAAAAAGGAGTTGTTGAATTTAAAGAATTGGCTTATAACTTTAATCAAATGTCACAATCTCTTGACAATTTATTAAAAGTAAGACAACACTTATTATCTGCAATTTCCCACGAATTACGCACACCGCTAACAAGATTACAATTAGCCAACGGTTTATTACGGCGTAGAATTGGCGATAGACCAGAATTAGAACGCATTGACATGGAAACTGAGCGACTAGATAAAATGATCGGTGATCTTCTACATCTTTCACGTAACCAATATCGGAATAATTTAGTTCGTCGTTGTTTTGTTATTGAACAAATTTGGCAAGATATTTTGCAAGATGCTATATTTGAAGCCGAAAATTTATCAATTAAATTAAATGTTCAATACCATATTCCTACAGGTAAACATTATATTTATGGGAATTTAGAAAATCTGTCTAGTGCGTTAGAAAATATTATTCGTAATGGTTTTAAATATACAAAAGACCAACTTGATATTATGATCTCACTACACAATAATGAATTATTCATTACCGTTGATGATAACGGTGAAGGGTTGCCTGAAAATGAATTTGAGAAAATTTTCACGCCATTTTATCGTGTTGATGAAATCCGAACTCGCACCGTAGAAGGCACGGGATTAGGTTTAGCGATTGTAGCAAGTACAATCCAATTGCACAAAGGGAAAGTTTGGGCGCAAAAAAGTGTTTTAGGCGGATTATCTATCCATTTAACACTTCCTCTCGATCCCGATTGTATTAATCAGATGGATTAAGCCCAAAACCGCGGTCAAAAATTCAATCGTTTTTTAGACCGCGGTTTAATGTTAGAATACGCAAAAAATACATATCAAAGAGATACACAATGAGCCAAATTACCCCTGAACACATAGCAGATGAACATTCCCATCAATCGCAAGATACCACCCATTTTGGCTTCAAAACCGTCGCCAAAACGGAAAAACAACAGATGGTTGCACAAGTTTTCCATTCTGTTGCGGCTAAATACGATTTGATGAATGATTTATTATCTTTCGGTATTCACCGCGTGTGGAAACGCTTTGCCATTGATTGTAGCGGTGTGCGAAAAGGTCAGAAAGTCCTTGATTTAGCAGGTGGAACAGGCGATTTCAGTGCAAAATTCTCGCGAATTGTTGGCGAAACAGGCGAAGTAGTGTTAGCGGATATTAACTCATCAATGCTCAATGTAGGGCGTGAAAAATTGCGAAATTTAGGCGTAGTTAGCAACATTAATTATGTACAAGCCAATGCGGAAGCGTTGCCCTTTGCCGATAATAGCTTTGATTGCGTCATCATCAGTTTTGGGCTGCGTAATGTGACCGACAAAGACAAAGCATTGCGTTCGATGTTCCGTGTACTCAAACCCGGTGGGCGTTTATTGGTATTAGAATTTTCAAAACCGATTTTAGATCCGCTTAGCAAAGCCTATAATTTTTATTCATTCAATATTTTGCCTAAAATCGGCGAGATTGTGGTTAATGATGCGGAGAGTTATCGCTATCTTGCAGAATCCATCCGGATGCATCCTGCACAAGACAATCTAAAAGAGATGATGGTGCAAGCAGGATTTGAACAAGTGAGTTATTATAATCTAAGTGCGGGCATTGTCGCTTTGCACCGTGGCTATAAATTTTAAAAAACTATGTTAAACAAACTAAAACAACAACTTATGCTGCCACAATTTGTTAATGGTCTTGTTGAAACTCTACTTAATGGGCTGATTCAACGCACCCAAGGCTACGAACCATTTTTACGCAAATTAAATGGCAAAATAATGCATCTCACAGTTACCAAAGATGATGCCGACTGGATCGGTTTGTATTTTGTTTTTTCACCACAACGCATTGATTTGCTAGCAGATTATCAAGGCGATGTTGATTGTTCCGTGCAGGTTTTACCGAGCTTGCTGATGAATATGCCAAGTAAAGCAAAACTAAGTCAATATCTCAACGAGAAATCTCTCATTTTGCAAGGAGATTTACAAGTATTGCAAGATTTTCTCTTATTATTTGACTACTTAGAAAAAGATCCTGCGGAATTATTATCGCCTTATCTCGGCGATGTCGTCGCCCAAAGTCTTGTTAATTTTACGCAGATGCTAAAACAGCAAATACAACAACATTTTCAGCTCAGTCAAGGTTACTGGGGCGAACGTTTAACTGAAGAATGGCAACTTGTTGCACCGAGTTTAGCCATTGCTGATTTCTGCGAGCAAGTAAAAACGCTCGAAAAAAAGACCACGGTTTTGCAACAAAAAATCGCCGAATTAGCTCAATCAAAAGATACCTATGCTCGCTAATTTTTCACGCTTATACCACATTACCCGTACCTTTTTAGTGTATGGGCTAGATGATATTCTTCCACGAAATCGCACAACCAGTGTGTTACGCTATGCACGCAATACGTTATTTTGGCTACGCAATCAACATCAAGATAAACCCTATGGCTTACGTTTACGCTTAGCACTGCAAGAATTAGGGCCTGTGTGGATTAAATTAGGGCAAATGCTCTCCACAAGACGAGATCTTTTCCCGCCAGAGATTGCCGATGAATTAGCATTATTACAAGATCAAGTCGAAGCCTATGACGGCAAAATCGCACGTTCGCAAATTGAACAAGCCTTGGGCGCACCATTAGAAACTCGGTTTGATAAATTTGATGAAACCGCTCTGGCTTCGGCGTCTATTGCTCAAGTGCATACCGCTCGCTTTAATGAACAACAAACGCGAGCAGGTCAACAAGTCGTCATCAAAGTGATTCGCCCAAATATTCAAACACAAATTGATGCCGATTTACGTTTAATGTATATGCTTGCTAGCTGGATTCCTCGCTTATCGGCAGAAGGCTATCGCTTACGCCCTGTTGAAGTGGTAAGCGAATACGAAAAAACGTTACGAGATGAAATGGATTTGTTGCGTGAAATGGCAAATGCGATCCAATTACGCCAAAATTTTGCGCAAAGTGAAATGCTCTATATCCCTGAAATGTATAGTGAATTTTGTCATAAGAATGTGATTGTAATGGAGCGCATCTATGGTATTCCTGTCAGTGATATTGCGGCACTAAAACAAAATGGCACCAATATGCAACTGCTAGCGGAACGGGGTGTGCAAGTCTTTTTTACCCAAGTATTCCGTGATAGTTTTTTCCACGCGGATATGCACCCCGGCAATATTTTTGTTAATCCGCAACATCCTGACAATCCGCAATATATTGGGATTGATTGTGGCATTATCGGGCGTTTAGGCGAAAATGATAAACGCTATTTAGCCGAGAGTTTTGTCGCATTTTTTAACCGCGATTATCGCCGAGTCGCAGAAATGCACGTGAAATCAGGTTGGACACCAAAAGATACCAATATTGATGAGTTTGAACTCGCCTTTCGTGAAGTTTGCGAGCCAATTTTTGCCAAGCCGTTATCCGAAATTTCCTTCGGTAATGTATTGCTTAACCTATTTAATGTAGCACGCCGATTTAATATGCAAGTGCAACCACAATTAGTGCTATTGCAAAAAACTTTGCTGTATATTGAAGGGTTGGGGCGGCAACTTTATCCCCAATTAGATCTTTGGGACACTGCCAAACCATTTCTACAAAAATGGCTTGATGAACAAATGGGTGTACAAGCTTTAGTAAAAAATATGAAACAAAATTTGCCTTATTTACGCGAGCATTTAGCTGATTTACCCGAAACGCTATTTAACGCCTTACAAGAACAGCAAGAAATCAGTAAACAGCTGTTAGAAATTAATCGTAAACTCTCTCTTCAAGGACAAGAACGCCAAAAATATGCTTGTTTGCTCGTTGCTAGCCTATTATTTGCTAGTGTCATTTGGCATATAGCAGATTTTTCATATTGGCGAGATAGCTTAATCTTACTTGCTTCAGCAACGTTATTTTGGCAAGGGTTAAAATAATAATTTGCAAAATAACTATTGGTGAATAGGCGTAAAAATGCTATATTTCGCCTAAATTTATTTTCTAAAAATGAGGTTTTTTATGAGTATTTATCATTGGCTAGTTGTAGCTTTAGTTATCGTTATATTATTTGGTACCAAAAAATTACGCAATGTTGGTTCTGATCTCGGTGCAGCAGTGAAAGGCTTTAAAAAAGCGATGCAAGAAGATGATAAAGCAGATGCAGATTTCAAATCATTAAATAATGATAACGCTGCACAAGCAACACGCGAAGAATCTAAACAAAAAGATCAAGCTTAAAGGAAAATAGGTATCAACTGTGTTTGATGTAGGTTTTTCAGAATTAATTTTAGTCTTTATTGTCGGCTTAATTGTGTTAGGCCCTAAACGTTTGCCGATTGCTATTCGCACCGTGATGGGTTGGGTGAGAACCATCCGCGGTTTAGCGGCAAATGTGCAAAATGAATTAGCACAAGAGCTAAAACTACAAGAATTACAAGAAAGCATCAAAAAAGCAGAGAGCTTAAATTTAAAATCTCTCTCACCCGAACTGGCTCAAACAGTAGATGAACTCAAATCTACCGCAGAAAAAATGAAATCTGAACTTGAACAACAAGTGAAAGATGTTAATCATATTGCACAGCAACAGGTTGAACAAGCCAAAGCCTTGGACGAAATTGAATCTCCATTGGAGCAAACTCATTCTCAAGACAGCGTTGAATTAGCAGATGACTCAAGTTCTCAACTTGAACAAGAAGATAATCTTGATTTAGTCGCCCAAAAAGAAGCCGAGATTGAGAAAATGCTCGCAGCCTATGCACCTGATGAATCAAGCATTGTCCAACACAAGAATGAATCTGTATGAGTGATACTTCTCAACCCTTAATCAGCCATTTAATTGAACTACGCAATCGCTTATTGCGTTGTTTTATTTGTGTTGCGCTCGTCTTTTTAGGGCTAGCCTACTTTTCCAATGATATTTATCATTTTGTCGCTGAACCATTAATTAAAGTGATGCCCGCGGGTTCAACAATGATCGCCACCAGTATCGTTACCCCATTTTTTACACCGATAAAATTGACCGCGATTGTTGCCGTTTTCATCTCAGTTCCCTATTTGTTGTATCAAATTTGGGCATTCGTTGCGCCTGCATTATACCAACACGAAAAACGCTTAATTTTTCCACTGCTATTTTCAAGTACATTGCTCTTTTATCTTGGTGTCGCATTTGCCTATTACGGCGTATTGCCAATGGCATTCAAACTTTTTGTCAGTACTTCGCCTGAAGGGGTAAATATCGCCACAGACATTAGTAGCTATCTTGATTTCGTACTCGGTTTATTTTTAGCATTTGGGATTTGTTTTGAAGTCCCCGTTGCAACGATTTTGTTAGTGTGGGCGGGTATCATCAGTTTACCCGACTTGAAAACAAAACGCCCTTATGTAATCGTTGCCAATTTTGCGATCGCTGCGGTATTAACCCCGCCAGATATTATTTCGCAAATAATGCTAGCAATCCCAATGTGCTTGTTATTTGAGCTCGGTTTATTCTTTGCCCGTTTTTATCACAAAGACGATGAACAAGATGCAGATAATCTGCAATCATAATCTATTAATCTTATAAAAAGCGCGAAATTGATTTCGTGCTTTTTTACAAAATAAGGATTTAAAATGACCCAACAAATTTTTACAGGCTATCCTGCCCGTCGTTTACGCCGTATGCGTAAAAATGATTTTAGCCGTCGCTTAATGGCAGAAAATACCCTTAGCGTTGATGATTTGATTTATCCCGTTTTTATTATTGAAGGCGAAAATCAACGTGAAGCAGTGCCGTCAATGCCCAATGTAGAACGCCTAACCATCGATCAGCTTTTAGTGGAAGCGAAACTGCTTGTCAAATATGGTGTCCCTGTTATCGCACTCTTTCCCGTAGTTGAGCAAGATAAAAAATCGCTAATGGCAGAAGAAGCCTACAACCCTAATGGGTTGGTGCCACGGGCAATCAAAGCCTTGAAATCCGCTTACCCTGAATTGGGCGTGCTTACTGATGTCGCACTCGATCCTTATACAATTCACGGACAAGATGGCATTATTGATCAAGAAGGTTACGTATTAAACGACATCACTAGCGAGATATTAGTCAAACAAGCACTCTGCCATGCACAAGCAGGGGCAGACATCGTTGCACCAAGTGATATGATGGATGGGCGCATCAGCAAAATCCGCCACGTTCTTGAGCAAAACGGCTTCATCAATACATTGATTATGGCTTATTCTGCCAAATACGCATCAAACTATTACGGGCCATTCCGCGATGCCGTGGGATCTGCAAGCAACCTAAAAAGTGGCGATAAAAAAACCTATCAATTAGATCCTGCCAATGGCGATGAAGGGTTACAAGAAGTAGCACTTGATTTACAAGAAGGTGCTGATATGGTAATGGTTAAACCAGGAATGCCTTATTTGGATATGGTTTGGCGAGTGAAGCAGCATTTTGGTGTACCCACCTTTGCCTACCAAGTTTCTGGCGAATACGCAATGCATTGTGCCGCGATTCAAAATGGTTGGTTGAAAGAAAAAGAATGTATCTTAGAAAGCCTACTATGCTTTAAACGTGCTGGTGCAGATGGGATTTTAACCTATTTTGCAAAGCAAGTCGCTGAATGGCTTTATCAACAAAATCACGCATAACCCAAAACCGCGGTCAAAAAAACGCGTAGATTTTTGACCGCGGTAATCTGTTGATTTAAGCAGACAAAGCAAGCAAAAATATAAAAACCGCGGATAAAAGTTGATTCATTTTTATCCCGGTTTTATTGAAATATCTAATTAGCTCTTAAAGGCTAGCTAATCACAACTTGTGCTAAACTCACACCCAACAAGCAAGCCACAATAACGCCGATTAGCCCAGGGATCATAAAGCTGTGGTTGAAATAATATTTTCCGATTTTAGTGGTGCCCGTTACATCAAAATTCACCGTAGCAATATCTGAAGGATAATTCGGAATAAAGAAATAAGCATAGGTTGCTGGCATTAAGCCAATTAATAGCGGTGCTGATAGCCCTAAACCAATACCGACAGGCAACAACATCACCGCAGTCGCTGCTTGACTATTGATCACCACAGAAACAGCAAATAATGCAAAAGCAAATGTCCAAGGGTAAGACTTCACCATTTCAGTAATCGCAGCTTTAAATTCTGGCATTGCATATTGGAAATAGGTATCGCTCATCCACGCGATCCCGAAGATCGCAATAGCCGCGACCATTCCCGATTTAAATACCACACCATTTGGCACAATCTGTGGATTAGTGCGAGTTACCAATAAAATCACGCCACCAAAACAAAGCATCATCATTTGAATAATCACGCCCATTGAAATCGGTTTTATTTTTTCGCCTACACCGATAGTGCGAATTTCAGGCCAAGACGCAATCATTACGATAGCGAGCAATGAAAGCAAAAATAAATAAACAGAATGTTTTGCTGCTGCGGGCAATTTTTCATCTAATGTTGTGCTTGTCGTATTGAGAATACGCTCACGCCAAACAGGATCTTGCAGACGGCGTTGGTATTCAGGATCATCGTCCAATTCCTTGCCACGACGTAAGCTATAAAGCGACATCGCAAGTGTACCAATGAGCGTTGCTGGCAAAGTAACTGCTAAAATGCTAAAAATGTTGATATGCTCATAACCTGGAATTTTTGCAATTTGAGTGAGATAATACACGAAAACTGCGGACACTGGGCTACCGGTTAAAGCAAGCTGAGAAGAGATGGATGCGGTTGCCATTGGACGTTCAGGGCGAATTTTATTTTTGAGTGCAATATCGCCAATGATTGGCATAATTGAATATACTGCGTGACCTGTGCCAAGCATAATTGTCATCGTATAAGTTACTAGAGGCCCCAGAAACGTGACACGTTTAGGATTACTGCGTAATATCCGTTCGGCAATTTGTAACATAAATTTCAAACCGCCTGCTGCTTCTAGCACGGATGCACAGGTCACCACCGCTAAAATAATCAACATCACATCAACGGGCGGTTTTCCCGCTGGCATACGGAAAATAAAAACTTCGATCGCCAAACCGATACCAGATACAACACCCAGTCCGATACCACCAAAACGGCTACCGACATAAAGCATAAATAAGAGAAAAAGAAATTCTAAATACAACATAACGGTTCCTTTAAAAGTAAAAATAAACTCGGTTTATAATACTCAAATTAAACCTCTTTTGTAATGAAATACTCAATTATTAAAGCAAACTTTTATCTAAATCAAAATTGAGTAAATTTCAATCTATTATAACGAGAATTCTATGGATTTTTCTGCACAAATTTGTAGAGATAAATCATCTAGTTGCACCCAAACATCTGCGTTAAAATCTTGTTTAATTACGCGTTCAATTTGCGCTAACTGCTGAATGACGTTATATAGCTGTTTGTAAGTAAAACGTTGAAAAACCGCGGTCAAAAATGGACGCCGATTTTGCCAAATCTTAAGCCGATCCATTCCTTCCTTGAGTTGATGCATCGGTAAAGTTTGCATTATGGATGCAATATGTTGCTGCGGCTTAGCAAGTTCAAGCACAACCATTAATTCACGTTGCAAAATCCGCACAAGCATTACGGGCTGGATATCTTCTGCCTGCAAACTGGCTAAAATTCGTTGAGCGCGGGCAAGCTTTCCGTCAAATAATGCGTCTATCCATTGGTAAGGGGTAAAAACTGCGGACTGTTCTATCACTGCTTTTACCCGTTGGAAACTTAATTTCCCATCAGGATATAATAGAGCTAGCATTTCTAAACTTTGTTTTAAAGCCAACAAATTATTTTCATAACTATAACAAAGTAGTTCCGTTGCCTCTTTATCAAGCTGCAAATTCATTGTTTTTATACGCAGATTCAACCAACGGCTTAATTGCATCGCATTTGGTGTCTGGCAATTTATGTACAATAGGTGATCTTCTTGTTGAAGCAATGCAATATGCCACGGCTGCTTTTCAAACAGTTTGGCAAATTTGGGAAATTGAAGAATAAGTAAAATATCCGAATTGATAAAGTTCACTAATTCAGTTAATTGCGTATGGATTGTTGCGGTGGGGTTTTCAGGCAGTGTCAAAATAAGAATTTGACGGCTAAAAAATAGCCCTAAGGATTGGCAACGTTCAAATAGGCTATTCCAATCCGTTTCATTATTAATTTCAATTTCAACTCGTTCATCAAAACCTTGTTGAACTGCGGTCTGAATAATTAAATCGCGACTTTCACTAAGCAATAGCGGATCGTTGCCAACTAAATAATAAATGCTTGCTAAGCGATGCTTTAGTTGATTAGCTAATTGCTCAGGAAAAATGCGATTCATCACAACTATTTATTAGGTTGATTGACCTGTGTATCCACAGCAACCATTTTGCTAATTAGCTCACGTGCCGCTTGCTCACGCATATCGTGCCAAAATGTTTCTTTCTCCGCCGATTTCGCCAAAGCAGCACGGGAGTTATCAAAGAATGTGCGTGTTACTTTAGTTGAAATTGGGTAAGCATCTTGATTTGGTAAACGTACCGTTGCATCAACATTTAAAATTAAGACTTTCTCTGCTTCACGCCCTTGCTTAAAGACGGAAACCACATCATCACCAGTACTCACCTTATTAATGCGTAAAACAGGAATATTTTGGCTACTTGGCACTAACTTAATGTTATTGAATTGTAATTGCTTACGCATTGCAATTGACATATCGTCATACTGATCACCACTTTCAAATGTAAGCGTACGCAACGATTGTGGCACTAATTCACCTGTTTGGAACTGGAAACCACAAGCACTGAGGACTAAAAACGCAAGTAAAGCCAATAATATTTTCATTTTTTTTAACATAGAACCGCTTCCTATATTGCCATTCATATTCAATAGGGCAATTTGCCCTATCTTATTTTGATTCTAAGGTTTGACGACAAAACTAAATAATTTACCAGGAACATAAATTGTTTTCACAATTTGTTGATCCGCAATAAATTTCTGCACATTTTCATCATTTAACGCAACTTGCTTGATTTGCTCTTCTGACATATTCGCAGGTACCGTCACTTTTGCACGCACTTTACCGTTGACTTGGATTACCACTAATTTTTCATCTTCGATCATCGCATTTTCATCTGCTTGTACCCAAGGTGCAAAATCAATATTTTCACGATTACCTAAATCGTGCCAAAGTTGGAAACAGATATGTGGTGTAATCGGGTAAAGCATACGCACAACGGCGCTCAAGGCTTCTGCCATTACGGCACGATCTTGCTCATTATCCAATGGTGCACGGGTTAATTTGTTCATCAACTCCATGACTGCTGCAATCGCGGTATTAAAAGTTTGACGGCGTCCAATATCATCCGTTACTTTCGCAATGGTTTTGTGTACATCACGGCGTAATGCTTTCTGCTCTGCATTTAATTGTGCAGGATTTAACGCTGAAGTTGCAGGGTTTTTATTATATTCAAACACCAAATTCCACAAGCGACCAAGGAAACGTTTTGCCCCTTCAACGCCTGACTCTTGCCATTCCAATGTCATTTCAGCAGGGCTAGCAAACATCATAAATAAACGCACCGTATCCGCACCGTATTTTTCCACCATTTCTTGCGGATCAATACCATTGTTTTTGGATTTTGACATTTTGGTCATTCCACTATGCACCAATTCACGACCTTCATCATCAACGGCTTTCACAATCCGCCCTTTTTCATCACGTTCAAGGGTTACTTTTGTTGGACTGACCCAAATTCGTTCATTGGTCGGACTGGTATAATAGAACGCATCAGCTAACACCATACCTTGACACAATAATTTTTTAGTTGGCTCATCACAAGCGACAAACCCTGCATCACGCAATAATTTATGGAAGAAGCGGAAATATAATAAATGCATTGTGGCATGTTCAATGCCACCAATATATTGATCCACGGGTAACCAATAATTTGCTTCTTCGCTATCAATAATCCCCTGTTGATAAGTCGGGCAAGTATAGCGTGCATAATACCAAGAAGACTCCATAAAGGTATCAAAAGTATCGGTTTCTTTTAGAGCATGTTGCCCGTTGTAAGTGGTTTTTGCCCAGTTAGGATCTGCTTTAATCGGGCTTTTCACACCATCCATTACTACATTTTCTGGTAATACAATCGGCAAATCTTGCTCAGGTACAGGCACTACATCGCCATTTTCTAACGTCAACATAGGAATTGGTGCCCCCCAATAACGTTGACGAGATACGCCCCAATCACGTAAGCGATAATTCACTTGACGTTTTCCCACCCCTAATTGTGTTAATTTGTCCGCGATACCATTAAAAGCCTGTTCAAAATTCAAGCCATTAAATTCCGCTGAATTAATCGCAATACCATGCTCCGTATAAGCTTTCTCGCTAATATCTAATGAGCTACCATCTGCTGGCGTAATCACAGGTAAAATAGGCAAATTATATTTGGTTGCAAATTCATAATCACGTTGATCATGTGCAGGCACTGCCATTACCGCTCCTGTACCGTAATGCATTAACACAAAATTCGCAATCCAAATTGGCACTTGTTTCCCCGTCAATGGATGAATCGCAAACAAGCCCGTTGGCATCCCTTTTTTCTCCATCGTGGCTAATTCTGCTTCCGCAACTTTGGTATTTTTACATTCTTGGATAAATTGTGCTAACTCAGGCTGATTTTTTGCAGCCAATTCAGCAATTGGATGCCCCGCAGCAACAGCAACATAGCTCACACCATAAAAAGTATCAGGGCGTGTCGTATACACATCAACTGTCTGTTCACTGTCTGCAATATTAAAGGTAATTTCCACCCCTTCAGAACGCCCAATCCAGTTCCGTTGCATAGTTTTTACCATTTCAGGCCATTCAGGTAAATTATCCAAACCGCCTAATAATTGATCCGCGTACTCAGTAATTTTTAAGAACCATTGTGGAATTTCTTTTTGTTCCACTGGCGTATCACAACGCCAGCAACAACCTTCGTGAACTTGCTCATTCGCCAATACCGTTTCATCATTTGGACACCAATTCACTACAGAGGTTTTTTTATACACAATCCCTTTACGGTACAATTCGGTGAAAAACTGTTGTTCCCATTTGTAATAATCAGGACGACAACTGGTTAATTCACGATCCCAGTCATAACTAAATCCCAACATCTGCAACTGGTTTTTCATATAAGCGATATTTTCGTATGTCCATTTTGCAGGGGCGGTTTTATTTTTCACCGCTGCCCCTTCCGCAGGTAAACCAAAGGCATCCCAACCCATTGGTTGCAATACATTTTTACCAATCATACGCTGATAACGCGACACTACATCGCCAATCGTGTAATTACGCACGTGTCCCATATGCAAACGCCCCGATGGATAAGGCCACATAGACAAACAATAAAATTTTTCTTTATTTGGATCTTTAACAGCTTTAAAAGTTTGATTTTGTTGCCAATATTTTTGTACAGCGGGTTCAATCAAATCAGGACGGTATTGTTCTTGCATAATAAAAACTCTCAAATTTTTGACCGCGGTTTTAGCGGTATTAGGATATAGAAATATGCGCATAGGATAACGTAAAATGGGGAAAAATAACAGATTTTTATAGAAAGGATTTCAATGAAAAAAGAAAAACCTGCCACAACTTTCAGCAGGTTTTCACATTCAAAATGACTGAATAGTGGCACTATAATGTAATTTCTCTACAGAATGGATCAAATCATCATTATTCACGTTCTCTTTTACCACGACATTAACCAAATGTGCATTCATATCAGCTTTTGTTGAGATCACACCATCAATCGCACGCAATTCTTTATTCACAAGGTACACACAAAGCTGACAGGTCATCTCTTTAACATACAATGTCACACTTTTTTGCCCAATAGGTAAAGGATCGGCATAGCTCAATGACATCCCCATCAAGAGCAATAAACAGATTGAAATAAAAGTTCTCATTATGACTCCAAAATCCAAGGCAACAATGTTGGATACGTGAGAAAAAATACAATAACAATTAGTACAACCCAATACAGCACAACTAAACTACGTCGCGATAGGTATTTCGTACAAATTATTTTTTTGGAAAACATCAACAGCCAAAAGCCATAACTGAATATGGCTAACGAAATAATCAGCATTGGAATACGCAAATACTCATACTTACTCAACCCAATTAACCAAGGCGATGAAATGCCAAAGGCTAAATAAAGCAAAGGGGCAATACAACATAATGTTGAACTGATCGCTGCGGTCAACGCAGCGATACAGATTGCCACAAAACGACTAGCGTAATTCTTTTGAGATATATTCATATTTGAATGTTTTCGCATCAAAAGAATTGAGCGGATCACCGCCAATTTCCGCATACGGATAACCGAAGTTATTAATTGGTGCTAATGCCGGAGTAGGATATAGGGTAAAATCGCGTCCATAATTAAATCCAACCCAATTGCCTTCCCAATCGCCAAATAAATATTTTGCAACAGCTTGTGTGGCTTGATCATTAACAGATTTTTTCTCAGCTAAACGCATTTTAGCGACATCCGCAGAATCCACAGGCACCCAACCAAATCCCGCTAAATAAAATTCCGCACGGCAATGCTGCCCTCCATTTTCATTTGCCACGCCATTTTCATCGGCACTACCAAACGCCCCTTTGGAATAGCTGCCCATTTTTTGTGCTTGCCCTAAACGAATGCCAAAAACCTCACGAGCAGGAATGCCTGATGCACGGGCTAATGCCACAAAAACTGAATTGATATCAGTACATTTGCCTTTTAACACTTTTGTAGTCAGCATTTTTTCTACATCGCCAGCACCACAACCTAATACAGAATTATCACGTTCCATATTATTAACAATCCACTGATGAATTAATTCAGCTTTTTTGAGTGGATTCGTTTCCTTGCCAACAATGTTGTCTGCATATTCTTTAACAATGCCATCAATTTTAATATGATCTGTCGCATTCAAATAAGGTTGAACATCAACCGAATACTCAATCTTTTCAGGCACTTGATAATTATCTAACGCCCCCGTTACCATCGGTTCACGATCTTTAGTGGTCACAACAAATTTCACCGTTAAATCACGCTTTGGTGCATCAGCATCCCAACTCGCAAACAAAGTCTTTGCACCATAACGGTTATTTTCCGTCACATACGCCGTTTTATAATTGCCATTAAATTCAATAGATTTAACATTTTGATAATCACTATTAAAAGGTAACGGCACCCACAAATTTGCCACCCCCTTTGAGCCTTCAGGTGCAACTAAATCATAGGTTTGAGTAAATTCATAGGTATGTTCAGTGGTATTATAATTAGAAATGTTCGTTGCATTAACGAAACCAGCCACGCAAGACAATGCAGCGGCAAAAATGATCTTCTTCATTGTAGAAATCCTTTAATAAACAAACTTGTTATATTTCACACCTTCTTAAAAGGCAAACTATCATACCCGAATTCCAACTAAAATCACATAAAAATAGCAATAAAATAAAAAAACCACGGTCAAAAAAACGCTTGAATTTTTGACCGCGGTTTGGTTAACGGACTATGCTTAATTCCACGCAGTTTTCAGTTTGATGAAGATAAATTGTGGTTTGATTATGGGAAAGATCCTGATGATAGTCACTTTCTTGTAAAGAAAAATGGCTCGTTTGTGCATAAGTTTTAAGTTGTTGATAGGTTTGGGCTAAATCGGATAATTGGCAAAGTATCGTACCACTTTCTTCTGCCCCTGGAGTATCAGATGTAGGATAACGGCGGTAAAAATAGCGGATATCGCCCTGTTGTTCGGGCATTTTTTTGATAAATTTGTCAGTAAAAAAGTAGTATTGTGCTGTGTTGTCTGCACGATAAAACCGTGTTCCTTCTAATGCATAACCTGAGAACCAATCGAGTGCGACAAACCCACCGTATACCACAGGGCTAAGAATAACGATCCATAACATTGCTCGAATATATCGACGAATTTTCATTACATTTCCTTTTTAAAAATAAGCAGGGCGTTCAAAGTGCATAAGTTGATGCGTAATAGGATGACGAATTTGTAAACTTTCCGCGTGCAAGCATAGCCGAGCTACCATCGCCTTTGCTTGTGGATGAGCATAAAACTTATCGCCTAAAATTGGGTGACCAAGCGCTAACATATGCAAACGGAGCTGATGTGAACGCCCGGTAATGGGCGTTAATTTTACTAACGTACTATTATCGGTACGGCGTTCTACTACTTCAAAATGGGTTATTGCTTTTTTACCCCGTTCAAAACAGATTTTTTGCCGTGGGCGATTTTCCCAATCACAAATCAAGGGCAATTCGACACGCCCCTGATCCGCAGATAAATGCCCCCACACTAACGCTTGATAATGCTTTTTAGGCTCTCGCTCACGAAATTGACGCTTGAGTTCTCGATCCGCGGCTTTGCTCATTGCAAAGAGCAAAATACCGCTGGTTGCCATATCTAAACGATGGGCGGGTTCACAAAATCCGTATTTGTCTGAAATCCTTGTCATTGCACTATCACGGTATTGCGGTTGACTACCTGGTACAGACAGCAGCCCGCTTGGTTTATTTACCACCATCAGATGATTATCGTGATACACAATATCTAGCCAAGGATCACAAGGGGGATGATATTCAATTAATGCCATAATTTATTTCTGTTGATGATTAACGATTAATCTTAAGCTATCCAAACGCCAATTCGCTTGGGCAAGTTGTGCCAATGATTGCTCCCGAATATCGCGTAGGCTGTCAATTTCATCTTGGCGAATGGCTTTATTGACTTGTTGTAAGGCAAGCAAACGATCTAGCTGAGCTGTTAGCTCAAGCTCTGCTTGTTGTTGGGCTTGGCGAATAATTTGCTGACTTTGCTGTTGCATTTGTTGTTCGCTTAAGACAATTAATTTTCTAACATTTTGCTCGGTCATTTTTACTACTTTGTGTGCCATCGCTTTTGCCATTGGCTTAAGCTGTTTTTCCAAACTATCAAAAGACACTTGTGGTGCTAAATTATTCCCTTTGCTATCAAGTAACAAACGTACGGGCGTTGGCGGCAGAAAACGACTTAATTGCAAAGCTTTTGGGGCTTGGCTTTCAATAATATAAATCAGTTCAAGCAATAATGTCCCCGTCGGCAATTTGGGATTAGTTAACATTGCTAAAGCAGTTTTCCCAATATCACTGCCAATAATTAAATCCATTCCATTACGTAAAATGGGATGGTCCCAAGTGAGAAATTCCAATTCTTCGCGTGCTAATGCTAGCTCACGATCAAAGGTAACAGTTATCCCTTCTTCCTTTAACCCTGGGAAACTTGGCACAAGCATTGTGCCTGTTGGGGTAATTACGATAGAGTTTTTACCCAGATCATCTTGTTCTACACCAATGATATCAAATAAATTTAAACTAAAATTTACAAGATCAGGGCTGTTATCTTGTTGATAAATCATTTCGGCTAATCGTTTTGCTTTTTCGCCCCCTTGAGAATGCAGTTCAAGTAAGCGATCACACCCTTTTTCTAATGCGTGTTTGAGATGTTGTTGCTCTATTTTTGTTTCACGGATAAATTCATCAAAATCTGTTAAATCGGCTTTTTCCGCTAAAAAACACTGCAATTTTTGACCGCGGTTTTCAACTATCAACGCTGCCATCGGGCAAGTTTGCTCAAATGCATTTAAACCTTGATGATACCATTGTGCTAGCCGTTGCTGCGGTGAATCCATAAAATAAGGAACGAAAATTTGAATATCACGGGTTTGCCCAATGCGATCTAAACGCCCAATACATTGTTCTAATAAATCGGGATGTTCAGGCAAATCAAACAGCACCAAATGGCTCGAAAATTGGAAATTTCGCCCTTCAGAACCGATATTTGAGCTGAGCAATACCTGTGCACCATCAGGATCAGCAAAATACGCTGCCCCACGATCGCGTTCAATAATGGATAAATTTTGATGAAATAAGGCTGCACGAATCCCTTCCTTCTCACGCAATGCTCGCTCAAGTGCAATGGCTGTTTCAGTATAACGGCAAATCACCAACACTTTCTCTTGGCGATATTGCTGCAAAAATTGCATTAACCACGCTATCCTCGGATCAAAATTTGTCCATTTTTCTGTTTGGGACAAGGTTTCAACAGGTGCTGCTAACGGAACGGGATGATAAATGCGTTTTGGAAAACCTTGCACACCCTGACGTGTATTACGGAACAGCAATCGACTGGTTCCGTGACGATCAATCAAACTCTCAATAAGTTGTTGACGTGCATAATGTTTCTGCTGTGGATCATCAGATTGCAAGGCATCCAGTAAACTCTGCGTAGCAGGTTCAACTAATAACCTTTTCAAATCAGTTTGCTGATTTGCACTTAGTAGTTGTTCACTTAATAAATATTCTACGGCATTTGCCACAGGTTGATAATGTTGTTGCTCATCAACAAAGGTTTGATAATCATAGAAACGAGCTGGATCAAGCAAACTTAACCGTGCGAAATGGCTCGCTTGCCCAAGTTGTTCAGGTGTTGCCGTCAATAGCAACACCGCACCAATGTGGCGGCAAAATTGTTCAACCAATTTGTATTCAGCACTTGGATTATCTTGCGACCAGGCAAGATGATGCGCTTCATCCACAATCAATAAATCAAATTCAGCGGTAAGTGCTTGCTGTGCACGTTTCGGATCATTTACTAACCAATCTAACGCACAAATGACTAAATTCTCACTCTCAAACGGATTGCTTTCTACTTGTTGTTCGGTTTCGGCAAAATCAGCTGCTCGCTCCTCATCAAATAATGAAAAAGACAAGTTAAAACGGCGTAGCATTTCAACTAGCCATTGATGCTGTAAATTTTCAGGCACAATAATCAATGCTCGTTGCACTCGTCCACTGAATAATTGTTGTTGCAAAATCATCCCAGCTTCAATGGTTTTTCCTAACCCAACTTCGTCAGCCAGTAAAACCCGCGGATTAATTCGTTGCCCAACTTCCTTGGCAATATGTAATTGATGTGGAATAAGCCCTGCTCGCGTTCCCCTTAATCCACGCAAAGGTGATTGAAATTGTGCCTTCTGTTGTTCAAAGGTACGATAACGCAGAGCAAAACGATCGGAACGATCAATCTGCCCACTAAAAAGCAAATCTTGTGGTTTGCTAAAACGCATAGTCGGTGCGAGTTCAGATTCAGGAATGGTTGTATTTTGTTGATTATCTAAACGTTTAACAACATAATTCGCCAATTCTTGTTCAACGGTAACTTGCTCAACTCTCCCAAGCCAACCCTTTTGATGCATAATTTCATCGCCCAAATTGAACAACACTCGGATCAACGGGGCATTATCTCTCGCATAGATTCGTTGTTCATTTACCGCGGGGAAAAAAACGCTGACAGTGCGGAAGGTTAATTCTGTGATAATGCCTAAGCCAAGGTCATTTTCACTTTCACTTAACCAACGTTGCCCAATACAACATGACATAATGAAACCTTTATTCAATGAAAATGAAACCGCACAAGATCTTATTCAAATACGGTTAAAAGAATATTATTGTAATTGCAGCCTTTGCTGAATTTTATGAAATAGAAAAAAGACCCAAGGCCATAGCAATCCGCTGAAAATAGCCCCAAACACTTCTTGCCAATGGAATATCATACTATTATGAATGAGAAGTTCAATAATAAAAATTCCACAGCGGATCAAGATCACGAAGATAATCACCAATAAACTTTGTAGCCACAATGATAAATTGCGTAAAATTAAATGGTTTGATGCAATCGCATAGGCAAAAATGGAAAGCACCAAGGCGTGAATACCCAATACTGAACCCAATACAAGATCCCAAATAATTCCAAGCAAAAATGCTACACCGATATTAATTTTATTCGGTGTAAACAAAGTCCAATACATTAACGCCAAAATCAACCAACTAGGCTTAAGACTTTGTAAATCAGCAGGCCAAGGGGCAATTTCAAGCACTAAGGTAACAATAAAAATCGCAAACAGTGCAATAATTTGTAACATAATCCGACGTTTCATTAATCATCCTCCCGATGCTCTTTAAATTCAGGATCAACAGGAATATCATTATGATTCATCTCAGGTAAATTATCTGGTATCGGCACCTCTTCAGCAGGTGCTGACGGCACATTTTCGTTTTCTTCGGTCACTTTCGTTTTAGTATTATGCGGTTGTGATATTTGCTGTGTCTGCTGACTATTCTCTAACCGTTGTTGTACCGCTTTACGCACATCTTCTGGCGAAGTTACCGTTTTACGCATATCTTCTGTCCACATCAATAAGACGTAACGTAAGCGATCAAGAGAAGCAAGCGGTTTAACCGAAACCATCGCAAAATAATTCGATCCATCACGCGATACATTTTCAACGATACCTACAGGATAACCTTCAGGAAAACGTCCACCTAGACCCGAAGTTACCAACAAATCACCCTTAACAATATCCGCTGAACGTGGCACATTATCTAGGGTTAATTCATCACTACGCCCTGTTCCGCTCGCAATCACGCGGACATCGTTTCTTAGCACCTGCACAGGAATAGAATGGGTGATATCAGTCAATAATAACACACGACTGGTTTCATCGCCGACAGCAATCACTTGTCCAACGACCCCTTTTTCATCAATTACGGGCTGTCCAACATAAGCGCCATCTGCCTTGCCTTGATTAATAACGACTTGTTGACGATAAATATCCGTTTCCGAAGTTAGCACTTCAGCAATTTTCTTATATTCATCTGTACGCAAGGGCGAGTTAAGCAACAAACGTAAACGCTGATTTTCAACTTTAAGCTGATCTAATAATAACAAATCGGCATTTTTCTCACGCAGTTGATCCTTAAGCACTTTATTTTCTATTTGCAACTTATTGGTATCAACTAAATTATCCGATACGCTATCTAAGACAGTATGGGGGGTATTTGCAAGGTAGTACAAACCGCCCACTGCCGTTTCCATTAAGCTACGAGCCTTAATCATTAAATTCGTTTGCCCATCAGAAAACATTAAAGCGATCGACGCTATCACCGCCAATGTTAAGCGGAGACCGAGAGAAGGGGTTTTGGAAAAGATTGGTTTCATCATAGATTACAAAAACCGCGGTCAAAAATAAGGTTAAATTTTTAAGTAAGCCATTACTTACGCCTATCTACTTATTTTTTACCGCGATTAACCCATCGGATTAAAGCCAATTACAGCTCATCACTAAAGACATCGCCACCGTGCATATCAATCATTTCCAATGCTTCGCCACCACCACGAGCTACACAAGTTAACGGATCTTCTGCAACAATCACGTGTACACCTGATTCTTTTTGCAATAATGTATGTAAATTACGTAATAATGCACCGCCGCCAGTTAACACAATACCGCGTTCAAAAATATCCGCAGCGTGTTCAGGTTTACATTCTTCTAATGCGGTACGCATCGCACGAACAATACCATCTAGCGGTTGCTGAATCGCTTCTAGTACATCACGAGAAGTAAGTTTGAAAGAACGTGGTGCGCCTTCAGCAAGATTTAAACCATACACTTCCATTTCTAACACTTCATCGTCATTTTCAATATAAGCAGTACCAATTTCTTGTTTAATTCTCTCTGCAGTAGCTTCACCGATAATTGAACCAAATGTACGACGTACATAAGCTATGATTGCTTCGTCAAATTTATCGCCACCGATACGCACTGAAGAAGAATATGCCACGCCATTTAATGCGATAACCGCAATTTCCGTAGTACCACCACCAATATCAATCACCATTGAACCGCTTGGGGTAGAAACAGGCAAGCCAGCACCAATTGCCGCTGCCATTGGTTCTTCAATTAAATACACTTCACGTGCACCTGCACCCATTGCAGATTCTTTAATTGCACGGCGTTCTACTTGTGTTGCCCCAGCAGGCACACAAATTAAAACCCGTGGGCTTGGACGTAAAAAATTACCGCTATGCACTTGTTTAATAAAGTGTTGTAACATTTTTTCCGTTACCACAAAATCGGCGATCACGCCATCTTTCATCGGGCGAATCGCTTCAATATTATTAGACGTACGACCAACCATTTCTTTCGCCGCTTTACCGACTGCAGCAACACTTTTTGCCCCACCGCGACCTTGACGAATTGCCACCACTGATGGCTCATTTAACACGATATTTTGACCTTTAACATAGATCAATGTGTTAGCTGTACCCAAATCAATAGAAAGATCATTTGAAAATAAACCACGAATTTTTTTAAATAACATAAGTATTCCGTTAATAAATTACAAGATAAAAAGTACCTGTGTTCTACACACAAAAAATTTTGCTAAATGTATCAAAAAATCGTCTTATATAACAGCAATATTTGCTGAATTAGGCTAAATTCTTACAAAATGAAGGGGAAACGATACAATCTCCAATTCGTTGCGAAACAAAGTTGAGATAGAGTGAATAAGAAAATCGCGTATCAAATTAAAGATTTTATTCCGTTTACCTTTTGCACATCAAAAAATCCCTAGCTAAAGTAGAAAAAATGGCTTAATTTTTGACCGCGGTTTAGTGGCAATTACTGAGAGTTTAGCGTAGATCTCACAATATGCGGGGTGACAAAAATCACTAATTCACGTTTTTGATGGCGTTCACTGTCTTTGCTGAATAAATATTTTAACACAGGGATATCCCCTAATAGCGGTACCTTATCCGTTCCTTTGCTGATAGTATCTTGAAATACGCCGCCCAGTACAATGGTTTCGCCATCGTGTGCAAAAACTTGGGTATTAATTTCTTGTTTATCAATAGACACCACTTCCCCTTCTCCCGAAGCAACACGACTCCCTGGTGAATTTTGACTAACCACTAAATCCAATAAAATATTATTGTCTTTAGAAATATGGGGCGTGACTTCCAAACCTAACACAGCTTCACGAAATTCCACTGTTTGCGATCCTGTTTTCTCATTGGTTTGCACATAAGGCAGTTCGGTACCTTGTTTAATACTGGCGGCTTTTTTATTGGTTGTTAACAATTTTGGATTCGCAATTACGGTTAAATTATGCTCTCTTTCCAACGCACTCAATTCTAAATCAAGCAACACACCATTGATTTTTGCCACCCGCAATGCCCCCGTTATCGCGGGCGTGTTTGTCATCGGTAAATTAATATTAAATCCCGATTTTCCATCAATTCCGCGGTTTTGATTTGAAATAGGTTGCTCAGCACTCCAACTCACACCTAATTCATTTAAGTTTTCATTATTGACGGAAACAATTCTCGCTTCAATGGCAATCTGTTCAATGGGTTGATCAAGCTGATGAATAAGGTGGCGGACATTTGCTAATGAACTTGAATTATCTTTTATAATCAACAAATTACTACGATCATCATAAGTCAAACTGCCCTTCTCCGATAACAATGACCCACTGCCACTGGTTAATGATTTAGCAATCTCTGCTGCTTTTGCAAAATGCAATTTAATGGATTCCGTACGCAATGGAGGATCATTATTTACATTTGCTTTCAGAGATTGATTGGTTCCTTGCTGATGAGCATTGAGATCATCAGATACCGTTTGTTTTCTCACTTCATTAAGATCTTTAATCAGATAATAGACCTTATCTTGATAGGTTAAATCTAACTTTCTTGCTCTAGCCACTATGTGCAATAGCTGATCCATATTAGTATGATCCAGTTGTAATGAGAGCGTGCCTTGCATTTGATCATCTATTAACAAATTCACGTTTTGTGTTAACGCCAGTTGTTGTAACGTTTGGACCATAGGAGCTTTTTTTAAACGCAAATTAAAATACGAGGTTTCATCCGCACACACCTGATTGACACAGAATAAAAAAGATAAAAAAACACTAAAATAACCACTGATTTTCATCGTTGATCCCATTTTCATTTAAAGCCGTAAACGTACTATTTTTGAGGCTAATTGCTCACCAGAACAAGATTGTAATAAGATTTCGTTGCTCTTGATTTGTTGTAAATACCAATTTTGCCGACTAAACCATTCCCCCTGTTTAATCAAATACACTTGTTCACCATCGCTAAATAAAGCGGTGGAATGATTTTCCTGAACTAAAATCCCAATGAATTTCAGCAAATTAAAATCAATATTGGGTAATTGGGTGATTTCAGATACAGTACATTGCAGAGATTGCTCAGAGCTATCCATCGTTTTATCGCTATTCATACGATTATCAAAAGGATCTCGCTCTTGTGCGATACTCATTACAGTATAAAAGCTAAGCCCAAGACAGAATAACTTAATTTTCATCAACTCTTTTCTCATTTTTATCATTATCAATAAACAGCTGCCACTGCATTTCCGTCTGAATAGAAAAATGCGGTTCATTTAAACGCTCAATGTGTAAACTCAATAATTTAAGTGGCGTTTGCTCTAAAACCGCGGTCAAAAATTCACGCATTTTTGCGTAATTACTCGCTAATTGAAGCGTTAGCAAAGACTTTAATCCGTCCTGTTGATTAAGTTGCCATTCACTCCGTTGTAATAAAACACCCTGTGCCAACTGTTGAATTTGCTGATTAATCGTTGGTAAATAACCTGCTAAATCAGGCGTAATGTTCTGTTGTTGAACACGCTGATGCAAGACTCTCCACAGTTGCATTTGTGTGGAAAAATGACGTTGTTCATCAACTAACTGCTGCTGCGATTGTTTAATTAATTGCCATTGCTGCCATAACTGTGCCACTACTATAGCAATAGCCAATCCAATCAACACAGCAAAAAGACTACTCTGTTTAATTTGAGATTGACGAAGCCACTTTCCCCACCAATTTTGTGGATTATTAAATAGCTTATTCATAAATTTCCTGATTATTTTTATCCAGAGACTTAAAGATGAGTTCAAACTCAAATTGTAATGCTCCGTTATTTAATGGTAAAAATTGCTTTAAATTTACCTGTGAAAAGCACTTAGCTTGTTTTAAAAATTGGTTAAATTGTTCAAACTCCGTATGCTGATTTATTGTGCCACGCAACTGAACTATATTTTCTGTCCAATCCAATTCATTTAATTCGCCAGACTGCAAGGGTGCAGCTTGTAATAATGCTAATAATTGTAATATTTGCTCATTGGGTAAGGGATCTAACGCCTCTTCTTGAGCATTTTCCACCATTTTTGCACTTAATTGTTGAATCCGCGGTTTCAGACGTTCTGCTTGTTGCTGTAATGTCGCTAACTGCTGTTCAAGTTGCATTTTTTGCTGACTCAATTCATTATTAAGAAAAAGGGCAAGCATTCCAATTATTCCTACTGTAAAGAAAAATCGCATCAAAACACTACACATCTTTTTACTTCGCTGTTGATGCAAATTCAATCGCCAAGGTAATAAATTAAAATCGGTTTTCATCGCTAGCTACTTAATCAATGTCCCTGATAATTTCCCCATAATGCCGCCCCTAAGGGAATAAGCGGAATATCGTTCTTAAGCCATTGCCAAGATTTATCTTTGCAATGTTGCTCTTGTATATTAAGAGTTTTGATTTGAGAATGCTGATAAGCAAATACCTGTTGAATATCCATATCAAATGCCACAACTTCTTGATATAGTGCAAATAAACTCGATTCATTTTTATTTAACACCATAAAATCATAGCCCGTATCAATTAGTGCCAAGCAAGTATGTAAATCTTGATATAAAATTAAACTGTGTGTTGGCAATTTTTCTCCGACTAAATAAAGGCAAGCACGCATAATACACATAGGAACCGTATTCAATACCGTAATGCTTATAGGCAAATAAGACAAAATCGTTTTTTCAGCAATACTTTTCATCACAGCAATAATGTCTAAACGCATACCTTGTTTTAAAAATTCCATTTGATAATCAAACCAACATTCTTTCGCTTCTAACGCAGGAAAAGCTTGTTGTATAAGATGCTGACATTGCTGTAAACATTCATCTTCAGTCAGTTGTTGTGGCACAATCACTGTTTTATGCCAAACTTGGTGTGCAGCAATCGCACTCACATAACGCACACGTGTTTGATATTCTTTTAACGATAATCCCAATAGATTCGCTATTTTTTCTGATATGTTGACTCCCTGAATTAATTCAAATTCACAATAATGAAAATCTTGCTTATCCCAATAAACAACTTCAATTTTGCTATGTTGTTGAAATATCCCAACCTGAATAAAGGGGAATTCTTGACGATTTCTCATATAATTCTCACGATTATTCCATATTTTTCTTTTTTAAATTTCGCTTAAACCTTATACTTATAGCAATTTTCCCTAGTTTCTAAACTAATTCATCTATCAAGAGTAAATTTTGGAATGAAGATCATAAAATTATTATTAAGTACGTTTCTTACGCTAGTTATTTTGGGCGCAATCGCCCTTGGGTTACTTTATACCCATATCAAATCAGAATTACCTGATGTACAGAGTTTGAAAACCGTTGAATTACAACAACCCATGCAAATTTATACCGCGGATGGAAAACTGATCGGTGAAGTGGGGGAACAACGACGTATTCCTGTGAAGCTCAATGATGTGCCTCAACAATTAATTAATGCAATTATTGCGACAGAAGATAGCCGCTTCTACGATCATCACGGGCTTGATCCTATCGGTATCGCACGTGCAGTTGGTGTTGCCATTACCAACCGTGGGGCATCACAAGGGGCAAGTACTATTACTCAGCAACTTGCACGCAATTTCTTTTTGACACCCGAAAAAACTTTAATCCGCAAAGCGAAAGAAGCGGTGTTAGCGGTTGAAATTGAAAATGCTTTAAGTAAGCAAGAAATTCTTGAATTATATTTAAATAAAATTTACTTAGGTTATCGCTCTTATGGCGTAGCTGCAGCAGCAAAAACGTATTTTGGTAAAGATCTCAATCAGTTAACCCTTTCTGAAATGGCTGTGATCGCAGGTTTACCAAAAGCCCCTTCCACGATGAATCCGCTCTACTCATTAAAGCGTGCCGAAGAACGTCGCAATGTTGTGCTTGGTCGGATGCTTGAAATGAATTTCATTACCAAAGAACAAATGCAAGCAGCGACGCAAGAAGCTATTGTTGCAAGCTACCACGGTTCACAATTAGAATTCCACGCAGATTACGTCACCGAAATGGTGCGCCAAGAAATGGTAAAACGTTATGGCGAAGATAATGCTTATACAAAAGGTTATCAAGTTTATACAACTATCGTATCAACTGACCAAGCTGCTGCACAAAAGTCTGTGATAGAGAATATTATTGACTATGATTTACGTCATAGCAAATACCGTGGCGGTACAGAATTATGGAAAGCGAAAGACACTGCGTGGGATAACGAAACCATTATCGATAATTTGCGTAAATTACCAAACTCAGATCCCTTTATCCCAGCGGCAGTGTTAGCTATTAATAAAAATGGGGCAGATCTGTTGTTAGCTGATGGAAATAAAATGGCCTTACCAAACTCAGCAATGCGTTGGACAGGTAAAGTCAATCCCGTTAAAGTTGGCGAACAAATTTGGATTCGCAAACGTGATAACGGCGAATGGATATTAGGGCAAATTCCTGAAGTCAACTCGGCAATGGTTTCACTCAACAGCCAAGACGGTGCAATTGAAGCAATTGTGGGTGGATTTAGCTTTGAACAAAGCAAATTTAACCGAGCGACTCAATCGTTAGTGCAAGTGGGTTCAACAATCAAACCCTTTATCTATTCTGCGGCACTTGAAAAAGGCTTAACTCTTTCAAGTATGTTAGCAGATACACCAATTATCATTAAAAAACCAGGGCAAAAAGATTGGATGCCGAAAAACTCGCCTGATCGTTATGACGGCAATATGCGTCTGCGTGTTGGTCTAGGACAATCTAAAAATATGATTGCGATTCGTGCTATTCAAACCGCGGGCATTCCTTTTGTCGCAGATTTTTTACAACGCTTTGGCTTTAAACGCGATCAATACTTCGCCAGTGAAGCGTTAGCCTTAGGGGCGGCTTCCTTTACGCCACTTGAAATGGCACGCGGTTATGCAGTGTTTGATAATGGCGGATTCTTGATTGATCCTTACATTATCCAAAAAATCTTAGATAATAATGGCAAAGAAATTTTTGTAGCGAATCCCAAAATTGCGTGTTTAGAATGTGATGACATTCCTGTTATTTACGGGCAAACCACCGACAAAATTGATGGTTTCAGTAATAATACCAAAGATAATGAAAGCAAAAATCTTGCCCATACCGATGAAAGCACTAATGGCGAAGAAACCGATAACAGCAATGATGAAAACACAAATGATGATGTGCCAGAACTCAATGCTCAGACGGGCGAATTAAAAGATGGTAGTCTAAGCCTAATGACAAGCAACAAACTTGAACAACCCCAAGCACAATATGCCCCACGGGTGATTAGCGGCGAGTTAGCTTTCTTAATCCGTAGTGCGTTAAATTCTGCGATTTATGGTGAACCAGGGCAAAGTTGGAAAGGCACCAGTTGGCGTATTGCAAATAGCATCAAACGGAAAGATATCGGCGGAAAAACAGGAACAACCAATAATTCCAAAGTGGCTTGGTATGTAGGATTTGGTGCAGACATTACGACCGCGGTCTATGTCGGTTTTGATGATAATAAACGCAATCTTGGCAAAGGCGAAGCAGGTGCAAAAACCGCAATGCCTGCGTGGGTTAATTATATGAAAATTGCGTTGAAAGATGTGCCTGAACGTGAAAGCAAAGTGCCTGCCAATATTATTGAAAAACGTATCGATCTCGGCTCAGGCTTACTATCAAATAATGGCGGAAAAGTGGAATACTTTATCAAAGGCACAGAGCCTAAACGTGTTTATATAGAAGAACGTGGATATTATGTGCCTGATGGTGTCGATCAACGTTATCGTTCAGAACAATCACCTTCAGAACAATTCCAACGTCAAGAATTATTCTAAAATAACGGCTTTTTTGTCCGCGGTTTATTGAGAAAACCGCGGACAAAATTTCACTCATTTTTATCAATTAGGAACAATTATGCTCAGTTATCGCCATAGCTTTCACGCAGGCAACCACGCCGATGTGTTAAAGCACATCGTTTTAATGTTGATATTAGAAAGCCTCAAACAAAAAGAAAAAGGCTTTTATTATCTTGACACCCATTCTGGTGTTGGGCGTTACCGCTTATTTAGCGAAGAAGCAGAAAAAACCGCGGAATTTGAAGAAGGCATTGCTCGGCTTTGGCAACAAGCAAATTTACATCCTGATTTGCAACGCTATGTTGATCTCATCAAAAATCTGAATTATGGCGGCAAAGCATTGCGTTATTACGCAGGATCGCCACTCATCGCTGCTCAATTATTGCGTCCGCAAGATCGGGCATTATTCACCGAATTGCACCCAAGCGATTATCCACTACTACGCAATAATTTCAAAGACTATGCCAATATCAGCACAAAACGTGACGACGGTTTTCAACAAGTAAAAGCCACACTTCCGCCGAAAGAACGACGTGGGCTTGTCTTAATTGATCCCCCTTACGAGCTGAAAGAAGATTACGATTTAGTCGTAAAAGCTATTGAAGAAGGTTACAAACGCTTTGCAACGGGCATTTATGCAATTTGGTATCCTGTGGTCTGGCGTCAAAATATCAAACGAATGATCCGCCAATTAGAACAAACAGGTATCCGCAAGATTTTACAAATTGAGCTATCCGTACGTCCCGATAGCGATCAGCGTGGAATGACTGCCAGTGGTATGATTGTCATCAATCCCCCTTGGCAACTTGCAAGCCAAATGCGTGAATTGCTTCCGCAATTACAACAATTATTGGTTCCCGAAGGCACTGGCAGTTGGCAAGTAAACTGGATAACGCCCGAATAAAGCGATAACTAAATTCATTTTGCCTTCATCGGCTTTTTTCGGCAAAATAAGCACAATTTTTTAAATAAGGAACAGTAAAATGGCTAAACATTATGATTATATTGCCATCGGTGGCGGCAGTGGCGGCATCGCATCAATTAACCGTGCAGCAAGCTATGGCAAGAAATGTGCAATTATTGAAGCTAAATACCTTGGCGGCACTTGCGTCAACGTGGGTTGTGTGCCAAAAAAAGTGATGTGGTATGGGGCACAAATCGCCGAAGCAATTAAATCCTACGCACCAGATTACGGATTTAATCTTGAACTTAAAGACTTTGATTATACCAAATTGGTTGCCAGCCGTAATGCCTACATTGATCGCATTCATCAATCCTATGACAACGTTCTAGCCAAAAACAACGTTGATGTGATCCGCGGTTTTGCTCAATTTATTGATGAAAAAAACCTTGAAGTCAAACTTAATTACGGCGGTATTGAACAAATTAGTGCCGATCATATTTTGATCTCCACTGGCGGACGCCCAAGCCGTCCGAATATCAACGGGGCAGAATACGGGATTGATTCAGATGGACTATTTGAGCTTAACCATTTACCGAAACGAGTTGCCGTAGTCGGTGCAGGCTATATCGCGGTTGAAATTGCAGGTGTATTTAATAGCCTTGGTGCTGAAACGCATTTATTCGTGCGTAAACACGCACCACTGCGTAATTTTGATCCGCTTATTGTAGATACGCTCGTTGAAGTCATGCAGCAAGACGGCATTCAACTGCACACCCAAGCAATCCCACAACAAGTGATTAAAAATGCTGACGGTTCGCTTACCTTAAAATTAGAAGATGGACGCGAACAAAATGTAGATTGTTTAGTCTGGGCAATCGGGCGTGAACCAACTACCGATAAAATTCGCCTAGATGCCGCAGGCGTGAAAACCAACGAACGTGGTTTTGTGAAAGTGGATAAATACCAAAACACCAATGTTAATGGCATTTATGCAGTAGGCGACATTATTGAAGGGGGCATTGAATTAACGCCCGTTGCCGTTGCGGCAGGTCGCCGTCTGTCCGAACGCTTATTCAATAACAAACCTAATGAACATTTAGATTACAATTTAGTCCCAACCGTGGTCTTCACCCATCCGCCAATTGGCACCATTGGTTTAACTGAACCGCAAGCGATTGAGCAATATGGTGCAGATAACGTCAAAGTGTATAAATCCAGCTTCACGCCAATGTACAGTGCCGTTACGCAACATCGTCAGCCTTGTCGGATGAAATTAGTCTGCGTAGGCAAAGAAGAAAAAATTGTCGGCTTACACGGTATCGGCTTTGGCGTGGATGAAATGATCCAAGGCTTTGCCGTAGCAATCAAAATGGGTGCAAATAAAGCCGATTTTGACAATACCGTTGCAATTCACCCTACGGGTTCAGAAGAATTTGTAACAATGCGTTAATTCAATAAACGACCGATATCGTTGCACAGAAACAATGGACATTATTCCTACGTTTCTGAGAATTAATCAATATCCTATTTTTACCGCGGTCAAAAAAACGCTCAAATTTTTGACCGCGGTTTTGATTGCTTGGCTACAAGCGAAATTTATGCCATAAAAATTATGGCGAAATCGTTTTGTTAAAACCCCTTATCACAACAAAATAATGCGTGAATAAATTTAAATCAATACAAAACCGCGGTCAAAAAACGTTTAAAATTTTGACCGCGGTTTTGACATTATTCTTTTCTTGCTTTTACAAATAGTAATGGGGGGCGATGTTGTAAATCTTTAAATTCATCGTGCCATTGCGGTTGCTCGGCAAGCATAGGCTCTGCCAGTTGCTCAATGTGAAAACCTGTCGCAATCAAGGTGTTAATGATAGCCGCCAACGTGCGATGATAGGTTTTAAAGGGTTGTTGAAACCAATTTCGTTGTCGTTCCCCTTCATCACGATAATAATTCAAACGATAGGCCAGTTGCACTTTGCCTTCCTTTTGCCAACGGTCCCCTGTTTTGTGGCACGTTGTAATCGGATGTTCTTGTGAAAAAATCAGTTGCCCACCGTTACTCAATTTATGGTGAATTTGCTGAAGCAACTCAGAAAAATCAGCAACATAATGAAAAGCAAAAGAACTGGTTATGATGTCAAATTCCCCTTCATTAAGCTGTGCTAATTGTTCCATTGCCAGTGGATAAAGGCGATAACGTGAAACAAAATTGGGCTGTTTGGCTAAGGATTGCGTTGCCTGAGCCAACATTGCTTGCGAGAGATCTACACCAACAACAAAGCTCGCTCCACGCTGCAAATACAGTTGTAAATGCTCACCTGTGCCACAACCTAAGTCCAACAGCGTTTTGCCTGACAAATCAGGCAAAAGCTGTAACATTGTGGGTTTTTCCACAAGCTCATTTAAGCTAATCGGATTACGACGCAATTTTTGATAGCGTTCAAAAAAACCGTCACTATCGTAAACTGATGAATGCATCTTATTGATTAACCAAGGAATTTAGGCAGCCAATCAAGTTGTGCCCCTAACTGTGCAATAATATTTAGCACGCCAAATAAAATCACAAAATAAACCATAAAGTTACCACCATACACCGTATAGCTACGAGTTGGGAATTTTTGACGGCTCGCTTTCGCCAATAAGGCTGGCACAATCGCTGCCCAGATCGTTGCAGCTAGCCCTGCATAGCCAATGGCAATCACAAATCCAAAGGGGAAAATCAAACTTAAAACTAAAGGAGGAAGAAATGTAATCAAGGTTGTTTTGGTTCGTCCTGAAATACTATCATCAAGTTTGAGCATGTCCGCAATATAATCAAATAAGCCAAGCGTAACGCCTAAAAAAGAGGTTGCAATTGCCATATAAGCAAAAAATTTCAACACCACCGCAATATAATCGGTTTGAATATATTTCCCTAACGCACTTAATAACGCAGCAATATCGCCATCTTTTGCAATAACAGGGGCAAATTCTGTCCGCGGTAAGTTGCCTTGAATCGCATATTGCCAAAGTGCATAAATCACAAGCGCAATGCCCGTACCTAAGAAAATTGCTCGCATAACACGTTGACCATTACGATCATAATATTTTACTAAACTCGGCACATTGCCGTGAAATCCAAAGGAAACTAAACAAACAGGCAAAGCACTTAAAATATACGGAAAATAATGCTGTTCACCCGTTGAGAGATTATCCAATAAAATATCGCTTTGTGCCGATCCCATTAAGCCAAGCGTAGAAAGGAAAAAGCTAATCACCATTCCTGCAATTAAAATCGTCGTGAAACGATCCACCGCTTTGGTTGATAACCAAACGAATGCGGCTAGCACAAGGCAAAAAATGAGCGAGCCTGTACTCCGACCGACTTCTACTGAATGTTGTGAGTCGCTGAATAATTGATTGAGAAACCCTTCGGTAATTCCACCGCCTGATGTGATATAAGCGTAGGTTAAAATATACAACACGAATGCAATAGACACCCCATTGATAATATTCCAGTTTTTTCCGAGCAAATCTTTTACAATGGTGTCAAAACTTGCCCCTGTTGGGTAATGCAAATTCGCTTCTAAAATCATTAACCCTGATGTCGTCATACAAAACCAAGTATAAACTAAAACCAGTAACGAACCGATAAACCAAATCCCTGCGGTTGACGTAGGATTGGCTAACATCCCCGCACCAATTGCCGTCCCCGCAATAATCATTGCACCACCCAATAGCGATGGCTGTTTCTGTGTGTTCATATTAATTCCTTAATCTAATAAAAATAAATAAAATTATGACTGCGGTTTTTCGCCACCGAAATTGGCAATTAAATGTGCACTTAATTTTGCTAATTCACCCGTCATTAACACAAAATCCGCATCAAAACGTTGTGCATAATCTTCTTTTAAAATGTCATCGTTTTTCTCACGGATCGCATCGGCAAATTTTAAGCGTTTTAATGAGCCATCATCATACAACACAAAGCTAAGATGATCTTCCCATTCCAATGCTAATTTACTAACCATTTTGCCTGATTTCAAGTGCGATAAAATCTCATCACTGCTCAAATCTTGTTGCTTACAACGAATAATGCCCTTGTCATCAACTGCTTTCAATTCCGCTTCCTGTAAAAGTGCAACCCGCTCAGGTACATCCTCTTTTAACAACCAGTTAGTCATTACCAACATTGGTTCATTGGCAAAACTTAACGGCACGACAGGTAACGATCCCAATGATTTCCGCAACAATGCAAGGGCATCTTCAGCACGTTTGCTGGAGGCTGAATCAACATAAATCAAATTTGTTTCAGTATCAACCCAAATCGCTGTATGCTGATTTCGGCTAAACGCCCGTGGCAACAATACTGAAATAATATCGTCTTTGAGTGCTTGTTTTTCTATTTTCTTTAATTTCCGATTTTCCGCTTGTTCAATTTGGGCAATACGTTCATCTAAGGTCTGCTTAACCACCTGACTTGGCAACATTTTTTCTTCTTTATGCACAACCAATAAAATCTGTTTCCCCACAGAAAAATGCAATAAACCAGAACCTTTTAACGGTGCGATCCAACCCACTTTGTGCATATCTGCAGGCTGACAAGGATGAAATTGGCATTGCTGTAAATCTTGCTGAAGCTTTTCAGACGACCAATCAAGTTCTTTTGTTAAACGATAAATCATTGCATTTTTGAACCAAAACATAGGCATTCCTTGAAAATAAAATTGGATCGGTTATATTTGGCACCATTCTAACCGAATTTCAGAAGAAAACCTATGCAACAAAAGCGAATTACCTTTATTGGCGGCGGCAATATGGCTCAAGCCATTGTATTGGGCTTGTTAAAACAAGGCTATCATGCAGAAAATATGTTGGTGTGCGATCCGAATGAAGAAAAACGCACACTTTTTATTGAACAAGGTGTGCAAGCAAATACGGATAATCAAACCGCGGTCAAAAAAGCTGACGTTATTCTGCTTGCGGTGAAACCCCAAGCGATTGCGACAGTTTGTCATCAACTAAGCAATCTTGATTTTAGCGATAAACTCGTGATTTCAATTGCTGCGGGAATTTCCATTAAACGTATTCAAACACTGCTACCGACAGCTCAACATATCGTGCGAGCAATGCCGAACACCCCAGCTCTCGTATCAACAGGGATGACTGGATTATACGCCCCAGCTCAGTTGTCAAACGCACTTAAAAACTTTACCAGTGATTTGCTCTCATCGATAGGGGAAGTTTGTTGGTTTGAACAAGAACAACAAATGCACGCGGTAACCGCCGCATCAGGCTCTAGCCCTGCTTATTTTTTTTTATTAATGGAAGCGATGCAAAAGGCTTTGCTTGAAATGGGATTAAATACAGAACAAGCCAGACAACTCATTCAACAGTCAGCTTTAGGGGCAGCACAAATGGTGATTCAAAATCCACAGTGCGATATTGCCGAACTCCGCCAAAATGTAACCTCTAAAGGTGGCACCACAGCTGCTGCCCTAACAGTATTTGAACAGCACAACTTTGCACAGCTGGTTCAACAAGCAATGCAAGCTTGTGTTCAACGTTCAAAAGAAATGGAAAGTTTGTTTTAGAATAATTCTCCGCGAATAAAGACCGCGGAGAAAAATAAACGTGTTTAGGTACTTATCGATTTAAGCAAAGGTTACCGCTTCAACCAATTTTTTGCCAGCTAAATCCTTCGCGGATAAACTTGGTTCACCCGTTAGTTGCCAATCAATATTCACGGTAGGATCATTCCAAATAAGCGAATGTTCGGCTTTTGGGTTGTAGTAGTCGGTGCATTTATAAACAAATTCTGCGGTATCGCTTAACACATAAAAACCGTGTGCAAACCCTTCAGGCACCCAGAGTTGACGTTTGTTTTCATCAGACAAAACTTCCGCCACCCATTGCCCAAATGTTGGCGAGCTTTTTCGCATATCAACGGCAACGTCCACCACCGCACCTTGCACCACACGTACTAATTTGCCTTGCGTATTTTCCGTTTGATAGTGCAAACCACGCAGTACGCCTTTCACAGATTTGCTGTGATTTTCTTGTACAAAGGTACTGTTTGCCACATTAGCTTTAAACCATTCATCACGGAAGGTTTCCATAAAAAAACCGCGATCATCGCCGAATACTTGGGGTTCAAGTAACTTAACTTCTGGGATTTTGGTTTCAATAATTTTCATTTTTCTTTCCTTAATTTTGCGATTCCAATTTAATTACTGCTTCTTTACCATTTGGGCTAAATTGTGCTGGAATACGCATAACATAGCCTTGATTTAATCTCATTTTCACATATGGTATGGTAATAATTTCTTCAAAATTATCTATCGGAAATGCTCCCATTGAGGTAAATTCATTCTAATCGGTTAACACAAAACCGTCCGCTGAGAGTGTGAACCTAAACATCTAACCTCTAAGTCTGCTTCAGGATATTTCATTTTATAAATAACCCATGCATCAATAAACTCAATAGAAAATCTCAACGCCAACTCATAAGTTGGGAAACGACAACCATATTGTTCTAATTGCTGACGATATACACCTGTTAATAAAACATCTTCATTATAATTATCATCACATTTTTCTAATGACACGGGTTCTTGTAGATTGGCACCGATAATACTAATTTGATAAGGCAATCCTAATGTTTTAGGTGCATCTAATAATCTTTTACTGCGTAGGCTAAACCCTCAATTAAACATTTCAAGCATTCCTTCTGGTGCAGGGATACTGAAATTTTGCTTCCACAGTTCCGTGGACATTACTTCATTATTGTCATAATAATGGCAGACTGGTGCGCCGATATAATCATATTGAAAAAACTCATCTGTCCATACATCGCCATGTAAAACCCAACCATCATTTTGCACAAGCAAAGCAAAATCTGTATCCACAAATTGCCCTAATGCCAAAAAAGAAAAGGCGTTATATTCTTTGTGTGTCATTTGTGCACATTGAATATGACGAATTTGTTCGGGCAAATCCGCAGGGCGCTCGGGACTAATTAGCACACATCGCAAATCTGCAATTTTATCTTTTAATGCAAGATAACTACAATGGATGGCAAACATTGAGCCACGTGTATAACCGCTATGCCCCGTGACGCTAATAATAGTTAAAGACGGTTGCGACTGCATCTATTACCCTTAATAAAATATTCCATTGCATAAACTTTTAAATATTTTCAACATAAATTAGTTTCTAGCTATTCGGCCCCGATAATAGAGTAAACCGCTTGTTGATTTTCAGGATTGATGGTGTAACGAATGACAACATCCTTATGACTAAAACTATATTCTTCGGGAATTCTCACCACATAATGATGATTTAAAAAACCACGTAATGTTAGATCCTGCCCCAATGCCCTTTTCAGGTCTTCAAATGAATTATTCCAGCGATTACGGTACAATACTTCATTCCAATCACTTAATACCACATCTCCAATAAAATGGCGACCTAAACTTAAATTATCAGTTATTGATAATTGAATTGAATGTATTTCGCAAACCTTAACATGAGGTCTATCATCTTCAATTGAGAACCTTACCGCTAATTCTCTTGGTGCAAATCGACAGCCATATTCTTCTAATTTTTCTCGATAAATACCTGATAACAAAACATCTTCTGTATGATTATTATCTTGAAATTCTAATCTTACAGGTTCCTTATCTGTTGCTCCAATGACTTTGATTTCATAAGGTAAATTTAATAACTTTGGTGCATCCAATAATTTCTTACTACGTAAGCTAAACCCACCATTTTGTGGTTCAACCATACCTTCAGGGATGGGATAAAAGTGATCCAACCAGAACTGCGTGCCAGTATTTTCCCCCTTAAACAGATAAAATGGCAGTGGCGCACCAATATAATCATATTGGAAAAATTCATCGGTCCACATTTCAGGGGCAATTACCCAACCGTCATTTTGCACAATCAAAGCAAAATCTGTATCTACAAATTGCCCTAACGCCATAAAAACAAAGGCGTTATATTCTTGGTAATCCATTGTTTTACAAGAAATATGTTTTATATATTCAGGCAAATCTTCAGGGCGATCGGGGCTAATCAATACGCAGCGTAAATCGGCAATTTTCTCTTGTAATGCAAGATAACTGCGATGAATAGCAAACATTGAGCCACGTGTGTAGCCGCTATGCCCCGTGACGCTGATAATAGTTAAAGACGGTTGTTTTTGCATTTTTTCTCTAAACAGTAATGCCTAATTTGTGTTAAAGGTATGCTTGAATATGATTTAACGCCGCTTGCCAATCGCTCGGTTGAATACCAAAAACTGCCTGAATTTTGCTTAAATCCAAACGGGAATTCGCAGGGCGTTTCGCTGGCGTTGGGTAATCGCTAGTCTTAATCGGATTTACCTGCGGTCGTTTTTCTAAAATGTTTGCTTTCTCTGCTTGCGCAAAAATCGCTTCGGCAAACTCATACCAACTTACATAAGGATAACCCGTGAAATGATACACGCCATAGGCACTACTGCCACGAAGCAACTGCTCGGCAATCTCAATCAACGCTGCCGCAATATCTCCAGCATAAGTTGGCCCACCAAACTGATCGCTGACAACGCCCAATGTATCGCGTTCTTTGCCAAGACGCAGCATCGTTTTCACAAAATTATTGCCGTGTTTGCCAAACACCCACGCGGTACGCAACACAATCGCTTTCGGATTAGCCGCTAAAACAGCTTGTTCACCTGCTAATTTAGTTCGTCCATACACGCCTTGCGGAGCTGTAGCATCGTTCTCTTTGTAAGCGTGCGTGCCTTCGCCATCAAACACATAATCCGTAGAAATATGCAATATCATCGCACCCTGTTTGCAGGCAGCTTCAGCAAGATATCGCGGACCTTGCACGTTTATCGCTTCCGATAAAGCCACTTCATTTTCCGCCCGATCGACCGACGTATGTGCCGCCGCATTAATCACCACATCAGGTTGATAAAATTTGAAGCAATTTTCGACCGCGGTTTTATCGGTAATATCCAATTGATCCCGATCCACGCCCAACACATCAGCCCCTTTGGCTTGCAACTGTTTGACTAAACAATGCCCAACTTGACCATTCGCACCCGTTACTAAAAATTTTGCCATTGCATTGCCTTATTTCTTTTTATTCAACAAGCGTAACAAGTATTGACCGTACTCATTTTTCGCCATTGGTTTCGCAAGCTCAGCAACTTGCTCGCTTGTTAACCAACCATTACGCCATGCAATTTCTTCAAGGCAAGCAACTTGTAAACCTTGAACATTTTCTAATGTACGTACAAAAGAAGCCGCCTCGTTTAAGCTCTCATGTGTACCAGTGTCAAGCCATGCAAAACCACGACCTAATAATTGCACATTAAGTGAACCATCATTTAGGTACATTTCATTCAACGTCGTAATTTCAAGTTCACCACGTGCTGATGGTTTTACTTGTTTTGCAAAATCAACCACACGATTATCATAGAAATACAAACCGGTTACGGCATAATTTGATTTTGGATTCTCTGGTTTCTCTTCAATTGATATGGCTTTGAAATTCTCGTCGAATTCCACCACGCCAAAACGTTCTGGATTTTTTACCATATAGCCGAACACTGTTGCGCCCGTAGGCTGAGCAACTGCTTCTTTTAACATTTCAGAGAAATGTTGACCGTAGAAGATATTGTCACCTAATACTAAGCAACAGCTATCGCCGTTGATAAACTCTTCACCAATTAAGAAAGCTTGTGCTAAACCATCTGGGCTAGGCTGAATCGCATAGCTTAAATTAATACCAAAAGACGAGCCATCGCCTAATAAACGTTTAAAACTTGCATTATCTTCAGGTATTGTGATAATCAAAACATCACGAATCCCTGCTAACATAAGTACAGATAATGGATAATAAATCATTGGCTTATCGTAAACAGGTAAAAGCTGTTTAGATACACTACGAGTAATAGGATAAAGGCGAGTACCTGAACCGCCTGCTAAAATAATACCTTTCATTTTTTCTCCACAAAAAATTTTGTTTATTATAACTGCTTGTAATTTAGTTATTACCTAAACGCTCACGGTTGTAAGAACCATCTAATACGCGGCTCCACCATTTTTTATTTGCGAGATACCATTCAACAGTTTTACGAATGACTGATTCAAAGGTTTCTTGCGTTTTCCAACCAAGTTCACGCCCGATTTTTGCTGCGTCGATTGCATAAAGCACGTCGTGACCTGGGCGGTCTTTCATATAAGTGATTAAATCTTTGTATTTCGCCACGCCTGCTGGTTTGTTTGGCACAAGCTCTTCTAATAAGGCGCAAATGGTACGCACCACATCAATGTTAGCTTTTTCGTTATGGCCACCAATATTGTAGGTTTCTCCAATTTCGCCTTCGGTTACCACTTTATATAATGCACGGGCGTGATCTTCCACGAATAGCCAATCGCGAATCTGCTGACCGTTTCCGTAAACAGGTAATGGCTTGCCGTCTAACGCATTTAAGATCATCAGCGGAATTAGTTTTTCAGGGAAATGGAAAGGACCATAGTTATTTGAGCAGTTGGTGACGATTGTTGGCAAGCCATAAGTACGCAACCACGCACGAACCAAGTGATCGCTTGAGGCTTTCGATGCTGAGTAAGGACTGCTTGGAGCGTAAGGGGTGTTTTCTGTGAATAGATCATCCGTACCTTCCAAATCGCCATACACTTCATCAGTTGAAATATGATGAAAACGAAAAGCTGCTTTTTTATCGCTGTCTAATTGATTCCAGTAAGCACGAGCCACTTCTAATAGCGTGTAAGTCCCCACAATATTGGTTTCAATAAATGCTGCGGGCCCATTAATCGAACGGTCAACATGGCTCTCTGCTGCGAGGTGCATTACTGCATCAGGCTGATGCTCCACAAACACTTTCTCAAGTGCGACTTTATCGCAAATATCCACTTGAGCAAATGCATAACGAGGGTTGTTTTCCACACTCTCGAGCGATTCTAAATTCCCAGCGTAAGTGAGCTTATCAACATTGATTACTGCATCAGATGTTTGCTGGATAATATAACGAACAACGGCAGAGCCAATAAAACCAGCCCCACCTGTGATTAGGATTTTCATTTCATCTTTGCTTTCTTATTTTTTAAAATATATCTTGGACGTTGTTTAGATTCTAAATAAATTCGTCCTATATATTCTCCTAGTACACCAATGCCAATTAGCTGTACACCGCCTAAAAATAATACGGCTACCATAATTGATGGATAACCAGGTACAGGGTTACCAAAAAATAATTTACCCAAAATCAAGTAAAAACCATATAGAAAACTTAGTAATGAAATTCCTCCGCCAAGATAACTCCAAACCCTTAATGGCACAGTACTAAATGAAGTAATCCCTTCTAAGGCCAAATTCCATAATTTCCAACCATTAAATTTACTTGCTCCAGCAGAACGCTCTTCAATTTCATAATTAATAATTGTTGATGAAAATCCTACCCATGCATAAATACCTTTCATAAATAATTGGCGCTCAGGAAGTCGTTTAATTGCTTCTACAACATCTCTAGATATCAAGCGGAAATCTCCAACATTTTCTTCAATCTTAGGTGTTGAGATTTTATTATGAAATTTATAAAACCATTGAGATGTAACTCGTTTAATAAAGCTGTAAGAATCTTTTTCTTGGCATTTAGCTAAAACAACATCAAATCCTTCATTATATCTCTCAATCATGATAGGAATAACATCTAGTGGGTGTTGCAAATCAACATCAATAGGAATTACAACATCCCCTGTGGCATGTTCAATACCCGCAAATAATGCAGCTTCTTTCCCAAAATTTCTAGAAAAAGAAAGTACCTTTATATGCTCACTATGTTGCTCTTCTAAATGTAATAAAACTGAATTTGTATTATCTCTACTACCATCATCTATAAATACAATTTCAATATTATGGTTAGAAAAGATTTGATGCTCTGAAACAGCTTTCCAAAACAAAGGAATTGTCTGTTCTTCATTAAAACAAGGAACTACTAAAGAAACCTTCATATATTATCCTTTAAAAACTAAATACTTTGAGAAAATAAAACCAAGTACAGGGCCTAAAATTGATGATATGAGTAATGTTGCAAAAGCTGGAAGACTGATTACATCAGAAATATATCCTATAGTAAAATTCAAACTGCCCATTAAAAGCATATACCAAACCATTCTTTTATAAGTGCTTTTCTTTTTGAAAGTAAAACGAGCATTCATAAAAAAAGAAAAAATAACAGCACAAATGAACGCCATAACATTACTAATAGACTGCATTTCAATCAATTTAAATACAATTAAAAACACTCCCCAATGAACTAGTGTATTTAACACACCAATAAAGGAATAACTAATTATTTGTCTTTTTAACACGCTTACCCCATGAAATTAGAAAAATTAACGCCAATACTCCAATAAGAGACAACAATAATCCTAAATATAATTTAGGTATAGAGTAACTCATTTCTAACTGATAGCTCCTACCAGATTCTAGATTTATTTGAATAAATGCGTCATATACAACTTTAGGATTAATAACCTCTCCATTTAGTTTGAATGTCCATCCTGAATTATATGGGATAGTTAAAAATAATGAATAGTTCTTACTTGACTGTTTTAAGTTGATGTTAACATAGCCATTTTTGACACTAACATCTTCCACTAAATTCATACCTCTTAGTTCTGAAATTACTTCAGAAAATACATTAAGATCCAATGCATAGATCTCAATACTCGATATATCTTTAGATGAAATATTTTTAGCTGATAATTTTAATATATTATCTACGCCAGTTTGCTCTCCTAAGTAAACAACTCTTGGAGCAAGCCATTTAGAGTATCCCGTCAAGAATTTATCATTTAAAAATAACTTACCATCCACTCCTTTTTTAGTATCTATATATCCATAAAAACTTATATCTTTTGCACTATCACCAAATATCACATTAAGACTATTAAGAGAGTAGTTTATACTATATTTAACTTTACGAAATATACTAACATCCCTTCCTACTAAATAACTATAAATAGAGTTTATATTTCTAAAAGGGTTATCAGAAAATTCTATATTTACTTTATCATTAGAGTAATGTGTAAATGCCAATGGTAATGCATATGGATTTAGATAAGCAAACTTTCCATTTTTAGTAGATATTTTCTCATCTTTAACAAGTCCTTTTACATCCTTATCTGAAAGAATATATTTAACATTTAATAAAGAATCAACAGGTAAAATTGATGTATTAACTACATTTAAAGTTCCAGCATATTGGGGATATCCTAAATTACTTAGTAAATCCAACTGATTTTTATCTGATGAAGATGTGTAAATATTCAAACCAGCGTAGTTATAGGCTAGAGACTCCAAATAATATGCCGTTATATTTTCTGAATTTACTTTCCTATTTTTGAGCTGAGAAACTCGATAAAAATCGGGATCTGATTCTTTTAGTTTATTAATAAACTCATTTTGGGAGCCTGAATATGATATAAAATCTGATGCATCATTCCGTACTCCTTTTATATACCCAGCATTCACCTCTAGCTCTAAAACAGAGAGAAACAATAGTGTTGAATAACTAAATAAGTTTACATACTTATTTTTACTACTAAGAGTATATAATATACTTACAAAACAAAAATATAAGAATAATGTTATATATATAAGCTTATATTCTTCATTTCTAGAATAAGCTATAACTAACAGTAAGGCACCTAGAAGAAAACCTAATTTTACTAAAGATAAAGTATATTCTTTCAATCTAGATACTTGACTCAGCATATAAGCTGCTATAAAGATATAACTTATATGAGCTACATAACTATATCTATACCAATAACTATCTACTTTCTTAAAAATAGAAAAAACTAGTACCAAAGGATTCCAGTAGAAAAGTAAAACTGTAATACATAGTAATAAAAAAACAGCTTTATCTCTTCTACTCGGTTCTTTAACTATTCTAGCTAAGTATAGGCTAAAACCGATTAATGCTATTGTTCCAGAAAATAATGATAACTGCCCTTTAGCATCCTTAGAACCAATTAAAGTACCTTTTAATAGACTTACAATATTTCCTATAAAATCTGTATTTAACAACCAAAGGTCTAATCCACCCTTACCATTTTGTAATTCAAAATAAGTAGGTATAAAAATAAAAGAGCATAAAAGTAGACCTACTAACATCTCTAATGCATATCTACCTATTCCCCAAAATCTCTCTTTGAAACTAGAATTTTTATAACTAACTTCAAACAGCATCCATACAGCAGAAAATAGACAATTGATTATTCCTGTATACCAGTTAAAGATCATTGATAATCCAATAGAAACTGATAACACACCAACAGTTTTATTATTTACAGCATAATATACTCCTAGTAAAACTAGAGGGAGCATATATACGCCATCTAACCACATAATATTATGAGCTTGTAGAATGGTATACTGAGAGAAGCTATACCCTAATGAGAGTAACACTATGTATAACTTTCTTAAATGCTCAAACCTAGCAGCTAGGAAAATAGAACAAAAAGTAGAAGACAGAATAATTTTTAATAAGAATGCTATAGTGAAAAATGAATGTAGTTCAGATCTATCAAAAAATACAAGCAATAAATTTACTGGAGAAAGTAAATAATAGGAAAAAACAGCAAATGTATTTCCGCCAAGCCCCTTAGAAAAATCATACCCAACACTCTTATCTCCAGATATAATATCCTTAAAATATGAAAACAAATCTAAGTACTGAATATCTGCATCAGCAATAACTAAAGTGTAATTACCGAAAGGAGCTATTTTATTTAGAAATAAAAACAGAATAACAGTAAACAGTGTCGTAATAGCAGAAATAAAACTAATTACACAAAATCGACTAGATAAAACTTTCATATTTTCTAATAAGCCCCATCCCTTTTTAAAACTACATTAACAGTTTTAAATAAGATCGCGATATCATTCCAAAGAGACCAATTTTTGACATACCATGAGTCGTAATAAACACGTATGTCGTAATCAACATCATTACGACCACTTACTTGCCATAAACCTGTCATACCTGGTTTTGCCATCAGGTAATAATCAACATCTTCTTCATAGCGTTCTAGTTCATCTTTAACGATAGGACGTGGGCCGACTAGACTCATTTCACCCTTCAGAACATTAAATAGTTGAGGTAGTTCATCTAAGCTAGTTTTACGAATAAAGTGACCGATTTTAGTAATTCGAGGGTCATTTTTAAGTTTAAAATCTTTTCCCCATTCAGCTCGAGCCTCAGGATCATTCTTCAATAGTTCTTCTAAGACTTCCTTAGAATTCACTACCATCGAACGGAATTTTAAACATTTAAACGTTTTTCCATTTCGTCCAATACGAGGATGACCATAAATAGCATTGCCACCATCTTTCTTCACAGCGAAATAGAGATACAGTAACAATGGAGATAGTAGAGTAATAATAGCAATCGAACCTATAATATCCATTGTTTGTTTCAATATTCTTGATGAACGTTTAGCTAAGTTATTATTTACACGTAGCAATAACATTTCATGGCTAAATAGAAAAGACATATCAGTTCCATAAAGTGGGATTCCTCGAACACTAGGAATTACCGAAACTGAGTGGCACTTATTCTTTGCTAAATATCTTAACCAAATGTCTAATGACTGCTCATCATCTAACGCCAAAATAAACTGCGTTTTTTCTTTATCTAAATTTAAAAATGAAATAATGTCATTATTCTTTGAATCGATAACATTCATCCCCTGTAAATCATCTACTGGCATATTATCCGAAGAGACAAAATAGCAAAGATTTAGACCAAGATATGATTCATCTGATAAGGCTCTATACACTTCTTTTGCATTCTTACCACTACCAATAATGACAGTATCTCGTTTATACCATTCTATTGCGATAAGAGTCTTTTTGAGTAAGACGCGAACTAACGGAAGCAATACAAAAAGAATTACCCATGTTAAAATCCATAATTTTCTGGATACATAGAGTTTAGAAAGTGCAATTACCGATAATTCAATAACAAAAAAGATTACCAATGTTCTCAATACTTCTTTTAATTCAAACCAAAATGGTTTTCTATAGGTGTAGTGACGTAGTCTAATCCAGAACCATGCAACACAAACTAATGCCATAGAAAAGTGAATCAGAATATAGTTATCCAACTGGCTTACAGGAAAGTAACTTTCAATACTTCCACTAAATGATAACAAATATAGTGCAAGGAATAGAGAGCCGCCAAAAACAAGCCAGTCTGTTAATAATAATATAAATTTACTTAGTGCTAATTTATTCATGATAAGAACTTAGTTTAATTCTGATGAAACACATTCCAACGCTTCCGCAATAATATTATGCATATCAAAATATTTATATTGCGCTAAGCGGCCACCAAAAATTACGTTTGATTTTTCGTCTGCTAGCGCTTTGTATTGAGCATAAAGTTCATTATTACGTGCATCATTAATTGGATAGTACGGTTCATCACCCTCCTCATACTCTTTCGAGTGTTCACGGGTAATTACAGTTTTTGGCTGTGTACCATATTCAAAGTGCTTATGTTCAATAATTCGAGTATATGGAACTTCTGCTTCTGTATAGTTAACTACCGCATTACCTTGATAATTTGGCATATCTAGTACTTCATTATCAAAACGTAAACTACGATATTCTAATTTGCCAAATTGGTATCCAAAGTACTCATCAATCATTCCTGTGAATACAATTTTATCAGCTAAGTTTTCGTAAAATTCACGCTCTGCAAAGAAATCAACATTAAGTTTTACTTCAATGCCCTCTAACATTCTTTCAAAAATACCTGTATATCCCCCAATAGGAATCCCTTGGTAAGTATCATAGAAGTAGTTATTATCATAGGTATAACGCACTGGTAAACGCTTAATAATAAAAGCCGGTAATTCAGTACACTTACGACCCCATTGCTTTTCGGTGTAACCTTTGATTAGCTTTTCATAGATATCGCGGCCAACCAATGAGATAGCCTGCTCTTCTAAATTTTTAGGTTCTGTAATATTTTCTTTTGCAATCTGCTCTTTAATTTTAGCTTCTGCTTCTTGTGGAGTAATCACGCCCCACATCTTATTAAAAGTAAGCATATTAAATGGCAAACTATAGAGTTCATCTTTATAACGAGCTACAGGAGAGTTCGTAAAACGATTAAACCCAGCAAATTGCTGAATATAATCCCAAACAACTTTATTGCTCGTGTGGAAAATATGGGCACCATATTTATGCATATTGATACCCTCTACATTTTGGGTATAGCAATTTCCACCAATGTGCTCGCGTTTTTCGATCACTAAACATTTTTTACCGCGTTTTGTTGCTTCATGAGCAAAAATAGAGCCAAATAAACCGGCACCAACAATTAAATAATCATACTGTTTCATATCTTTATCCCTGTAATTCCCAACTTTTTACCATTCTCTGGAACATATTTTCTAAATCAACGGTAGGTTTCCAGCCTAAAGCTTTTAACTTACTTGAATCTAATTTCATCTTAACGTCTGGTGCATATCCTAAACTACTTAGATTTTCAGGAATATTTACATCAACACTGATCTTATTTTCTGCAATTTTTTCAGCAACTAGTTTTGCCATATTCAAAATAGAACTATGATTATAAGCTAGGTTATAACTTTGGCCATTTTGACCTTTCTGCAGCAACACAAAAATGCCGTAAACAGCATCAGCTGTATAGCAGTAATTTCCTTCAGATTGACCGCTTGTATGCAATACAATGTTTTCCTGCTTTATCGCACTTCTCGCAAATTGGGCAAATACACGATTGTCAGAAAGAGGCACCCCAGCACCAAAAGTTTGAGCCAAACGTGCACTACACACATTCACTCCGTATTGCGCTGCATAAGCATTACATAATATTTCACAAACACGTTTGCTCTCAGGATAACTACTTCTTGGTTTGCTGATATCGATATAGCCTAATCTCTCTTCAGCAACAGAATCCTGTTTCTCTGTGATCTGTCCGTAATATTCCATCGATGAAATATAAACCATCTTACAGTTTGGGTGAGCCTTCGCATATTCCAATAAATTTTTGGTACTTTCAAAAGCTGTTAATAATACGCCTGTTGGATTCTCAATCATCTCTTTAGATGCTGTGATACTTGCTGTATGAATAATAAAGTCTACAGGTTTACCAAACGTTAATGGTTCTAAAAGATTATTTGTAACAAATTCTAAATTTGGATTATTAGCAAAATCGGCAAAAGTATCTTGTGCTTTTTCCAAATTACGTACACTTGCTAATACTTTAATTTTTGTATCTAATGTTTCATTTGCATATAAGCAACTTTTAACAACTAATGAACCAATTAGACCTGTAGCCCCTGTTACCAAAATAGTAGAATTTGAGAAAAAGCCATCTTTAAATACTTTATCAGCAATAAAATTAAGGTCTTCTAGTAATACTGAATCCTTTATCATTTTTTTCATCTCCACGCTTAAAGCCATAAAGTTGCTCGTCTTCTTCTAGTGAGAACATTGCTTTAGCTAAATAAAAATCTTCTTGTGTCGTAATCTTGATATTATCTGAGCTATATTCAACAATATTAAATTCTAACTCAGGGAAATAATGCTTCACAATCGCGCAAGAATCTACAAAAGAAAAATCATTATCTGCGATAGCTTTCTCATGAGCTGACTTCAACAGCGATACATTAAAAGTCTGTGGTGCTCTTGCCATGTAAGATACGTCACGTTTAAGCACACCATTAATCTTATTATCTTCCACCGATACCAATGTTTCTTTTGCTTTTACGCAAGTAATGGCAATCTGTTTCATTTTCGCCATTTCAATATTTTCTTTGATAAGCTGACTTGTGATAAAAGGTCGAACACCATCATGAATAAGAACAATACCATCTTTAACTTCTCGTAAACCATTGTAGATAGATTGCTGTCCTGTCTCGCCACCACCTACAACTTTCTTCACCTTCGTAATACGATATTGTTCAAGCAAGTCTTGAAGATATTGCTCCCAATTTTGAAGAATAACTACTACAATTTCATCAATCTCATCGCAATTTTCAAATACTTCTAAAGTATGAATAATCACAGGCTTACCATAAATTTTGAGAAATTGTTTTGGCAGCACTTTAGAGTTCATACGCGAACCTGTTCCGCCCGCAAAAATAACTGCTGAATTCATACTTACCTCCTAACTAGTTTTGATTTAAGTTGATTTAAAATAGTAAAAATAAATTGTTCTCTAAAGAGTAATAACATACCGAAATAACAAATGAAGAAAAGGCTAGCACTAATGAAAAATATAATTATTTCATTATGTTCTAAATGTAAATTTATTAACGTTGATACAGTAGCCGCTATAGATAAAGAAACAATTAGTTTCATATAACTAATACTACCAAATAATACTCTAGAATAACTTCTTAACACATAGAGTTGGTAAATTAGAATTGTAACTTCTGCAACCATTACAGAAATTGCAGCTCCTCGTGCTCCATAAGATGGAATTAATAAAAGATTTAACAGAAGGTTGATTACAGCTGCAATCACAACTGAGTAACATAAATACTTCTCCTTTTTTAAAGGAATAAGCATTTGGATACCAGTAAGATTGGATAGCCCTACAACAAAAATAATAATGGATAAGATTTGTAATGGTATGATTGAGCCAGAATAAGCTTCACCCGCCAAAATTAGCACTGACGGCTTAGCAAACAAAATACAAAATATAACCAAAGGTAAAGCCAAGATAAAAATAAATTGTGTTGATTTAGTAACAACATCACTAAATTTATCTTGCATATTATTTTCAATATAATAGCTTAATCTAGGCAATAAAACGACACCGAGAGAAGTAACTATACTGACCATAACATCCTTAATACGATACGCTGCATTATAGTATCCAACTTCTTCATTACCTTGTATGAAGCCAAGTATTGCAACACTAATATTTACATAAAAGGCAACAGCTATTGTTGTTATAAAGAATGTAAACATCGGTTTGAGATGGCGTTTAAAATCATAGCTATTAAATAATTTTACGTCTATTATTTTGCGTAAATTATATAAATTAACAACGCCAGACCCTACCGTAGCAAAAATGATAATAAAAGCATAGATACTATAATCTGATTCAGTTCTTACAACAGAAAAGACAAGTAAAAATGCTAATAACTTAAAGAAGATTGAACGCATCGTAATATAAAAATATTGCTCTACGCCCTTATAAAGCCATTCCACTCCAACGATAGTAAATAGAATATTTAAGCCAGATACAAAAAATAACATTTTCTCTGCTCTTAGTTCTGGGATTAGATATATACCTAAAAAATAAACTATATAAACAAAACTCATTAGCACAAGATTAATAAATAAAATCTCTTGTACTGTCTTAGAGAGCTTTTCTTTATCATCTCTTACTTGTGCGCAAGCTCGGATCCCATAGTTTGCAACACCAAATGCAGCAAAAATACTAAAGTAAGAAACAATTGAATAAGCAAATGCAACTTTACCCGTTCCTATTGGACTTAGTACCCTAGACACATAAGGAAATGTGATTAACGGAAAAAGAAAGTTTGATACCGTTAACAGCATATTCATTGCAAAATTAAATTTAACAGAGCGAATTTTCATATTTACCTAAAAATATTTTTATGATATTTATCTAACCCGTAATAACCCAAGCAAAGTAAAAATGGATTAAATTCTGGTGACATCAACTGCGGATCCGTAATCGAATGGGCAAACAAGATAATTAAGACTAATCCGAAATATTGATCATTATTAGCTACTATCATTTGACCAATTCTCATATAACCGACACAAACTAGAATAAAGATAATTGCACCATAAACTAATAATAGCTGCACATATGCTGAATCGATATAAAAGAATTTATTTGTATCACTTGCTTCTAACATTGTAGTAAATTCAACAAGGTTTCCAAATGGCTGAATACCATATAGTTCAAATCCCCAATGCCCTAAGGCAAGACGTCCACTAAACATAGTATTCAGTTTACCCATCCATTCAAAGGAAGGATCATATGTATATTGAAAATATATTGCTATAGCTGCAAATATCACAAAACTATATTTAGTGAATAATCTATACAATCTACCTAATATTAATGTTGAGTAGGCAATATGAAAATACTTAACAAATAATACAGCTAAACAAGATAAGATTACTAATCCATAAGCAGCTTTTGTATCAGTAAATAAATAAATTGGATAATTTATACTTAATATAAGTAATATTTCACCCAGAGTAATATTTTTTTTTCTTATAAAGAACCAGCAAAGGACAAGATGAAAATAATAATTTGGTAAAAACGTAGGAAAGCGATACCCTAATAAATACCGATAAGTTCCATCTTCTCGGAAAAGGTCTAGATATGTTTCAGGATAAAGATTAAATATATATGTCATTAATATGAACAGCATTCCTGATATTGTTGCCAATAGAAATGTCTTCATAACAAAAGAAAAAGGAATTTTTCGACATAATATAATAAATAAATAAATAAGCACCCCCTTTTTAAAATGTAGATAACCTATCGCAAATACAATGGTAATAATCAAATCAAAAAGAGAGGATTTATTAAATGAATAACTAATAAATACATATACTAAGAGTAGCCCCATTACCCCTGAATTAAATGTCTTAAGCAAAAAATCTCCATCAAACAAGGTAAAATATTGGCTACCACTAATATGAATGAAAAAAACCCATAAAAAATAAGAAAAAAGAAATATATATGTAGATATGCCTTTATTATAAGCAAACATCAATACGCCCTATTTAAGTTTAGCAAATAAAACCGGTAATCCAGATTTCAGATATTTCATTGAATTGCCAAATAAAACAATAACCCAAGAATATCTTGCAGATAGAAAATGACGTAAAACTCTCATTCTCCCAACTAATAAATCTAAATTACTTAGAAAATAGTGGTATTTTTGATTAGACAATACCATATAAGTCCATTTATTTTGTTCAGTTAGCGTTAAACCAGAGGCTGGATTTGCATTACGTTCTGCTGCAGATAAGAAATATCTAACAAAGCGATTTACTAAAATAGATTCAACATTCTTATTCATTCCATACTTATTCTCCATTAATTTTTTAAATTGAAAGATAGAATCCATATGGATATCAAAATATTCCTTTACAAACTTATTAGTTAAACTGCCATTATTACGTTTTTTATAAAAATAGTATGGTTTATTTAAAATATAGAAATCATTTATCAAAGAGAAAAACTGAATATTAAATTCAAAATCTTCTTTAAGTGCAAGCGGTTTATTCCTAAGATTATTTTGCAAAACAATAGATGAGTTATAGAATTTATTATTCGTATAACCAAATAAGAACGTTTTTTCCAAATCTACTAATACATCAGAAAAATTATTATTAATTTTTCCAGAAAATAAGCTTATGATATCCTTTGTATATTCAAGTTTACCATTCAGTTCATATTCTTCTCGCATTCCGCATATCAAAACTGAAGGAGAATAAGTTTTAAGAATATCAGCAGATTCTGAAATCAAATTAACATTAAATAAGTCATCAGGATCAGGAAACCATATATATTCTCCTGTTGCATGACTTATTCCAATATTACGGCTTATCGCAGCTCCTTGATTTTTCTCATTCTTAATTAATTTAATACGGCTATCAGTAAAACTTTCTAAAATCTCTAACGTATTATCTGGTGAGCAATCTTCTACAAAGATTATCTCTATATTTTGATAGGGCTGAGAAATTAGTAGTCTATAAAGTTCTTGTAAATACTGAGATACATTATAGCAAGCAAATATAAGGCTAATCTTAGGGTTATTCATCTTCTATCCACGTTTTCATACTATGGGTAACTTGTTTTTCTTTCGGTGGCAATTGCATATAATTACCATATAATCCTGTTAAATAAGAATCCCAGCAACCAAAAGAATTAAAACATCCAGTTTCAAAATTAACTAAAACTGAATTTTCAGCTTCTGATTTTAGCATCCTTTCTCCTATACCGTATAGACCCCAACTAATCGCTCCAATATATTTAGATGATTTATAATCATAAACCATTGATAATTTATTTAAATTATTTATAGCTCTTTTCTTTCCATATAATTTAGCAATAGGCTTTAAAATATACTTAGCATATTTTTTAAATACTGTTTTTCCTTCACCTAATTTTGCATTACACAATTTAATTATCTTTCTATATCTTTCTGCCTTAGTATAAATTTCTTTTACTAACTTAGTATCTTCTGGCAACCCATCCATAGGCATAATATCTACCCATAAATGCTTTAATACTTCTTCCTCACTAAATTGAGAATCAATAAATGTCTTTTTATTAACTAATTTTCCATACGGTAATAAATAGTCTCCATCTTGGCTAAAAAAGAAAAACTCATATATGTCATCATTAAAATTTTTACTTAATTCGGCTAATTTCATAAAATCATCTCTTGGCATAGCAAGATCAATATCATCATCCCAAGGAATAAAGCCTTTATGGCGAATAGCACCAAGCAAAGTACCTCCAGATAAATAATATCTTAAATTATATGCTCTACAGATTTCTACAAATTTATAAAGAATATCTAATTCATATAATTGAATTTCTCTTGTATTTAAATATCGCATAGTTTACTTCTTATATAAAAAATTAATAACTTTAGAAAAAATTTATAGTTTAGACAAAAAAATAAATCATTATCTTTCTTGACAAAGAAATATCTGCTTTTAATAAAAGTTCTCTATTCATCTTTAGATTAGATAATAACTCATTAATTAAATCAATATTTTTTAAAAAATTATATTATATAATTTTGAGGTTGAAATCTGAAATAACAAATTAAAATCAATTCTTGCTCGATTTATTTTTGCCCATTCTAAATAAAGATTATTATTTGAACTAATAATTTTTGATGCCTTTAAAATCGCCTTATAAGTACCAACAACATCTTCAGTTGTACAATTAACTGGATATTGCCCATGTTCCAATAAAACTCTTTTATAAAGTTTATTCCAAGGATAATATTCTATCGATTGAGAACCAATTTTCATATATTTCTTAATATATTCTTCTTGTGTATATTCTTGGATAGATACTTCTCTTTTATTTAGCTTAGATAAAATATTTTCAGAATCTTGTTTATCTTTACAACGAATATGTTCACATATTGAGATATCAGCATCTACCGATAATAATTGTTCATAAAGATACTGATACATATCAGGAGTAACCCAGTCATCAGAATCTACAAAACCGATATATTTTCCTGTAGCTTGAGAAATACCAAAATTTCTAGCAGAACCCGCACCTGCATTTTCTCAATGAAAAACTTTTATTCTGCTATCTTTAGTAGAAAATTCATAACAAAGTTGTAAGGATGAATCAGTAGAACCATCATCAACTAAGATAATTTCAAGATTCTTATACGTCTGATTAATTAAAGAATTAATGCAACGGGATAGAAAACTTTCTGCATTATATACAGGAATAATAATTGAGATTATATCTTCCATTAGAAACTCTTCTCATATTTCTTACCGAAAAACTTAGCCATTAGGAAAGCTGTACCTTTTTTCAACCAGTTAATTTTCTCTCCATAGACAAATGGAATTGCTTTTACTTTTAATGGTTTATTTTTCGAATACTGTTTTAGCCATACATTAAATAATAATTCACTTACACGACCGTAAAAACGAGCGTGAAATGCTGAATATTGTTCTGCAGGAATACGTTTTTCTAATTCAAATAAGATTGGAAATAGCCAACTACAATAATCATTCACTAATTCACGAGACATAATAAACATATTAAACATATATCCACCACGCTGTTTCATTACTGTATCAAAACTATCTAAGTACTGCGTACAAGTCTCTGCAATAATAGCGCGTGTCATATCTAAATGCTTACCATGTAATGTGTTCGCATAGTGAGAATAAAGTGTTTCAATATAATAATTACGTTTTTTCGGTACAATAACATCGTATTGTCCAAGCAAAGTGCTTGCTTCTTGCTCTGTTAAATAAAGGGATTCTAAAGGAGCATTTCGACGTTGTGATGAGCTTTTTACACTAAAAAAACGACGATAATGAATTAAACCTAAATAATCATTAGGTAAGTTTTTCCATGCCCAATATAGTCCAGTTAATTCACAAAAATTAGGGTTCTTTTCAGAAATATTATTGCCACTATCATCACCTTGATAACCAATGCTTTCCTTACCTAATTTTCCTACATGAACCGGTAAATACATTTGCTCCGCAGGCATAAAATATTGCTTATGAGTAGCAATAATAATCTTGATATCTTTCATTTTTATTTACGACCAAATAAATCTTTAACTAATATAGTAACACTACTAATTACACCACCTAGCACAAAGCCAAGAAGAATTAAAATAACTCGTTTTGGCCAATCACGTTGTGTTGGATAATCAGGTGATGAAAGATAGTAATAACTTTTCTGATCTTTATCCATACTAACTTCTTGCTCAAGCTGTTTAAGCAATGCGATTTGCTTTGTCATTGTGTAATAGCTTACAGGATAAATAAGTTGATTATTTTTTAATGTATCCAACTGTGCTTGTAAGTATTTTTCACCCAACATAAATAAATATGAGCCATCGCTCAATTTAGAATCAGTAAATGGAATTTTAGCATCACCTAATACTACTTCTGGCAACGATACGTTATTAGAAATACTCTTTGTATATTCTTTGATGCCTGCTTCTTTAGCTATGCTTAGTGCTGTTGAAAGATTCTGAATTTGAATATCTTTCACGCTTTCCGTATTACGTTCTAATTTATTCTTTTGTAACTCTAGATTATTGATAGAAAGGTTAATATCTGTTGTAAAATCCCTATTTTCTTCTTGAATTAATTTATTATTAACAAAATTGATATAATCAGATAATACCATTTGCGCATTACTTGGTATTTCTGTTGAGAAGCTAATTGTTACGCCAATTGCATTAGCATTTTTCTTCGGATCAGGAAAAGAAATAACTAATTTTTTCTCAATCAACTCACTTAATAATTTGATCTTTTCCTGTTCCATATTTGCATTTTCTTTAGCATATTTTTTAAACCATTCAGACTGTTCAAAAAACTCTCTTTTTATATTACTAGAAAACAATGCCGTTTTAAATTTACTAAATAGACTACGTATAATTTCTTGGTTATTAAAGTCTTTTACATCTAAAATATTAGCGTATTCACTTCTCTGCAAAACATAATCATTAGCATCTGTTAGCGTTGGTTCAATGATAGTCGCTTTAGATGTCCATTGCTCTTTTGCCAGAAATGCATATCCAGCAGTAATACCTGCACATACCATTGCTGAAGCAGCAATTTTCCATTTGTTTTTCAATAACGTTTTAGATAGGTCAATTAAACTAATTTCATCATTTCCTAATTTTTCTGACATAATATCCTCATTACAATAGCTATTGTCTTATTATGGTATTGATCTGGCATGTTCTATCATAGGTTTATATGTTATTTTGATAAATTTTCACCTATAATATGTAAGATTAATTAAAAAAATCTATGTGGTACAATATTTTATGAACGACGATATTCAAATCCCTCTTATCTTTACTGATGCGGCAGCGAAGAAAGTTAAGAGTTTAATTGAAGGGGAAGATAACCCTAATTCAACACTGATAGCGGATAATAAATCATCGGCTTATCATACACCGGCAAAAGCTGTTTTGACATGCCACGCGTAATCGGATAAAGCCGCGTACCAGAACCGCCCGCTAAAATAATGCCTTTCATTATGCCTCTCTTATAAAAAATTCATTTTTTGACCACGAACCGAGGTCAAATTTTCAGTTATTTTTAGGGCTATTTATTCCCCAAACGTTCCAAATTATACGAACCGTCTAACACACGGCTCCACCATTTTTTATTATTTAAGTACCATTCAACCGTTTTGCGAATACCACTCTCAAAGGTTTCTTGCGGTTTCCAACCTAATTCACATCCGATTTTTGCCGCGTCAATGGCATAACGCACATCATGTCCTGGACGGTCGGTAACATAGGTAATTAAATCTTCATATTTCGCTACGCCTGCAGGCTTAGTTGGCACCAATTCTTCCAATAAAGCACAAATGGTTTTCACCACCTCAATATTGGCTTTTTCATTGTGTCCACCGATATTGTAAGTTTCGCCGATTTTGCCTTCTGTTACCACTTTATATAACGCTCGGGCGTGATCTTCCACAAATAGCCAATCACGAATTTGCTGACCATTGCCATACACGGGCAGCTTTTTGCCATCTAAGGCATTTAAAATCATCAACGGAATCAGTTTTTCGGGAAAATGGAACGGACCATAATTATTAGAGCAATTGGTTACAATTGTCGGCAAACCATAAGTACGCAACCACGCTCGCACTAAGTGATCGCTGCCTGCTTTACTAGCAGAATAAGGGCTTGATGGAGAATACGGTGTAGTTTCGGTAAACAAATCATCGGTACCTTCCAAATCGCCATACACTTCATCAGTAGAAATATGATGAAAACGGAATGCGGTTTTGCGATTTACAGGTAGCTGATTCCAATAAGCCCGTGCAGCTTCTAACAAGCTGTAAGTTCCTACAATATTGGTTTCTACAAATGCGGCTGGTCCGTCAATGGAACGGTCAACGTGGCTTTCTGCAGCCAAGTGCATCACTGCATCAGGTTGATACTGTGCAAACACGCGATCCAACTCAGCACGATCGCAAATATCCACTTGCTCAAACGCATAACGAACATTGCCCGCCACACTTTCAAGCGACTCTAAATTGCCCGCGTAAGTCAGCTTATCAACATTCACCACGCTATCTTGCGTATCGTTAATAATATGGCGAACTACCGCCGAACCAATAAACCCAGCACCGCCGGTGACTAGAATTTTTTTTGAGAACATAAATAAACCTACGAAAACAATATATAATTCTTATATTATATAATGAAACAAAGAGTAATCATAATAAATTATACTGATTTTTATAAACCAATATTTAAAAAGTATGTGAATCTCTTAGATAAAAAGCCACATCAACTGATGTGGCTTTCCTTAGCTTGTAGCATTGATTAGATTTTAACTACTTTTTTCTTCAATAAACTCAGGCAACGGCTTATGCTCACTTGCAATATAAGAGTAAATCACAGGCAACACAAACAAGGTAAATAATGTCCCAATAGCAAGACCTGCAACAATCACAACGCCCATACTAAAACGCATTACCGCACCCGCACCTGATGCATAAAGCAACGGGATAAGCCCTGCAATCATTGCTGCAGTAGTCATTAAAATCGGACGTAAACGCACTTTGGCTGCGTGCATAATCGCATCCACACGATTTAAACCATTATGCAATTGTTCTTCTTTAGCAACTTCACACATTAATATCCCGTGTTTGGTAATTAATCCCACCAGCGTAATCAACCCGACTTCTGAGTAGATATTTAATGTTGCACCAGGTTTTCCAAAGAAACCTAATAAGTTTAATACTAATAAAGCACCACTAATAGCTAAAGGTACAGAAATCATAATCACCATTGGATCGCGCCAAGATTCAAATTGAATGGCAAGAACAAGGAAGATGATCACGACCGCTAACGCGAAGGTTAATGCTAACGCATTGCCTTCTTGTACTAATTGACGAGCTTCACCACGCCAGTCATAAGTATAACCTTGCGGTAATTCCTTCGCGGCATCTTGTAACCACGCAATCGCATCCCCTGTAGTGGTAGTTGGAGATGCTACTGCAGAAATAGATGCAGAGTTTAACTGGCTAAAGCGTGATAATGATGAAGGTTGAGGTTCTTCTTTCATCGTAATTAAACTACTAAGTGGAACTGACGTGCCATCACTAGCTGAAAGATAATAGTTTTTAAAACTTTCTGGCGATAAGCGTTGGCCGCGTTTTACTTGTGCAATCACTTTGTAAGCTCGCCCATCAATATCCACACGGGTAACTGTCGCTGCAGACAAATAACTTCCCAATGTATTCGCTATTTGTTGCATTGTAATGCCATAAGTCCCCGCTTTTTCTTTATCCACTTGGATATTCATTTGAATCGTATCAAAGCTTAAATCCAAACTCGTATAGACAAACTTACCAGACTTATTCATTTTGTCGCGTAATGTCCCAGCAACTTCAGCGAGATCTTTAATATTGCCCGCGGTTTTTAATACAAATACAATCGGTGGCCCTTGCTCACCCGTATCAATTTCAGGGAATGCAAAGCTTGAAATTGACACTTCAGGAATGTATTTTGCCTGTTCATTCAGATCATTCATTATTTCAGATTGGCTACGCGAACGGTCTTTCCAATCCTTTAGGGTTGTAATCACTAATGCTTTATTTGTATCAGGTGCCCCCGCAATCACTTGTGAATATTGTTTTTCCTCGGTCTTATTGAGAATCTCTTCATAAGGCTTAACCGCACTTTGCACATAATCAACATTCACATTAGACGGCATTGTTGCCATCCCCAAAAACGCCCCTTTATCTTCAGTTGGTGTTAACTCACTAGATAAAGACTTAAATAAAACAGGCACTGTGGCAAAAATCAATACCGCAAAAATAAGCATTAATTTACGACTATTCATCACTAAACCTAAAATATAACTATATAGGTTCGTTAATTTTGTTAAAGTCCGGTTAACACGTTCTTCAAATTTAGAGGTTTCGTGTTTTAACATTTTGCTACTCATCATTGGTGAGAGCGTTAATGCAACAATCCCTGAAATGAACACTGAACCCGCTAGGGTTAACGCAAACTCTTTAAATAGCGATCCCGTAATCCCATTCATTAATGCCATTGGAGAATAGACCGCGATCAATGTAATCGTCATTGCAATAACAGGGGTTGCGATTTCTCGCGTCCCAATAATCGCCGCACGGAATGGCGTTTCACCTTCCTTAATGTGCCGATCCACGTTTTCTAGCACCACGATCGCATCGTCCACCACTAAACCGATAGCCAAAATCAACGCAAGCAACGTCATTAAGTTAATAGAGAATCCTAACGCTTGTAGCATAAAAATAACGCCGATAAGCGAAATTGGAATAGCAATAATCGGAATAATAATCGCTCGAAGTGAACCGATAAAACATAAAATCACGACTAATACGATAACAACTGCTTCCACAATGGTATGAATTACATCATTAATTGAGCTATTAATCGCGATAGTTTTGTCATAAAGAATATTCGCTTTAATGCTACTTGGTAGCTGTTTGACGATGTTATCAAATAACGGACGCACATTCTCAGCTACAGTAATTGGGTTTGCACTTGGGGTTTGCTCAATTGCTAATACAACGGCTTCTGCACCGTTTGCTGTCGCTCTTGTAGAATCGCTTTCTTTATTTAATTCCACATCCGCAATATCTCGCAACCGCACCAGTTTTTCACCACTGCTTGACACAATCAAATTGCCAAGATCTTCTACCGTTTTTGTCGTGGTTTCTACTTTATTTTTATATACCGTAAAATAGCCATTATCACTTCCAGCCGCAGTTTGCACGTTATTATTGGATAACGCGGTCATCACTTGGGTTGTTGAAAGATTTTGGGCAGCCATTTTAGCGGGGTCAAGCCAGATACGCATTGCAAATTCAGCACCACCAAATACGCTCACTTTCGCCACGCCTTCCACCGTAAATAACTGCGGTTTCACAACACGTTGAATATAGTCCGTTACTTGGCTCGCACTGAGTTTATCGGAAACAAAACTCAAATACATCATCCCCGAACCACCCGTTGACGAGGTAACTGTCGGGTCATCAATCCCACTTGGTAACTCGGAACGAACGGAGTTCACTTTCGCTAACACGTCCGCCAATGCCCCATTAGGATCAGTATTTAATTTCATTTTAACCGTGATGGTTGAGCTACTTGGCGCACTACTTGAAGACATATAATCCACATTGTCAGCTTGAGCAATGGCTTCCTCAAGTTTAGAGGTCACAAACGCCTGCATTAAACTTGCGTCTGCCCCCGCATAAGTCGTTGACACAGTAATCACCGTTGTCGTCATTTCTGGATATTCGCGCACTGTCAATTTTGAAATGGCTTGCAAGCCCAAAATTACAATCAATAAACTCAAAGAGATTGCAAGAACAGGGCGGCGAATAAAAATATCTGTAAATTTCATTCAATATTTCCTAACTTGAATTAGAGATTATTTTTGACCGCGGGTTGTGTCGTTCCAACGCCTTGTTTATCCGTTAATAGCACTAATGCACCATTACTCAAACGTTGTTGACCACCTGTTACCACTTGATCACCAATTTTAATCTCATCACCTTTTAATTGCGCATAAATCCCTTGACGATCTTTGGTAAACACCGTGATTTGTTTCGCACGATAAAGTTTATCCGCGTGATCTTTATTCGCAGGATTTTCTAATGCTTTTGTTTTATCTTCTTCGTTTAATTTTTCTAATACATAAGCCGTTTCGCCATACATATTATAAGTGATCGCCACTTGCGGAATAACAATTTGATTTTTTTCTGTCGGCAATGCCAAACGTAAGCGAGTAAACATTCCAGACACTAATTTTGCCCCATCTGCGGGTTCAAAAGTGGCTTGTACATCTATCAAACCCGTTGTTGTGCTGATCGCAGGTTCAATCGCAGTAACACGTGCTGCAAAAGTTTCCCCTAAGCGTGCATCTGCTGTGGCAGTTAATGATTGTCCAATTTTTAAGTTTTCCAATTCATTTTGTGACACTGAAAAATCCACTTTCATTTTGCTATTGTCTTCTACCCGTACAATTTCAGTACCCGCAGTAATATATTGCCCAACATTGACTTTCACGATCCCAAGAATACCGTCAAACGGAGCAACAATTTTACGGCGATCGATAGTGGAACGTAATGATTGGATTGTCGCTTGAAGTTGATCATAGGTTGCTTTTGCACTATCTACTTCTAATTGGGAAATACTTTGGCTACGCAATAAACTGGCATAACGTTGATAAGTTGCTCGTGCTGAAGGTAACTGTGCTTCCGATGCTTGCAAGGTTGCTTGCTCTACACTGGAATCAAGTTCTAAAATCACTTGCCCTTTCTGAACAGGTTGCCCTGATTGCACATTGATAGATTTTACCGTGCCAGCGGCTTCCGCACTTAACATCGCCCCTTGATTTGGACGAACTAAACCTGTGGTGTTAATCACAGGCGTCCATTCCGAACTTTGCACCGTCATTGCAGTAACAGGGCTAACACTCTCAGGCATATGGGCTAAATATTCCCCGATTTTCTTCTGTTTCAACATATTGAGGCCGATTGCTACAGCAAAAACAAGAAGCGCAATCAATAATGCCAATTTTAAAAGAAACGAATGGCCACGTTTTGGTTTTTGACTTTGTTCAGTCATAAAAAACTCCGTAGAATTAATACATAACACATTGATCTAAAAAAACATCTATGATTTAAATCAACCTAAACTTTATTTTTGAATCGCACGCCAAGTACGTTCAATAACCTCTTCTAATATATCGTTATCCACAATATCTTGTAAAAATAGCTCTTTATGAGCTAAATTCATCGCACTTTCTATTCCCAAAGAAAACAAAACCCTTGATGGCAAATTGCACAAGATCCCTGCTTCTTGGGCTTTATGACAAAATATTGCCCAATAACCCTGCTGATCCCACTTTTTACAAATGTTAAAAAAATTAGGTAATGCTTGGTATTGATGCATATTAGAAACAATCATTGGATTATCTAATAAATATTGCCAAATGTTTAACCACATTTGACGGTATTGCTCAAAGAAAGACAGCGAATAATCCACATTGTTCTCTAATTGTTGCTGAAAATTAGAAAAAACACGCAAGGCAAATTGCTCTAATAACTCTTCTTTACTTTTAAAATAAAGATAAATCGTCCCCGCTGAAATCGCGGTTTCCTTGGCAATTTTATGCATAGAAAGTTGTGGTAATCCATCTCTCGCCATTAATCGTTCCGTTGCCGCAAAAATTTGCTCAGCCATATCCTGATTGGGTTGACGCATAATGAATAAAAACCTAAATAAAAAGAATGAATTAAATAAAATAAATCAAATTTTTCGTTCAAAAAACCATCTATTTTAAATCGCTGAGATGTGAATGCTGAATGAACGTTCGTTCATTTTAACGATTTTAACAGATTTAGCAAGCAAAACCGCGGTCAAAAATCCTTTTATTTTTTGACCGCGGTTTTCAATCTCAAATTGAAGGTGAATACACAATGAAACAAATAACTGAACGGATCTAAACGCAGTTAAGCCAAGTGCGGAATATCAATTGATTGAATAAAAATGTCGTTGTTTTCAAACAAATTGCAGAATACCGCGGTCAAAAATTCAACCGTTTTTTGACCGTGGTTCAGGGCATTTAGGCGGTAGCGATCCCAAAGCTCATTACTTGCTCAATACGTTCACAACCAAGAGCAATCATTAGCAATCGATCAACCCCCAACGCCACACCCGCACAATTTGGCATACCCGCTTGTAACGCAGCAAGCAAGCGATAATCAATTTCTCGCGTTGGCAATCCTAATTTCTCACGTTGACGATTATCTTGTTCAAAACGGCGTTGTTGTTCTTTTGCATCGGTCAGTTCATTAAAGCCATTGGCTAATTCCAGCCCTTTATAATAAAACTCAAAGCGTTCTGCCACGCGGTGATCTTCCGAACTCACTTGTGCCAATGCCGCTTGGGTTGCAGGGAAATGATAAATCGCCGCAGGGCGATCTAGCCCAATTTTAGGCTCAACGACTTGGCTAAATAAGAATTGTAATAAAGTATCACGATCTTCATCCTCATCACAATTAAAATGATGTTCACGTGCTTTGGCAATTAACTCGGGCTTTTCAGCCGAAAGGGGATCTAATCCCACATATTCTTGAAACACAAATTGATAGCTCAAACTTTCCGCAGGCGGACAATCTAAAATTTGTTGTAACAAATCATCCACTTCGTTAATTAAACGGTACATATCAAAATGGGGGCGATACCATTCTAGCATCGTAAATTCAGGATTATGGCGATAACCTGCTTCTTCATTCCGAAAAACGTGGCAAAGTTGGAAAATCGCCCCACTGCCTGCGGCTAATAGGCGTTTCATATGATATTCAGGGCTTGTGCCAAGCCAAAGCGTTTTAGATTGTGCGTGGAATGGGGCAATAAATTCGGTGCTGAATGTTGAAAGATGGACATCGGTTACGCCAAATTCACTTAAAATGGGGGTTTCCACTTCAAGTACACCACGATCAGAAAAAAAACGGCGGATTTCTTTCATTATCTTTGCACGCGCAATTAAATTTTGAATAGATGCACTAGGTTGCCACAATATCGGCGAGCTCATAATATTTACCTTTATCAAGCGTTAAAGGCGCTATTGTAGTTAAAAGCAAGTTGTTGAGCAACTTGATCTCTAACTCATTAATAAAATTGAGAATTACTTCTCTTTTCAGAAATAAAAATTATCATTTAGGCTTTTTTGAGTTAGATCACAAAATAATAAATTAACTCAAAAAATAAATAGTGTTTGCCTTAAAAAATGGGCAGAATAACCTTGTTTTAAAATATAAAGCGTAATGCTATTTCCTATTTTACCGAATTTATTTTTACTCAATAATATGGAGAACATATTGTGCAAATCGTTAACGTTGATGTTGCAATTGTCGGAGCTGGTGGTGGCGGGTTACGTTCAGCTATTGCTGCGGCAGAAGCCAACCCTAACCTAAAAATTGCCTTAGTTTCTAAGGTATATCCAATGCGGAGCCATACTGTTGCTGCTGAAGGCGGCGCAGCCGCGGTCATTAAAGAAGAAGATTCTTACGATAAACATTTTCACGATACCGTTGCAGGCGGCGACTGGTTATGCGAACAAGATGTTGTAGAATACTTTGTTGAACATTCTCCCGTTGAAATGACTCAGCTCGAACGCTGGGGTTGCCCTTGGTCAAGAAAACAAGATGGCGATGTGAATGTACGCCGTTTTGGCGGAATGAAAATTGAGCGGACTTGGTTCGCTGCGGATAAAACGGGTTTTCATCTCCTACACACCTTATTTCAAACCTCAATCCAATTTCCACAAATCCAACGTTTTGATGAATACTTTGTTCTCGATATTTTAGTGGATGACGGTCACGCCCGCGGTTTAGTTGCGATGAATATGATGGAAGGCACACTGGTTCAAATCAACGCGAATGCAGTGATTATCGCAACAGGTGGTGGCTGCCGAGCATTCCGCTTCAATACTAATGGCGGTATTGTAACGGGTGATGGATTATCAATGGCTTATCGCCACGGTGTGCCATTACGAGATATGGAATTTGTGCAATATCACCCAACGGGCTTACCCAATACAGGGATTTTAATGACGGAAGGTTGCCGTGGCGAAGGCGGAATTCTAGTCAATAAAAATGGCTATCGCTACTTACAAGATTATGGTCTTGGCCCTGAAACCCCGATTGGTAAACCTGAAAATAAATATATGGAATTAGGACCGCGGGATAAGGTATCTCAAGCATTCTGGCAAGAATGGCGTAAAGGGAATACCCTAAAAACTGCGAAAGGAGTTGATGTTGTCCATTTAGATTTACGCCATTTAGGCGAAAAATATCTGCACGAACGTTTGCCATTTATTTGTGAACTGGCACAAGCCTATGAAGGTGTCGATCCAACCAAGGCTCCAATTCCTGTTCGTCCCGTTGTACATTACACAATGGGGGGCATTGAAGTTGACTTTAACAGCGAAACACGCATTAAAGGGCTATTCGCGGTCGGAGAATGTGCATCATCAGGTTTACACGGTGCAAACCGCTTGGGTTCTAACTCATTAGCCGAATTAGTCGTACTTGGTCGTGTGGCAGGCGAATACGCTGCACAACGTGCACAAGAAGCTACCCCAGCCAATCAAATTGCCGTTGACGCACAAGCACAGGATGTTGTACGCCGTTTAGAAGACTTATATCATCAAGAAGGAAATGAATCTTGGTCAGATATTCGTGAAGAAATGGGGATGTCAATGGAAGAAGGTTGTGGCATTTACCGTACTCAAGAAAGTATGCAAACCACGGTTGACAAAATTGGGGAACTCAAAGAACGGTATAAACGCATTCGGATTACCGATCGTTCAAGCGTCTTTAACACCAATTTGCTCTACACCGTTGAACTTGGCTACATTCTTGATGTGGCACAATCCATTGCAAATTCAGCGATTGAGCGTAAAGAGTCGCGTGGTGCACATCAACGATTAGACTATACAGAGCGTGATGACAGCAATTATTTAAAACATACCCTTGCTTATTACAATCCAAACGGCGTACCGCGGATCGAATACAGCGATGTCAAAATCACAAAATCTCAGCCAGCTAAACGTGTGTACGGTGCAGAAGCCGAAGCACAAGAAAAAGCTGAAAAAGCCAATCAAAACAAATAAGGAGAACGCAAATGACAAATGAAAGCATAATGAATGTTGAAGTTTTGCGTTATAACCCTGAGGTTGACGAAAAACCGCATCTTTGTAGTTATAAAGTGCCTTATGATTCTCAAACTTCACTGCTTGATGCACTCGGTTATATTAAAGACAAACTTGAACCTGAACTCTCTTACCGTTGGTCTTGCCGAATGGCGATTTGTGGGTCGTGTGGGATGATGGTAAATGGTAAACCGAAACTGGCGTGTAAAACCTTTTTACGCGATTACAGTGGGCATATGCGAATTGAAGCCTTGGCAAACTTCCCGATTGAACGCGATTTAGTCGTTGATCTTAGCCACTTTATTGAAAGTTTAGAAAGCATTAAGCCCTACATTATTGGCAATAAAGCCCCTGAATTAGATGGGAAACCCCATCCTTCAGCAGAATTAGCAAAAAGCCGTACCAAACAAACTCCAGCACAACTTGAAAAATACCGCCAATTTTCAATGTGTATTAACTGCGGATTATGCTATGCCGCTTGCCCACAATTTGGTTTAAATCCTGAATTTGTGGGACCCGCTGCGTTAACCTTGGCACATCGTTATAATTTAGATAATCGTGATCACGGCAAGGAAGAACGGATGAAAATTATCAATGGTAAAAACGGGGTGTGGAGCTGTACGTTCGTGGGCTATTGCTCTGAAGTTTGTCCAAAACACGTTGATCCTGCCGCGGGCGTAAACCAAGGTAAAGTTGAAAGTGCAAAAGACTATGTCATTGCAATGCTAAAACCGCAAAAATGAGGAAAGTAGAATGACAACAACTGTATCAAAACGTAAAAGATATGTCCGTGAAATCACACCATCTTGGTGGAAAAAATTGGATTTTTACAAACTGTATATTCTACGCGAAGGCACTTCCGTGCCAACCTTGTGGTTCTGCCTAGAATTGCTGTATGCTCTCACTTGCTTGGGTTCAGTCGATCAGATTAAACAGGATTTAATTCCATTTTTGCAAAATCCCGTTGTAATTATCTTTAACCTAATCACACTAGCTGCAATGATATTAAATACCGTCACCTATTATTTTATGACGCCGAAAGTTCTCAATATTGTGGTGAAAAATGAACGCTTAAATCCAAATATCATTACGATAGGGCTATGGGTTGCAACGGCAATCGTTAGTATTATTTTATTGATTTTAATGTATGTATAAGGGGAAACCAATGAAAGACACACCAAAACGTTCCAATGAACCTGTCGTTTGGTTGCTATTCGGTGCTGGCACAACTGTTAGTGCAATGTTCTATCCTATTCTTGTGTTAATCTTGGGCTTTTTATTACCTTTCGGATTAATCAACGGCGGTGTAGAAAATCTCTTTGTTTACAGCCACAGCATTATCGGTAAATTAGTGTTACTCGTATTGCTGATTTTCCCAATGTGGGGGGCAATGCATCGTATCCATCACGGTTTACACGATTTCAAAATTCACTTACCTGCAAGTGGCTGGATTTTCTACGGTTTATCCACACTTTACAGCGTATTAGTCTTTTTCGCTGTCATTAATCTTTAAACAAAAACCGCGGTCAAAATTTCAAACGTTTTTTTGACCGCGGTTTTAAGCTATCTTGCTACATATTGTCACTTTTCATTACGCATACTCGTCGAGCCAACATAATAAAATCGCTTCAAGCACTTTTTCGTTTGATTTTTCTGGATCATCATCAAAATCTTCTAGCTCACAAATCCATTGGTGCAAATCGGTAAAACGCACGGTTTGCGGATCAAGATCAGGATTCTGATCATACAAAGCTTCTGCAATTAGCTGGCTATCAGTCCATTTCATTAATGTGCCGCCTCATTTGCATGATTAAGATTGTATTTTGGAATTTCCACTACCAGATCTTCCTCGCCGACTACACATTGGCAGCATAAACGGCTGTCAATTTCCAAGCCCCACGCCTTATCTAACATATCTTCTTCTTGTGAAGTGGCTTCATTTAAACTATCAAATCCTTCACGCACAACAACGTGACAAGTAGTACAAGCACAAGAACCATCACAAGCATGATGAATCTCAACCCCTGCATTATGTGCCACATCAAGCAAATTATCGCCTGCGTTGGCTTCTACAACCATCCCTTCAGGGCAAAATTCTTCATTTGGTAAAAAAACAATTTTTGGCATATTACTTTCCTATTTCAATTTATTTCGTTAATGCGGTTAACTCTGCAACAGATTGCCCCGCAAGTGCATTGCGAATAGATTTATCCATTCGGCGTGCAGCAAAGTCTTGTGTCGCTTGATCCAAAGCTTTAATGCCCTGTTTAATGGCTAAATGATCATCTTGTTGTTGCAATTGTTCCAATTCAACTAATGCCTCTTTTACCCGACTTAGCTCCGCTTGGTTAAGCAAATCTTGATCGTTTTCCAACGCAGAATAAACACTTTCAATAACACGACGTGCTTCTACGCGTTGTTCGGTTAATAAACGCAATTGAATATCCTGTTTAGCATTTTCCATTGAAGCCTTAAGCATTGCCGTAATTTCATCATCCGTTAACCCATAAGATGGTTTAACTTGAATGGATGACTGCACTCCCGTGGATTTTTCCATCGCCGTAACACTAAGTAAACCATCGGCATCAACTTGATAAGTGACACGAATATGGGCTGCACCCGCTGCCATTGGTGGAATACCGCGCAACGTAAAACGAGCTAAGGAACGGCAATCATTGACCAATTCTCGCTCGCCTTGCACAATATGCACTGACATTGCTGTCTGCCCATCTTTAAAGGTTGTAAACTCTTGCGCCCGAGCAACTGGAATTGTGGTATTACGCGGAATAATTTTCTCTACTAAACCACCCATCGTTTCAATGCCCAAAGATAACGGGATCACATCAAGCAATAACATCTCACTATCAGGTTTATTGCCCACCAAAATATCCGCTTGAATTGCAGCACCTAAGGCAACCACTTTGTCTGGATCAATGCTCGTTAATGGCTCACGTTGGAAAAAAAAACCAACTTGTTCACGTACATAAGGCACGCGTGTTGCTCCACCCACCATCACCACTTCTTGTACATCATCAATAACCAAATTCGCATCTTTTAAAGCTCGGCGACAAGCCATTAATGAACGTTTAACCAAACTACTAATTAATTGATTAAATATCTCACGGCTAATACTGCCTTGCCAATCTTGATAAAAAATAGGGCAATTTTGATCCGCGGTTAAGGCGATTTTGACTTGTGTCGCCAATTCAATTAACTGACGTTTTTGTTGATCATCTCGTGGCACAATCCCTGATTGTGCCACAATCCAATCCGCCAATAAGCTATCAAAATCATCGCCACCTAATGCCGTATCGCCACCTGTGGCTAATACTTCAAAAACCCCTTTAGACAAACGCAAAATGGATATATCAAAGGTACCGCCACCAAGATCATAAACCGCAATTACGCCTTCTTGAGCATTATCTAAGCCATAAGCAATGGCAGCAGCAGTGGGCTCATTCAACAAACGCAACACATTTAACCCAGCCAGTTTTGCCGCATCTTTGGTGCTTTGACGCTGTGCATCATCAAAATAAGCAGGTACCGTAATCACGGCACCAGCAAGCTCGCCTGCTAAACGATTTTCCGCAAGTTGCTTGAGAGCTTTCAAAATCTCACTTGATACTTCAATTGGGCTACGCAAACCTTGCACAGTTTGGAATAATGGCAAACCATTTTCTGTTTGGGAAAATTGGTAGGGTAAATTCGGGTAGCGTGTTGTAACATCAGCCAAACTGCGTCCAACCAAACGTTTCACAGAAATGATGGTGTCTTGTGGTTGTTGGCTCGCTAATTTACCCGCTTCATAACCCACAAGCACGTTGCCATTTGGTGCAAAATTCACAATTGATGGTAATAATGGACGTTGAACCTCATCAAGCAAAATGGTCGCTTGACCACTTTGTACCGTTGCAACTAAGGAATTGGTTGTCCCCAAATCAATACCAACAGCTAATTTATGTTGATGTGGCGCAGCACTTTTTCCAGGTTCTGCAATTTGTAATAAAGCCATATCGCTCTCTTTTAAAATATCTGTTGCTAATAGCCCTTAAAATTCGGCTAATTTATCTTCAATTCGTTCAATTTCAACAATTAATTTCTTAATAAAACGTAAACGATCATTGAGCTGTCCCGCTAATTGCCAATTTTTTGCTAATACCGCGGACGAAATTTGGCTCAAAAATTCACGCTGTTGCGAAATAATCTGCTGACTAAAATCAGCGAGTTCATCCAACGAATTGCGTTGTTCTAACTCTTCAAGCTGCTCACGCCATTCCATTTGTTGCATTAAAAATGCCAGATCGCGACTGCTTTTTTCTTCTACATTGACTTGTTCGCCAGTATTCAATGCAATAATACAATCTGTTCGTGCAATAGGATCTTTTAAGATTTGTAACGCATCGTTAATCTCTGCCGACTTTTGCATTGATAATCGTTGTTCTTGTGAGCTAGCGTGCACAAAATTATCAGGATGAAGAGATTTTTGTAATGCTAAATAACGTGAGGATAACGCCTGCTGATCGATCTCAAAGGCAATAGGTAAATCAAACAATTCAAAAGGGTTATTCATTTTCATCTCATTAGATTAAACGTTAAAACTTTCACCACAACCGCATTGATCTTTTACGTTCGGATTAATGAACTTAAAGCCTTCATTTAACCCTTCTTTGACAAAATCTAATTGCGTTCCTTCAAGATAAACAAGACTTTTCGCATCAACAATCACTTTTACATCATCTTGCTCAAAGACAATATCATCTTCGTTTAATTCATCAACAAATTCAAGTACATAAGCTAAACCTGAACAACCTGATGTTTTGATCCCTAAGCGTAAACCAATGCCCTTGCCACGATTCGCAAGGAAAGCACGTACACGATCTGCTGCAGATGAAGTTAATGTTATCGCCATAGAATATCCTTAAGATGAAAAGATTTAAGGGGCAAACTAAATACGGGATAGCGAGATCCTTTCTTTAGAATGCCTTTTCGGAACTATTTATTATTTTTTTCTTTATAATCAGCAATTGCCGCTTTAATTGCATCTTCAGCCAGAATTGAACAATGCACTTTTACTGGCGGTAATTCTAACTCTTCTGCAATTTGACTGTTTTTAATTGCTTGGGCTTCATCAAGAGATTTGCCTTTTACCCATTCCGTAATTAATGAACTTGATGCAATTGCCGAGCCACAACCGTAGGTCTTAAATTTTGCATCTTCAATAATACCATCTTGGTTTACTTTGATTTGTAATTGCATAACATCGCCACAAGCAGGCGCACCAACCATTCCTGTGCCAACTGCACTGTCTTTTTTATCAAATGAACCCACATTACGCGGATTTTCATAGTGATCAATAACTTTTTCGCTATATGCCATTTTCTTATTCCTTGCTTACTCGTTAATTAATGATGTGACCATTCAATTGAATTTAAATCAATCCCTTCTTTGAACATTTCCCATAAAGGAGAAAGATCGCGCAATTTCTGCACTGCACCTTGCATTAAGCTGATCGTATAATCAATTTCTTCTTCAGTGGTATAACGACCGATACTAAAACGAATTGAACTATGTGCTAATTCGTCATTTAAACCTAACGCACGCAGAACGTAAGACGGTTCAAGACTGGCAGAAGTACAAGCTGATCCTGATGAAACGGCAATATCACGCAATGCCATCATCAAGGATTCGCCTTCAACATAGTTGAAACTAATATTTAAATTTGTGCCAACACGATGTTCCATTGAACCATTAACATAGGTTTCTTCAATATCTTTTAAACCATTATACAAACGATCGCGTAACGCAGTTAAACGTGGCATTTCGGTTGCCATTTCTTCTTTAGCAATGCGGTATGCTTCGCCCATTCCCACAATTTGATGCACAGGTAAAGTTCCTGAACGCATACCACGCTCATGTCCACCGCCGTGAATAATCGCTTCTAAACGCACCCGAGGTTTACGGCAAACATATAACGCTCCAATCCCTTTTGGCCCATATAATTTGTGGCTTGACATTGACATCAAATCCACTTTTAATTCCGCTAAATTGATCGGTAATTTACCCACACTTTGTGTTGCGTCAACGTGGAACAAAATTTTGTGGGAACGGCATAATTCACCAATTGCCGCAATATCTTGGATAACGCCAGTTTCATTATTGACGTGCATAATGGAAACTAAAATCGTATCAGGACGCATCGCCACTTCTAGCTCTGCTAAATCAACGATACCATCGCTTTTCGGTGTTAAATAGGTGACTTCAAATCCTTCACGTTCTAATTGGCGACAAGTATCTAACACTGCTTTATGCTCAGTTTTGCAAGTAATGATATGTTTACCTTTCGTTTGGTAAAAATGTGCCGCACCTTTAATCGCTAAATTATCAGATTCTGTTGCCCCTGAAGTAAAGACAATCTCACGGCTATCCGCACCAATTAAATCTGCAATTTGATTACGTGCAATATCAACGGCTTCTTCTGCTTGCCAACCAAATTTATGTGAACGAGATGCAGGGTTACCAAAAACACCATCATTGGTCATATATTCCAGCATTTTTTTCGCTACACGCTCATCCACTGGGCAAGTTGCAGCATAATCTAAATAAATGGGTAATTTCATTTGTTTCTCACTCCTAATAAAAACGTGCTTAATTTTTTCCGCGGTTTTTGCCGCATTACTTATTATTGTTAACTATTTACCACTAACAAATTTTCAAAATCTTGATGCTTCTGGTGTTTATTTTGCTTTTCCGATTGCTGTTCAACTAATTCTGCTAAGGTAATTTCATTTAAAAAATCTTCAATACGCTGACTTAATTGATCCCATAATGCGTGCGTTAAACATTCCACACCACCTTGGCAATTTCCCTGACCTAAACATTTGGTTACATTGATATTTTCATTTACCGCAGCAATCACCATTGCAATCGAAATTTGCTCCGCAGGTAAGCCTAATTGATAACCGCCACCTGGACCACGAACACTTTTCACTAAACCATAACGACGTAATTTTGCAAACAGTTGTTCTAAATAAGAAAGCGAAATTTGCTGACGAGTGGAAATATCAGATAAGGTGACGGGATCATCATTCGTGTGCAATGCTACATCTAAAATTGCAGTTACTGCGTAACGCCCTTTAGAAGTCAGTTTCATCTTTCTTTTCCTTTAAAAATCACAACGTATGAATAACAATGGCACATAGTTTACATACCCTTGTAAATTAGTCAACTATTGTTATTTTAAACCAAGCTGTTTTTCGACCGCAGTCAACATCCCTTGCAAAATATTGAGCTCATTTTTTTCAATTCTGGCTCGCTGATAAAGTCGTCTTAATTTTGGGATAACTGCTTGATTTTGAACAAATCCTAGCTGCTGATAAAGCTGTTCGGTACGAGAAAAGAAATGTTCTAACTGCTGAAAATTTGGATAAAAATCCGCATTTTGATTGTCAATATCTATTGAAATAACAGGATTTTTATGTTGGCTTTGCTGTGCTAAAAACGCCATTCGCAACTCATAACACACAATTTGCACCGCCATTGCCAAATTTAAAGACGTATAATCAGGATTGGCTGGAATGGTTAAATGATAGTGGCATTTTAACAACTCATCATTATGCAATCCTACTCGCTCACGCCCAAACACAATAGCCACTTTATTTTGCTGCGCACTTTGCACCGCTTTTTCAGCACACTCACGTGGCTCAATCAACGTATTTTGTAAATGCCGCAAACGCGCACTCGTCCCAATCACTAACGTGCAATCGGCTATCGCTTGCTCAAAGGTTGACACAATTTTTGCTTGCCGAATCACATCATCCGCTCCCGCAGCTAATGCGATTGCCTGTTCATCCAATGCAACTTTAGGATTTACTAACACCAACTCGTGCAATCCCATCGTTTTCATCGCACGAGCGGTTGAACCGATATTGCCTGAATGAGAGGTTTCTAATAAAACAATCCTAATATTTTGCAACATTTTTACTCTCGCCAAATCACATATCAACATAAAAAAACAACGCCATTTTGATCGGAGGTTTTTGCTCAGATTCAATATGGCGTCTAAAAATAAATCAAAATAAAATCAATGAGTTAAATCATTTACCATCCCAAGCTTTAATCGCATTATGACGAACATCAATGCGTTTATTGGCATCGCCTTTATAATAATTTGGTGCTAAACCACTTTCCCAATCCCCATAATTTGGGTTAGGTAACATAATGAATTTTTTACCAAATAAATTCTGATTTTGCTCAACAAAATCACGGCGTTCGCTATTTGATTTATGATAAGTTGCATCACCAAAATCATTTAAGTTATCGCCTACATATAACACAATTTCATAACCTTGTTTTTCAATTTCAGCAAAACGATCGGATTTCGCCGATTTATCTGTTTTCAAATAAAATGCATCGTCCGTCACGCCATTGAATCCTAAACGTTTCATATCGTCCATTGTTGCGACTTTTTCATTACTTGCATTACGATTAGTTACATAAAACATTTTTCCATTATGTGTATTCACATAATTATTAAAAGCTACCGCACCTGAAACAGCATAAGCCTGACGAGCATTGACCCAACGTGTCCAATCTTTACTATCAAAAGGCGTTCCTGTTTTCACTTGCCAACCTGCGTATAAACTGTTATTAATCATTGTTTCATCTAAATCCACCACAACAGCTTTTTTCTTGCCTTTTTTAACTTTGGCTTGATCAAATGCCATCTGTGCAGCATTAAACGCTTGGTAAGTTAAAGCATTATATTCACCAGATTGCTGCATCCAATCTAACCCCATCACCACTTGCTCTTGCAAGAGTTTATTGGCTTGCACATCATTTTTCGGAGCAGCACAAGCTGAAAGTAACAACGCTGAACTTAATGCGATAAAGCTAAAATTAACCTTTTTCATTGTTTATCCTTATTGAGTGAAGTGAAATAACTCGCTAATTATACGTTAGAGGCTAGAACAAAGAAAGGGAGATCAATCTTTAATTTTGATATGGAATAATGGGAAATAATATTAACTTAAAAGTAAACTAGAATACTTTAAGACAGAGAATAAAATAAAAACTATTAATACCATTAATTTACCTTTCGTTACACTAATTAAGATAGTTTATACTAGCATAATCAAGATATGCACAATAATAAAATATAAATAGCATTAGAACCGTTAAAAGATATATTCTATAAAATATTGCAATAGATAATGAACGACTATGAATTATGATATTGGTGCCAGTGGTCGGACTCGAACCGACACGCTTTTAAGGGCGGCGGATTTTGAATCCGCTACGTCTACCAATTTCGTCACACTGGCAAGGGAAATGAATTTCTGTTTGACAGTTCTGCATTATACGGCTATTAGAAAGGCTTGCAAGTATAAATTGTGTTTTTATATCTATTCGCTTTAAATTTCAACAGTTGTTAACCATATTCCGCGATTTCCATCAAGAGATCCATTGTGCCAACCATCACTATCGCATTTTCTCGTTTGCCATCGGGCGTTGGATAATAATTTTTACGTGTGTCAATGGCGTTAAATCCCATTTTTTCATACAACGCTCGTGCACGTTGGTTACTTTCGCGCACTTCAAGCCACAGTGTTTGGATATCTCGCTGTTGTAGTTGTTTTATGAGATATTTCAATAAGATAAAACCGAATTTTTTCCCTTGTTGCTTAGGGTGAATGGCGAGATTAAATAAAGTCGCTTCATCTAACACAAATTGGCAAATCGCAAACCCAATAATTTGTTTATCAAGTAACAGTTTAAAATTTAGGTAGCGTTCACCCTGATTATTTTTTAGCGTGCCAAGCGACCAAGGGACAGAATGAGCAGATTGTTCAATATTCAACAACGCATCAAAATCGTCTTCTTCTATCGGTAAAATCTGAATCAGGTTTTCGTTCATTTTAACTTGCCAATACTTGTAATGCTTGCCATAACTGGCGTTTAGCTTGCGGATCTTGCTTTAGCTGGGAAAACGGGGCGGAATAGATACAATTTTTCACCTTCAATTTAGCTAAACCGCGGTCAAAAATGGCGTTATTTTTTTCAAATAGTAAAAAATTTGTCGGCTCTGCAAGCTGTAAATATTCCAGTTGCGTAAATTGTGCAACTGCACAATCGTTTTTGTTGAGTTCAACAGCACGCAAAATATCTTGCAAATAAGGATCACGTAATGAAATGGCTTCATCACTTAAAATGACGAGCTGAATATGTGATGCCAAACAAATATTGACAGCCCCTTTAAGCCGTTCGGGATGACACAGTTGCCACTGGCTAATCCCCATTTGTTGTAATACTAAATCACGTTTTGTTGTGCTATTCACATTCGCCCCCTACTCAACGGGTTCATTCTAACATTATTTGCCTGCAACTTCAGTTTTTTTGCTAAAATAGGTTTTATCAGATTAAACACAGGATCACATTATGCTAACGGTTGAAAGCCAAGTTCTTGAACGCCATTTGCCCTTACTGGCAAACCAATCTTTACTTTTTGCAGGGGCAATCAATGATGATTTTCCCACACAAATTCAAAATCAAGGCAATGCCGTGACAGTTTGGTCGTGGTATTTTGATTATGCGAAACGTGCCAAAACCGCGGTCAATTTTGGCGAAGAAATTGAGAATTCAGCAGACTTAATCATTTATTATTGGACAAAAAATAAACAAGAAGTCCAATTTCAGTTATTCCAACTGCTCTCACACGCACCCTTAGGGCAAAAAATGTTAATCGTCGGCGAGAACCGCTGCGGTGTGCGTTCAGTTGAAAATTTACTCGCCTCCTATGGCAACATTGCGAAAATTGATAGTGCACGCCGTTGTGGATTATATCATTTTGAGTTAACGAAAAGCGTGCCATTCCAATTCGCTGATTTTTGGAAAACTTATCAGCACGATGCATTGGATAATTTGGTTATCCACAGCTTACCTGGAGTGTTCAGTGCTAATGAATTGGATGCGGGAACAGCATTATTGTTATCCACATTCCAACAAAAAATTCAGGGTAAGGTATTAGATCTTGGCTGCGGCGCTGGAATAGTCGGTGCGTATCTCAAACAACATAACCCATTGATTGAATTAACAATGAGCGATATTCACGCTTTAGCCTTAGCTTCTACAAGAGAAACCTTAGCACGCAATCAATTAAGTGCAATATTGGTAGCGAGCGATGTGTTTTCTGATATTGACGGAAAATTTGACTTGATTGTGTCTAATCCGCCTTTTCACGACGGCATTGACACCGCCTATCGTGCAGTAAATGCATTGATTTCACAGGCTAAAAATCATTTACTGCCACGTGGAGAATTACGCATTGTCGCCAATCGCTTTTTGTCTTATCCTGATTTACTTGATCGCTATTTTGGTTCACATCAAGTTCTCGCCAAAAGTAATAAATTCAAAGTTTATCGGGCTTTTGCCTAATTTTTTCTAAACCGCGGACAAAAAATCTGCGTTTTTTTTATTATATCGGGTTGTTTAGTGAACAATTAAGTGATAGGATTTTTGCCAATTAGGGGTGGCAAATGCCACCTATTTTTATCGTTTTCATTGTTTTTACTTAAGGAAGCTCTGTGTCAACTCAAACCAACCTATTGCGTAATAACCCACGCAATGTTGCGATAGCCTCAATGATGGGGACCGCAATTGAATTTTTTGATTATTATATTTACGCTGCCGCCACAGTGTTAGTGTTCAACACCCAATTCTTTCATTCAGGCGACCCCGTATCAGATCAATTACTTTCCCTATCCACACTTGCCTTAGCCTTTTTTGCTCGCCCGATTGGTTCAGCATTATTCGGTCATTTTGGCGATAAAATTGGTCGGAAAAAAACCTTAGTTGCCTCCTTGTTATTAATGGGCATTTCAACCGTGACGATCGGCTTATTGCCGACTTATCAATCCATTGGTGTATGGGCGACGTTTTTCCTTTGTTTATGTCGCATTGGACAAGGCTTAGGGTTAGGCGGTGAATGGGGCGGTGCGGCATTGGTCGCCACAGAAAATGCCCCTGAAGGCAAACGGGCGTGGTACGGCACATTCCCACAACTTGGCGCTCCTATCGGATTGTTTTTAGCCAATGGCGTCTTTTTCTTAGTGGCAGGCTATTTTGGTAGCCAAGCTTTAGTGGAATGGGCGTGGCGTATTCCCTTTATTGCCTCCGTTATTTTAGTGTTGGTCGGCTTGTATGTTCGTTTAAGTTTACACGAAAGCCACGTGTTTAAAGCTGTTGAAGTCCAAGGCAAAAAACGCTCAGCCCCCGTGAAAGAAGTATTCAGCCATCACCTTAAACCTTTGATCTTAGGTATCTTTATTATGAGCACCACCTATGTGTTGTTCTATATTATGACGGCATTTGTGCAAGTGTATTCTAAAAGTGCGCCCACTTTATCCAAAGCCGGTTATACTATGGGCTTAGGCATCCCTGCCAATACCTTCACGGGATTTCTCCTTATTGCCGCGGTCATTTTTGCGATCTTTATCAGCATTTCTGGCATTTACGCCGACAAAATTGGTCGCCGTAAATGGTTATTAGGTGTCACATTTGCGATTATGATTTTCGGTTTTTGTATGCCTGTTTTTTTAAACAACGGCACAGCCAACTCAGTGTTAGCGTTCTTAGTGATCGGTATGATCTTTATGGGAATGACTTTCGGCCCAATGGCAGCACTGTTGCCTGAGCTGTTCCCAACAGAAGTCCGCTATTCTGGTGCATCGTTAGCCTATAATTTTTCATCTATTGTCGGTGCAAGTTTAGCGACAATGGTGTCAATGAAATTAAACGAACTTTATGGCATTATGGGCGTTGGGGTTTATTTAGCCATCAACGCTATCATTACGTTAATCGCTCTCTATTATTCAAAAGAAACCAAAAATATTGATTTAACTGAAATCAAATAGTAAAAACCGCGGTCAAAATTTTATTTATTTTTTGACCGCGGTTTTTGTCAATTAATCAGTTAAACTAGCTTTCTTTTTCTTGCCACGCCCGATCTGTGAGTAATTGACCAAATTGACTTTCAACAATACGCCTTGTTATTTCACTTTTTGGCTGCGTGAATAATTGACGTGTGCTGCCATATTCCACCATTTCGCCATTATCCATTACTAAAACATAATCGGAAATATGCTTTAAAATGCCAAGGTGTTGCCCAATATACAGATACGCCAAGCCAAGCCGTTCTTGTAATGTGAGAATTAAGTTAATTAATTGCGTTTTTACCGATGAATCCAACATATTAAACGCATCATCAAAAATCACCAATTCGGGATCTAAAATAATCGCTCTCGCCAATGAAACACGCTGTTTTTGGCTAACCGATAAGCTATGGATTTTGACATTGGCGTGATCTGGATAAAGCCCAACTAAACGTAAGGTATTGAAAATTTTCTCATTACGTTCTGCGGTTGATAATGCGGTTGTCAAACGCAAAGGTGCATCTAAAACTTGCCCAATATTAAGACGCGGATTAATCGCATTGTTCGGATCTTGGAAGACCATACGAATATGTTTTGCCCGATAAGAATAATCGCCAAAGGCTAATTCTTGCTGTTTAAATATGATTTTGCCCGCACTCGGTTCGATAATCCCTGCAACCATTTTTGCTAATGTGGATTTGCCTGAACCGTTATTGCCTAAAATCGCTAAGGTTTTACCGCGGTCTAAATTGAAGCTAAGGTTATTTACCGCATTAAATTCTTCTCGATGAAATACACCTTGCTGATCAACAAAGGATTTTGACAAATTTTGCACTTCAAGTAATGGCATCATAACTAATCCTTTTTCTCGCTAAGCATAAGTGGTTCTGCCGTTTGCACGGGCTTTTTCTTGCTATTTTCACGTAAATTAAGCGGATAATAACAAGCAAATTCCCGCTGTTTAATACGGCGTAATGGCGGTTTGTGGGTGCATTGTTTTTGTGCAAAGGGGCAACGTGGTCCTAAACGACAACCGATTGGTAAATTCTGCAATAGGGGAACTGTGCCACGCAAGGTATTTAAATGGCTTTTCAATGGCAGAGGTTGGCTAAAATCGGGAATGGAATGCAATAATGCGGCGGTATAAGGATGATGTGGATTGTCCAAAATATCTTCTTTATTGCCAGATTCTGCATTTTGCCCACAATATAGCACCACGAAGCGATCGCAACATTCGCTAATGCTCGCAATATCATTGCTGGTAAGCAAAACCGTTGTGCCATTATTTTGGTTCATACTGGATAACAAACGGAAAATTTGTTGCTGGGTCATCGCATCAAGGGCGTTAGTGGGTTCATCAGCGATTAATAAACGCGGTTGATTTGCTACCGAAATCGCAATCAACACTTTTTGCCCTTCTCCTTCGGTAATTTCGTGCGGATAGCTACGCATAATATCTTTATGATCCCGAATACCAACACGATGCAATAGCTCAATCGCACGTCTTTTTTTCCAACCGAACCATTGCCACCAACGTCCTTTAAATGTCCAAGATGGGATATTTTGAATAATTTGCTTGCCAATTTTACGACTCGGTTCAAGACAAGTAAGGGGATCTTGGAAAATCATTGAGATTTGTTTACCCACGATTTTACGCCGTTTAGCAGGGCTTAATTTCAGCAATTCAATATCATCAAACCGAAAACGGTCGGCACGAATAATCCAATTATTTTTAAATGCATTACAAATTACGCGGGCAATTAAACTTTTTCCTGACCCAGATTCACCAACTAAACCACAGATTTCGCCTTCGTTGAGTGTGAGATTAACGTTATCCACCACCCTAACGCGACCCGTTGGAGTTTTTATTTCAATACAAAGATTCCGAATATCAAGTAACGCCATAAGTCAGTCCTATTGATGATATTTGTCGATGGCTTTGATTAAGCCGTTACTCATAATAATGATGATTAAAATACTTAAAATAATCGCAATCCCAGGTAAAATCACCGCCCAAGGTGCAAGATAAATCAAATCTAAACTATCTTTAATCATTGCCCCCCATTCTGGCGTTGGGCGTTGTGCCCCAAGCCGAATAAAACTTAACGCACTAATATCTAAAATAGCCAAGACAAAGGCATTTGATAATTGCTTCACATAAACGCTACTGATATTAGGTAAAATAGTTTCTTTAAGTAGCACTTGGTTCGTTGCGCCATCTAAACGCAACGCTAAAACATATTCTTTTTTTAATTCTTGTTGAATTGCTTTAGAAATTGAATGAATAAAGTTAGGCAAGAGTGCTAAAGTAATCGCCAACATTGCGTTAACCAAACTTGGTTGCATTAATGTCGCAATAATGATTGCAATAAGCAAAATAGGGATCACCAAAAATGCATCAAAGAAGTGATTAAGAATTCGGGATTTTAATCCATCGGACATACCCGATAAAATCCCTAATATTCCGCCGAATATTCCCGTTAATAGCACCACCAACATTGCACAGCCAAAGGTGTAGGTTGAACCATAAATTAACCGACTTAATACATCTCGACCAATATCATCGGTGCCAAAGAAATAAGCCACTTTACCCTGCTCCGCCCAAGATGGTGGCGTAAGTTCTTGTCCAACAAATTGCATATCGCTACTGTAAGGTGCAAATAAAGGGCTAAATAAGGCAATAATGCACAATAAAACAAAAAGATAAAAACAAAATAAGGCTTGCCGATTACGCCGAAACAACTGCCAAATTTCAATTAAACTGTGATTATCGCGAAATTCTTCAGGATCTTTATCGAGCATACCACCCCTTGCGTCCTAATGGATCAAGTAAAAAGCTAAATAAGCCATTCACTAAATTAATTAAAATAATGGTTACTCCGATTGCCACCACGCCAGCTGAAATACTATTGTAGTCCTGTTGTGCCACTGCCTCTATAAGCCAACGCCCAATGCCTGGCCAACCAAAGCTACTTTCAATTAACATACATTGTGCTAACACTAGCGTAAATTGGTTTGTTGTTTGCGGAATAAGCAAAGGCAAGGTATCCCTTATCCCGTATTTCCGCAAAATTCTAAATGCAGACCAACCTCTTGTGATCGCAACTTTTGAAAAATTTTGAGTAAAAATAAATTCAGCTCGTTGTTTCACTAAGCGTGTAATCTCCATCGTAGGCGAAATCGCCAACACTAAAGTTGGCAATACAAGATGTTGCAAAACGCTTTGGATAATTTTAATACGATAAGGTTGATCAACAAACCACACATCAATAATATCAAACCCTGTAACCGCGGGTATTTCATACAATAAATTGATTTGCCCCACCGCGGAAATTTCCCAATGATGAATAGCCGCAAAGTATAACAAAATTGGTGCAAGCCAGAAAATAGGTAACGATAACCCAAATGATGACAATATATTAATCGCCTTTCCGCACCATTGGTGCCGATTTAATGCTCCAATAAATCCCAGTGGAATACCTATCACCAACGCCAAGATCATTGCGGCAAAACAAAGTTCAAGAGTGGGAGGCAAGACTGTTAAAATTAAGGAAATTAACGATTCTCCGCCATTATAGGTAATACCTAAATCACCGTGCAAAAGCATTTCTGCATAATAAAGATACCCCACAAAGACATTTGGGCTAAATAGCGGTTGGTTTAGGGGATCTCGCGCCAAAATAATATAGCTAATCACCGATAAGATAAATAATGTAATCAACGTCAGTAATATACGACGACAAAAAATACCAATCATTCATTATCCTCCTTTTTTAAGGATAATTGTTCAAAATTCATATTACCAAAAGGCGATGTGGTTACCCCTTTTACACGTGTGTTAATTAATAAAACACGCTTAACATGTGCAATAGGAACTATCGGAACTTGATTTTCAAGAACTTGTTGTGCTTGGGCATATTCTTTTGCACGCAATGTTTTTTGTTCGTTCGTCAACGCTTGATTAATTAATTGATCAAATGCAGGATAGCACCAATTTGCTAAATTCGTGATGTCCATTTGGGTCGCACAACTTAAAATTGGGCGAATAAAACTATCAGGATCTAATGTACTGGCTAACCATCCCGTTAAAATCATATCGTAATCTTCAGTCTTATTTTTAAGCTGTTCAATCAAATAATTACGCGTAACGGACTTAACTTTTACCCGTACCCCCACTTGAGCTAAATCAAATCGAATCAGCTCTGCCATTTTTAATGGTGCGGGATTATAAACTTGCTCATCATTTAACACCCACATCACTAAATTTATATTTTTGTTTTGGAAAAAGGCTTTCGCTTGTTCTGGATGATAATCATAAGCATAAGGTGGAGATTGATTATCCGCAGCCCAAGAAATCGGGGGCAAAATATGATTAGCCAGGTTTGCCGTATTATAATAAATATCTTGAATAATACGTTTACGATTAATCGCTTGTGATATAGCTTGACGTAAAGCAATATCGTGCATTTTCGCCTTTTGGAAATTAAAGGCTAAAAATGCAAGGTTCATTCCTTCACTAAACTGCGTTTGAAAATGCAGATTTTCTTTTTGTAATAACCCTAATTGGCTAAATTCAGGAAAGGCGACAATATGACACTCACCATTAAAAAATTTAGCCAACCGTCCATTCCGCTCAGTTGTCAAATCAATAACAATGTTATCAATTTTCGCATCCTTGTTCCAAAAATCCTTATTTCGTTGCAAACGCACGTATTGATTGCGTTGATAATCTTTTAATTGATAAGGTCCCGTGCCAACGGGTAACATATCAAGTTGCATTAAGTTATCATCTGCATTTAATTGCAAGGCGTATTCCTGTGAAAAAATGACCGCGTACTGGCTCGCTAAATGCGACAGAATTGATGCATCAGGCTGAAACAAGGTGATTTTGACTTGGTAAGGATCTAAGGCTTCCACACTCGCAATTTTTTCATTTAACTTAATACTTTCAAAATAAGGGAAATGCACCTTTTTGGCTTGTTGATGAAAAATTTTATACTGGCGATGATCTGATTTCTGTTCTTCTGAATCAAACTCAGGCAAAGAGGTATCGTGTCCTAAAATTCGATTTAAAGAAAAAACCACATCCGATGAATTAAAATCACGGGTCGGTGTAAACCAAGGCGTATGATGAAACTTCACGCCTTGACGTAATTGGATATAAATTTCTTTACCATCCGCAGAAACCCAATAAGACTGTGCTAATGCAGGGCTTAACTTATCATCATTATTTTTTAATTCAAATAACTTGTTATAAATCTGTTCCGTCACCACATTCATATTGGTTCCCGCATCCACGGTCTGTGGATTTAACGAAAAGGAATTAGTTTGAGTACAATAAATCAACCCATTATTGCTTAATTCAGCAGGAACTTGTGGTGCAGCCCATAACAACGGCATACAACCTAAGTTAATCAGTAAAAGTAGAAAATGTTTTCTCTGCAACATAATGAGCGAAAAGATCGTATTCGTGATAAATTAGTGGTGATTTTAGAATAGTTTAATCAAATTGAGAAATAAAAATGTTTAATAGCCTACAAAATGAGCTAAATCAATTTATCAACCGCGGTCTCGATCGCAGTTTGCGTATTGCCGTCACAGGATTAAGTCAAAGTGGTAAAACCGCTTTTATTACCAGTTTGATCAATCAATTATTGCATATTAATCACGTAGGAAATAACTCATTAGCCTTGTTTGAACCTGCACGTAATCAACAAATTATCAGCGTCAAACGTGTTGCACAGCCTGATTTAAATATTCCACGTTTTGAATATGAACAAAATCTTAATGCACTTCAACAAACTCCGCCACAATTTCCCGCATCCACTCGTGGCGTGAGCGAAACTCGCCTTGCAATCCGCTACCAACGCCAATCAGGTTTGCTTAGTTATATCAAAGAACGCGGAACCCTATATGTTGATATTTTTGATTACCCCGGGGAATGGTTACTGGATCTCCCATTGCTCGAGATGAACTTCCAGCAATGGTCAACCCTAATGGAACAGCACCATCAAGGCATTCGTGCAGAATTAGCTCAAACGTGGTTCAACAAAACCCAACAGCTCGATTTGAACGCACCTGCTAATGAAGATACGTTAGCACGGTTAGCACAAGATTACACCGCCTATCTACATCAATGCAAAGCGCAGGGACTGCACTTCATTCAACCTGGACGATTTGTGTTACCAGGCGAATTAGAAGGTGCGCCCGCGTTACAATTTTTCCCATTACTTCATTTAACAGATACACAATGGCAACAACTCAAACAACATCACGCACCAAACAGCTATTTTGCTCTACTCAATCAGCGTTTTGACTATTACCGAGGAAAAATTGTGAAGCGTTTTTACCAAGATTATTTCGCCCATTTTGATCGCCAAGTGATCTTAGCCGATTGTTTAACCCCATTAAATCATAGCTATCAAGCCTTCAATGATATGCAAGAAGGGCTACAACAACTCTTTAAAAATTTCCATTATGGTAAACGCACCTTTTTACACCGTCTATTCTCGCCACGTATTGATAAATTGATGTTTCTTGCGACCAAAGCCGATCATATTACCAGCGATCAATTTCCCCAACTTATCAGCCTAATGCGTCAATTAGTTCAAGGTAGTGGGCGCTATGCTGATTTTGCGGAAATTCCGACAGAATATGGCACAATTGCGGCTATTCGTACAACTCAACAACTGAATATTAATGAAAATGGGCAAACTTACAAAGCGATCCGCGGTATCAGAGCGCAAGATAGGCAACAAATTACCGTCTTCCCTGGATCTGTACCAAACCGTTTGCCCAATGCTGACTTTTGGCAACACAACCAATTTGAATTTGATCAATTTGCTCCGCAACCACTCGATCCGAACAACCCCATTCCCCATTTAAGAATAGATGCAGTATTGCAATTTTTACTAGCCGATAAACTTGACTAAATGAACAAACACGATGAATGACAAAAAATTTTTTGAACAAACCAATACTCAGGATGAAAACATTGCCTTTATCCCTAAACGCCAATTTCATAATGAACAAAATGAAATAGAAATTGATCCTATTGATAGCCAACATCTCACGGATGAATGGCAAGATGATGGCTTAGAGTCAATGCTACAACCGAAGCCACGTTGGTGGAAATCAGCATTGATTATCACCATTACCCTATTTCTCGGTGCAACCATTGCTCAGTCAATACAATGGTTACTTGACACGTGGCAACAACATCAATGGATCTATTTTGTTTTTGCGATAGTCAGCTGTGCCACGCTCGGATTGGGGCTCTTTGCGTTACTCAATGAATACCGTCGGATAATCAAATTGAGTAAGCATATGGCGTTACAAGAGAAAACCGCGGACAAAAATTTAATCGTTTTTGATGCGGAACAGAGCGAACAATTATGCTTAAACATCGCTGATGAAATTCATTTAGCACGGCAAAATCCCACCCTAAAACAATGGCAACAGCAGATTACGCCTGCACATTCGGGTCAAGAAGTCGCCTATCTATTTAGCCGTAATGTATTGCAATCCTTTGATAAACAAGCGATTAATTTAATTACTCGCAATGCAATTGAAAGTGGCGTAATTGTGGCTATTAGCCCACTGGCTCTCGTTGATATGTTATTTATTTCGTGGCGTAACATTAGCTTAATCAATCAAATTGCGAAACTATACGGCATTGAACTGGGCTATTTTAGCCGATTACGCTTATTTAAAATGGTGTTACTTAATATCGCGTTTGCAGGTGCAACTGAATTAGTGCAAGAAATAGGTATAGATTGGTTATCCCAAGATATCGCAGCCAAGCTCTCCGCACGTGCAGCACAGGGGATCGGCGTTGGCTTACTCACCGCTCGCTTAGGCATTAAAGCAATGGAATTCTGCCGCCCTTTACATTTCCAAGCCAATGAAAGACCGCGGTTAACTGACATTCATCGTGAACTCTTGACACAAATTAAGAAAACCGTGCTTAGCCCATTGAAACAAAAAGAAAAAGTGTAAACAATTTTTGACGAATAATTTGGAAACTTTACATAAATCAAGTATGATCGCCCTAATGAGTTAAACGAAAAAGGAAAAAACCAATGTCAGTTGCATTTTCAAAAGCCAACCAATTCCAATATTTTGACGATATTGTTGCACAAAGTGGCAAAATGCAAACGCTATTGGAAACCGCAAAAACCTTTGCATCCCTTGATGCACCCTTGTTGATTGAAGGGGAAACAGGCACAGGAAAAGAACTACTCGCTAAGGCTTGCCACCATTTTAGCCAACGTAAACAACAAAAGTTTATCGCGGTAAACTGTGCAGGATTACCTGCGGAAGATGCCGAAAGCGAAATGTTTGGACGAGCAAATGAAGACAATGCTCACACAGGTTTTTTTGAATATGCCAACGGTGGCACGGTATTACTTGATAGCGTTGCCGAATTGCCGTTATTACTGCAAGCAAAATTACTACGCTTTCTAAATGACGGCACATTTCGCCGTGTAGGTGAAGAGCAAGAACATTATTCAGATGTGCGCGTAATTTGCACCAGTCAAACGCCATTACAACAAGCCGTTCACGACGGAAAAATGCGTAGTGATTTGTTCCATCGCTTAGCAGTCCTAACCTTGCACATTCCCCCACTCCGAGAACGCCAAGCGGATATTCCCTTTTTGACAGACATTTTCTTGCAACAAATTAGCCAAACTCTCGCTATTCCCACGCCCAAATGGGATCAAAATTTCATTAATTATCTCCTTGAACAACATTGGCAAGGCAATGTACGAGAGCTCTATAATGCATTGTATCGGGCTTGTTGTTTGACAAAAGATGGCAAGCTAACTATTGAGCAATTAAATTTATCCCAACCCCAAACCTTTTCTTTAGATTTAGATCAATTTGGTAACGAAAGCCTAGAGCAAATTATGCATAATTTTGAAGCAATGGTTCTCACCAAATTTTATCAACAATATCCAAGCAGCAGAAAATTAGCCAATCGTTTAGGACTATCACATACCGCGGTAGCAAATAAATTAAAATTATATGGTATTGGAAAATAAACTTATTTAAAATTAAGTAAATTCAATGTTACCATATTTAACAGTTACATCACGCTACAGGAAATTAAGATGATTAAGAAAAAGAAGATCCTAATTGTACAAGGCAGTTTAAGAATTGGTGGCTGTACAACCATATTAAGAAACTATCTCAAAATATTTGCAAAACAAGAAGATTATGACGTTACCCTGTTATTAGAAGAAGCTCCTCGGAATGAAAATATTCCTGAAAATATCAAGGTTCATCATCTGCTATCACATATTGAATATGAATTTGGTAATATTTCCCGAATTCTAATAAGTAGAAATATTGATGAGAACAAAAAAGATTATTTTAATAGTTGGATAAATGAGATTGAATATTCTAAAGAAAAACGTTTATTAGACTTCATCAATTCAACACCATCTATTAATGAACATTACGATATTATCATTGATTTTAATAGCTCTTTCAGTAATTTCTTGCAAAAATATGATTTACATCCCGATATTAAGGTTATTCAATGGATACATATTTACGATCAAATCACAAGAATGTTGCAATCTCCAGAACAAAGCCGTTATATTTTTAATAAATTCTCTGGGTTCGTCTGTATTGCTGATGAAATGGTAGAATATCAAGAGCAGGCAATTCAACAGCTCAATTTAGACAAAAAACCAATAACGATGATTTATAATCCATTTGATCTCGAAAATGCTGCTTTAAAAAGGGATGAATTGCCTTCAGAACAAGATCAAGAATTAATGAAAGAACCTTATTTATTATCAGTTGCAGGTTTATATAATGGGGCTGTACTAGATAACTAGAATAAATTCTGCTTTACTAATTGTTTTAAAATG
>JAUNAB010000024.1 GCA_030527795.1 Pasteurellaceae bacterium | reverse complement strand
AGGGATTATTCTAACCTGAAATTAGATTTCCCTAGTTATCTAGTACAGCCCCTATATAATTATAAAAATCATCGAGCAATGATTAGAATCTACCATAAATTGAAACAAAAAGGGTTAAAAGAAAAATTATATATCATTGGCGGCGGTGGTGAAGAAGGTGCATTACGTCAATTAATTTGGGAACTAGGATTAGAAAATGACTGTTTATTACTTGGAATGCGTGATAATCCATTCCCATTTATGAAAAATGCACAATTATTTATCCATACTTCTTGGGCAGAAGGACTACCAACCGTATTTATGGAAAGTATGGCTTGTGGTACGCCTGTTGTTGCTTATGGTTGCCGAAGTGGTGTTAAAGATGTATTGGGCAACGGGAAATATGGTTGCATTGTTCCATTCGGAGAAAATGAAGAAGAAAATTTTGCAGAAACTGTGTATCAATTAGTCCATAATGATCAAAGAAAACAAGAATTTATTGATCTATTCCCAGAAGCATTAGAACGGTTCAGCTTTAATGTCATCGAACCTCAATTGCGTCATATGATCCAATCTATTAGCTCATAAATCAAACAATGTATTATCTAATAAATAAACCCCGCCTAAGCGGGGTTTAATTTTATTTCGCGTGATTATTGTTGAGTAACAATATTCCCATCAACATAATCCACAGTAACTAATTTACCTGGTAATAATTTACCTGATAGAATTTGTTGTGCCAATGGATTTTCAACATCTTGTTGAATTGCACGTTTAAGCGGTCTTGCACCATAGACAGGATCATAACCAATTTCACTAATGAAATCCAAGACAGCATCACTGAAACGAATTTGATAACCGTGCCCTTCCATTCGGCGAGTTAAACGTTGTAATTGGATATTGGCTATCGCTTTAATATTTTCTTTTGCAAGTGGGTGGAATACCACAGTTTCATCAATACGATTGATAAATTCTGGGCGGAAATGTTGCCCCACTACCGACATCACCAAAGCTTTCATTGAATCATAATCCATTTCTTTGTTTTCTTGGATTAAATCTGAACCTAAGTTTGAGGTCATAATCACAACGGTATTGCGGAAATCAACAGTTCTACCTTGCCCGTCAGTTAAACGCCCATCGTCAAGGACTTGCAACAAAATATTAAAGACATCAGGGTGTGCTTTTTCCACTTCGTCTAATAAGATTACGCTATAAGGACGACGTCTTACGGCTTCGGTTAAATATCCGCCTTCTTCATAACCTACATAGCCTGGAGGTGCACCAACTAAACGCGATACGCTGTGTTTTTCCATAAATTCAGACATATCAATCCGCACCATTGCATTTTCATCATCAAACAAGAAATTAGCTAAGGTTTTGCACAACTCAGTTTTACCGACCCCTGTTGGACCTAAGAACAAGAACGAACCTATCGGACGATTTGGATCGGATAACCCTGCTCGGCTACGACGAATCGCATTAGCAACCGCTTCAACCGCTTCGCTTTGTCCAATAACACGTTTATGTAATTCTTCTTCCATTCGCAACAATTTTTCTTTTTCACCTTCCATCATACGCGAAACAGGAATACCCGTTGCACGAGAAAGCACTTCAGCAATTTCTTCATCGGTAACACGATAACGCAATAAGCTCATCTCTTTGCCTTCAGCGTTTTCTGCCTGTGCCAGTTGTTTTTCTAACTCAGGAATAACACCGTATTGCAATTCAGACATCCGATTAAGATCGCCAGCACGGCGTGCTTGCTCAATTTGAGTTCGTGCATTTTCTAATTCCGCTTTAATATGTTGAGTGCCTGAAAGTGCGGCTTTTTCACTTTTCCATACTTCTTCCAATTCTGCGTACTCACGTTCTTTGTCGGATAATTCGTGTTCCAACATTTCTAAACGTTTACGGCTCGCCTCATCTTCTTCTTTTTTCAACGCTTGTTGTTCCAATTTTAATTGGATAATACGGCGTTCTAAACGATCCAATGGTTGCGGTTTTGAATCAATTTCCATTCGGATACTTGATGCTGCTTCATCAATTAAATCAATGGCTTTGTCTGGTAATTGACGATCAGAAATATAACGATGCGACAAAGTCGCAGCAGCAACAATCGCAGGGTCAGTAATTTGAACATGATGATGAATTTCATAACGTTCTTTCAATCCACGTAAAATGGCGATAGTGTCTTCTACACTTGGTTCACCCACAAAGACTTTTTGGAAACGACGTTCCAATGCCGCATCTTTCTCAATATATTGGCGGTATTCATCCAGTGTTGTCGCTCCCACGCAATGTAACTCACCGCGTGCTAGTGATGGTTTAAGCAAGTTACCAGCGTCCATTGCACCGTCAGTTTTACCCGCACCCACCATCGTATGAATTTCATCAATAAATAAAATGACGCGACCTTCTTCTTTGCCTAACTCATTTAATACGGCTTTTAGACGTTCTTCAAATTCTCCGCGGTATTTAGCTCCCGCGATTAATGCCCCCATATCAAGTGCCAATACCCGTTTATTTTTTAATCCTTCTGGCACTTCGCCATTGACAATACGTTGAGCAAGCCCTTCAACGATGGCGGTTTTACCCACACCTGGCTCACCAATTAACACAGGGTTATTTTTTGTCCGACGTTGTAACACCTGAATAGTACGACGAATTTCTTCATCACGTCCAATTACAGGATCTAATTTTCCCGTTTCTGCACGTGCAGTTAAATCAATAGTATATTTTTCTAATGCTTGGCGGTTTTCTTCCGCATATTGATCGTTCACGTTTTGTCCCCCTCGAATTTGTTGAATAGCTTGTATAACTCGTTCTTTTTGTGCACCATTTTTTTGTAAAATCGTAGCAAGCGAACCTTTCTCATCTAAAATCGCCAATAAAAAAAGTTCTGATGAAATAAATTTATCCTGATGCTGCTGAGCAATTTTATCGCATAAATTCAGCAAGTTAAGCAAGGAACGCGAAAGTTGAACATCGCCCCCAGTGCCTGATACTTGCGGTAATTTATTCATTTCCGCTGAAATATCTTGTTTTAGTTGAGCTAAATTAACACCGCTTGCGGTCAAAATCGGTGCGATTGAACCGTCTTGCTGATTTAATAATGCACTAAGCAAATGTACTGGCTCAATAAATTGATTATCTTTGCCTAATGCGAGCGATTGGGCATCTGCAATCGCTTGTTGAAATTTAGTAGTAAATCTCTCGATATTCATATTTTTCCCCTTTAACAGTCAAATAATGATAAAAATATCGCATAAGCATATTTTTCCATTGTTGTAAATAGGGTCTAATAAGATAATTTCAAGATATAATTTGAAAATATTTCTCTTAATAAGAATTTAACTTATAAGATAGCTAAATCACTGCAATTTCATTGGGATAATACTTGATTGTTATCAGTTTAATATATAGAGTAAGGCACTCTTCTTATCTCACCCATTGACGCGATATTGGTTATAAAATGAACGAACAATTACAACAATTTGAACAACATATTCTAAACAATGTAAAAAGAGAAGTTGTACCCGCTTTAGGTTGTACAGAACCTATTTCCCTTGCATTAGCATCAGCTGTTGCACGTTTGCACCTAGGTTGTGAACCGACTCGCATTGATGCCAAGGTATCTGCTAATTTAATGAAAAACGGAATGGGCGTTACCGTACCTGGTACTGGCACGGTCGGCTTGCCGATGGCAGCAGCGATTGGTGCCTTAGGTGGCGATCCCAATGGCGGATTGCAAGTACTGAAGCAAATCACCGATGCACAAGTAGCTCAAGCCAAAGCAATGCTTGAACAAAACCGCGTAACAGTAAGCATTGCACAATGCGATCATATTCTCTATTCTGAAGCAACCTTATTTCACGATGATGATCAGGTTCGGGTATGCATTGAACAGCACCACACTAACATTGTGCATATTGAAAAAAATGGCGACGTACTCTTTCACCAAGACACTCAAACCGCGGATCAAAATGAGCAAGAATTTTTTCACCATTTAACGAGCCAAGATATTTTTGATTTTGCGATGCAAGTGGAATTAGAAAAAATTGAATTTATTGCCCAAGCGGCAGAATTAAATTCCGCATTATCGCAAGAAGGGCTACGCACGGATTACGGCTTGCACATTGGGCGAACCTTGCAAAAGCAAATTGGCCGCGGTTTATTAAGTGATGATTTATTAAATCGTATTGTGATTGAAACCACCGCTGCATCCGATGCGAGAATGGGAGGCGCACCCTTGCCTGCGATGAGCAATTCGGGTTCAGGAAACCAAGGGATTGCTGCCACGATGCCCGTTGTAGTTGTCGCTCGCCATATCCAAGCGAGCAATGAACAATTAGTGCGAGCCTTATTTTTATCCCATTTAATGGCGATTTTTATTCACAGCAAACTGCCAAAACTTTCTGCGTTATGTGCAGTCAGTACCGCAGCAATGGGAAGTTGTGCAGGCGTTGCCTGGTTACTAACGGGCAAATTCAGCACTATCAGTATGGCATTAAGCAGTATGATCGGCGATATTAGTGGATTAATTTGCGATGGTGCTGCAAATAGTTGTGCAATGAAAGTGTCCACCAGCGTCAGCTCTGGCTATAAATCCATTTTAATGGCGATGGACGATACCTGCGTCACAGGCAATGAAGGGATTGTAGAATACGATATTGATCGTTCAATCAATAACTTATGTAGCATCGCTTCACGTAGTATGCAACACACCGATCGCCAAGTCATTGAGATTATGGTTGCCAAACCAAAACTTCAAACCCAATAATCAATTTGCCCAAAACCGAGGTCAAAATTTCGGGCGTTTTTGGGCTAGATAATTTGTTGAATAAATTCTGAGTCGGTTAATTGGAGCAACGGCAAGGTGCTGTTTTGCCACGGACGCAAAATCTGGTAATCCATTAGATCGAGCGTGTCTAAACCAGGAAGAACATTTGGAGTGTATTGCTGAGCCATACGTGCCAACTGAGTTAACCCCAAACTGCTTTCAAGGGATGAGCTAATCACCGCTTTCAAACCTAAACGGTGAGCTTGCTCAATCAGCTCCACACATTTCTCCAATGATCCAACCAATGTCGGTTTAATCACAATCGCAGCAACATTTGGTTCGGCTTGCACCACAAAATCAGGCTCACGAACACTTTCATCCCACGCAATCGCAATACCAGATTGTTGTGCAAATGCACGACTTTCATCGCGTGTTTTACAAGGTTCTTCCAAAAATTGAATGCGATCACGATGTTCAGGCTTGACATACTTTGCAAACTGCTCGGCTTTGGCTAATGTCCAACTGCGGTTAGCATCTAAGCGTAAATGCAAATCAGGAATGGCATCAAGCAACATATCTGCAATCAAGCCATCACGGTTGGCTTCATACATCCCCACTTTGATTTTCGCTACCTTTTCACCTTGCATTTGCGATAACGGCTCATACAATTCATCAGGATCGCCACAACATAATGGAGCGATATGATAATTTCCCGTCTCACCAAGTCGCCCTTTCATTTCCGCCATTGCCATACTGATCCCAAACGCCACGGAAGGATAAACCTCAGTTAAAGGCAATTTCGGCGCATCGCAACGGGTTTCACACCATTTTTGCATCCAGTCAATCGTCTGCTGTTGTGCTTGATCTAGGCTTTCTAGGCTAAATTCAGGCAAGGGGGCAATTTCGCCCCAACCTTCGCCGCTACAACGCACCCGCAACAATAAACCTTCACGGCGTTTTAAAAAGCGATTGCGTAAAATTAATTGGCTATCCACAGGAATAGAATAACGATAAAGCTGAAAAGATTTGGTTTTCATAAGCAGATTTTTCTAAAAAACCGCGGTCAAAATTCTCTTCAATTTTTGACCGCGGTGAAAGGTTATGGATTACGTTTAAATTTACTGAAATCAGGCGCACGTTTTTCATTAAACGCATTGCGTCCTTCTTGACCTTCTTCAGTCATATAAAACAGCATCGTTGCATTCCCCGCCAACTCTTGCAATCCAGCTTGCCCATCACAATCAGCGTTCAGTGCTGCTTTCAAACAACGCAAGGCAATCGGGCTGTTGCGTAATATTTCACGGCACCAACACACCGTTTCTTTTTCAAGCTCAGCATAAGGCACAACGGTGTTGACTAAGCCCATTTCAAGTGCTTCTTTAGCGTCATATTGGCGACATAAAAACCAAATTTCGCGTGCTTTCTTCTGCCCAACAATGCGTGCCATATAACTTGCACCCCAACCACCATCAAATGAACCCACTTTTGGCCCCGTTTGACCGAAAATTGCATTTTCCGCTGCAATGGTGAGATCACAAATCATATGCAACACGTGCCCACCACCAATGGCATAACCTGCCACCATAGCAACGACGGGCTTTGGACAAGTCCGAATATCACGTTGGAAATCCAAGACATTGAGATGATGAACACCGCTATCATCTTTATAACCGCCGTAATCACCACGAACCTTTTGATCGCCACCCGAACAAAAGGCTTTTTCGCCTTGCCCTGTTAACACAATCACGCCAATTTGTTCATCAAAACGAGCATCGGCAAAAGCTTGGATCATTTCTTTTACGGTTTGTGGACGAAACGCATTACGCACTTCAGGACGGTTAATGGTGATTTTAGCAATACCATCGCTGGATTTATGATACAAAATATCACTATAACCAGTGCTGTGGTCAATCCATTCAATCGGTGCATAAAGCACATCATCTTTTGGGTTTTTCATTGAAAATTCCTTAAAATTCAAATAAAAATTACACTTTATTATAGCGAAATTTTTGGCTTGGATAAAGAATAAAGCCATAACAGGTTCATTTGGCTTAATTCGCCTACGACAATTAGGCTAAGATTTTGCAATACCACAGAAAACGCTTGCATTTCCTAGCCGTTTTTGCCATAAATAAATCTCTCAATTTTTAAAGCAAACTCAACATAAGGAATAACAAAATGAAAAATGTCGGTTTTATTGGTTGGCGTGGAATGGTTGGTTCGGTTTTAATGGATCGTATGCAACAAGAACAGGATTTTGCTCAAATCAATCCTGTTTTCTTTACCACTTCACAAGCAGGGCAAAAAGCCCCTGTTTTCGCGGGCAAAGATGCAGGCGAATTGAAAAATGCTTTTGATATTGATGCACTAAAACAGCTTGACATCATCGTTACCTGTCAAGGTGGCGACTATACCAACGAAGTATATCCAAAATTAAAAGCCACAGGCTGGGACGGTTATTGGGTTGATGCGGCATCCGCACTACGCATGGAAAAAGATGCTATTATCGTGCTTGATCCCGTTAATCAACACGTTATTTCAGACGGATTAAAAAAAGGCATTAAAACTTTTGTGGGTGGCAACTGTACCGTCAGTTTAATGCTAATGGCAATTGGTGGCTTATTTGAAAAAGACTTAGTGGAATGGGTATCTGTTGCTACTTATCAAGCGGCTTCTGGGGCAGGGGCGAAAAATATGCGTGAACTCCTTGTTCAAATGGGGGCATTGGAAGATAGCGTAAAAACTGAACTCGCAGATCCTGCGTCATCTATTTTAGAGATTGAACGTAAAGTTACCGCCACAATGCGCAATGCAGATTTCCCAACCGACAATTTCGGTGCGCCACTTGCGGGCAGTTTAATTCCGTGGATTGATAAATTACTGGAAAGCGGACAAACCAAAGAAGAATGGAAAGGCTACGCAGAAACCAATAAAATTCTAGGTTTAAGCGATAATCCAATTCCAGTTGACGGCTTATGTGTGCGTATCGGCGCATTACGTTGTCACAGCCAAGCCTTCACAATCAAATTGAAAAAAGATCTGCCACTTGCTGAAATTGAACAAATTATCGCAAGCCACAATGACTGGGTAAAAGTAATCCCAAATGACAAAGAAGCCACATTACGCGAATTAACCCCAGCCAAAGTCACTGGCACATTAAGTGTACCCGTTGGGCGTTTACGCAAATTAGCAATGGGTCCTGAATATCTTGCGGCATTTACCGTAGGGGATCAATTACTATGGGGTGCTGCTGAACCTGTTCGCCGCATCTTAAAACAATTAATTGCATAACGAAACAATACATTCGCCGCAATACCTCGGTCAAAAATTTCGCTATTTTTTATAGGCTATCATATAGATAGCCTTTTATTTTATTTTGAACTCCGTTAAACTTTATATAGTAATAAAAATAATTATTATTTATATAAGGTTGACTATGTTAAAACTTTTATTTAACTTATTTTTAAGCAGTTTTTTATTTGCTTGCGCTCATCAAGTTCAAACAACTGCAAATCAAGATGCCCAAAAATTAGGAAAAATCATTGATTTAAAAACACAGCAACCTATTTCATTAACTGAACTGATTAATCGTCTTTCACAGTATCCACATATATTAATTGGTGAACAACACGATGAACCCGTTCATCAACAAAATGAACGCTATTTAATTGAACAAATTAATCAGCGAAAACCTGTCAAAAATGTCATCTTAGAAATGTTATCGCTTAATCAACAAGATACAATCAATAAAGTTCAGCAACAAATAAAACAACATAATCTCAGCGAATCTGCAATTAGCCAAGAAATTGGTTGGAAAAATTGGGATTGGAACACTTATAAAGAACTTATTATTAACTTATTACATTCTCCGATACATTTAACTGCGGCAAATTTAAACGACAATGAAATTAAAACGATTATGTTTGGGGCTGTACCGCTAAAAGGTTTTTATTCTACCGAATTAGCCATCAAAGAAAAAATCGGTGAATTAATTATGAATCAGCACGACTTAAGTTGTGCAGAAGATTGTAGAAAAATCATAAAAATGGTTGAAGTTCAGCAATTCCGCGATCGCAGAATGGCAGAAAAATTGAAAAAATCAGCCCCCATTTCAATCTTAGTGGCGGGGAATAATCACGTTCGTAAAGACATTGGCGTACCAATTCATTTAATGGATTATTATTTAGAACCTGAAGGTAAACAAACGCCAAATTCTCATTCAGTCAGTTTGATGATGAAATCAGATAACAATGAACCTGTAACCATTCATCAAGCCGATTTTTTATGGATTACTCATTAATTAAACCAACAAAAGGAACAATATGAAATTAAACTTCGCTACACTCTTGCTTTCTTCGAGCCTATGTATTTATTCAGCAACTGCTTTTTCTGAGACCGATGCATTAGCCCCGATCATCGTCAAAGCGGATAACAATACGAATCCTAATTTTAAAAATTACAATAAACCTGCGGCAGTAAGTAGTCGTGCAACAGATGTTAATGCGATGCAAAATCTTGATAGCATTATTCGTACCGTATCTGGCGCTTACACGCAAATGGATCCAAGCCAAGGTGCAATCAGCGTAAATATTCGTGGTACAACAGGTTTGGGACGAGTCAACACCTTAGTTGATGGCGTACCACAAACTTACCTCGGTACTTCCGCAAAAAGTAACAAATTTCACGAAGGTGCAAATGGACCGACGAGCCAGTTCGGTACCTTAATTGATCAAAACTTTCTAACACGTGTTGATATTTCAAAAGGTCATACTAGTGGCACAGCTGGATTGAATGTTTTATCAGGAACAGCGGAATTTAAAACCATTGATGCCGATGATGTTATCCTTGAAGGGAATCGTTTAGGTGTATTAACAAAATTTAATTTAGGTAACAATGACTTAGGATGAAGTGGTATGATCGCCGTTGCTGGCAAAACGCCCGTATTTAAAACAGGGGAAATTAACGGGTTAGTTGCCTTTAGTAAACATAAACTTAGCCAAAATTATAAACGTGGTGATGGTAGTTACGCTCAAGACTCAGAGTATATGATCCCACTAGAACAACATCCTGAATCTTATTTGGCAAAATTCGCGGTTAAGCCTGATCAAAATTCAGAAATTAAGTTAAGTGCAAGAACATATAAGAATAATATTGGCGGACGCGATATTAACAGCAAAACCTATATGTTAGAAAGCAAATACAATCCATCAAAATTAGTGGATTTATCGTTATTGATGTCACATTCAAAAACATCACAAATCTATGATGAAGATGCCAGACTTTGGACAATTCAGAAAGCTTCAACCAAAAACACCAGTAACTACCTTGATATTCATAATAAAAGCGAAATTAACTTAGCTAAGAATACTGATTTAACCTTAAAGTATGGTGCAACTTATCTGAAAAATAATTATTTACGCACAGTTCCATTTGAAGGAAATGATATTGAGGCAATCAGAAATTTAGCACTTTCTCCAGCAGGAACACAAGAAACAAAATCCCTGTATTTTAATACTGAGTTAAACTGGGGAATAGTGAGCTTGACGCCAGAAATCAGCTATTCTCATTATAAATTAACGGGGATTAGCCCTGCTTGTGATAGTGATGATGCAGTTTACTGTACCATTCCAGAAGAAGTAAAAATTAACAATAAACACAATATCGTTAACCCATCTATTGGGCTTGCGGTGAATATGACAGATTGGTTGCAACCTTTTGCCCGTTATTATCACACTTCTCGTCCTGTGAATGTACAAGAAATGTTTAATACCAGTCGTAATGGTTTAACGGTCAACTCAAACTTAAGACCAGAAAAAGCGAAAACCTATGAACTTGGGCTAAATATATCAAAAGACAAATTATTCACAAATAATGATATTTTTGGCTTAAAAGTCATTTATTTTAAGGGGCTGTACTAGATAACTAGAATAAATTCTGCTTTACTAATTGTTTTAA
>JAUNAB010000023.1 GCA_030527795.1 Pasteurellaceae bacterium | reverse complement strand
ATGCGGTAAATTAGTCAATTTTCGGACTTTGTGCAACTGCTACATAATACCGCATTTAATGATAACAAGCTATATTGGCTATGCGGTTTTTTATTTTACGCGTAAAAGTTTTAACTTTGTAATGCCAACAATGTTAACCGATCTTGGGTTACAAAAAGCGGATATTGGCATAATGGGAACGGCATTTTATTTAACCTATGGTGCGTCAAAATTCTTATCTGGTGTACTGGGCGATCGTTCTAATCCGCGGTATTTTATGGGTATTGGCTTGATGATGACTGGGGTAGTGAATATTTTGTTTGGTATGAGTTCATCAGTCTTTATGTTTATTACATTATGGATGATTAATGCGTTTTTCCAAGGTTGGGGATGGCCGCCTTGTTCAAAAATTCTGAATACTTGGTATTCACGCAGTGAACGTGGATTATGGTGGGCAATTTGGAATACGTCACATAATCTTGGTGGGGCGTTAATTCCATTGTTAGCTGGTGCAGTGGCTACTTATTGGGGATGGCGTTATGGTATGATTGTACCTGGGGTGATCGCTTGTGTAATCGGGTTTGCAATGTGCTTTTTATTACGCGATCGACCTGCATCAATGGGCTTGCCAACGGTTGGTGAATGGCGTAATGATATTGCTGAAAAAGAACACGAAAGTGAAGGGGTGGGTTTATCAAACTGGGAAATTCTCAAAACCTATGTGTTTAAAAATAGCATCATTTGGGCGCTTGCGATTTCGTGGTGCTTTATTTATGTAATTCGTACTGCGATTAATGACTGGGGGAATTTATATTTAACCGAAACCCACGGTTATGATTTGTTAAAAGCGAATTCTGCGGTTTCATTCTTTGAAGTGGGCGGATTTTTAGGGGCATTATTTGCGGGCTGGGGATCTGATAAATTCTTTAATGGTAACCGTACTCAGATGAATATTATTTATGTTGTAGGGATTATTAGTGTATCTCTTGCATTATGGTTTGTACCAACGGATAGTTATGTGGTGATGAGTGCATTATTCTTTTTAATGGGATTTTTCATTTTTGGACCACAATTCTTAATTGCGATGGCAGCCGCTGAAAATTCACACAAATATGCATCAGGTTCAGCCACTGGTTTTGTGAGCTTATTTGCCTATGTCGGTGCCGCTGCGGCTGGTGCACCGTTAGCGTGGGTTATTCAAAACTTAAAATGGAATGGATTTTTTGGTACGTTATTTATTGTTTCGCTAGGCTGTGCGTTGTTACTTATATTGGTATATTTCCTACAACGTAAGAAAAACAAAATGAAAATCGCGTAGCATAGAATCTGATATTGTGCCCAAATGAGTTTGGGCACATTTTTTATGGACTATTTTTTCCAATTTTTCAAGGCATCGGCAAAGGCGTTACCCATTGCATTGTTGCCTTTATCTTGTCTATTTTGTGGGCGGTGAGTGGTACGATTGTGCGGTTGTTTTTCTATACTGCGGTCATTTTTCTCGTTGTTTTTTGTGTCTGAATTGCGTGCAGTTTCATCTAGTCGCATCGTTAGTGCAATGCGTTTACGTGCAATATCAATTTCTAACACTTTCACTTTGACAATATCGCCCGTTTTGACTATTTGATGCGGATCTTCTACGAATTTGTCAGATAACGATGAAATATGCACTAGACCGTCTTGATGCACGCCAATATCCACAAATGCACCAAAATTGGTAACATTAGTGACAGTCCCTTCTAAAATCATTCCTGGTTTTAAGTCGCTGATTTCTTCAACGCCGTCCATAAAGGTGGCAGTTTTAAATTCACCACGTGGATCACGCCCCGGTTTTTCTAATTCTTTGAAAATATCTTGTACCGTAGGTAAACCAAATTGTTCATCGGTGAATTGGTTTGCGTTAAGTTGGCGTATCGCACTGGCATTGCCCATTAAATCTTGAATTGATTGTTCTGTGGCTTGCAAGATTTTTTCTACTACGGGATAGGTTTCAGGGTGAACGCCCGACGCATCTAAAGGATTTTTGCCTTGGGTAATACGCATAAAACCTGCACATTGTTCAAAGGCTTTTGGTCCTAACCGCGGAACTTTTTTGAGTTGTTCTCGTGTGGTAAAACGCCCATTTTCTTCACGATACTGCACAATATTTTGTGCTAAGGTTTTAGTCATTCCTGCTACACGTGCAAGTAAAGGTGCGGATGCTGTGTTTAAATCTACCCCTACGGCATTTACACAGTCTTCAACTACCGCATCAAGTTTACGTGCGAGCTGGCTTTGGTTGACATCGTGTTGGTATTGACCGACGCCAATTGCTTTTGGCTCAATTTTGACTAATTCTGCTAATGGGTCTTGTAGGCGGCGAGCAATGGAAATTGCCCCACGCAATGATACATCAAGATCGGGAAATTCGTTTGCGGCAAGTTCTGATGCGGAATAGACCGATGCCCCAGCTTCACTAACCACCACAGTTTGTGGGTGGAAATCATTAAACTGTTTCATCACTTCTTTGGCAAAACGTTCTGTTTCGCGTGATGCGGTTCCATTTCCGATAGCAATCAATTCAACATTGTATTTCTTACCGAGGGAATACAAACTTAATGCAGCACGTTCAGTCTGCCCAGTGTGGGGATAGATGGTGTCGGTGGCTAATAATTTTCCTGTGCTATCCACAATGGCGACTTTCACGCCCGTGCGTAAACCAGGGTCTAAACCCATCGTGTTTTTTGCACCTGCTGGAGCAGCCATTAATAAAGCGGTTAAATTACGTGCGAAGACATCAATGGCTTCGTTTTCCGCTTGTTCGCGTAATGCCCCCATTAATTCAGTTTCTAAATGTAGTGCGACTTTAATTCGCCACGTCCACGCAATCACTTGTTCACGCCATTTATCCGCGGGTTGTTGTGTCAAATGCACATTTAAATGCTGACGGATGATTTCTTCGCAGTAACTTTGGCGAGAACTTTCTTCCGCATCAGGATCGGCATTTAAGCTAAGTTGTAAAATACCTTCATTACGACCGCGGAGCATTGCTAATGCACGGTGTGAAGGGACGGAACGTAATGGTTCTTGGTAGTCAAAATAATCTTGGAATTTTACCCCTTCGTTTTCTTTGCCTTCAATCACTTTAGATACTAATACTGCGTTTTGTTGTAAATATTGGCGAACTTGTGCTAATAACAATGCATCTTCAGCAAAACGTTCCATTAAGATATATTTGGCGCCATCTAATGCTGCTTTGCTATCAGCTATGCCTTTTTCATTATCAACATAAGTCTGAGCTAGGGTTTCAGGATCGTGCTGCGGTTCATTCCATAATAAATCCGCCAAGGGCTCAAGCCCTGCTTCAATAGCGATTTGCCCTTTAGTTCGGCGTTTGGGTTTGTAGGGTAAATATAAATCTTCTAATTCGGTTTTACTTTGGGTTTGTAAAATACTTGCCGTTAATTCAGGAGTTAATTTTCCTTGTTCTTCAATAGATTTTAAAATAGTCTGACGGCGATCTTCGAGTTCGCGTAAATAAATTAAACGGGTTTCAAAATGGCGTAACTGGGTATCGTCTAAGCCCCCAGTGGCTTCTTTACGATAGCGTGCAATAAAGGGAATGGTGTTGCCATCGTCGAGTAATTGAATGGCAACGAGAATTTGGTTCGCTTGCACCTGTAATTCGCTAGCGATAAGTTGGCTAATTTTTTGATTTAACATAGTTTGATTTTCTATTATGATTTCTACTGACGAAAAATTGCGGATAGCATACTGTTTTCTCCGTGATTTTAAAAGCGAAAGTTAAGGATATCTGATGGCAAAATCTAATTACATTACGCGTCAAGGCTGGAATGCTTTGGATCAAGAATTGAAATATTTGTGGAAGGATGAGCGTCCAAAAGTAACCCAAGCTGTTTCTGATGCTGCCGCCTTAGGCGATCGCAGTGAAAATGCGGAGTATATTTATGGAAAACGGCGTTTACGCGAAATTGATCGGCGTGTACGTTTTTTGATGAAACGGCTAGAAGTGTTGCAAATTGTGGATTATTCGCCCAAGCAAGAAAATAAAGTCTTCTTTGGGGCTTGGGTTGAATTAGAAAATGAAACAGGCGAGCTAAAACAGTATCGTATTGTGGGTTGTGATGAATTTGATCCTGCTAAAAATTGGATTAGTATTGATAGCCCCGTGGCACGAGCATTAATTGGCAAGCAAATTGATGATGAAGTAAAGGTGAATACGCCATCGGGAAATCTTCGGTTTTATGTTAACCGAATTTGGTATGAGAAAGTTTAAGCTAAGGTGAAAGTCGTTCTCTTTGCCATTCCCCGTCAGTTTGCAAACGATAACGAATGCGATCGTGTAAACGGCTTGGACGCCCTTGCCAAAATTCTAACATTGTCGGGATAACGAGATAACCGCCCCAATGTGTAGGGCGTGGTATATGCAAGGGGTAACGTGCAGCGATTTGAGCTGCTTTAGCAAGAAGTTGATTTTTACTTTGAATAACGGCACTTTGTTCGCTTGCCCACGCCCCAATTTTGCTAGTATAAGGACGACTTGCAAAATAATGATCGGATTGCTCGGCACTGAGTTTTTCTACCCTTCCCTCAATGCGGACTTGACGTTCAAGTCCAGCCCAAAAAAAGTGCAATGCAGCAACTGGATGTTGCTGTAATGCTTTTCCCTTTTGGCTCAAATAATTTGTAAAGAAAACAAAGCCTTGAGAATTGACTTCTTTTAATAACACCATTCGGCTACTGGGCGTGCCATCGGAATTAATGGTTGCAATATTCATCGCAGTGGGTTCAGGTAATTGTGCGTGAATAGCGTCTTTGAGCCATTTTTCAAACTGGTGTAATGGATTGGGAGCACATTGTTGCTGTGATAGAGTTTGTTTACAGTAATTTTCACGAATATGATGTAAATCCATCTTACCCCCTACGAGATATTTTCATTCAAACCGCGTTCAAAAAATCGCTTAAATTTTTGAATGATCAGGTTAAGTTCTACTTCTCAAAAAACATTTTATTCCGATTAAACGCATCTAAGAATAAACCCAGTGGCGGTCGATTTGATGATTGCACTTGATAATTGCGATCAAATTTTTGATAGTTTCCTTTATTATCAATATGATATTGAGTATCGTCAGGTGTAATAATCACATTCCAACGATGATTAGCCGCCAATACCCAAGGGTCAGATTGAGATAAATTAAATAGATCAATGCCTTGAGAATAATCTTGAGTTGGATTATTGGCTTTAAAAATATGTTTCATTAACGCAGGAAGTAAATCCGTGTGGCTTGATAGTTTCGTGACATCACCAATCGGCAATGTTTTCCATTGTACCCACATCGGCACCTGTATTTCATCGCGGGCAAAATAATTTTGTTGCTCTTTTTTGGTTAATTGGTAGGCGTAGCCGTGTTCCGCGGTCAAAATAACCAGCGTATTTTGTGCTTGCGTGTCAGTAAATTGTGTGAAAATAGTCGCAAGCTGATTATCTAACAACGCAAGTTGTTGCTGATAATCTTGTTGTTCTTGCGCTAAGGTTTTACTATGCAAATTTTTTGTTGGAGTAATTAAATCTAAATCCAGATAACTAAACCAAGGCGAATTATCTTGGGTTTTAAACCATGTTGCCCATTGTTGAATGGCAGTTTGATTGGATTGTTGACCTTTTAACCCATTGATTTTTTTGAATAACGCTTGTTTAAATAGGCTATCATTAAAATTATTCGCTGAAAATAGCCCAAACTGATAACCCTGTTGTTGTAAATGCTGGATAAGAACTGATGGCGTGCGATTGCTCAATAAACTGTCGGTATAATTCGCGGTTAGCCCATAAAATAACCCAGTTAAGCCTGCATTGTTGGTATTGCCCGTGCTGTAATGATGGGTAAAACGGGTAGCCTGATGGGCAAATTGTTGCAGATTTGGCACATTATCGCTTAACGCATCATTGCGTAATCCCGAAATGTTGATCAGTAAAATATTAGGTCGGCTCGCATTTTCAGCAAAAGTCAGCGGATTTTTTGGATAATTAATGCGTGGGGCTTCAACACGTCCTTCTTGTTCAAGCCGATTTTCATATTCATCTTTGTTGAGAATCCCATTTTTCTCTAAAAAATTGACCGCGGTCATTGGGTAAGACAGTGGGAAATTGGATTTTTGCATTGTAATCGGGCGATAAATGTAGGCATCCGCCCAAGTATAGATTAAATGCGTAGCAATAAACATTCCCGTCAAAAACAAGCCAAGACCGCGGATCCATTTTTGGCGTTCTAAACTGCGTAACCGATACCACGCCCAACGAGAAAATAACATTTGTACTAAGAGCATTAAAGGCATTGGCGTAAAAAATAATTGCCAATGACGTGCGAGTTCGCCGTTTTCAGGATTGACTAATAAATTCCACACCACAGAAGATAAATGTAAGTTAAAACGTGCAAAAACTTCAGTGTCAACTAGCAGCAATGTCGTGCTAATGGTGGCAAAAATCACTGAAATACCGCGGAAGGTGCGTTCATTTTTGATAATAAAGCTAAGTGGAAAAAGTATTAACAAATAGAGCGCAAAGGTAATGAAGCTAAAATGACCTAATAGACTGATAAAAAAGTAAATTTTACCGAATAATGTGTAGGGCCAGTCAATAATAAAGGCATAGCGTGAGCCAATGAGTATTGCCCAAATGATATTAAAAAAAGCAAACCAATGACCCCATGAAATTTTTTGTGAGGTCAGTTCGCGGTATTGTCTGCTCGTTTTAATTCCAAACATAGCCTATTCCAATTAATGCGAAGTGTTGACTGCGTTAAGCAATGAGTTCGCAAAAGCATGAGCCAATGCAACGCGTTGTTGTTCGTTTACACTACTAATCAGTAAATTGCTCACCATATTTCCCATCACAACTAGGCTGAGATCGACGGGCGCTTGATGTTTTTCTAATACGGCAATCATATCTTGCATAATACTATCAATTTGTTTGTCTTGGAATTTTGAATTACTTGCCATTGAATTTATTGAGCTTAAGAAAAAATTAGCGAGATTCTAGCATATTTTCCAAGTGATGTTGTTGAATTTCTAAATTCATTATCACAAATTCGTATAATTAAAATGGATTGTTCCCTTGAAAAAGGGATAAATAACCCAACATAATTCACTAAATTTCTCAATGATAAGGAAAATTGTATGACCACGATTGTGAGTGTACGCCGTAATGGAAAGGTTGTTGTTGGCGGTGATGGGCAGGTTTCACTCGGTAACACCGTGATGAAGGGCAATGCCCGTAAGGTACGCCGTTTATATAAAGACAAAGTGTTAGCTGGTTTTGCTGGCGGTACTGCCGATGCGTTTACCTTGTTTGAATTGTTTGAACGCAAATTAGAGATGCATCAAGGGCATTTATTAAAAAGTGCCGTTGAACTTGCGAAAGAATGGCGCACAGATCGTGCGTTGCGTAAATTAGAAGCGATGTTAATTGTAGCAGATGCAACAGAATCATTGATTATTACGGGAAATGGCGATGTGGTTCAACCTGAAGAAGATCAAATTTTGGCGATTGGATCAGGCGGGAATTATGCCCTATCTGCAGCACGAGCATTGGTTGAAAATACCGATCTTTCTGCCCGAGAGATTGTGGAAAAATCACTTAAAATTGCGGGTGATATTTGTGTTTATACCAACCTTAATCATACTATCGAAGAACTTTAATTTGTAGCACGTAACTTAAATGACGTGCTTTACTTTTTATCAGGATAAGGAAATAAAAGATGTCCGAAATGACTCCTCGCGAAATAGTGTCAGAATTAGATCAACATATTATTGGGCAAGCCGATGCCAAACGTGCGGTAGCGATTGCCTTGCGTAACCGTTGGCGACGTATGCAATTAAGCGATGCATTGCGTCACGAAGTCACTCCAAAAAATATTTTGATGATCGGTCCAACTGGGGTGGGTAAAACCGAAATTGCACGCCGTTTAGCAAAACTTGCAAATGCCCCGTTTATTAAGGTTGAAGCAACAAAATTTACTGAAGTGGGTTATGTGGGGAAAGAAGTGGATTCAATTATCCGCGATTTGACTGATAGTGCAATGAAATTGGTACGCCAAACTGAAATTAAGAAAAATCGCTTTCGGGCAGAAGAAGCCGCTGAAGATCGGATTTTAGATATTCTCTTACCACCGACTAAAAATCAGTGGGGGCAAAATGAAGAACGTGAAACCGCGGAAAATGTTCGCCAAGTTTTTCGTAAAAAATTGCGTGAAGGGCAATTAGATGAACGTGAAATTGAAATTGATGTGGTTGCTGCAACGATGGGCGTAGAGATTATGGCACCTCCAGGAATGGAAGAAATGACCAGTCAATTACAATCAATGTTCCAAAATATTGCACCAAATCAAACCAAAAAACGCAAAATGAAAATAAAAGATGCGTTAAAAGTGTTGATTGATGAAGAAGCTGAAAAATTGGTTAACCCTGAAGAATTGAAGCAAAAAGCGGTTGAAGCCGTTGAGCAAAATGGTATGGTGTTTATTGACGAAATTGATAAAATTTGTAAAAAAGGCGAGCATAGTGGCTCCGACGTATCACGCGAAGGGGTGCAACGCGATTTATTACCAATTATTGAAGGAAGTATGGTTAATACTAAATACGGTATGGTACGTACAGATCATATTTTATTTATTGCATCTGGTGCATTCCAAGTTGCACGTCCGTCAGATTTATTACCTGAATTACAAGGACGTTTACCGATTCGAGTGGAACTTTCTGCGTTGAGTGCGAAAGATTTTGAACGTATTTTAACTGAACCTAATGCCTCGTTAACTGAGCAATATCAAGCATTAATGGCGACGGAAGGGGTGAATGTGGAATTTACCTCTGATGCGATAGTTAAGATTGCTGAAGCTGCGTTTAGAGTGAATGAAAAAACGGAAAATATTGGCGCACGCCGTTTGCATACCGTAATGGAACGATTAATGGATAACATCTCTTTTGATGCCAGTGAAATGAGCGGAGAGAATGTAAAAATTGATGGTGACTATGTTCATCGTGCATTGGGCGATGTGGTTGAGAATGAAGATCTGAGCCGCTTTATTCTATAGATTTAGATAAAAAAACGGTGAGATAACATTAATCTTTTCAGATGTTCTCACCGTTTGCTTTCCAAACCTTTCCGAGTTTTAAAACGGAGCTGAGATTTGGTGTAAAAATAATATGTATTGCTGCTTATTTTTTAACATTGTAGCCTATGCTAAAATTTTTAGCGAGATTTAATTCTTATTTTTATTCATAAAAAACGCCCTATTTTGTATTAGGGCGTTTGTTTATTTATTTAAACGACTATAGATAATATTTATCAACAAAGTTTAATTTATCATCAAGTTTTAATACTAATGGCTGACCTGTTGGGATCTCAAAATCCATAATATCTTCATCAGAAATGCCAATAATATGTTTTGCCAAAGCTCGTAGAGAGTTACCATGTGCAGTGACTAATACACGTTTGCCAGAAAGCAAAGCTGGTGCAATTTGATCTTCCCAAAATGGTAAAACACGTTCAAGAGTCACTTTTAAATTTTCGCCATCTGGCACAACATCCGCAGGCACTTGTGCATAGCGGCGATCGTTATGGGCAGAATTTGGATCAGTTGGATCGAGTAATGGTGGTAAAGTATCATAAGAACGACGCCAAATATGCACTTGTTCATCGCCATATTTTTCCGCGGTCTGTTTTTTATCTAAACCTTGTAATGCACCATAATGACGCTCATTTAAACGCCAAGATTTGACTTGTGGGATCCATAATTGGTTAGATTCTTCTAAAACGATATTACAAGTTTTAATTGCACGGGTTAATACAGAGGTAAATGCGATATCAAATTCATAACCAGCCGCTTTTAATTTTTGCCCTGCTGATTTAGCTTCTTCAATACCACGCTCAGTTAAATTGACATCACGCCAGCCTGTGAAAAGGTTTTTCGCATTCCATTCACTAAAACCGTGACGGATAAAAACTAATTCCATAGAATTCTCCTAAATGAGTTAAAAATACTGTGCACTTTATAGCAAAATTTGCCTCATTTTGAAAGGAAAAAGCGAATGTTTTCTGATCTTTTGTCAAAATAATGCTATATTTAGCTCAATTATTCATTGGTTTTATTGGCTATAAAAGGATTGTTTGTTATGCGACTAAAAACACCTCAAAAAATGTCCGCGGTTTTGACGTTTTTCTGTGCGATAAATATTTTTGTAGTCAAGCAAGTGTTTGCAGCGGATATTTCTCAAATTCAAAAACAAATTAAACAACAAGAGCAAAAAATCGCTCAGCAGAAATTAGAGCAAAGTAAGCTGCAATCTAACCTAAAAGCACAGGAAAACAAAATTAGTAATGTGGTTGGTTTGCTGAGACAAACGGAAACCGATTTGAAGGAAACTCGGCGGTTAATCGCGGAAACAAATAAACAAATTAAAAACCTTGAAAATCAAGAAGCCAAGCAAAAAGCAAATTTAGCTCAGCAATTTGATTCGGCATATCGTGCGGGTAACCCATCTTCGGTTATTGAACATTTGCTGTCAGATGAAGCTCAAAAGGCGGATCGAATGAATCATTATTATCAGCATATGAATCAAGCACGGATCGATTTAATTGAGCAGCTACGCCAAACGCGGAAACAATTAGCGGAGCAAAAAGAGATAATGTCTGGACAGCAGAAAACGCAACAAGGACAATTATCCGAGCAGAAAAAACAGCAACAAGAATTGCAGAAAATGAAAAATGAGCGGCAAACAACGCTTAATCAATTAAATAAAACGCTTGAACGGGATCAAAATAAATTAGAAACCTTAAAAGCCAATGAGAATGCACTACGCCAAGAAATTCAGCGTGCAGCACAAGCGGCGAAAGAGCAAGAGCAACGAGAGCGTGATGCCTTAGCTCAGAAAAAACAAAGCGAAGAGCAAAAAAGTAATAAGCCTTATCAGCTCAATGAACAGGAACAACAATTAGTTCGTTCTAGTGGTGGGTTAAATGGCAAATATGCCTTCCCAGTTACAGGCAAAATTCTGCACCGTTTTGGTTCAACCCAAGTCGGTGAAGTGAAATGGAAAGGCATAGTGATTGCTGCGAGTGCAGGTTCACCTGTACGGGCGATTGCAGATGGACGTGTTATTTTAGCAAATTGGTTGCAAGGTTACGGGCTTGTTGTGGTGATTGAACATGGGCGGGGAGATATGTCGCTTTATGGTTATAACCAATCCGTGTCGGTTAAAGTGGGTTCACTGGTTCGGGCTGGGCAAAAAATTGCAGAAGTTGGTAGCAGTGGTGGACAAGGACAATCAGGTTTGTATTTTGAAATTCGTCGGCAAGGAAATGCAGTGAATCCACTGAATTGGTTACGATAATTTTAATCGTTGTATAACTAGATAATAGGAGAAAATAATGAAACTTTATTATTTCAAAGGGGCTTGTTCTATGGTGCCACATATTGCACTTGAATGGATTGGTCAGCCTTATGAAGCGGAAGAAATAAGTTTTGAACAAAGTAAATCGGCAGCGTATTTGGCGTTGAATCCTCAAGGGGCTGTGCCACTTTTACAAGACGGTGAATTTTATTTGTCACAAAATGTAGCGATTCTAAGTTATTTAGCCGAACTTTATCCTGCAGCAAATTTATTTGGCAAAGGTGATGCAAAAGCACGTGCGACAGCACTGAAATGGTTATTATTCTGCAATGCTGATTTGCATAAATTATTTAAGCCATTATTTCGCCCTGCAGACTATCTTGCTAATGATGAAGCGTTAAAACTTGCTGCACAGAATGAAGCGAAAGCACAAATTTTAGCAAGTCTTGCGATTGCAAATAATCAGCTTGCTCACCAAGATTATTTAGCTGGAGAGTTGAGTGTAGCGGATGCGTACTTTTATGTGCTCTTGCGTTGGTGCAAAGGGTTAAACATTGATTTTTCTCATCTAACTCAGTTAGAACCATTTTATCAACGGATTAGCCAAAATGCAGGGGTAAAATCAGTATTAGCTCAAGAACAGCTTGAACCTTAGTTTATAGTCAGGTGTTTTTCTTAAAACCGCGGTCAAAAAAATGAATGGATTTTTTGTATGAGAACACGGCAAAAATGGCTTATTTTACGACGAATTAGCCAAGCTATTTTGGTATTTTTGTCCGCGGTTTGGGGAAAATACACCTATGCACAACCGTACAAATTGGCGATTGTGATTGACGATGTCGGCTATCATCAACAAGAAGATGCGAACGTGTTCACTATGCCAAAAGCCATTGCGGTTGCTATTATCCCTGCTGCGCCCTATGCTCGAGAGAGAAACCAACAAGCTTATGCACAAGGGCGTGACATTTTAATTCATATGCCGATGCAACCGATGAGTAATCAAGCGATTGAAGAAGGCGGATTGCATTTAGGAATGAGTCAACAACAAGTCTCTCAGCGGGTGCAGCAAGCTCAAGAAATCGTTAGTCATGCGATTGGTATGAATAATCATATGGGCAGTGCCGCAACTGTAGATGAAACCCTGATGCATTATTTAATGGCTGAATTACAGCGGCAAAAGTTGTTCTTTTTAGATAGTCGGACGATTGGGCATTCGGTGGCGAGTAAAGTCGCAAAACACTATGGGGTGAAATCCCTTGAACGTCATATTTTTTTAGATGATAGTAATAAACTCAGTGATGTTCAGTATCAATTCCAGCAAGCGATAAATTACGCACGTAAGCACGGTGTAGCAGTAGTGATTGGGCATCCGCGAAAGAATACGCTTGTTGTGTTACAAACAGGTTTATCACAATTGCCGAGCGATATTCAATTGGTGAGTATCGGTAGTTTATGGCGAGATGAAAAAGCGGTGCCAATTAAGCCTTTTATTTTACTTTTCAATGATATTCCTGCCCCTACTTCAGTGGCACCTTTTGAAAGACAGGAATTATTACGCGGTGTGCCAGAATAATCGTTCTTAACATAATGATATTTTTATTCATTTTATGATCTTCATTCCAAAATGATTATCTGATTTAGAGCAATAACCTGATTTTTTCTATATTGGATAAATTTAGAATAAAATCGGGGAAAATAAATGAATTGGTGTTCGGTTTGTTGTGTTATTTGTCAGCGTTGTTTAGCCATTGCTCAACACGGGATTTGTAGTTATTGTAATCAACAAATAAAACGATTTTATTATTGTGGGTGCTGTGGTAGCCAATTAGCTCAAGATGAACTTCACTGCGGTCATTGCCTACGCAATGAACCAAGTTGGGAACAAATGGTCATTGTGGGGCGTTATACGGAACCATTATCGCAACTTATCCATCGTTTTAAATTTCAACAACAATTTTACCTTGATAAAGCCTTGGCAAGATTGTTATATCTCTCTATTCGGCAAGCAAAAAGAACGCATCGATTGGTTTTGCCTGAGTTAATTTTGCCCGTGCCGTTGCATCATCATCGGCAATGGTACCGTGGTTATAATCAATCGGCATTATTAGCGAAATGGTTGTCTTATTGGTTAAACATTCCTTATCGCAATGATGTGCTAGTTCGTCATCAATACACGCCGACTCAGCGAGGACTTAGTGCAACCCAGCGACGGCAAAATTTGCGTGGTGCTTTTAGTATTAGTATGAAAGGAATGAATCGCATTTATCCTTCTGTTGCTCTTGTTGATGATGTGATTACAACAGGTTCAACGCTGAATGAAATTGCCAAATTATTGCGTAAACAAGGCATTCAACATATTCAGGTATGGGGACTCGCACGGACTTAATTAAATTAATTGATGCAAAAGGTAGAAAAAAAGTAGCATAAAGCGTATCATTTCCGACTAGAAAAATCAGGTATTTATTTTTAGGAAATTTTATGCATATTACTATTTCTGAAAGTGCACAAGCGCATTTTCGCAAATTACTCGATCAACAAGAAGAAGGCACGAATATCCGTATCTTTGTAGTTAATCCAGGAACACCAGGGGCAGAATGTGGCGTGTCTTACTGCCCACCGAATGCGGTAGAAGAAAGCGATACGGAATTAACATACAATAATTTTTCTGCGTTTGTGGATGAAATCAGTCTTCCTTTTTTAGAAGATGCGGAAATTGATTATGTTACAGAAGAACTAGGTGCTCAATTAACCTTAAAAGCACCGAATGCCAAAATGCGCCGCGTGGCTGATGATGCCCCGCTTATTGAACGGGTTGAATATGTGATTCAAACGCAAATTAATCCGCAACTCGCCAGCCACGGTGGACGTATTACGTTAATTGAAATTACCGATGATGGATATGCGATTTTACAATTCGGTGGTGGTTGTAATGGTTGTTCAATGGTTGATGTAACCTTAAAAGAAGGGGTTGAATGCCAATTAGTTGAACTTTTCCCAAATGAACTTAGAGGTGCGAAAGATGTGACTGAGCATCAACGTGGCGAACATTCTTATTATTAATTATGACTATTACTGTTAATCAAATCGTTTTACATCAACTTATCAATCAAGCTGACACTGACGGACAACCTAATTTGTCTGTGCAATTACGCGATCAACTTCTGCCGATAAATGCGGATGTTGAACAACTCATGTTGCAATTGCATCAAACTTATCAAGGCAAAGCGAAAGCCTATGGTGTTTTTCAAGAACATTCTGTTTTTGCACAAGAACTTAATCGCTTACTAGAGCAAGAAACGGATTTTTTACCATTTAGTCATCAAGCAGCAAAGCAGTTAACCGCGGAATTGAGTAAATATGTGTTTGCGGATAGTGGAACATTTATCTTATGCCAATATAATTTTTTAGCTACTGATTACCTATTTATTGCATTATTAGATAGCCGAATCAGTATGTTAGTAGATGATAAACTGGAAATTCATCAAACCCAATATCTTAATTTAACCCAGTTTGACATCGCAGCACGCATTAATTTAACCGATTTACAGGTGAATGCACAATCAAATCGCTATCTTACGTTTATTAAAGGGCGTGTTGGGCGTAAAATCGCGGATTTTTTTATGGATTTTCTTGGTGCTGAAGCAGGATTAAACCCACAAGTTCAGAACCAAACCTTATTACAAGCGGTCAGCGATTATTGTGAACAAGGTGATTTGACCGCAGAGCAAACGCAAGCGATCAAAAAACAAACCTTTGAATATTGCAAAGGTCAAATAGCCTGTGGTGATGAAATTGAATTACGGGAACTTTCTGCCGAGTTGCCGACTCTAAATGCACAACCTTTTGCTGATTTTGCACAGACACAAGATTACGACTTAGCGGAAAGTATTCCCCCCGTGTCTTCAACATTAAAAGCTTTAACGAAATTTTCAGGCTCAGGCAAAGGTGTAACGATAAATTTTGATGCTGAATTATTAGGGCAACGTGTGTTATGGGATGAAAATAGTGATACCTTAACCATCAAAGGATTGCCAGCTAATTTACGTGATCAATTGCAACGACAAATAAAGAATTAATTTGGCAATGAGAGCAAGTTTCGGTATCATTTACCCATATTTTCTAGCATAAAGGTACAAAAATGCACTTAAAACCCCTTATCGCAGCTGTAGCACTGGCAATCAGTGTAACTGGATGTTCAAGTATTAACAAAATTGTCTATCGTATTGATGTGCCACAGGGGAACTACCTTGAAGCCGATAGTGTCGCGAAAGTGAAAGTTGGAATGAATGCACAACAAGTGCAATATTTGCTTGGTACACCAGTATTAATCGATCCGTTTAGCAAACTGACTTGGTATTATGTATTCCTACAACAAAAAGCTTATCAAAATCCAGAACAGCATACCTTTGTTGTGAATTATAATCCAAACGGCATTGTCACTAGCATAGATTTGGATAAACCATTGCCAGATAACGAGAAAAAAGAAATTAATAACGTGATTATTAACGCACCAGAATCTTCCCCAAAACATTGGTGGCAATTTTGGAAATAAATCGCTATTAAATTTCAATAAAACCGCGGTCAAAAATTTAAACGTTTTTTGACCGCGGTTTTTATATAGATTGGATTTGGTTGGCGAAATGTAAATATTATTATTTTTAATAAAAACCGTTGCGATTTTGCAAGAACGATGTAACACGAAAATTTTCCCAAACCCGCGGTCAAAAAAACGTTTAAATTTTGACCGCGAGTTTATTCCTCTTTGCATTTCTTTTATTCATTTTTTCATTCTATAATCTCAATCTCTATTATTCTTACTTTTTTCGTATTTCTAATCTCACATTCGTGAG
>JAUNAB010000022.1 GCA_030527795.1 Pasteurellaceae bacterium | reverse complement strand
AATCCCTATCCCGCCACTTCCCATTCAAGCCGAAATTGTCCGTATCCTGGACAATTTCACGGAGCTTACAGCAGAGCTTACAGCCAGAGAAAAGCAATATGAATATTATCGGGAGTTGTTGTTGGATTTTAAAAAATAGAGAAATGACATGGGAAAAACACTTACAGAAATAGCTCAACAACTTAAAAATGCTAATAAAAAAGTACAATTAATTTATGCATTCAACGGTACGGGAAAAACTCGTTTATCACGAGAGTTTAAAGAACTAATCTCACCAAAAGTATATAACGATAGCGAAGAAATAGAATTACCTCGTAACAAAATACTTTATTACAATGCATTTACAGAGGATTTGTTCTATTGGGATAATGATATTATTCATGATGTCGAACCTAAACTAAAAATCCAGCCTAATATCTTTCATCAGTTGGTTGATTAAAGAGCAGGGTGATGAAGATAAGGTGATTAGCAAATTTCATCATTATTGTGACGAAAAGCTCATGCCTAAATTCGATATTGAAAATAATCAAATTACTTTTAGTTTTGCCCGTGGCGACGATACGCCCAAAGAAAATATAAAACTATCAAAGGGTGAAGAAAGCAATTTTATCTGGAGCATTTTTCATTCGTTTATTGAACAAGTTGTTGCAGAATTAAATATCCCTGAACCTAGTGAACGCTCTACCAATGAATTTAATGAACTTAAATATGTTTTTATTGATGATCCTGTCAGCTCATTAGATGAAAATCATCTAATTCAACTAGCAGTTGATTTAGCCCTTCTAATTAAAAAAAGCTCAAATATTAGATTTATCATTACTACACACAACCCATTATTTTATAACGTTTTATATAATGAAATTGATAATAAATCGTGTTACATGTTAAGAAAAAATGAAGATGGTTCATTTGAAATAGAAGAGAAACAAGGTGGTTCCAATAAAAGCTTTTCCTATCATCTTTTTTTAAAAAAATTACTGGAAGAGATTAAAACTGAGGATATTCAAAAATACCATTTCACGCTGTTACGTAATCTATACGAAAAAACAGCTAGTTTTCTTGGTTACTCAGGGTGGGCAAATTTATTGCCTAATGACGATGCAAAACAAAGCTATTACACCCGTATTATTAATTTTAGCAGCCACTCTACTTTATCAAATGAAATAATCGCCGAACCAACAGATGCCGAAAAGAAGATTGTTAAATATTTACTTGAACATCTAATTAAGAATTACGGTTTCTATATAGAAAAAAATATTGAAGAGCCACAAAGTGATAATACAACAGAGTAAAAATATGGACGATTTAATCATCTACAACACCGACGATGGCAAAGCGCATGTTGCCCTGCTTGTCGTAGAAAATGAAGCCTGGTTAACACAGAATCAGCTTGCCGAACTTTTTAACACCTCTGTTCCAAATATAACCACTCATATCAAAAATATATTGGAAGACAAAGAATTAGATGAACTTTCAGTTATTAAGGATTATTTAATAACTGCCCAAGATGGTAAACAGTATCAGGTAAAGCATTATTCTCTTGATATGATTTTAGCCATTGGTTTTCGGGTTCGTAGCCCTCGAGGTGTGCAATTTCGCCGTTGGGCAAATACTCAACTACGTTACTATTTAGATAAAGGCTTTTTATTAGATAAGGAGCGGTTGAAAAATCCTCAAGGTCGTCTTGATTATTTTGATGAATTACTCGAACAAATTCGTGAAATTCGTGCGAGCGAAATGCGTTTTTATCAAAAAGTACGTGATTTATTTAAGTTATCTAGCGACTATGATAAGACCGATAAAACCACACAGATGTTTTTTGCCGAAACACAAAATAAGCTGATTTATGCGATTACACAGCAAACTGCTGCAGAATTGATTTGTAACCGTGCTAATGCGGAATTGCCTAATATGGGATTAACGTCTTGGAAAGGCTCTGTTGTTCGCAAAGGCGATATTATTACTGCCAAAAATTATCTTACCAATGATGAATTAGATTCTTTAAATCGTTTAGTGATGATCTTTTTAGAAAGTGCTGAATTACGGGTTAAAAATCGTCAGGATCTAACGCTAAATTTCTGGCGTAATAATGTGGATAATTTGATTGAATTTAATGGGTTTCCGTTAATTACCGGCAAAGGAAAACGAACCGCAAAACAAATGGAAGCGCTAGTGAAAGAACAATATACCTTGTTTGATCAATCCAGAAAGCAACAGAAACTCACTCAGGCAGAGGCTGAGGACTTGCAGATTTTAGAAAAATGGCAGAAAGATATTAACAAGCTAAAAAATAAGAGAAAGTAACATGAACGAAACCAAAACCATTGCGGAATCCAACAATTTTATTATTCTGGATAAATACACCAAAATCGAGCAAAACGGCAGCTACCAATCGGAAGCGGACTTGGAGCGGGAACTGATTACCGATTTGCAAAATCAGGGTTATGAATACCGCAAGGATTTAAATACCCAACAAAAGCTACTGGCAAATGTGCGTGAAAAATTACAACAGCTTAACCAAGTACAGTTTTCAGAAAATGAGTGGCAACGCTTTCTAACCGAGTATTTAGATAGGCCGTCTGAAAATTTGGTTGAGAAAACCCGCAAAATTCATGATAACCATATCCATGATTTTGTGTTTGACGACGGGCATATCCAAAATATTTCTCTATTGGATAAGAAAAACATTGCCTGCAATAGCATGCAGGTCATCAATCAGATGGAGCAAACCGGTACGCATGCCAATCGTTATGACGTCACGATTTTAATAAACGGCTTGCCACTAGTACAAATCGAACTAAAAAAGCGCGGTGTTGCCATTCGTGAAGCCTTTAATCAAGTGCACCGTTATAGCAAAGAAAGCTTTAATGCCGAGCATTCGCTGTTTAAATATTTACAGATTTTTGTGATTTCCAATGGTACGGACACCCGATATTTTGCCAATACCACCAAGCGCAATAAAAACAGCTTTGATTTTACGATGAACTGGGCAAAATCAGATAATACGCTGATTAAAGACTTAAAAGACTTTACCGCTACTTTCCTACAAAGACAAACTTTGCTTAAAGTGCTTTTTGATTATTCTGTATTTGATATTAATAATACGCTCTTAATTATGCGACCTTATCAAATTGCTGCTACAGAACGTATTTTATGGCGAATTAAAAGCAATCACCTTACTAAAACATGGAGTAATGTGGAAAGCCATGGTTATATTTGGCATACCACAGGCTCTGGTAAAACGCTCACCAGTTTTAAAGCAGCAAGATTGGCTACAAATTTAGATTTTATTGATAAAGTCTTCTTTGTTGTTGATCGTAAAGACCTTGATTATCAAACAATGAAGGAATACCAACGCTTCTCACCCGATAGCGTGAATGGCTCCGACAATACTGCAGGTCTAAAAGCCAATATCGAAAAAGACGATAATAAAATCATCGTGACCACGATTCAAAAGCTGAATAATCTGATGAAAAGCGAAGACAATCTGCCAATTTATCAGAAGCAGGTGGTATTTATTTTTGATGAATGCCATCGTTCTCAATTCGGTGAAGCACAAAAAAATCTACGAAAGAAATTTAAAAAATTCTGCCAGTTTGGTTTTACAGGTACACCTATTTTTTCAGAAAATGCACTCGGCTCAGAAACGACGGCTGACGTATTCGGTACAAAACTCCACGCTTATAAAATCACCGATGCTATTCGTGATGATAAAGTTTTAAAGTTCAAAGTAGATTATAACGATGTTCGCCCGCAATTTAAGGAGCAAGAAAGCGAACAAGATGAGCAAAAACTCTCTGCTTTGGAAAACAAACAGGCGTTATTACATCCTGAGCGTATTCGTGAAATCACGCAATATATTCTGAAAAATTTCAGACAAAAAACGCATCGTTTAGCCGTGGGTGCTAAAGGTTTTAATGCGATGTTTGCAGTAAGCAGCGTAGAAGCCGCTAAGTTGTATTATGAAGAATTTAAAAAGCAGCAAGAAGGTAAATCAAATCCATTAAAAGTAGCCACCATTTTCTCTTTCGCCGCTAATGAAGAGCAAAATGCTAAAGGTGATATTGTTGATGAAGGATTTGAAGTAGAAGCCATGAATTCAAGTTCAAAAGAATTCTTAAATATGGCTATTCAAGATTATAACGCTCACTTTAAAACCAATTATAGCCTTGATAGCCAATCATTCCAAAACTATTACCGTGATTTAGCTAAACGAGTTAAAGAGCAAGAAGTTGATTTATTGATTGTGGTGGGCATGTTTTTAACAGGGTTTGACGCACCTGCATTAAACACCTTATTTGTCGATAAAAACCTGCGTTATCATGGACTGATTCAAGCTTATTCTCGTACTAATCGTATTTATGGCTCAGTAAAAGCGTTTGGGAATATCGTTACTTTCCGTAATTTAGAACCTGCAACTATTGATGCGATTAAGCTATTTTGTAGTGATAAAAATGACGATAGTGAAAATATTCAAGAAATTGCCCTAGAGCGTAGTTATTCTGACTACATGAATGGTTATGAAAATGCATCAGGTAAATATTGTAGGGGATATTTAGAAGTCGTTGCAGAGCTACAAAATAGATTCCCAGATCCTGATAATATTGCCACAGAACAAGAGAAAAAAGAATTTGTTCAATTATTTGGTGAATACTTACGTTTAGACAATATCCTGCAAAACTATGATGAATTTACTAAACAAAAAGCATACCAAAATATTGATCCATCAGATAACAATGCACTGCAGAAATTTAAAGAAGAACACTATCTGACCGATGAAGATCTTGAAAAGATGCGTTATATTAAAATGCCTTCAGAACGCCTTACTCAAGATTACCGTTCTACATATAACGATATTCGTGAATGGCTAAAACGTATGGAGTCAGAAAATGAAACAACAATTGATTGGAATGAAGTTGTTTTCGAAATAGAGTTACTTAAATCACAAGAAATTAATTTGGATTATATTCTTGAACTTATTCTTAAATATAATGAGAAAATGCAAAATAAAGCACAAGTATCAGAAGAGATTAGTCGAGTGATTCGTTCTAGTTTAGAGAATAGGGCAAAAGAAAGTTTAATTTTAGACTTTATTAATCATACTGATCTAAATAACGTTTCAACTAAACCTGCTATTATCGAAGCTTTCTTTAAATTTGCTAAACTTGTACAAATTAAAGAAGCACAAGAACTTATTGAGGCTGAAGATTTAAAACAAGATGAAGCAAAACGTTATCTTATCAATTCTTTGAAGAGAGGTTATGCGAGTGAAAATGGAACAGATCTAAAAAATATTCTCCCTAAAATGAGCCCATTAAATCCTGAATACTTAACAAAAAAGCAAACAGTATTACAAAAAATTAATGCTTTCGTTGAAAAATTCAAAGGGATTAATCAAATGAGTAGTGAATAGTAAGAGCTTTTCTTAACAATACGTATTCAATACCAAAACCAACCAAACCGCGGTCAAAAAACGAAGGGATTTTTGACCGCGGTTTTGGCTTATTTTGTTCCCTGGCAAAATCTGCTACACTAGGTCAAATTTTTATCCAATATAGTCAAAAAAGAGAGAATATGAGTATTTTAGATGTGGTGATTTTTCCTGATGAACGTTTACGCACCGTTGCACAACCCGTTGAACAGGTTGATGATGCGATCCGTGCGATAGTGGATGATATGTTTGACACGATGTATCAAGAAGAAGGGATTGGGTTAGCTGCACCGCAAGTTGCGATTCAACAACGTATTATTACCATTGATATTGACGGCGAAAAGCAAAATCAGTTGGTCTTGATTAATCCTGAAATTATTGAAAGTTCGGGTGAAACGGGAATTGAAGAAGGATGTTTGTCTATTCCAGGTTTTCGCGGTTTGGTTCCACGTAAGGAAAAAGTAACGGTTAAAGCGTTAAATCGTGATGGCGAAGAATTTACCTTAAAAGCGGATGGATTGTTGGCGATTTGTATTCAGCACGAAATCGATCACCTTAATGGCGTATTATTTGTGGATTATCTTTCCCCGTTGAAACGCCAACGCATCAAAGAAAAACTGTTAAAACTTCAAAAACAACTTACGCGTCAAAAATAAACGCATTTCCCCTATTACTTTTAACCTAGAACAATGATGACTAAACCCCTGAATATTATTTTTGCTGGTACGCCTGATTTTGCCGCACAACATTTACAAGTCTTATTAAATTCTGAACACCGCGTGATTGCGGTTTATACTCAGCCTGACAAGCCCGCAGGGCGTGGTAAGAAGTTGCAAGCTAGTCCTGTAAAATTGTTAGCACAACAACATTCTATTCCCGTTTATCAACCAAAATCCTTGCGTCAAGCTGAAGCTCAAGCAGAGTTGGCGGCACTGAATGCGGATGTTATGGTTGTCGTGGCATACGGGTTGATTTTGCCGCAAGCAGTGCTAGATATGCCACGTTTGGGTTGTTTAAATGTACACGGTTCACTGTTGCCACGTTGGCGTGGTGCTGCACCGATTCAACGGGCGATTTGGGCGGGCGATACGCAAACGGGCGTTACGATTATGCAAATGGACGCGGGGTTAGATACAGGGGCTATGTTGCATAAAATTTATTGCGAAATTGATCCGCGGGAAACGTCTGCTAGTTTATATCAAAAGCTCGTAGAGCTTGCTCCACAAGCTTTGCTTGATGTGTTAAATGGATTAGATGCAGGGCAATTTCAGGCGGTGGCACAGGATGACACCCAAAGTAATTATGCGGATAAAATTAATAAAGCGGAAGCGAAATTGGATTGGGCATTATCGGCAAGCCAATTAGAGCGGAATATTCGGGCGTTTAATCCCGCTCCGATTGCGTTTTTAGTCTTGGGTGAAGAGCGGATAAAAATTTATCAAGCACGGGTACTCGCTCATCAAAATAAGCCAATGGGTACGGTATTAGCGGTAGATAAGCAAGGGATCCAGATTGCGACAGCAGATGGGGTGTTGAATATTCAACAGCTACAGCCTGCAGGGAAAAAGCCAATGTCGGTGCAAGATTTCTTAAATGGTCGAGCGGATTGGTTTAAGGTCGGCGAGGTGTTGATTTAATGAAAAAAATGACGCAAAAAAGATCCGCGGTTTCCATATTTTCGGTGCGCGCTTTAGCGGCTCAAGCGGTGTTGCAAGTGTTAGATCAAGGCAAATCTCTTTCAAGTTTATTGCCTGAACTTTCATCACAGTTAAAAACACAAGATGTAGCGTTATTGCAAGAAATCAGTTTTGGGGTGTGTCGCGTGTTACCGCGGTTAGAACAGATTATTCGTTTGTTGCTAGATAAGCCCTTGAAAAATAAAACGCGGATTGTGCATTGTTTGCTGTTAGTGGGATTATATCAACTTTTATATACGCGAGTGCCTGCTCACGCGGCGGTGGATGAAGTGGTAAATGCGACTAAAGCATTAAAGGTAACGGATTTTCGTGGGCTACTCAATGCGGTGTTACGGCGTTTTTTACGCGAACAGGCAACTATTTTGGCAACCGTTGATAAGCATTGGCAAACTTTGCATCCTGAATGGTTGGTTAACAAACTCAAGCAAGCTTATCCAACTCATTGGCGTGAGATTGTGGAAGCGAATAACCAAAAGCCACCGATGTGGTTGCGAGTTAATCAGCATTATTGTTCAACACAAGATTATCAAAAATTGCTTGTAGCACAAGGGATTGAGAGTGAGATCGCATCGCCTGATTATGCATTGCGTTTGGTTCAGCCTGTGTCGGTTAATAAGTTACCGCATTTTGCGGACGGGTGGTTGAGCGTGCAAGATTTGCACGCCCAATGGGCTGCGTTATTTCTTGATGCACAAGATGGCGAGTTAATTTTAGATGCCTGCGCTGCTCCAGGGGGGAAAACGACTCATATTTTAGAACGTGCTCCCCAAGCAGAAGTGGTTGCCTTGGATGTTGAAAAGGTTCGTTTAAAACGTGTGGCTGAAAATTTGGCACGTTTAAATCAACAAGCGCGGATCATTTGTGGCGATGCAACTCAACCTGAAAGTTGGTTGACTGAGATTAATAATCAAAGCAGCTCGCCTATGTTTGATCGGATCTTATTAGATGCACCTTGCTCTGCAACGGGCGTTATTCGCCGTCATCCTGATATTAAATGGCTACGCCAAGAAAACGATATTCAACCATTAGTGGATTTGCAACGCCAAATTCTTAATGCACTTTGGCAACAGCTAAAACCTAATGGCGTATTGTTGTATGCGACTTGTTCTTTATTACCCCAAGAGAATACTGAGCAAATTAAAGGATTTTTGCAACAGCAGCCGAATGCACGTTTAGTGCCATTACCTAATCAACAAGAGGATAAAATTGGTGTGCAATTTACACCGCGAGCGGAGAGGGGTGATGGATTTTATTATGCCAAACTTGTAAAAGTAGAATAAATCTAAATAAACCATCATTATTTTAAATTTATTCTAATATATTTGATGATAATTTATTCTTTGTATTGATCTTTTCCCATTTTTATAAATAATGAATATTATGTTGTTAAGGGTGTGATATTGATACTTTATCGTTTTGCTTTCCTTTCAACTTATCCGTTTTATCTTGAAAATCAACACATTGTAGTATTTTTATTGTTTATCAAGAAATGAGATGGCAAGCCTATCTTGTTTCTTCGTAAATGAAATGGTCAATATCATTGCCATTGTTATAACAGGAAAGCAGTATGAAAAAATCAATAGGGTTAATCTTATTTGGATTGATGATAAGCTTCAATTCCGATGCACAAGCTAGCCTTGATTGGCTACGTCCTATCAGTGAAATTAATGCAGGCGATACCACTTGGATTATGGTCGCGACCATTTTAGTGTTGTTTATGACTATCCCTGGTTTAGCCTTATTTTATGCAGGAATGGTGCGTAAGAAAAACGTGTTATCAACAATGGTACAAAGTTTTGCCAGTTGTTGTTTGATTGCGGTGATTTGGGTCTGTTTTGGTTATAGTCTAGCCTTTACACCAAATAATGCGTTAATTGGTGGTGCGGATCGCTTTTTTCTTGATGGATTAGCATTATTCAGTGCTAAAGGTACATTGAGCATTTACCCTGGGGCAAGCACGATCCCTGAGCCTGTTTTTATGATGTTTCAAATGGCATTTGCGATTATTGCAGGGGCAATTATCACAGGGGCGTTTGCGGAGCGGATGAAATTTTCTGCGTTGTTGCTATTTGTTGGGCTGTGGTCGTTATTGATTTATGTACCTACTGCCCATTGGGTGTGGGGGCTAGACGGGTGGCTGGCATCTGATGGGGTATTGGATTACGCTGGTGGCACGGTGATTCATATTAATGCAGGGATTGCGGGCTTAGTAGCGGCAATTATGATTGGTAAACGCGTAGGCTATGGGCGAGAAGTGATGGCTCCGCATAACTTGGTTCTGACTTTAATGGGAACTGCAATGCTATGGATTGGTTGGTTTGGGTTTAATAGTGGTTCGGCATTGGCTGCTGACGCTCGGGCTGCAATGGCAATGGCAACTACTCAGTCTGCTGCGGTAACAGGGGCATTGACGTGGTCATTGATGGAAGTGATGTTAAAACATAAGCCGTCTGCATTAGGATTGGCATCAGGTGCAATCGCAGGATTGGTTGGCATTACGCCCGCCGCAGGTTTTGTCAGCGTGCAAAGTGCGTTATTGATTGGCATTATTACCAGTTTGATTTGCTTTTTTACCGCAACAAAATTGAAATATTGGCTAGGTTATGACGATACGTTAGACGCGTTCGGCATTCACGGCGTTGGGGGCATTGTGGGTGCGATACTTACCGGGCTATTTGTTAATCGCGATATTGCCAATGCCGACACGACATTATGGCTACAAACGGAAAGTGTTTTGATTACGGTTGCATACAGTGCGTTGGGGAGTTTTGTTCTATTGAAATTAATTGATAAAACGATCGGCTTGCGTGTTAACTATGAACAAGAGCGTGAAGGGCTAGATTTAGTGTTACACGGTGAGCGGATTGAATAATATTCTCTTGAAATAGCAAAAACCGCGGTCAAAAAAACGTTTGAATTTTTGACTGCGGCTTTTTTATTGGATCTCAATTTGAGCGGGTTTGTGGATCAATGCCGTGCCGTATGAACCTTGCGGATAAATAAAAGGATAAACGTAACCCTTCATTTTACTTCTAAAAATTGTAAAAAAGTTTATAAAATAGTTAAATTTATTTTATCGTTCTGATCCTACTAAAGAAATTTCTTGATAACGATCACAAATTATCAAAAATAATATTGCATAATTACTTGATAAGTCTTAAAATTAAAACATATAAATTATATTGATAAATTAAATTCATTTGGAGGTATTTATGCAAGTGCATAATTATTCTATTGAATATAATTCTGGGAAAGGAAGATCCCTAATGTCTCATATTAGAAGAACAAGACATATAATGATGCCATCATACCGTTCTTGTTTCTCTTATTCAATTTTCAATTCTAAAAATAACCTATCTTCTGACATAATGATCTAAAAGGCTAATTTGCCTTTTCTATACCCGTTTGTGTATAAATTATTATAACTATTTTCCTATTCTTATTATATTTGAATGGGGAGATGATTTTTATAATTGATTTGTATTCAAATAAAACCTAGTAAATAAATGTAACTTGCTATATTTTAACAAGTGCTGTCTTTTATTTCTCAAAGTAAATTTATTTTTAATTAAAATAGGAGTTTATTATGAACTTAAAAGTTGCCTATAGTCCGTTAGTAAAACAGTATTTTATCTCCAAAAGAGATATTGTATTAGTTACGGAAACCGATTTTACTGATGTTGGCGCTGTAGTATTAACAACCAATGATATTGATCAATATTTAAGTAAAATTCAAGATACTCAATTTAATATCCCTATTTTTGTTGTAAAACAAGATAAAGAAGATATTGAACAGCAGTATTTTCCATCAATTTATCATATACAAGATTTAGATAATTTTGATATTAACTTATATAGTCGCCAAATTGAAACGGCTGTTTCACTATATGAGAATAAGTTATTACCTCCATTCTTTAAAATGTTGAGTGAGTATGTAGAGATGGGTAATTCAGCATTTGATTGCCCAGGACATCAGGGAGGACAATATTTCCGTAAACATCCAGCTGGTCGTTTTTTATATGATTTTTATGGAGAGAATATTTTTAGATCAGATATTTGTAATGCCGATGTTAAATTAGGTGATTTATTAATTCATGAGGGGGCAGCTTGTGATGCCCAAAAACATGCGGCACAAGTTTTTAATGCAGATAAAACTTATTTCGTATTAAATGGCACATCATCTGCAAATAAAGTTGTTACGAATGCGTTATTATCCCCAGGGGATTTGGTATTATTTGATCGTAATAATCATAAATCAATTCATCATGGTGCCTTAATTCAGGCTGGAGCAACCCCAATTTATTTAGAAACGGCTAGAAATCCTTTTGGCTTTATTGGTGGAATTGATAATCATTGTTTTAATGAGAATTATTTAAAAGATCTTGTGAAAGAAATGGCACCTGAAAAAGCTAATTTAGAACGTCCATTTCGTTTAGCAGTCATTCAACTAGGAACATATGATGGCACGATTTATAATGCTCGTCAGGTAGTAGATAAAATCGGACACCTTTGTGATTATATTCTATTTGACTCTGCTTGGGTTGGATATGAACAGTTTATTCCAATGATGAAAGATTGTTCCCCATTATTACTTGAACTGAATGAAAATGATCCAGGTATTATTGTTACCCAGTCTGTTCATAAACAACAAGCAGGTTTTTCTCAAGCTTCACAAATTCATAAAAAAGATAAGCATATAAAGGGACAATCTCGTTATTGTAATCATAAACGTTTTAACAACGCTTTTATGTTGCATGCATCAACGAGCCCATTTTACCCATTATTCGCTACTTTAGATGTTAATGCACAAATTCAGGGTAGTGCGGCAGGAAAACGTTTATGGCACGAATGCGTAAAAGTGGGAATTGAAGCTAGAAAGTTAGTATTGGATACATGTGAATTAGTCAGACCTTTTATTCCGCCTGTTGTCAATGGCAAAAAATGGCAAGATTATGATACAGAGATTATGGCAAATGATCTTGAATTCTTCAAATTCCATTCGAATGATAAATGGCATCAATTTGAAGGTTATTCTGAAAATCAATATTTTGTTGATCCTTGTAAATTTATGTTAACAACGCCTGGAATTAATATTGAAACTGGCGAATATGATCATTTTGGAATTCCAGCTACCATTTTAGCGAATTATTTACGAGAAAATGGGATTATCCCAGAGAAATGTGATTTAAATTCAATTTTGTTCCTACTTACTCCAGCAGAATCATTGACTAAGATGCAATCATTAGTGGCTCAAATAGCGTTATTTGAAAAGCATATAAAAAATGATTCCTTATTAAAAGATGTATTACCAACGGTATATCAAAATAATTCAGAGCGTTATCGGGATTACACTATTCGTCAGTTATGTAAAGAGATGCATGATCTTTATGTTAGTCGGAATGTGAAAAAATTGCAGCGTGATTTATTCCGAAAAGCGACTTTACCAGAGTATGTAATGAATCCACATCAAGCAAATATTGAACTTATTCGGAATAATGTTGAACTCGTCCCATTAACTGAAATTATTGGAAGAGTAGCTGCAGAAGGCGCATTACCGTATCCTCCAGGAGTACTTTGCGTTGTTCCTGGTGAAAAATGGAGTGAGACTGCACAACAATATTTTTTAGCACTAGAAGAAGGGATTAATTTACTCCCAGGATTTGCACCAGAGATCCAAGGAGTATATTTACAAAAAGGTGCGGATGAACGTGTTCGAGCTTATGGTTATGTATTAACAAATTGCTAATAGAAAATATTTGGGTAATAGTATTTATATTACCCATATTTAAGGAGAATTTTATTATGAGTTCAAATAAAAACAAAATAGGAGTAATCCAACTTACTATTTTAACTATGGTAAATATGATGGGGTCGGGTATTATTATGTTACCAACTAAACTTGCAGAAATAGGTACTATTTCCATAGTTTCTTGGTTGGTTACAGCTGTTGGTTCGACTGCATTAGCTTATGCTTTTGCTCAATGCGGAATGTTTAGTAAGAAATCAGGTGGAATGGGAGGATATGCAGAATATTCTTTTGGAAAATCTGGTAATTTTATGGCTAATTATACGTATGCAGTATCTCTTGTTATTGCAAATACAGCTATTGCTATTTCTGCTGTTGGGTATGGTTCTGAATTCATAGGTGCATCTTTATCTCCATTAGAAATTGCTTTATGGACAATTTTCACATTATGGTTAGCTACAGCGCTCAATTTTGGTGGTGCACGTATTACTGGTAATATTAGTTCATTTACAATATGGGGAGTGATAATTCCTGTGGTTGGGCTTTGTATTATTGGTTGGAAATGGTTTGATTCGGCTTTATATGTGAGTTCTTGGAACCCTCATAATGTTCCAACTTTTGAAGCAATTGGAGTTTCAATTTCTATGACATTATGGGCTTTCTTAGGTTTAGAGTCAGCTTGTGCTAATGCTGATACGGTAGAAAATCCTGAAAAGAATGTCCCAATTGCCGTTTTAGGTGGAACATTGGGCGCTGCAATTATTTATATTGTTTCAACTAATGTTATAGCAGGAATTGTACCGAATCTTGAGCTTGCAAACTCAACTGCTCCATTTGGATTAGCATTTGCTCATATGTTTAATGACACTGCGGGTAAAGTTGTAATGGGTTTAATGGTATTATCTTGCTTTGGTTCATTACTCGGTTGGCAATTTACAATTGCTCAAGTATTTAAGACTTCTGCAGAAGAAGGATATTTCCCTGCATTCTTTAAGAAAGTAACAAGTCGTAATGCACCAATTATTGGGATGGTTACGATAACAGTAATTCAAACATTATTGTCTTTAATGACAATTAGCCCATCTTTAAATAAACAGTTTAATGTGCTAGTAGATCTTGCTGTAGTCACAAATATCATACCATATTTACTCTCAATGGCAGCACTTGCTGTATTGCTTAAAGTTGAGAAAGTAGGGAAAAATAAATATAGAGTTACCACCTTGGTGGCATTTATTGGTTCATTATATAGTTTATATGCTCTATATGCTTCTGGTGAACAGGCAATGCTTTATGGATCAATCGTCACTTTTATTGGTTGGACATTATATGGCCTAGTTTCATATAAATTCGATATAAAAAAATAAGTACGAATTAATATAATGAAATAGGGCTCAAACCGCGGTCAAAAAAACGTTTGAATTTTTTACCGTGGTTTTTTATTGGGTCTCAATTTGAGCGAGTTCACGGATCAATGCTGTGGCATATGAACCTGCGGATAAATAAAAGGATAAGCGCAGTCCTTCGGGTTCAAATTGCCAATGCAAATCTTGTGCTTGAGCTAAAATCGGGCGACGAGCGGTTTTTAGACGCTCTTGTTGCATCAATGCTTGCAAAATGTGATGTTGAACCACAATCTCATTTTCTAATTGACAAGCAAGTTGTGAGTTATCGCCGATTAATGGTGCGGTTAATTGGATATCTTTTTGCTGTAAACGTTGTTGTAGCAAGGTAAGATCTTCTTGTTCATCAGCAATAAACCAACTGTGTGAACCTGTTAATTGAACAATATCATTTGGTAAGACTTGCGTTGCTAAACCTTGTTTTAAGCGTTCGGATACCACAAGATTAAAGACTTCACTACGTGCTGCGGATAAATAAAAGCTGCGTTTTTTGCGATCTTTAACCTTAATTTCTCCGTTTGCCCAACGTAATGCTTGGGTTAAGTTATGCCCATCTCGCCCAAAACGTTGTTCGGTAAAGTAATTTGGAAAGCCCTGTGCTTTAATGTCCTCTAAACGTGCGATAAGATCAGGTTGTTCGGAAATGCTGCGTAATAAAATCTCAAAATGATTGCCTGCTAGACTGCCGATGCGTATTTTACGTTGATGACGAGTAACCTGTAATATTTCAACACCGCCTAATTGGAATTGGCTAAAATCAGGCATTGCTTTGCCTGGCATTCGTAAGCAAAACCATTGTTCTGTAATTGCGTGGCGATCTTTTAAGCCTGCGTAACTCATTTCGCGGGCAGAAATTCCCACAAATTGTGCTAATTTTTCCCCGACAAATAAGGTATTTGCATCCGTTTTACGCACATAAACGGCGACAAATTCGCCGTCGCCTGTCAATTCATAGCCTAAATGTTCGCGAACGATAAAATCAGCGGGCGTGGCTTTTAACACCGCGGTCAAATTTGGCGGCGTTTTTAAATAGGCTAGTGGGGTAAGATTGTCGTTCATTCTGTTCTCATTAATAGGGTAACGGCTTCACAGGCGATCCCTTCGCCACGCCCCGTGAAGCCAAGTTTTTCAGTAGTGGTGGCTTTTACATTGACTATCTCAATATCGCATTGTAAATCTTGTGCAATGCAAGCACGCATTTGATCAATATAAGGTCGCATTTTAGGAGCTTGTGCAATGATCGTGATATCGACATTGCCGACACGGTAGCCTTTACTTTGAATTTGATGGTAAGCCTGACGCAGCAAAACGCGGCTATCCGCCCCTTTGTATTGCATATCGGTGTCGGGGAATAATTTGCCGATATCGCCCAATGCTGCCGCACCGAGTAGAGCGTCCGTTAAGGCGTGTAAGGTGACATCGCCATCTGAATGAGCGAGCAACCCTTTTTCAAAAGGAATGCTAACACCGCCAATGATTAATGGACCTTGTTCGCTAAAGGCGTGAACATCAAAGCCGTGACCAATTCTTATCATATTGAATTCCTTATTTTTTATTTAAATAAAACTCTGCTAAGGCGAGATCTTCTGGGCGAGTAATTTTGATATTATCACTTCGTCCAGCAACCAATTGAGGGCTAAATCCTGCTAATTCCATTGCTGATGCTTCATCGGTAATATTGGCTTGTTGTGTTAGCCCATTTTCAATGGCGTATTGTAATAAAGTCGCACGAAAAAACTGTGGTGTTTGGGCTAACCAAAGTTGAGAGCGATCTTCGGTATGCAAAATGTGTAGCTGTGGATTGGCCCGTTTGATTGTATCCGTTGCTGGAATGGCTAAAATACCGCCGTGATCGGATTGGATTTGCACCAATTTATCTAAATCTGCATGGCGTAAACAGGGGCGAGCGGCATCGTGTACCAATGCCCACGCATCGCTTTCGTGGATATGGCGTAATCCATTTAATACACTTTCTGCTCGTGTTGCTCCGCCTGTGACAACTTGTACACGTGAATCAAGAGATAGTTGTGCAATATAGGGATCTTGTGCTGATACCGCTAAAATAATGCGTTGAATCAGCGAATAATCAAGTAGGCATTGTAAACTATGTTCTAAAATGGTTTTACCGTGTAATTGCAAATACTGTTTGGGTTTATCTGCTTGCATACGACTGCCTACGCCCGCCGCGGGAACGACCGCAATAATGGTTCTTTTCATTATTTGTTTTCTTTGGTTATGCGATAATAGGTTTCGTTGGGTTTTACCATTTCATATTGCGAACGAGCACGTTCTTGAATGGCATTAAAGCCTTCTTTAAGATCTTTCACTTCTGCTGATAATGTTTGATTACGTTGAAAAAGCTTTTCTTTTTCCGCTTGATGTATCTCAATTTCTGCTGAAGTCTTTTTATAGTCAAAATAACCGTTTTTACCAAACCAAAAATCATATTGGAATAGCAATAATACAGCGATAAGGATAGCAATAAATACGCGCATAATAATTCTTTTTCTAAAAATAATGGAGCTATATTAGCAAAATTTACCGTTAAAAACTTGCTCTTTAGGCTATTTTCTTAATTTTACCCATTGTACTGCGTGATCCTCCCCTTTAGCTAAAATGAGATTAGCGCGTTCTCTGGTTGGTAAAATATTTTCTCTTAAATTTAAGCCATTGATATTATTCCAAATATTTGTTGCTGTACTGATAGCTTCTTGCTCTGATAGACGAGCATAATGTTTAAAATAAGAATTAGGATCAGAAAAGGCACTTTGACGAAATTTTAAGAAACGATGAATATACCATTGTTGTAATAGGCTTTCTTCTGCATCAACATAAATAGAGAAATCAACAAAATCGGAAACAAATGCTTGATTTGTTTTCCCTTCACCCGTCTGTAATACATTAAGCCCTTCTAAAATCAAAATGGTGGGTTGATCAACATAATCAAATTGATCAGGAATAATATCGTAAGTGAGATGAGAATAAATTGGCACCGCAATATGGGATTTACCCGATTTGAGATCAGAGAGAAATTGCACTAACTTAGGTGTGTCATAGGAAATTGGAAAGCCTTTTTTATCTAGAATATTCTTTTTCTTCAATGTATCAAGTGGGTACAGAAATCCATCAGTTGTGATAAGGTCAACTTTTCGAGGTTGTGGCCATTGCGATAATAATGATTGGAGAATTCTTGCGGTTGTGCTTTTTCCGACCGCGACACTTCCTGCAATGCTAATAATATAGGGGACATTTTGTTGCGAGTGTCCAAGAAAGCGGTTGAGTACGGTTTGACGGCGGATATTTTCTTCAATGTAATAATTGAGTAAACGTACTAGTGGTAAATAGATGGTACTTACTTCATCAAGTGAAAGTTCTTCATTGACACTGAGTAAGGGCTTTAAGTCTTGTTCTGTTAGTTTTAAGGGAACAGATTTACGCAACGCTGACCATTGCTCGCGGTTAAATATCAAAAATGGACTTAAATTTTTAGAAATTGACTGTGATTTTATTGTATTCACGTTATTTATTATGATATTAGAAAGCCAAGATTGGTGTTGACTATAACAGGATAATCACTATTCTGATAGAGAGAACGATAAGAATTGTTGAAATTTACAACAAAAAAGCCTGTTTTTGCATAATTCTTAGACGAACAGTGAAAAAAATGTTTTTTTTTAGAAAAAATGCTTGTCAGGAATAAAATTTTCCCTATAATACGCACCACTTGCTTACGCACGCCGACTTAGCTCAGTAGGTAGAGCAACTGACTTGTAATCAGTAGGTCACCAGTTCGATTCCGGTAGTCGGCACCATCGTAAACAAGACCATTCATTTATACGGAGGGATTCCCGAGCGGCCAAAGGGAGCAGACTGTAAATCTGCCGGCTCAGCCTTCGAAGGTTCGAATCCTTCTCCCTCCACCATTTTATGAATTTGATGGGACAGATGAATTTAGGACGCGGGCATCGTATAATGGCTATTACCTTAGCCTTCCAAGCTAATGACGCGGGTTCGATTCCCGCTGCCCGCTCCAAGCGCTGATATAGCTCAGTTGGTAGAGCGCACCCTTGGTAAGGGTGAGGTCGGCGGTTCAAATCCGCCTATCAGCACCACTTCTTATAATTCTCTTTCCTTTAATAAACATTTAATTTTCTACATTTGGTTAATGTGGTAATTGAACCATCGATAACCGTGTTTGTTTAGAGGGACTCGCAATGTCTAAAGAAAAATTTGAACGTACAAAACCGCACGTTAACGTGGGTACAATCGG
>JAUNAB010000021.1 GCA_030527795.1 Pasteurellaceae bacterium | reverse complement strand
AGGGATTATTCTAACCTGAAATTAGATTTCCCTAGTTATCTAGTACAGCCCCAAAAAATATATCATCATCTTTTAATTCCAGCATTGCGTCACCTGAAACTATTTGCAATTCACCATCATACTTTTTGACTAGGTCTATTAGCTTTGCTAGCCCTAAACCTGCATGGTTATTCGCCTTTTTATATTTAGCAGATGTTCCCATGGGATTTCCAATGCAATCAGGAGGGAGAGCTTGAAGCCAATCATCTTCTTTTTCTACGCTAATCTTTTTAGATGAGTTACCTTTTTGAATGCACCATTCAATGGCTCCTTGATGCGTATCAATATCGGATAGCCCAACTCTTTGAAGTTCACGCAGAAAACCTAACCCACAATCAGCTAAAGCAAATTCGAGTACATCTTGATTTTTCTGAGCCATTGAGAATCCAGTTGATATACCATGAGACCACACATTATCATGCAATTCTCCAACGACTTCTTGTAAAAGGTCTATACCATCACTATTAGCATTATCTGCTAAGTGCTTAATACAACTGACAATTTGAGAGTTTGCTTGGTTTGTAACTTCTTCATTTTCTAACAATGTTAAAAGAGAATAATTTTTGCCAGTATTAACTCTATTGACCGTAGGGTTTTTATTCCATAAACTGAAGAAATTTATATAACTCAAATAAACAACATGATCGTTATTTGGGAAAATAAACGTATCGTCGGATAACTGGTGCTTTTGTATATACGCAGATATAGTAACAATAAAAGATGGAGTTAAAAAACCTTTTACAGGGATTGTATATCTCCCATCCTTTGACACTCTTTCACAAGCACTTAAAGCTTGTAGAATAGATAAATTACCCAACGTGGACCTCACAGTAAATGCTAAGATTCTAACCTTTACTAAATTTCAGTCAAGTAGTTTATCTATTTGGTAACTTATATGATTCTATAAGTTGGGATAATATACTATAGAAAAAATATCCTTATCAACACAAGGGTATTTGAGTACAGTTTGTTTGATTCTGGTCTTTGTGCAACTGCTACATAATACCGCTAAATTTTGATGTTTTCTTGGATAAATATGGTGTAATCCGCCGCCTAATACGGCGATAGTTTTGCCGCCAATTTCGACCGCGGATTTGTGGCTAATACCATCAATCCCTAATGCTAGCCCACTTGTGATAATGAGATTGGATAAACTCAGTTGTGTGGCAAAAAATGTTGCCCAATGTTCTCCATAATTGGAACAATGGCGACTTCCGACCATTGCAATTTGTGGTTGTGATAACAGTTGATAATCGCCATTAACAAATAAAATCGGTGGCGGAGATGAAATTTGTTTTAGTAATGGGGGATAATATGGCGAAAAGAAATCAATGATTTGATTATTGTCTTGTTGTTGCCACGTGAGTGCATTATCAATAAAGCGTTGTTCAGGCTTAAACCAGCGATGGATTTGTTGATGATTCCAACCTATTTCACTTAAAGCCTGCGGATCATAATTTGCTAACTGAGCAATATCAATTTGATTGAGTATTGACTCAATGTGAGTGCCGCCTAATCCTGGTATTTGCATTAGGCGGAGTAATAATTCCAATGAGTTTTGCATTTGATTGTCTGCCGTTGTGATATAGGCATAATATATAAAAAGCCATTTTGGTAAGCGAGTTTGATTTTACTAATTTGTGATCGTGATTCTAAAAATAATTATGTATTGTAATTATTTGTTTTACTTGAAAAAAGCTATCATTGTTTTATAATTAAAAATAATTATTATTCTTAATTGAGGCTGATAATGACATTAAAACAAAAAATCACTGAATTTCTTACACAATCGCCAAATGCAATGACATTAGAAATTGCAGCTCATTTGGGTGTACCTGAAGGCCAAATCCTGATTAACTTGCCAGAGCAATTTGTTCATGTATTTACCGCGGATCGTGCCGAGCAAATTTTAACAGAAGTGAGCCAATGGGGGATGTTTACCACAATTATTGAAAAGGAAGGTTCTATTTTTGAGATTAAAGATCAATTTCCTGCAGGTATTGTTGGACGAGGTTATTACAACTTGAATATGAAAGGCGATCAGGGGTCGTTACACGGACATCTAAAATTAGATAATATTGCTCATATCGCTTTTGTGAGCATTCCCTTCCGTGGCAAAGAAAGCTATAACATTGCCTTTATTTCCCATCAAGGAGAAACAATTTTTAAAATTTATTTGGGACGTGATGAAAATCGTCAACTCTTCCCTCAACAGGTTGAATTATTTAAATCTTTTCAATAAATTTAGTCTATTATAGGAGACATACAATGACATCAACGCAAACTCATCGTCAAGAAGTGTTGCAAAATCGTCTTGGACCTGAAATTCAAGAACTTAAACAACGCACAAAAACACTCGTGCTATCAACGGTAGATAAAGATGGGCAACCAAACGTAAGTTACGCCCCTTTTGTGATTAATAATGGCGAATACCAAGTATTAATCTCAACGATTGCTCGCCACGCTCGGAATTTAATTGATGTTCCACGGGTTTCATTAATGCTAATTGATGATGAAAGCATCACTAAACAAATTTTTGCACGCCGTCGTTTAACCTTTGATGCAACTGCTCGAATTGTTGCCCGTCACAGTGATGAATGGGAACAGGGAATTCAGGCATTGCACGCTCGCCATGGTGAATTAGTTGATGAATTATCACAACTTGATGATTTTAAATTATTTAGCTTTCAACCTACGCACGGTTTATTTGTTAAAGGTTTTGGCAAGGCATTTGAAGTTAGCACCGATGATTTAGTGAGTTTTGTTCATTTAGATGAAGGGCATAGAAAAGCTGAAGAATAAAAGTTGTCGTTTTTATGTGCATTTCGCGTATTTAACAAGCAAACAAGAAAAAATGTGCGAGATTTTGTTAAATAGGCGTTGACTTAACTGACAAAAAACGGTTTAATACGCCCCGTATTAACGCAGTACGCGTTATGCCTCGATAGCTCAGTCGGTAGAGCAGGGGATTGAAAATCCCCGTGTCGGTGGTTCGATTCCGCCTCGAGGCACCATTCGTAAATTCTACTCCTCCTTAGTTCAGTCGGTAGAACGGTGGACTGTTAATCCATATGTCGCTGGTTCAAGTCCAGCAGGAGGAGCCAATCTTATAAGATTGAGCATCATAATCTCTTTATTAAAGATCTATATAAAACATTTATTTACTCCCCCTAGTCGATACTTAATTAACCTATCTTTGTTAAGAGAGTATCGAAATGAAAAATCAAAATCTATCTCAAAAACCATTCATTATTACCATTGCTTCAACTAAAGGTGGATCTGCAAAAAGTACCAATGCAGCGAATATTGGCGCATTTTGTGCTGATCACGGCTTAAAAACCCTTCTGATTGATACCGATACCCAGCCAACATTAAGTGCGTATTTTGCTTTGGAATACACAGCACCCGGCGGTATTCACGAATTTTTAACATACCAAGATATTGAGCCAAGCCATATCATATCGAAAACAACCCTACCTAATTTAGATTTAATCCAATCAAATGATCCGACAAATAATGTCAGTCAAATGCTCCGTAACGCACCGGACGGGGCTATTCGGTTTAGTTTTTTATTGAAAAAACTCCAAGGCTATGATGTGATTATCGTCGATACACGAGGAACACGCGATATTACCGTCGATATGTCGGTGCTTGCCGCAGATCTTCTATTTTGTCCTATCCTTCCGCACATTTTATCGGCAAAAGAATTTATTCGCGGTACAATCGGAATGTACCAAGAGCTTCAAACCTTTGAAGCTTTTGGGTTTAAACTCCCACCGCTAAAAGCTGTACCGAATTGTGTTGATCACACAAACGATGTCAAATTTGTACTTGAGCATCTCTATCAATTGTTTGAACAAAGTCTTGGTAAAGATAAAACGCTCTTAGATTTCCATATTCCGGATAAAGTTGCCTATCGTGAAGCAGCAACCTATTCTTTGCCAGTTTATCGGCACAGTAAAGCCGAATATCAAGTCATTCAATCACTTTGTTCCCTGTTATTACCTCAATTTGCTCATCAATTTGCACGAGGTTTAGGAGGCAACAATGCGTAATACTAAAAATGATTTACCTGAATTATATTCATTAGAGGCAGAAAGTGCAGTCATTGGTAGCCTATTGCTTAATCCAAAATGTTTTGATGATATTGAGCCTATTCTTCAATCACAAGATTTCTATTTGGTTCACCATCGCCACATTTTTGAAGCGATTAGCGTATTTGCATATAACAACAAAGCGATTGATATCCTTACCCTTTCCGAATATTTCAAAGAAAAAGGCGTATTAGAGGAAATTGGGGGATTAGCTTATCTCGCTGAAATGGTGAAAAACACGCCTTCTAGCTTCAATGTGGAAGCTTATGCCAAGGTTGTTCGACAGTACAGTAAGCAGCGCCAATTTCTCGCGTTAGGGAAATTCATCATTAGTGAGGTGGGTCAACCTAAAAATTCCGAGCAGCTAGATGGATTAGCGGAAAAAATTGAAAAACAGTACACCGATATTGTTTTGAGTCAGACCGATAAAAGTGCGGCTGATTTAGCGGATATTTTTAGCAAAATGTTTATCAAAATGGAAAAGTCGGCACTTAATGCCGATCCAGTCACAGGTACACCACTTGGCATTCAAACCATTGATACATTGACTACAGGCGGACAAGCTGGGGAACTGATCATCATTGCTGCTCGTCCGGCAATGGGTAAAACAGCATTATCTCTAACAGCTGCGGCTAATGTTTTAGAAAAGCTCACTGAGCAACCTGTTTTTTATTTCAGTCAAGAAATGCCGGCAGACCAACTACTACAACGTTTTATGGCAATGAAATCCCGAGTCAGCTTACAAAAAATTCGACATGCGACGGAATTAGAAGATGGAGATTGGGGAAAAATTGCTAATGCGGTGCAATATATTCAGCAAAATTGGACCAACCGTCTGATTATTGATGATGAAGGCGCGTTAACTGTGCAACGGTTACGCAGTAAAGTACGTCAATATAGCCGTCAATATGGGCAACCTGCTGCGATTTTTATTGATTACTTACAATTAATGCGTAGCACAGGCAAGCAAGAAAACCGCCATCTAGAAATTACCCAAATTTCTGGTGCCTTAAAGGCATTAGCGAAAGAGTTGGAATGTCCTATTTATGCACTATCCCAATTAAATAGAAGCCTGGAGCAACGGGCGAATAAACGCCCAGTCAATTCAGATTTACGCGAATCCGGTTCGTTAGAGCAAGATGCGGATGTGATCTTATTTATCTATCGTGATGAAGTCTATTACCCGGAAAGTGAAGCGAAAGGTTTGGCTGAAATTATCATTGGTAAGCAACGTAATGGTCCTTTAGGTAAGACGGAATGCCGTTTTTACGGTGAATTTAGCTTATTTGAGAATGAAACGAATTTAACAGGATATCGCTATGAATAGTAAGAACAAAAAACTCACCGATGCTATTGCACGAAACTTAAATGTTGCCCCAATGGTAAATTCTTCACCTTCTTATACAGCGGCAACGGCAACCCATTATCCTGCGACCTCACAATATATTACGGTCACACTGGATAAGTTACGTCCTTATGAGCATAACCCCCGGAAAACCCGTAACCCTAACTTTGAAATGATTAAGGAATCTATCCGTCGTCGTGGGTTAGATCATAAACCGAATATCACACAACGTCCGGGCGAGCCCTTTTATATTATCGCTGACGGTGGCAATACGCGTATTCAAGCCTTAAAAGAGCTGTTTAATGAAACCCAAGATCAGCGCTTTTGGTCAATTGAATGCCAGTATAAACCCTGGAAAGGTGACACCGCAGACAGTGTAGAAGCCGAACTGGACTTACTCATCGGGCATCTTATCGAAAATGACACCCGAGCGGATTTAACCTTTATTGAGAAAGCCTTAGGTATTCAGCAGGCGAAGGAATACTATGAGAAAAAATTAGATCGAGAGCTATCTTCTAGAGAGCTATCATCTGAATTAGAAAATGATGGATATATCATATCGCATACATTAGTTGCCAAAATGGAAAAATGCGTTGTAACTCTTTATCCATATATTCCAAGTGTTCTCTTTAATGGATTAGGTCACAGTCCTATTGATAAGCTTTTATCTATTCGTAGTAATGCGTTAGAAGTTTGGCAACAATATCAATTTGAGACTGACATTACCTTTGAAGCTATTTGGGAAAATAGTTTATCCCGTTGTAATGATGATAATCCGTTTAATGTGAAAACCTTTCAAGATGCACTGATCAATGAAATGACTGATGCGTTAGAGGGGAAAGTCAGCTATGAAATGCTCTATATGGAAGTGGATCTTGATGAGCGTAAATTTCAGAAACTCGCCAAAAAGCAACGGGAAATTGATGAGCAAACCAAACATAGCCAACAGGATGTGGAAAAGTTTCAGCAACAGCAATTAGACAAAACACAAGCTGAAACGAAAGAAACCTCTAACAGTACATCATCAACGACAGTGACGCCACCGCAGGCTGAAGAATCTACTACGCCGAGTGAAGATGAATACTTTCGGATATCAGAAAATCCTGAAAAAAATGACCGCACTTTACAGACTGAATCAGTGCCTCATCTTCTTAATACTGAACCAACTCAAGCGATTTCTGATGTTGAACCAGTCAATAACCTTGCCCAACAGTTTGCTCAAAATTATGGTATTACGCCTGGAATGAGTATTCAAGCCCAGCGTGAGCAACAAGCGGTAGCGAATGGGTTGGAATTTGCTTGTGTTGGGCGGCAACCTGTCGCCGATATTTGGCAAATTTACCCAAGCCGTCAGCATAAAGCAGAGGCCTATTCACTTGCTCTTGATATTGCCGAACAGTTTGGTTTAGAGGAGTTAGTCGAACATATTGTTAAAGAGCCGGTCGATTATAGCTTTCAAATGAAAATGCCGGATAAAGAGTTAGAAGATGAGACTCGACGCTCTATTTATGAATTACTCAGTATGTTGCAAACCCACGATTTGATTTACTCCGATGCTTGTTTTCTAGATACGGCGTTGTTATTAGGTTCTGCGGAACGCGAGCCTAAAATTGATGATACTACCTTGGTTAAGATTTTCCGATTAATCCGTCTTGTTCGTCACTTACGGGCAGCCGTATAAGGGAGGCACTATGCTTGATAATTTAAATAAAGTCATCTTGGATCATATCGTCAACAATATCCGGGAAGGGAATGTGAATACCTGTCATCACCTCGGTTTCTCAACGGCGGAGCTCAGTGAAATTCAACGGCTAAGCATTGACGAGATTTATGATATTGCCCAATCAAAAGTGCCGATAGCGGCAATTAGTATTGATCACAGTGCATTTTGGAAAATGGTCAAAGTGGCGCAGGTCAATTCGCAAGAGCGAATGATCATTGATCGCGCGTTATTACTAGGCGCATCAATACAAATGCTTAATACCTACTTCGGATTAAGCACAACCAAAGTCTCTGCTCGTCGGAGTTTACTAGGCATCCGCGAAGAGCCAGGACGAAAAGCTACGGCAACCGATGAACAAAAAAACGAACTATGGGAATTATGGTGCAAGCATAGAAGCAGTATTCAAAGTTTAGAGTCAATGGAAGGATTGGAGTTGCTAATGCTATTTGCGGAGGAAACCCAAATTAACTTAACAGCAATTTGGCGTGCTGTTGAACCTTGGTATCGTAATAAAAAATAACAAAAAATTCCCCCGAGGTGAGTATCAGGCACCTCGGGGGATAGAGGGGGTACAGTATTACTGGTTTCCCTCATTGCCTTTGTTAAGAAGCGTAAGCATTATAGCGAAATACCAAGCCAAAACAATGTAAATAATTAAACAAAGGCTTTGGAGAATTAATATGAATATTTTTGAGCAAATAACGACGACGGCCAATACTGAGCAGGGGCTGCTCTTTTTTGGTAACCAGCACGAAACCGTTCCGACTCGATTGCTTTATGATCCGTATCTCACGCCTCGAGCAAAATTTGCTTGGCAATTAATAAAGCATAAAGCGAGAGAGTTTCAAGGGGGATTATTTCCCTCTTATGAGGTATTAGGCAAACTCTTGTCGGATAGGCCCTATATTAATGCAAGCCTGTCGCGTAAAACCGTGAGCCAAACCCTATTACTTTTACGTCTGACCCGTTGGTTGACACTCTGCGAAACACTACGCAACGATCTTGGACAAATAAAAGGGAATGTCTATTTACTTCACGATGAGCCGATCCCTATCTTAGATGCTATCCAACTGAATGAAGATTATCTCCATTTATTACACTCGGCAACCAAGCATAAGGATGCGGTAGTGCGTGGTGTGGCAATTCATATCGTTGACAATATCTTAGCAGATAAAACCCAATGGCATTATGTGTCGCATATTGATTGGATGAAAGCCCGCTATCAAGATTATTGTTCTCGAATTGAAAATCAAAAAGACGCTGATTTTAGCTCACTAAATTTAGATACTATTCAGCAAAATTTACTCAGTTCCAATAAGGAACTCAGCCAAAAAGACGATAATTTACCGAGTTCCATTAGGGAACTTAGCCACGTTTCCCCAAGTTCCAATAGGGAACTCAGTAGAGAAAAATCAGCTAACTCATTGATTTTAGGCTCAGTTCCATTAGGGAACTCTGTGAATCAGTACAAGTACAGTACGGTATTTATAAATAAATACTGTACAGGTACACCGGCTGAAATTGACTGGAGATTAAAACTCAGCCCATTTGAAAAGCGAACCATTGCCAAAGCGATGGAGGGGCTTGATCTTGGGTTATGTCAAGCCATCTTATTTGAAGCAGAACAACGGCTAGCGAAAGGTAATGTTAAGAAACCACAAGGCTATTTATTGAGCCTTGTCAGAAAAGCACATTTAGGTGAATTTAATCCGTATCTGCTTGAACAGCATTTGAACCAATCAACTTCAACAAGCGGAAAATCACCGGCTCAAATACCTGTGCCAGTACAGACTCAAACCACCTACACGGTGCCAACAATGCAACAACGGCAAGCCAGAGCGGAGATGATACGCAGTTTTAGAGAGAGTTTTTTAAACTAAGTACAAAATGTAATCACTGTGCAAGGGTTGCACAAAGTACAAAATTTAATCACTGTAAAGGGACTTTACAGTGTGCAAAATTTAACCAGAGTGTAGGGACTACACAAAGAATAAAATTTAACCACTGAAAAGGGACTTTTCAAAGTGCAAAATTTAGCCACTGAAAAGGAACTTCTCAAAGTACAAAATTTAACCATCAAAATAGGAGTGTTATTATGACAGCACCAACCGATAGTCAAAATCAGAAACCGGGTCCATTACGTAGCGCACCGGAGATCACGATTAATTCTCACCACGCCTCTAAATTATGGATGGGGCGTTTACCGGTTCGCAATGATCAGGGCAAAATTACCCGTGCCGGCATTATCAGTATGCCGAATTGCCTCAGTTTATTGAGTCAAATTCAGCGGGCGGCAACCAATGATGATCCTTATGCTGATGATTATTTGATACGTTTTGAGGCAAAAGTATTGGAATACCGTCATCAAATGCAGCAGATTCTTGATAAGGTCAATTATCTCTATAAAGAGCAGATACCTGACTCATTTCATATGGAAAATAGTGTCAGTATTGCGCCAGCACGCTATGCATTGACGTTTAATTCCCAGTTAGGCTATCAATTGATTTTCCTTTTCTTGAAATTTGATGAACTGGCGTGTTCTGTTATGGCTGCTGCACATATCGCATTGATGAATCGTAAAGATGCCGCAGATTGGATTGAGTCCGGTGCAAAACTGATTCGCCAATGCTTCGGTATTGTTGAAAACTATCGGCATTCCGGTATTACTCGTCGTGATGCGGCAGAGAATAATGCCCGTTATAAAGCAGCAATCAAACGGATGAAATATGAGCTACCACCGGAGATTCTTTCTGGTGAACATCGTGCTAATTTTGCCCCAGTCATAAAAACGCAGCAGGTTGAAGCTGAAACAGAAAATGACGGATTGATTGAGAATGGTTCAGAATAAGTGTAAGTCGTAAGGATGGCACAGTTTTATTTGGAAAGTAAAGAAATGAAAAATGAATTAATCTTGGGTGATATGTATCGGGAGCTTGCCGTGCAAACACCGCTTAATTCCGTACTGAAACAATTTTTCAGTGAAATAAAAAATATTGAAGATTGTGAGCAATTACAGCTATCACTCTATCAAATTCGAGAATATTTAATTCAGCAACATCAAGTGATAGTCAACAAATTAAAAAATAGTGATGTTACTAAAGCACTGGGATTTAGGCTAATCCAAGATAAATCTTCCTCTTCCGGCGGACATTTTTTACGCTGGCGTATTACCTTTGGGCAGCAAAAACAGCCAAAGGGCGGTTTAGTTTGGAAAAGTTTGATTGAAGATAGCAGCATTCCGGCAGTTGCTAAAAAGCAGATTGCTCAGATGGAAAAAGAGCGGTTGGTACTAAATATGCAAATGTCGATGCTTAATACAATGATACGCCAGTTAACGGATACGTCAGAAAAATGGTTTGAAGTGGAACAAGCTATGAGAGGTGAATGATTAGAGTAAAAATGATGAAATCATAGCAGTTTGTAAGCTCTGGATTTTTGAGTTTGTAACCGTTGGATTTTCACAGTTTGTAACCGTTGGATACAAAAGGCCTTTTAAAGGTAAGGGGACAAGCCCCTTACCTTAACGAAAAAAGCCCCTTTCCATTAAAAAGTAATGTCTTTCTTTAGGAGTAAATAATGAGCAGTGTAAAAATGACGTTTATAGTTGAAGTTGATGGTAAAACCATTATTCAGCATCAAATTGAAGAACAATTTGAAAAACGATCTTATTTTTCTCAAGAGCGTAAACTAACTAAAGAGATCGTAGATAAGATGAATGAATTCCATTCTGGAAGATGGATAGATACAAAACCTTGGGGTGATTTTAAAACAAGTGAAACACTGTAAGTGTTATTAACAACTTACAATTATTTTATTTATCAAGTGAATTTCCTCTTAAGTATTCTTCATAATATATGCACAATCTCCATCAATTCACTAATTACACAAGGGAACAATATTATGGGAAAAGTGCATATTCATTTTAGTATCAGTATTGATGGAAAGTCGGTGGTTGATTCGTCAGTAGAGTACGAAAAAATTAAATCTCCCTTTAATGAGAATGATGAGAAAAGATTAGCGATTGATGTACTTAACCAATTAAATCAGCTTAAAACTCGAAATCATATCTATGCGGAAAACTGGGATGAATAATATTTTAAAATAAGGAGTTATTATGGCAGGAGTAAACAAAGTCATTATTGTGGGATTTCTTGGTAATGATCCTGAAATTCGTACGATGCCAAATGGGGAGGCAGTTGCCAATATTAGTGTCGCAACCAGTGAAAGTTGGGCAGATAAAAATACCGGTGAACGTCGTGAAATAACTGAATGGCACCGAATTGTTTTTTATCGTCGTCAAGCTGAAATCTGTGGTGAATATTTGAAGAAAGGCTCGCAAGTTTATGTAGAAGGTCGCTTGCGTACACGTAAGTGGCAAGATCAGAATGGTCAAGATCGTTATACCACTGAAATCCAGGGGGATGTGATGCAGATGTTAGGCTCTCGTCCACAAAATTCAGCAACGGGTCAGCATCAACCTTCTCAACAACAGGTCCGTCAACCACAGCCAGAGCCTCCAATAGATGGCTTTGATGATGATATTCCATTTGCTCCGATTCATCACGGTTATAGTAAACATAGTATCACCGTAATTTAAAACTTGTTACAAGTAAAAAAGAGGGAGTGGTCGAATCTCATTGTGACTAGGTAGTGTGGCTAAATTATTGTCTCACTTCTTAATTTATACCAATGATGGAGTATTAAATGAAAAAATTTATATTGATCTCATTATATTTTGCAATAGCCGGCTGTACAGAATTTTCAGCGCTTAACCAAAAAGTTGGTGATTGGGCCGGCGAAATAAATAAAATGATAAATGTAGACAATCAGAAATTTGAGGACACAGTAACATCAAAACGAGATATTGATACACTTTATGTCCGAATAAAGCGCAATGTCGGGTTTGAAACAATGGAAGAAATGCTGAAATGCGATCCAACCCTTGATAAAAACTGTGCATGGAAAAAAGGCGCGCTTGCAAGTGGCTATGTACACGAAAAGACGCCAGGGGTTTATTATCGTATGGCTGATTCTTTTGGTAAGGATGGGCAATATTATGTTGATGTGACCATTGAGAAAGAAGGAAAAAACTCGGTTATTTATTGGAAAGTGAAAGGCTCTCAGGCATTCGCCAATCAAATTAAGTCAGATATTTTAAAAGCGATTAAGTAATTTTTCATTTATTTGCTCTTTAAAGCACTAGCATTGCCCGGTAACGCCGGGCTTTTTTGTTTGAGGTGTAATAAGAATTAAGAGATGTAATCAATCCATCCTTGCGTATGATGGAAAATAAATCATTGCTTAGGTCAATATGGATGAGTCAATATAATTTTAAAGTCAATTCTAATTTAGGTGAAGTTGTTGTTTGTCTTGGTTGGGATGAACCGTTACAGCATTTCTTTATGAATATCTATACTGATATAGATGATCCTCTATACGATAATCTCTTAGAAGAACAATCTTTTGATTTATCTTTATCTCACTATCAGCAAGTGTTAGATACATTTGGAATTAATGAAATTTCCCTTGCCCCGACTTCTTCATTATTTGAACAGTTGATGCAAGATAAGCATCGGATAGTAATTAAGGAATAAAATGAAACTATATCTCTGTGAAAAACCAAGCCAAGCACGTGATGTTGCCAAGGTGTTGGGGGCAACCCAAAAAGGAGAGGGTTACTTATCAACACCTGATGGTGTAACAGTGGTAACTTGGGCAAGAGGACATTTAATTGAGCAATTTTCACCGGAACAGTATGATCCGACCTTGAAAGATTGGCGATTAGATAGGTTGCCGATTATCCCAACCCAATGGCAGGTTGCCCCTAAAGCGGATACAAAAAAAGAATATAAAACCGTTCTATCATTGCTTAAAAAAGCCAAAGCTGTTGTGATTTCGACAGATATTGATCGTGAGGGTGAAACCATTGCCAGAGAAATGTTAGAAATTGCTAAATATACAGGGCCAATTCAGCGTTTGTGGATTACAGGGCTTGATGACATCAGTATCCGTAAGGCATTAAGTCAACTTAAAACCAATGAAGAAACTCTACCGCTTTACTATGCCGGGCTTGCTCGCAGTCGAGCCGATTGGCTTATTGGGATGAATTTTTCTCGAATGTTTACCTTACTTGCCCAACAACAAGGTTATCAAGGTCCTCCTCTTTCCGTTGGTCGGGTACAAAGCCCAACCTTAGCGTTAGTCGTTAATCGAGATAAGGAGATTGCAAATTTTGTCCCGAAATCTCACTATGCTTTAATTGTTCAAGTGGCAACAGCCACATCAGAACAATTTGGGGCAACTTTAATTGTTCCTGAACAATATTGTGATGAAGACGGGCGTTGCTTAGATATATCAGTGATTAAGGCTGCGGAAAGTGCTATTCGCCAGGCGGGGAAAGTACAGGTCAACAATGTTGAAACCAAGCGGGAAAAAGAAAGCCCACCTTTATTGTTCGCATTAAGCGATTTACAAAGTGAATGTAACCGATTATATGATTTTGGTGCTCAGCAAGTCTTAGATATTGCTCAATCCTTGTATGAGAAGCATAAGGCTACAACGTATCCTCGCACAGATTGTGGCTATCTGCCAGAATCACAATTAATTGAAGTGCCTCAAGTTATTGAAAGCCTAATGAAAGCCGATACCTCACTAACTCCATTGCGGTCACAGTTAAATTTGTCTCAAAAATCACGGGCCTGGAATGATAAAAAAATCACGGCTCACCACGGTATTATTCCCACAACAGGACGAGTTGACATCAGTAAAATGGAGGAAAATGAGTTCAAAGTGTATGATTTAATTCGACGTCGTTATCTTGCACAGTTTTTACCGCACATTGAAACCGATAAAACAGTGATTACGTTATCCGCTGGAGGGCAAACGCTAATTGCAAGGGGACAAGTGGTTATCGCTTCCGGTTGGAAAATATTATTTAGTAAATCATCACAAGAGGATAACACCGAGAAACAAAGGCTACCGGCTGTCAATGTTAACCAGATGCTACAAGTCATTGACACTGAAGTTAAGTCACTAAAAACCTCACCGCCGAGCCATTACACGGAAGGAACGTTACTGACAGCAATGGTCAATGTTGCTCGTTTTGTGACGGACGAGCGCCTTAAAAAACAATTACGGGAAACGGAGGGATTAGGTACGGAAGCAACGCGAGCCAGTATTATGAAAACCCTTTATGATCGCGGTTATATTAAGAAAAAAGGAAAATCCGTGATTGCAACGGAAGCTGGCATAATGTTGATTGATAATTTACCGACAGTGTTGAAAGATCCCGGATTGACTGCATTATGGGAACAGGCTCTTAATAAAATTGCGGAAGGTCAAATGAGTTTACCGGAATTTATGCAGAAACAAGAGCAATTTACACGTCATTTGATTGAAAAAGGGATACAACAAAACCTGAATATGGGGAATATTGACATCAAGAAATGCCCACAGTGTGGTAAGCCGCTTAGAAAAATTAAAGGTGAGAAAGGGGAGTTTTGGGGATGCACCGGGTATCCAGATTGCAAATATGTTGAATCAACTACGAAGAAGAAAAAATCAAATAGTAAAAAAACGAGTTCCGCAAACCTTTCTCAACAGTTTGCAAATTTGCGTCAAATAACCAAATAAATATGGTATGATGATCCTATTCAAAAACCGTTTAGCATTGTCGGTTATCAATGCCTAGCCGAAATACCCTTAGCACTCAGAAAGAGGGTTCTGTAATGCAGGAGTGCCTCGTTTAACTTTTTATTTACAAAGTGGTTATTGCTAAGTCTAAATATTGTTTATATTCAAGTGGTATTCAGACTTAGCAATAAGTTGCAGACTTCTCTTTGCCGGAGCCCACCGGTGAAAAAATGGGTGCCCTTTGTATCAATTGAGATGCCACCGTTATACCGGTTAAAGACCACAATGTAGCCGGGTAGATGAGAATGAGATCAACACATTGTAACGAAGATGTAATGATTTCAGATATCAATTTATATTGGTCAATGATTTACAATCATTTTTTCAGATTGTCATCTAAAAAAGTAAATAAGCCATTAGTGAAGTGATTCATTAATGGCTTATTTATTTTTTATTATTCTGTTTGAACATTTAATTTTTCCTATGAATTGCTTGAGTATTGAGATTAAATCTTATCATTAAGTCGCTACTTTGTAGCCCTTAAAAGTTGCAAAACACTTGAAATAGCAACGGACTAGCCCGATGTGGTAGTTGTGTTTAACCCAGCCGAAATGTCATCAGCATTCAGAAAGATGACTCTGTTTTACAGGAATGCTCCCTCATCTCAATCCATTTTAACCCTAGCGGGAAACATTTTTCCCGAGCATTGGGTAAGGATGTTTCTCCGCTTTTTTACATTTTTACAATTAGGAGAAACATTATGTCTACTCAATCCACACAAAAAAACTACTTCAACCTTCACACAACTGGCATTGGCTATTTAAACAATATCCGTTTAGTTGAGCCAAAAAAAGGTAATCCATTTTATTCTTGCGACATCGCAGCATTAGTTGGAGAAGCCTCTGAAACTGAATACCGCTTTTTTAACTGCAATGTTGTAGGTAAAGAAACGGAAAATTTAGTTAAGCGCTGCCAAGATGCGGTGAAGGAAATGAAAAAAGTATTGATCTCTTTTGTTATGTCAGACCTTTGGTTTGACACGTTTACCTATGAAAAAGACGGTAAAAATCATAAAAAAGGCGATACTGGCGTTGCGTTAAAAGGACGTTTAATTCGCATCAATATGATTAAAATTGATGGTGAAATTAAGTACCAAGCGACAAAGAAAAACGCTGAACAAGCATCAGCAGAATAATCCACTCAAGCCTAACATTGTTAGGCTTTTCTTTTATCACCCACTAGGGAAATACTCCCGGTGGAGTGTTTCTCTTATTTTATGCATTAAATTTTATTGGAGAAACATTATGAAAACCTTAACTCTTGAAGATATCAAACAAGCTGAAGGCATTCTAGATTCAGTGCGTAAACAATTAATGTTACAGCAACACAGTCTGACATTAAAACTGTTGCTATCACCGGAATTTGCTGCTTTAGCACATATCACTCAACATCGCGATGAGCTAGATAACTTGGAAAGATACTTAACTTGCGATTTGGGTAACGAGATGAGTTGCTATACCTACTTAGGGCAGGATTTTTCTCATCAGAAAAAATTTCTTGCAGAATGTATCCAATTGCTTGACGGGTCACACAGGGTATTTAAGTTTGTCAGATTATCTGACCAACCGACAGGGTTGAAAGACATTGAAACAGTCTTCAATTTGGCATTGTCGCTTGAATCGGCACTTTTCTCATACAAAGTTCATCTAAATGACACAGTGAAGTGTGAGGCGTGGGAAATCGAATTTCTACTTGCCGATGTGAGAGCAGTTATCAGTAAATGCGAATCAATAAAACGGTTCTTATTGTCTGATAATCCTTATATAGATATAGGAACTTCAGTTTTAGCTGATTTGCTATCTCAATTAAGTCAAAGCGGAAAGACATTTGCTGTGATTAAACAACGTCAATAAAAGCAAGAAGTATGGTCAGATTTGACCGCACTTTTACCTTTCTTTTACAACCCTAAAGGGAAATATGTTCCCTTTGGGCGGCGTATTTCCCTTCTTTTTTACATCGAGGAGAAATACGATGACAACTAATACTTATGCTAAGTTTGCCCCAAATGTTTTTGTCGCAAAATGTACTGAGCCACACGAAAAAGGTGAAGTCATTGTGCTGACCAGTAAATATGGGAACGAAACCGAAGTCGTGATTCACAACTTAGTGAAGCAACAAGACGGTATGTACTTTTATTCTTTCGTGCGTGACGATGGAGAAAATAGCCAAACACTTGCTCAGCGCAAAGCTGAACGTCTGCAAGGTTATGCCGATAACGCAACCAAGCGGAGTAATCAGTGGTACGAAGCGGCAAATGAGGGGCGTGAATTTCTTCGTCTCGCTGAGCCGATTAAAATCGGACACCATAGTGAGAAACGCCATCGTGCGTTGATAGCACGTAATGCTCGCCGAATGGATAAATCCGTTGAGGAAATGAAAAAAGCTGCAAGCTATCAAGACCGCATTGCTTACTGGGAAAAAATGGCTGATAAAATAGATTTATCGATGCCGGAAAGCCTTGAGTATTTTCAATTTGAGCTCGAAAAAGCCCGTGAAAAGCACCAAGACTTGAAGGAACACCCAGAAAAGCGGTCGCATGCTTACTCTCTTACTTACGCTAAGAAAGCGGTCAATGAGTTAGAGAAAAAAGTAAAATTAGCGATACTACTTTGGGCATAAATGTTTACCTCGCTATGAAAGGAGCTATCTATGAAATATGAAATTATCTTAGAAGATAAAGGACAAGATTTACATAGAATCACAACTGAAGCGGATGGAAAAGTGATTGATGTCGGTGTATCTCATTATCCGATTGACAATGCTTATATTCCTGTATCGCAACTCCAGGTTGGTGACTTATGTCAAATTCATAATCCTCCCTATATTAATCGTGGATATTTAAACTATAAAGTCGTGGAAATTAACGCGATTGCTTAAAAATAATCACTTGAAAGTGCGGTCAATTTTGACTGCACTTTTACCCATAGGCTAGCTTCTCTTTATGTGATAGGCTCGTTAGCTAACATTTTGCTGGTTGGGAAGATAGTCTAAATAAAGTTAGTTTTCTCTAAATCAAATTAATATAGAAAATATAGCCCTTTATGTTGTATTTTCTATGATAGTTTAAATTTTAATACTTATCTAACTTATATTGGCAGTATGAACACGTTTCATCTAAAATGTCTGTTGTATTTTCACACAAAGGACATATGTGGTTAGCTTCGTGTCCACAACTTGCACATATACTTTCTTCATATATATATGTTTCTGCATAACATTCAGGGCAATGAGTTATAGGATCATCCCCACCATCCTTTATTGCTAGGTGTCTATCTGTAGAGTAATAACTTTCTACAGCTGGGATAATTATCTCTTCATAAGTTAGTTCATCTTTACAAGATTGACATATATAATTTGTTGTAGATGCTGCACTATTAACGGTATTGCAAGAATATTTTCTGAACCGCATTTAGGGCAATCAGCTTTATTTATAATGATATCCGCTACTGTATTATTAAAAAATGTTAGTGTTTCTAAAGATTTTTGACAGGTTTTTTTATGTTCAATATATATCTGAACTTCTGTCATTAAAAATTCCCAATATTCATCACCAATTAACTCTTGAGGATTCTCATTTAAATGCTCAATAATAAAATCTCTCATTATTGGAAAGAGTTTAGATATTACATTACGAATTGAATCAATATTTGAATCTTCAAAATAATGCTCAATATTGTTTCTTATGTCATTTGCTTTCTCAAATTCCTTCCAGTTTACTGAGATGTTCAAGCTTTCAAATCTGTCTTTTATAGATTGAACATCAACAGTCTTTTTTCCTTTTCCTGACCAGACTATTTCACCACTATTGTTAAAGGTAGGGAAAATACGTTTTTTAATTAGTACCTCATCGCTTTCTGCTGGACTTAGTAGTACAAGCTTATGTTTAAACAATAAAAGAATACCAGCAAACAAATTTCTTATTGAGGAATAAACTCTTTTAGGGTTGTCAGAAATCTGTTGGAAATCTTCGATACCTAGTTGAATGGATGAAATTGCATTTTTTAAGATTGTCATAGTATATCCTTAATAAGTTAAATTTGGGGCTGTACTAGATAACTAGGGAAATCTAATTTCAGGTTAGAATAATCCCT
>JAUNAB010000003.1 GCA_030527795.1 Pasteurellaceae bacterium | reverse complement strand
CCGATTGTACCCACGTTAACGTGCGGTTTTGTACGTTCAAATTTTTCTTTAGACACGATTAAGTTTCCTATTTAAAGATACCCAAGGGGATACTCCCTTGGGTTTTGGTTAAAATTAATTATTTTCTACGAGCTTCAATAACAGCTTCAGCAACGTTTTTCGGTGCTTCTGCGTATTTTAATGGTTCCATTGAGTAAGAAGCACGACCTTGGGTTTGTGAACGAAGGTCAGTTGCATAACCAAACATTTCTGAAAGTGGTACTTCAGCGTTGATTTTTACAACAAATTCATTTGCTTCTTGACCATTTACCATAGCACGACGGCGGCTTAAGTCACCGATTACATCACCAACATAGTCAGGTGGTGTTTCTACTTCTACTTTCATAATTGGCTCAAGTAATACTGGGTTCGCCTTAGCAAACGCAGTTTTAAATGCCAATGATGCAGCAAGTTTAAATGCTAATTCTGATGAGTCAACATCATGGTATGAACCATAGTGTAAACGAATACCAAGATCAACAACAGGGTAACCTGCTAATGGACCTGATTTAAGTTGTTCTTGGATACCTTTATCAACCGCAGGGATGTATTCACCAGGAATCACACCACCTTTGATGTCGTTGATAAATTCATAACCTGGACCTTCAGGATCAAGTGGGTACATATCAATAACCACATCACCATATTGACCACGACCACCAGATTGTTTTGCATGTTTACCTTGAACATCTTTAACTTCAGTACGGATGGTTTCACGGTAAGATACTTGTGGTTTACCGATATTTGCTTCCACTTTAAACTCGCGACGCATACGGTCAACGATAATATCTAAGTGTAATTCACCCATACCTGAAATGATGGTTTCACCAGATTCTTCATCAGTGTGAACACGGAATGAAGGGTCTTCTTGAGCAAGACGACCTAATGCTAGACCCATTTTTTCTTGGTCTGCTTTAGTTTTTGGTTCCACTGCCACAGAAATTACAGGTTCTGGGAATTCCATACGCTCAAGAATAATTGGTGCTTCAAGTGAACATAATGTATCACCAGTTGTCACATCTTTTAAGCCGATTGCAGCTGCGATATCGCCCGCACGAACTTCTTTAATTTCTTCACGTTTGTTTGCGTGCATCTGTACGATACGACCGAAACGCTCACGTTTTTGTTTTACGGAGTTCATTACGGTATCGCCAGAGTTAATTACACCTGAATATACACGGAAGAAGGTTAAGTTACCAACAAATGGGTCAGTTGCAATTTTAAATGCTAATGATGAGAATGGTTCATTATCATCAGCGTGACGTTCACCTTCAGTTTCATCTAAGTTGATACCTTTAATTGCTGGAATATCTGTTGGTGCTGGTAAATAATCAATTACCGCATCAAGCATTGCTTGAACGCCTTTATTTTTGAAGGCAGAACCACAGCAAACAGGGATGATTTCACCTGCTAATACACGTTGACGTAAAGCAGTTTTGATTTCTTCTTCTGTTAAGTCGCCTTCTTCAAAGAATTTGTTCATTAATTCTTCTGATGCTTCTGCTGCAGCTTCAACTAACATTGCACGACGTTCTTCACAAGCATCTAACATATCTGCTGGAATATCTTCATAAGTGAAGGTCATACCTTGGTCAGCTTCATTCCAGTTGATTGCTTTCATTTTTACTAAATCAACAACACCAGTGAAGCTTTCTTCTGCACCGATTGGAAGTTGTAACGCCACAGCATTACCGCCTAAGCGAGTTTTGATTTGATCAACTACGCGTAAGAAGTTTGCACCTGTACGGTCCATTTTGTTAACAAACGCTAAACGTGGTACGTTATATTTGTTTGCTTGACGCCATACAGTTTCAGATTGTGGTTGCACACCACCTACAGCACAGTAAACCATTACTGCACCATCAAGAACACGCATTGAACGTTCAACTTCAATTGTGAAGTCAACGTGTCCCGGAGTATCAATTACGTTGATACGGTGTTGTGGATATTGTTGTGACATACCAGACCAGAATGCGGTTGTTGCCGCAGAGGTGATTGTGATACCACGCTCTTGTTCTTGTTCCATCCAGTCCATTGTCGCTGCACCATCGTGCACTTCACCGATCTTATGACTTACACCAGTATAGAATAAGATACGCTCAGTGGTAGTAGTTTTACCCGCATCGATGTGCGCACTAATACCAATGTTACGGTAAAGTGATATAGGGGTTGTACGAGCCATTATTATTACCTTGTTTGGTTTAATATTGAAATTTTAAATATGGGGAAGGCTCCATTGAAATTGTTCTTACGAACTAGCGATGGAGCCTCGAAAAATATCGTTAAACGATTACCAACGGTAGTGAGCAAATGCTTTATTTGCTTCAGCCATACGGTGAACGTCTTCACGTTTTTTCACTGCTGCGCCTTTGTTTTCAGCTGCATCAGAAAGTTCATTTGCTAAACGTAAAGCCATTGATTTATCACCGCGTTTACGTGCAGCTTCAACGATCCAACGCATACCTAATGCGTTACGACGTACTTGGCGCACTTCTACTGGTACTTGGTAAGTTGAACCACCCACACGGCGAGATTTAACCTCAACGGTAGGGCGTACGTTTTCTAATGCAACTTCAAATGCATCTAACGCTTCTTTACCAGTGCGTTGAGCTAATAAATCTAATGCATTATAAACGATTGATTCAGCGATAGATTTTTTACCATCTACCATTAAAACATTAATAAATTTTGCAAGTAATTCTGAACCGAATTTCGGATCTGGAAGAATCTTGCGTTGTCCTACAACACGACGACGTGGCATTGTAATTTCTCCGTATTAAATATTAATCTTCAGGATATCCAAAACTCATCTATTGCGGCAAGCCGCCTTTGACTGGAGTTTATGGTTTAAATAGTATTTACTAATTTAGACGTTTGGCCTTACTTAACGGAGAACCATTAAGCTTTAGGGCGTTTAACGCCGTATTTAGAACGACCTTGTTTACGATCTTTAACGCCTGCGCAGTCTAATGCACCGCGTACGGTGTGATAACGCACACCTGGTAAGTCTTTAACACGACCGCCACGGATAAGCACAACACTGTGCTCTTGAAGGTTATGACCTTCGCCGCCGATATAAGAAGTTACTTCAAAACCGTTTGTTAAACGAATACGGCATACTTTACGTAATGCTGAGTTCGGTTTTTTAGGAGTTGTAGTGTATACACGAGTACACACACCACGTTTCTGCGGGCAAGCCTCTAATGCAGGAACGTTGCTTTTTACAACCTTTTTCACACGCGGTTTGCGTACTAGCTGGTTGATAGTTGCCATTAAATAAGCTCCAGTTTAAAAAAATTCATAATAAAATATGTATCTCAAATCCATTTCATAAAGAAATAGACGGCGAATTGTAATGCGATGAATCGTAAATGTCAAGGAATAAGCTCAACGCTTGCGGAGATTACAAGGCGAGCTGTGGATAGTGTTGTTCGGTTAAGCGAACCAGTTCGGCGAATGTAATCAATTTTAATTCTGGCAATTTCTCTGTGAGCTGTTGCGTTAAACCGCGGGCTTCTACATCGTTCAACAACGCATAACAAGGGGCTTGTGTTAAATGAAAGTGCTGTGTTTGTATTAAGCCGAGTAGTACGCCGTCTTGCCAAAGTAATATGGCGTCATTTTTGGCCGCGGTTTTTAGATATTGGCTAAATTGCGTTGAGGAATAATTGGCTTGTGAGAAGGTGTAGAGCATAATAAAACCGCGGTCAAAATGTAAAAAGTTTTGGAATATTTCGCCATTGGGTTGTCATTTCGGCGAAGCTAATGGGCGTGGCGGATAGTACTAAGTTATTGTGTTCTAAACCAAATTGTTGTAATGATTCGTGACAGATATAACGCTGTTCCAGTTCGTATAATGCCAATAATTTGAAGGTGCGGATAAAATCTTTTTGTAAAAGTAATTCGGGCTGTTGTTGCCCTTGCAAATTTAACACGCCTTCATTGACGAAATAAATTGCGATTTCATCTTCTGAACAAAAGGCACTGGCTGCCAATAATAAGTCTAACCCTTCACGGCTATTTGCTGTACCGAAAGGGGCGCTTTTTAAAATAATGCCTAATTTAATCATAACGTGATAACACGATCGGCTTCAAAAACCGCTTTGCTAAATTCGCCTAATCCAGCAAGAATAAAGCCCGCGGCTAAATTTTGTTTTTCTGCTATTGGGCTACTAAGCGTATCTACTACACCACGCCGCTGTGCCGCAGCAATACATAAATGTAATGGAATATTATGTTGTTTACTGAGCTGTTGCCACGCGTGTTGTAAATTAAATTCATCTTGTGAGGGATATACCAATTCATTGCCGTGGCTAACTGCTTGTTGAAAAAAGAAAACTTGGCTCAGTTGATGCCCTTGTTCTACTAACGCTTGTGCAAATTGGTAGGCTAAAAAAGCACCTTGGTGACCAAAAATGGGTTGCTTAATGGCAAGAACATAACGCATTATTTTTCTTCCTGTTTAATGTGATCATCTTGTTTGATCTGACGAATATACAAATAAACCGTATGGCGTGAAATGTTTAGCCGTTCCGCCACCAAATTGATCGCATCTTTGATATCAAAAATGCCTTTTTCAAATAATGACATCACAATTTGACGGTTTTTATTATTGTTAGCAACGAGCCGATCTGATGTCACTTCTTCAATGGTTTTTTCCACAGTTTGTGCTACTAATTCTTCAACAGAACTGGCGAAATTTACCGCCGATGTTTCATCTTGGTGTTGGGTTGGCACCAGCGTTTGCAGAAATTGTGAAACGGGAACGTCCAAATTGATATTGATGCATAATAAACCGATAATTCGTTGGCTTTTATTCCGAATGGCAATCGTCACCGATTTCATCAGGCTGTTACTTTTTGCTCTTGTAAAATAAGGTTTGGATACGCTATCGGTTTTCATATTATGTAATGATTTTAACGCTAAATCGGTAATTGGCGAACCTTCTTGGCGATGAGTATTGTGTCCATTGGCAATGCAAATGGCTGAATGTTCTAAATCTTCTAAAGAATGTAATACAATTTCGCAATGCGCACCAATTAACGCACTCACGCCGTCCACTACCGCACGATAGGAATGTAAAATGGTTTTATCTTCTTCGGTAAAGGGTTGTTTTTCAATCAACATATCATTCTCATAATAACGCCCCGACACATTGGAGGGGGCAATCAGTATGGCAAAACCGCGGTCAAAAAATAGGGTTATTTTGACGGATTAACGTCTAAAACTTCCACTTCAAAATACAGGGTTGAATTTGGTGGAATTGGGCCTGTAGAACTTTCGCCATAGGCAAGTTTGGCAGGGATGACTAACTCAATTTTGCCCCCTTTTTTGACTAATTGTAAACCTTCTGTCCAACCTGGGATCACTTGATTCAATTTAAATTCAGCAGGCGTGCCACGTTGAACAGAACTGTCGAAGACTTTACCATTTGGCAATTTCCCTGTGTAATGCACTTTGACTAAATCTGTCGGCTTAATGGTTTCGCCATTGCCTGCGTTTTCAATGCGATATAACAAGCCTGATTGCGTTTCTTTTACGCCGTCTTTTTTCTTAAATTCAGCGGCAAATTTTTCACCGTCTGCTTTAGCTTGTTGAGCTTGCTCTGCTTGTTTCTTTTGGCTATCAGCTTTTAATTTCGCGGTTAGCTCGGTTAAGGTTGCACCTAATTGTTTATCGCTTAAATCCACTTTGCCGTCTAAAGTGTCTTTCACACCCGCTAAGATTTTCGCTTGATCGTAATCAACTAAACCCTTTTGTGCATCAATCATATCTTTTAATTCACTTGCAAAATACGCACCAACGGCATAGGACGTATCTTTGTAATTTGCATTTTCTGCGAATACGTTATGAGCGAAGACAGAACCGATGAATAATGCGACAACTGAAATTTTTTTCATTGAATTACCTTTTGCTTGTTTTGAAAATTACAGAGGATAGGGTAAAGTGTATTAACAAAATGTACAACCCCTTTTTACAATATTATGCAAAATTCAGAGAAAATCAGTAAGCGTCTTGCCGAATTAGAGATGAAATTAACGTTTCAGGACAACTTATTAGAGCAACTTAATCAAGTTTTAATCGATCAGCAATTTGCCATTGATAAATTGCAAGTTCAGGTGCGTTATTTAGTGGGTAAATTGAAAGATTTACAACCTTCTCAGATTGCAAGTCAAGCCGAAGAAACGCCTCCACCGCATTATTAGGGTTAAAGCGCGGTCAAAAATTTAAGCGTTTTTTTGACCGCGGTTTTTTTACATTTTTTGGCAACGAGGGCAGAAAAAGCTATTGCGTTGCCCGATCATCAGGCTTTGAATGTCATTATGACAAATGGGGCAGGGTTTGCCTTGACGACCATAGACTAGCAACTGTTGTGCAAAATAGCCAGGGCGTCCGTCAGGTTGCAGAAAATCCTTTAAGGTTGTGCCACCTTGTTGAATGGCTTTTGATAGTACCGCTTTTATGGTTTCTATCAGTTGAGCCGATTGGGCATTCGTTAGTGAACCCGCTGTTTTTTTCGGGTGTAAACCACATAAAAATAGCGTTTCATTGGCGTAAATATTGCCTACGCCGACTACAACCGCATTATCCATTAAAAATGTTTTTAGGGGCGTTTGCTTTTTACGGGATTTCTGGAACAAATAGGTTGCATTAAATGCTTCCGATAAAGGTTCTGGGCCGAGCTTAGCGAACAATGGGAAATGGGCTAAATCATCTGTCCATAACCATGCACCAAAGCGACGGGGATCGTTATAGCGTAGTAATTTTCCATTGTTGATTAGGATATCTAAATGATCGTGTTTATCAATTGGTGCATTTTTCGGCACAATGCGAAGTGAACCAGACATCCCTAAATGCCCGATAATGTCGCCTTGTTCTGTGTGGATAATCAGATATTTAGCACGGCGGCTGAGTCCGCGTACCTTAACATTGTGCAGCTGAGAGAGTTGTTCGCTGACGGGCCAACGTAATTTGGGCTGACGTACGATAATTTTTTCAATGTGAAAGCCTTGTAAGTAAGGGCTTATACCATTCTTCGTGGTTTCAACTTCGGGTAATTCAGGCATAATCTATCCTATAACCGATAAAAAAACCCGAACAAAGTCGGGTTTTCAAAAGCGTTGCTAATTATTTAATTTTAGCTTCTTTATAAACAACGTGTTTACGCACAACGGGATCAAATTTTTTGATTTCCATTTTTTCTGGCATATTACGTTTATTTTTTGTTGTTGTGTAGAAATGACCAGTTTCAGCAGTTGAAACTAATTTGATTTTCTCACGAGCACCTTTAGCTGCCATTGTTTAGCTCCTTAGATTTTCTCGCCACGCGCACGGATATCAGCTAATACTGCATCAATGCCTTTTTTATCAATAATACGCATACCTTTCGCAGTTAAACGTAAGGTTACGAAACGTTTTTCACTCTCAACCCAAAAACGGTGAGTGTGTAAATTTGGTAGAAAACGACGACGAGTCGCGTTTAATGCGTGTGAGCGGTTGTTACCAACAGCTGGACGCTTGCCTGTTACTTGACAGACTCTAGACATAATATTCTCCAATAATTAAATATAAGCTCGAGCTTACGGTTCGGACTGCTGTTCATTAGCTTTTCTGCTAGTTTTCAGCCACCTCGTCAGGTCGCACAGTTCGACCCGCTTACTATATTAAAGGTTGGCGATTATACCCACTTTATTTGCGATTCTCAAGTAAAAAGTCAGGAAATCTGTATTTTCCTTCATTTAAAGAACGGAATAAGGGGAATCAACTGAAATTTAGATCCAGCCCTTTTCCGCGAAAGAAAAATAACACCCTTTACCAATAATAAAATGATCTAATACGCGAATTTCCATTAAGGTGGCGGCTTGCTTAATTTTTTCTGTGATTATTTTGTCGGCGTGGCTTGGTTCAGAAATGCCAGAGGGATGATTGTGAGCAAGAATTAATGCAGCCGCATTACAATATAATGCTGTTTTAATAATTTCCCGTGGGTGAATGGTCGCGGAGTTTATTGTGCCTAAAAATAATGCTTCTTGTTTGATTAAGCGGTGCTGATTATCTAAAAATAACACCATAAAGATTTCACGTTCATATTTTTCCATTTCGGTTTGCAAATACATTCGTGCCAAATCGGGTTGGGTAAATTCAGGTGCGGATTGTAATTGTTGTAATAAGTAACGGCGTGTCATTTCGGTACAAGCTTGCAACTGAATAAATTGCGTCATTCCGATACCTTTGAGTTGGCAAAATGCTTGTGGGCTAGCGCTGATTAAGGCTCGTAATGAACCAAAATGTTGAAGTACTTTTTGTGATAATTCAACGACAGGACAATTTTTAATGCCCGTGCGTAAAAAAATGGCGAGCAGCTCGTGATCATCAAGAGCTTGTGCTCCAAATTTAAGTAATTTTTCACGTGGCATTAGGGGAGCATTGTCGTTCATATTGGTTTAATCAAATTGAGTTGAATTTGAATACTTTTATAAAAGTGAGTTAAGCTGTCTATTGTCTTTGGGTAAGCGTGGAATCAGGATCATAAAATTAAATGTTTTATTGCGTAAAATTGAAGTAAAATAGGGGCTATTACGATGGTGTTATAGAAAATAGATATGCAAAATTTACAGAATAAACGCATTGTGGTTGGTATTACGGGTGGGATCGCTGCGTATAAAAGTATTGAATTAATTCGATTATTACGCAAAAGCCAAGCAGAAGTGCGTGTAGTGTTAACTCCAGCGGCAAAAGAATTTGTTACACCATTAACTCTGCAAGCGATTTCAGGCAATGCGGTGTCCGAATCGTTGCTTGATCCACAAGCTGAATTAGCAATGGGGCATATTGAGTTAGCGAAATGGGCTGATTTAGTGCTGATTGCCCCAGCCAGTGCGGATTTTATCGCACGTTTTACAGTGGGAATGGCAAATGATTTGTTATCTACGCTGTGTTTAGCGACAACTGCACCAATTTTTATTGCCCCTGCAATGAATCAGCAAATGTTTAAACAGCCGATTACGCAACACAATTTAGCACAATTAACATTACGTGGTGTTCAACAAATTGGTCCAAATTCAGGTGAACAGGCTTGTGGTGATGTGGGATTTGGGCGAATGTCTGAACCAAGTGAGATTTTTCAATTTGTGCTTGCTTATTTTACTCAATCACAAGATTTACAAGGGCTGTCTGTTACGATTACAGCAGGACCAACGCGAGAGAATATTGATCCCGTTCGTTATATTAGCAATTATAGTTCAGGAAAAATGGGCTTTGCCATTGCCCAAGCATTTGCACAGAGTGGTGCTGAGGTGACGTTAATTGCAGGCCCTGTGAATTTAGCAACGCCAGACAGCGTGCAGCGGATTGATGTGATTTCGGCACGAGAAATGCATCAGCAAGCACTCAATGCTGCACAGCAAAGTCATCTGTTTATCAGTTGTGCCGCAGTGGCTGATTATCGTGTCGCACAGATTGCGGAACAAAAAATCAAAAAGAATGCGGATAATGATCAACTCACGCTAAACCTAGTCAAAAATCCCGATATTATTGCCGAAGTGGCAAGCCTAAAAGAACGACGTCCTTTTGTGGTGGGATTCGCGGCGGAAACGCAAGAGATTGAGCATTATGCGAAAGATAAATTAATGCGTAAAAATTTGGATATGATTTGTGCAAATGATGTGTCAAATGGGCAAGGGTTTGGTGTTGAACACAATGCCTTACAGTTGTTTTATCCTGATGGCTCTGATAAGCTAGCACTTACTTCTAAAACTGATTTAGCGAAACAATTAGTCAGCAAAATTATGCAGCAATACAAGAAGCAAAAGAATGAAAAAAATTGATGTTAAAATTTTAGATTCCCGACTTGGCAAACAATTTCCATTGCCAACCTACGCCACTTCTGGATCGGCAGGTTTAGATTTGAGAGCCTTAATTGATAATCCGTTAGTGGTTAAAGCTGGGGAAACGGTGTTGATTCCTACGGGATTATCTATTTATATCGCAGACCCAAATTTGGCCGCGGTCATTTTACCCCGTTCAGGTTTAGGGCATAAAAATGGCATTGTGTTAGGCAATTTAGTCGGTTTGATTGATTCCGATTATCAAGGACCATTAATGGTGTCATTATGGAATCGGAGTGAACAGCCTTTTACCATTGAAGTGGGCGATCGTATTGCGCAACTTGTGTTTGTGCCTGTGGTACAAGCCGAGTTTAACCTTGTTGAAAACTTTGAAGAAACTGACCGCGGTATGGGTGGTTTTGGACATTCAGGTAAACAATAATTTATGTCTGAGCAACTTGATCTAGAAACATTTGAAGCGGGTGGCGAAAATGCGTTGCCGAAAGAATCGCGTAAAATTGAAAAACGCAGCACGAAAGAACGGCGTCAGCAAGTTCTTACGGTGTTAACGCATTTGCTCCATTCGGAACACGGAATGGAACGAATGACGACAAAAACCTTAGCCCAAGCGGTTGGGGTTTCTGAAGCTGCGTTATATCGTTATTTTCCAAGCAAAACAAAAATGTTTGAAGCGTTGCTAGATAATATTGAGTCAAATTTATTTAGCCGAATTGATCAATCCAGTAAAATGGAGATTAACACGCAAAACCGTATTCGTGATATTATGCAAATGATTTTTGATTTTGCACGCAAAAATCCTGGTGTAACCCGTATTTTAACGGGACACGCATTAATGTTTGAAGATAGTCAGTTGCAAGCGAGAGTGGCACAATTTTTTGACCGCTTAGAATTAAAATTCTTTACTGTTTTGCAAATGAGAAAAATGCGTGAAGGCAAAGCCTTTTCTGTTGATGAGCGAACTATCGCAGTGTATTTAGTAACCTTATGTGAAGGGCAATTTATGCGTTATGTACGAACGCAGTTTCGCCACACGCCGAATCAAGGTTTTGAACAACAATGGCGTTTAATTGAAAGCGTGTTTGCTTAAATAGAAAATGATTATTCCTTGGCAAGAGTTAGAAGAAGAAACCTTACGTAATATTGTTGAAAGTGTGATTTTACGAGAAGGGACCGATTATGGTTTACAAGAACTTTCGTTAAGCGAAAAAACAGAAAAATTACTGCACCAAATATACTCAGGACGAGCGGTTGTTGTTTGGTCAGAATTGCACGAATCCATCGATATTAAAAATAAAATGGACTTTCTACAACAATAAAAGATGTATCAGAGGCGTTTATGCAGCAATTACATACTGAACAACCGCGGACTAAAGGGTTAACGTTTGAGTCTAAAAACGATCCCACAATGGAATGGTTTCTCTCACATTGCCATATTCATAAATATCCTATCAAAAGTACCATTATTCACGCAGGCGAAGAAGCCGAAACGCTTTACTATTTAATTAAAGGCTCGGTCGCAGTCACAATGAAAGATGAAGAAGGGAAAGAAATGATTTTGTCTTACCTTTGTGCGGGCGATTTTTTTGGCGAAGCCGGATTGTTTGAAGATGGACAAAAACGTTCGGCTTGGGTGCGTGTCAAAACCGCTTGTGAAGTGGCGGAAATCTCTTATCGCAAATTCCGTCAGCTCATTCAAGTGAATCCTGATATTTTAATGCATCTTACTGCACAATTAGCACGCCGTTTGCAGAATACGTCGCGTCAAGCCACTAATCTTGCGTTTCTTGATGTGGCAGGACGCATTGCTCAAACGTTATTGAATCTTACCAAAATGCCCGAAGCAATGACTCATCCACAGGGTATGCAAATTAAGATTACACGCCAAGAAATCGGACAAATGGTGGGGTGTTCACGCGAAACGGTGGGGAGAATTATCAAAATGTTAGAAGATGAAAATCTCATTTCGGCTCACGGTAAAACCATAGTCATTTATCAACAACGTTGAACCAGTTACCTTAATGCGATGAATTTCATCGCATTTTTTTCTTAGTGAAATATCTTAGTAAAATTTATTTGACTATTTTACTATGGTATTATTGATTAGGTTTTAATTATTTATAGGGGAATATAATGAAAAAAGAGGAAGTTGGGCACAATTTTCTTGCGCGTTTGGGAAAAACGCGTTTGCGTCCAGGAGGTCGCAAGGCGACAGATTGGTTAATTGCGAATGGCGATTTTAATGAGCAGAAAAAAGTGTTAGAAGTGGCGTGCAATATGGCTACCACGGCGATTGGGCTTGCACAGAAATTTGGTTGTCATATTGAAGGCGTGGATTTAGATGAAACGGCGTTAGCGAAAGCTCAAGCGAATATCGTTGCACATAATTTGCAAGATAAAATCCACGTTCAGCGTGCCAATGCAATGCGATTACCGTTCGCAGATAACAGTTTTGATATTGTGATTAATGAAGCAATGCTCACAATGTTGCCATTGCCAGCGAAAATGAAAGCGGTGGCGGAATATTACCGCGTACTCAAACCCAATGGGTTTTTATTGACGCACGATGTGATGTTAACAACCGATGATAGCGAACAACTGATTAATGAGTTACGCGATGCGATTAATATTACCGTCACGCCCTTAAACAAAGCAGATTGGAAAAAGGTTTTTTCTGAGACAGGTTTTCGTAATGTAGAAACCTTTTCTGGTGAAATGACGCTATTATCGCCAAAAGGGTTAATCTATGATGAAGGTATTCTAGGGGCGGCAAAAATCATTAAAAATGCGATGAAAGCGGAAAATCGGGAAACTTTCAAAAAAATGTTTAAAGTCTTTAATGATCCCGATAAAAAATTGAATTTTATTGCTGTGTGCAGTCAAAAATAACGGGAAAAACCGCGGTCAAAAAAACGCTTGAAATTTTGACCGCGGTTTTTGATTATTGCAATGCGAAAAGATGATAGGTAAAACATAATGACTAAGAAACTTACGGTATTTGGCAGTATCAATGTTGATCATATTATTTCCGTACCTTATTTTGCACGTCCTGGTGAAACCTTAATTGGACAGCATTATCAGCTTGCTTTTGGCGGGAAAGGGGCAAATCAGGCGGTTGCCGCGGCACGTTTGGGGGCGCAAGTGAATTTTATTGCTTGCATTGGCAATGATGATATTGGGCAAGCGATGAAGCAGTATTTTGTCGAACAAGGAATTAACACCGAATTTATTTTAAGCCAATCTAATGAGAAAACGGGTTGTGCATTTATCCAAGTGGCAGAGAACGGTGAAAATAGTATTGTGATTTCTGCGGGGGCGAATGCTGCACTTGATAGCGCAAGTGCGAGAGGTTGTGAAAAAGCGATCGCTGAATCAAGTTTATTACTTCTTCAATTAGAAACCCCGATAGGCGGCATTATGACCGCCATTGCTTTAGCGAAAAAGTACGGGGTTAAGGTTATGCTGAACCCTGCTCCTGCTTGTCAATTACCCGATGAATTATTATCTCAAATTGATATTATTACACCTAATGAAACCGAAACTGAAATATTAACGGGCATTTATGTAACGAATACGCAAAGTGCTGAATTGGCAGCGAATTGTTTTCATCAAAAAGGTATTCCACTCGTTTTGATTACATTAGGTAAAAAGGGCGTTTACTTAAGCCAAAATGGCAAAGGTAGTCTAATTCCAGGTTACCACGTTAACGCTATTGATACCACTGCGGCAGGTGACACTTTTAATGGGGCATTGGCAACAATGTTGTTGGAAGATGAAACAATTTCTAATGCCGTGGATATTGCTCAAGCCGTAGCTGCGATAAGTGTAACGCGTAAAGGCGCACAGCCTTCCATTCCAACTCGGCAAGAAGTGGATCAGTTTGTTGAGAAATATTCTACGTTCCGATAGGAACAAGCGTCATAACCAATTTTATTGTGCTTAAATATTGTGATGTAATTCATATCCTTAGGGAATTGATAAGAATAAAGAATAACGAGGATGACAAGGATAGAGCTGATTTTACAGCGAATTAACCAAGATGGGAAAATTACGGTGAATCAATTAGCGGAATGTTTTTACGTTTCGGTTGAAACCATTCGCCGTGATTTGACCGTTTTACAGTAAAAAGGACTGATTTATCGGGTACATGGTGCGGCATTAAGCTTGAAAACGAAGGATATGGGGAGTTCATTTCAGGCAAGATGCCGTTCTAATTATAATCAAAAGCATAATATTGCACAGAAAGCCTTAGATTATCTTTTTGAAAATGCCATAATTGGCTTGGATGCGAGTTCAAGTAGTTGGCATTTTGCTGAACTAATGCCCGATATGGTGTGTACCGTTATCAAAAATTCAATGCGGAATATTAAAGCATTAGTGAATAAACCGAATATTAAAACTATTGCAACTGGTGGTGTTTATTCGGGGAAATATGATGCGTTTTATGGCCCTTTATCAGAACATTTATTGCAACGGTTACAGATTGATATCGGCATCTTTTCTTGTACTGCCGTTGATTGTAATGGCATTATTTGGGAATCTAATGAACTTAATGCATCGGTTAAACGACGAATTATGAGCCGCTGTGAGCAGAAATTTTTGTTGGCGGATCAGTCTAAATTTGGGCAGAAAAGTCTTATTCAGCTTGGTGAGTTATCGCAAATGGATGTGATTTTTACTGATCCCTTGCCTAATGACTGGCTACAGAATTATTGTGCCGAACACGACATTTTAATTAACGCATAATCAGGTTATGCCCGATTTTGCAGATTTTTCCGCAAAACCAGTCAATCTATCTTAGCTAACATTCCTATATTTTGTGAACAGAATCACAAATTAAACTTAATATTGATCTATTTTTTTATTCTCCAATAAATTTTGATGCAAAATAAACGCCATTGAAGCACAAAATAATCATTTAAAGGAGAATTATTATGACTCATCTAAAATCTCATCCCGTTCGTATCGGTATTCGCCCAACCATTGATGGTCGTCGGTTAGGTGTTCGTGAATCTCTTGAAGTTCAAACAATGGCAATGGCTAAATCTGTCGCTTAATTATTACAAACGCATATTCGTCATCCAAATGGTGAGTTTGTGGAATGTGTGATTGCTGATACTACAATTGGCGGTGTTGCGGAAGCGGTGGCTTGTGCCGAAAAATTCAAACTCAATAATGTCGGTGTTGTGATTACCGTGACACCTTGTTGGTGCTATGGTTCTGAAACGATTGACATGGATCCACATATGCCAAAAGCAATTTGGGGATTTAATGGTACAGAACGTCCTGGGGCAGTTTATTTAGCGGCTGCGTTAGCTGGTCATTCACAACTAGGTTTACCTGCATTTTCTATTTATGGTACTGAAGTTCAAGAAGCAAATGATACCTCTATTCCAGAAGATGTTAAAGAAAAACAGTTACGTTTCGCTCGTGCAGGTTTAACTGTAGCAAATATCCGCGGTAAATCTTATCTTTCCATTGGGGCTTTTTCAATGGGAATTGCAGGTTCAATTGTTAATCAACAATTCTTCCAAGAATATTTAGGAATGCGTAATGAATATGTGGATATGACAGAAATTAAACGCCGTTTAGATCGCCATATTTATGATCAAGCCGAAGTAGATTTAGCATTAATGAAATATCTTAAAGCTGAATTTATGTTGTTACTCTTTGCTATAGGCGGCTTCTGCAGCATATTAGGCGTGATTTTCATTGACGGCATTATGGGGCTATATTGCTTAATCTTAACATCTGTCTTTATGTCGCTAATGTTCCCAACAATTTATGATATCGCACTCTTTGGTTTAAAAGAAGAAGCGACGCTTGGTGCAGCGGGCTTAGTGATGGCAATTGTGGGTGGGGCATTAATGCCACCATTGCAAGGTATGATTATTGACCAAGGTGAAGTGATGGGCATTCCCGAGGTCAATTTTTCCTTCGTTTTACCATTAATCTGTTTTGTCGTTATCGCAATTTATGGTTATCGGACGTGGAAAGTGTTGAAATAATTAGATTTAACGAGCAAGAATTATTGAAATAAAACTTAAATAAGGAGATATATTATGTCCAATAGAATGATCTTAAATGAAACAAGTTATCACGGACAAGGAGCGATTCAACATATTGTTGAAGAAGTAAAAAGTCGTGGTTTTAATAAAGCATTGATTGTGACGGATAAAAGATTTAGTGAAATATGGTGTGGTTGAAAAAGTTACTAAATTGTTAGATGCCGCGGATCTTTATTACGCTATTTTTGATGAAGTGAAAGCAAACCCATCGGTTGATGTGATTAAAAAAGGATTAAGACGTTTCAAACAAGAAGGGGCGGATTATATGATCGCCATTGGTGGTGGCTCGCCGATTGATAGTGCAAAAGCCATCGGGATCATCATTAATAACCCTGAATTTAGTGATGTGTTATCTCTTGAAGGGGCTGCACCAACACGTAAAAAATGTGTGCCAATTATTGCGGTACCAACGACTGCTGGAACCGCGGCAGAAGTTACCATTAATTATGTTATTACCGATGAAGAGAAAAAACGGAAATTCGTTTGTGTTGATGTGCATGATGTGCCAACGGTAGCCATTGTTGATCCTGATATGATGTCATCAATGCCGAAAGGATTGACTGCTGCAACAGGAATGGATGCGTTAACTCATGCGATTGAAGGTTATATTACAAAAGCTTCTTGGGCATTAACCGATGCGTTACATTTAAAAGCGATAGAGATTATTTCCCAGTCTTTACGTGGTGCGGTAGAAAATGATCCGAAAGGACGAGAAGGAATGGCACTTGGACAATATGTGGCAGGTATGGGCTTCTCTAATGTCGGTTTAGGTGTTGTGCATAGTATGGCACACCCTCTTTCTGCGTATTATGATACGTCACACGGTATTGCCAATGCGGTTTTATTGCCTTATGTGATGGAATTTAATAAAGATTACACAGGCGAAAAATACCGCGATATTGCTCGTGCAATGGGGGTGCAAGGCACAGAAAATATGACGCAAGAAGAATATCGTAATGCGGCAATTAAAGCGGTAGAGAAATTAGCATGTGATGTGGGTATTCCTGAAAAACTTTCGCAAATAGGCGTATTGGAAAAAGATCTTGTTGCATTATCTATTGATGCGTTTAACGATGTTTGTACTGGTGGTAATCCACGTGATTGTGTTGCGGAAGAACTGTTAGAAGTATATAAAATTGCATTTTAATTTGTTATTCCTCCGATAACTCTTCTTTGATTGTAGAGAAAAATTGGGCTAAAACTACCTTTAACTCAATTTTTTTATATACGGTTTAATTCCTATGCTTAAATTGTATGACTTAGCTCACAAATCCACAATTTTTATATTGCTTTTTGTTAACAAATTGCTAACGTTGGCTCTGTATTAAGTCTGGTTTAAGCGAAAAAGGAGTATTCAATATGAATGCAACAACCCAACCAATTTCAACGAGGCTGAGTCGTAATGCCTGGATTTTTATTCTTGATGTCGTTATTTTCTTTATTCTACTTTACACTCTCCCTTTTGATCTCAAAGCTAATAAAGGCATTGCGTTATTAGTGTTTGTGGGGGTATTGTGGCTTACGGAAGCATTGAATGTGACCGTAACCGCATTATTAGTACCATTAATTGCCATTTTTTTAGGATTAGTGACGACTAAAAGTGCGTTATCTACTTTTGCCGATCCCATTATCTTTCTCTTTTTTGGTGGCTTTGCCTTAGCGACCGCATTGAATATTCAGCAGTTAGATAAAATTATTGCCAATCGGATTATGGCATTAGCACGGGGCAATTTGATGATTGCAGTGTTATATTTGTTTGGCGTTACCGCCTTTTTGTCAATGTGGATCAGCAATACGGCAACGGCTGCGATGATGCTGCCATTGGCAATGGGCGTATTGAGTAAATTAGATCGCGAAAAAGAGCATAATACTTATGTTTTCGTTTTACTCGGTGTCGCATATAGTGCCAGTATCGGCGGAATGGGAACGCTAGTTGGTAGTCCACCGAATGCAATTGTTGCTTCTCAGTTACATATTAGTTTTTCCGAATGGCTAAAATACGGCTTGCCGATAATGATTATTTTATTACCGTTAATGGTTGGCACCTTGTATATTTGTTTCAAACCGCGGTTAAATATTCGTTTTAATTTAGATTTTGAACAAATTAAGTTCAATAGACCGCGGATAATCACGCTAATTATTTTTACAGCAACGGCATTATGCTGGATTTTCAGCGGACAGCTTAACCCAATGTTGTCACATTTATTGGGATTAGAAAAAAATATCGCCAGTTTTGATACCATTATTGCTTTAGTTGCTGCGGCGGTTTTATGTATTACGGGTGTGGCAAGTTGGACACAAATTCAAAGTGGCACGGAATGGGGCGTTTTGTTCCTTTTCGGTGGTGGTTTAACGTTGAGTGCTGTGCTTAAAGACTCTGGTGCAAGTAAAATTATGGCGGACGGTGTTGTGTTCTTGATCCAAGGGCAACATTATTATCTCATCGGTTTACTGGTTGCTGCCTTTATTGTCTTCTTAACCGAATTTACCTCAAATACCGCCAGTGCGGCATTGCTTGTGCCGATTTTTATCTCTATTGCACAATCACTGGGTATGCCTGAAGTTGGCTTGGCATTGATTATCGGCTTAGGGGCATCTTGTGCCTTTATGTTGCCTGTCGCCACCCCACCAAACGCCATTGTTTTTGGTACGGGCGATATTAAGCAAAAAGAAATGATCAAAGCAGGTTTTTGGTTGAATCTAGTGTGTATTTTTGTGATAGGAACGGTTGCCTACCTATTTTGGTTTTAAATAGCATAATGTTAAAATAAACCGCGGTCAAAAATTCAAAGGTTTTTTTGACCGCGGTTTAATATTTATTCTGGATTCAGATTTGATTATTCATCATCAAAGCCATCTAAATCAAGTGGCTCTTGTGATGAAATAATGCCAGTGAGATCGGCATAGACATAATCTTCAGGGAAGAAAGTGACACCACCAAAATTCACGGGAACATCGCTTTCCCCTTGGTTATTTTGATCAGCACCCACAGGAATTGGCGCTAGTGCATAAATACCAATATCCATTTCTTCCAGTTGATCGATTTGTCTAACTGCACCATAGACGATAATGCCTTCCCAATGGTTATCTACGGCAAGTTGTGCTAGCTCCGCATCAATCAGCGCACGGCGTACCGCACCGCCGCCATCAATTAAGAGAACCCGCCCTTCGCCTTCTTCTTCTAAGATTTCAGCAATTAAGCCATTATTTTCAAAACATTTTATGGTCGTAATTTTACCGTAGAAGTTATTGACTCCGCCAAAGCTTGAGAAAACTAATTCCACGACATCTACCTGATCAAGATAGATATCACAAAGTTCTGAAGTATCGATACGCATAATGTTACCTATAATTTGTGAAGAAATTTTGTCTAGTATAGCCGTTAGTTGCCGATAAGCAAGCCTAAACTGAATAAGATATTGGTTAATAAGGCTAATATTGACATTTGTGCCAGCATTGGACGTAATTGCATTGGATTTTGGCTACGATAAACAAATAATGCGTGCTTAATCAGTAGCGGTAGTGCTAAGACAAATAGGAAATTACTCCAATGGCGGAAATCAATCGTAACAAAGACGAAATAGCATAAGCTGGCAAGTGCTAACAACAGGCAATGATAAATTCGCCCTTTTTTTGCCCCAATTCGCACGACTAACGTGTTTTTCCCTGCTTTACGATCTTGTTCAATATCACGTAAGTTATTGATATTTAACACTGCGGTAGAAAGCAACCCACAGGCTGCCGCAGGTAAAAAGATAAGGCATTGTAAGCTGTGAGTTTGCAAATAAAATGTGCCGCAAACTGCCAATAAACCGAAAAAGAGAAACACGGAAAGATCACCTAAACCGAGATAGCCATAGGGCTTTGCCCCCACGGTGTAAGTTATCGCGGAGAGAATGGCTAATATGCCTAAGACCGCAAAGGCAATAAGATCCGTAGTGGATTGATATGCGACGCTGATTAATACTGAGCCTGATAATAAGCTGGCAATCACCATCACAATTAAGCCATTGCGTAATTGGGTTGCACTCATTTGCCCCTTTTGGATACCGCGTAGTGGACCGATACGTTCGGCAGTATCGGAACCTTTTTGGTGATCGCCGTAATCATTGGCAAAATTTGACACGATTTGAAGCAATGTGGTGGTTAATAAACATAATAAGGTAATCGGTAGGCTAAATTGCCCAAACCAATAAGCCAAGGTAGAAGCCGTTAAAATGATTGCTAACGCCAGTGGCAAGGTTTTTGGTCGAGCAGTAGAAAGCCAAATTTTCAAAAAATGCTGCATAAAATCTACTTGAAAAAAAGACCGCGGTTTTGTAATCAAGGGATTACGATTGCGGTAAAAAATAATAACGTGCTATTCTAGCATAAATTAAGTTAATCTTCTTGATTATTCCATTTAATAGGGGCAATGTGTCAATGCCAACTTCCGTATCTATTTCTGCACAGCCTTCCGCGTTGGTTATTCAGCCCGTGGCGGTTATTCATACACCATACAAAGAAAAATTTTCCGTACCACGCCAACCGAACTTGGTGCCTGACGGGGTTGGGGTGGTGGAATTGCTGCCGCCTTATAATCAGCCTGATTTTGTCCGCGGTTTAGAACAGTTTAGTCATCTTTGGTTGATTTTCCAATTTGATCGCATTGCTGAAGGCAAGTGGCAACCGACGGTTCGTCCGCCAAGATTGGGTGGCAATCAACGTGTTGGTGTTTTTGCTAGTCGAGCAACCCATCGTCCGAATCCCCTTGGTTTGTCTAAAGTGGAGTTAAAATGCATTGAGTGCAAAAATGGTAAGGTGTTACTGCATTTAGGTGCGGTAGATTTGGTTGATGGCACGCCGATTTTTGATATTAAACCTTATTTGGCTTATGCCGATAGTGAGCCGAATGCGCAATCGGGGTTTGCTCAACATAAGCCTGAAGCCACATTACAGGTGCGGTTTTCCGCGGCTGTGAAAGCTCAGCTAAAAAAATATTGTGATTTTAATCCGCGGTTTCGCCAATTTATTCAGGATGTGTTGGCTCAAGATCCGCGCCCAGCCTATCAGCAAGGCAAAATCACTGAGCGAATTTACGGCGTGAAGCTAGGCGAATTTGATGTGCGTTGGCGAATGTTGACGATTGATTGCGCTGAAGTGATTGAGCTAGTGCCATTGACCGCGGAAGAATAAAAAAGCTGAATTTTGCAACGGAAAACGGTATGATTTAGCACATTGATTTTTTCATAATAAATTCAAAATGAATGCACTTTTCCAACAATTACCCGCAGTAGATAAACTTCTTAAAACCCCACAAGGTGAGCATTTAATTGCTCAATTTGGACATAGTGCGGTAGTGAATATTTGCCGTCAATTATTAAAGCAAGGGCGTGAATGGATTAAACAAGCGCAACAACTTCCGCCCTATTTCGCGGATTTTTCTGCAACATTTAATGAACTTGAACGACGTTTGATTCAACAACAGAGAGTTAAAATTCAAGCGGTGCATAACTTAACAGGCACGGTTTTGCATACGAATCTTGGGCGTGCATTATGGGCGGAAGCCGCTCAGCAAGCGGCATTAGCTGCGATGCAACAAAATGTGGCGTTAGAATATGATTTAGAGGCAGGTAAGCGTAGCCATCGTGATAATTATATCAGTGAATTGTTGTGTGAATTAACGGGTGCAGAAGCCGCGTGCGTGGTGAATAATAATGCGGCGGCGGTGCTATTAATGTTAGCCACTTTTGCACAAGGGCGTGAAGTGGTGTTATCCCGTGGCGAGTTAATTGAAATTGGCGGAGCATTTCGGATCCCCGATATTATGCAACAAGCGGGTTGTAAATTAGTGGAAGTTGGCACCACAAATCGCACGCATTTAAAAGATTATCGTCAAGCCATTAATGAAAATACTGCAGCGTTGATGAAAGTGCATTGCAGTAATTATCAAATTTGTGGGTTTACCGCGGAGGTATCTGAGCAGCAATTAGTTGAGCTTGCTCAAGCCCATCATTTGCCTGTGATCAGTGATTTAGGCAGTGGGGCATTGATTGATTTAAGCCAATATGGTTTGCCAAAAGAACCAACGGTACAAGAAAAACTAGCCCAAGGCGTGGATTTGATTTCGTTTTCTGGCGATAAGTTACTTGGCGGTGTGCAGGCGGGAATTATTGTAGGAAAAAAAGAATGGATCGCTCAACTGCAATCGCACCCGTTAAAACGCGTGTTACGTTGCGACAAAGTGATTTTGGCAGGGCTTGAAGCCACATTACGTTTGTATTTACAACCTGAGAAATTGCTTGAACGCTTGCCAACGTTGCGTTTATTAACTCAGCCTTTAGCTGAACTTCAATGCCAAGCCGAGCAGCTTTGCAAGGTACTTACTGAACGATTAGGAACTGCGTTTTCAATACAAATTGAGCTGAGTTCGGCACAAATCGGCAGTGGTTCGCAACCAATGGCGACAATTCCGTCGTTGGCAGTAACACTCTCACCAAAAACGGCAGAAAATTTGACCGCGGTTTTAACCCGTTTAAAACAGTTAAGCATGCCCGTTATTGCTCGGATTGAGCAAAATAAAATTTGGCTCGATTTACGCTCATTGGCTAGCCTTGGAGCCTTGTTAGTCACTTTGGAGGAATTATGATTGTCGTTACCGCAGGTCACGTTGACCACGGCAAAACCGCATTGTTGCAGGCGTTAACCGGCACGAACACCGCACACTTGCCCGAAGAAAAAAAACGGGGAATGACGATAGATTTGGGCTATGCCTATTTGCCATTAGGCGAAGAATACGCCAATAAAACGCTCGGTTTTATTGATGTGCCAGGGCACGAAAAATTTCTAACCAATATGCTCGCAGGGTTGGGCGGTATTGATTATGCGATGCTGATTGTTGCTGCCGATGAAGGTGTGCAGGCTCAAACAGTAGAACATTTAGCCATTTTGCGTTTGTTGCAATTAACACAAATTATTGTCGTTATGACTAAAGCCGATCGTGTTGATTCCGCACAAATTGAGCAACTCAAAACGACATTGCGACAAGATTATCCTAATTTAGCTGATAGCCCTTGTTTTGTTACGTCAGCTCGCACGGGAGAAGGGATTGCAGCATTGCGTGATTATTTAGCTCGTTTACCGAATTTAGCCGACTCAAATAAACCCTTTCGTTATGCCATTGATCGTGTGTTTACGGTAAAAGGGGCGGGAACGGTTGTTACTGGTACCGCATTGAGCGGAAAGGTGCAAATTGATGATGAATTGTTTTTATCTAGTGGCGAAACGGTACGAATTAAAAATATTCACGCACAAAATCAGCCATCTAATCAAGGACTGGCTGGGCAACGTTTGGCATTAAATATTAATGCAGATCTTGCACGAGAGCAGATTGAGCGTGGCGATTGGCTTTTTTCCAATCCTCCTATTGCACCAACGGAACGTGTGACGGTGCTGTTACAGACGGAACAGCCTTTAAATGAAAATCAATCGGTGCATATTTATTATGCAACCAATCGTACCGTAGCGAAATTAAATTTATTGACACAAAAAAACGCGGTCAAAAATCAATGCGTTTTTTGCGAACTGATTTTAGATAAACCTCTATTTTTAGCCTATGGCGATAAGTTAATTGTACGTAGTGGCGATGCCAAACACTTAGTGGGCGGGGCGAGGGTGTTAGAAATTTATTCACCTAAACGGCATAAACGCACGCCCGAACGGTTGGCATACCTAACCCAGTTACAGCATAGTCAACAGCCAGCAGAGCGGATAGCATTATATCTACAAGATCAGGCGGTGAATGCCAATTTCATTGCGTGGGTTGAACAACTGAGCTTGGCACAACTAGATGCGTTATTAGCGACTAATCAACAAGTGCGTTTTCACGATTGGTGTTTTAATGCAAATTATCAGCAACAACAGACAGAGAAGTTGTTGCAAGTTTTAAATGACTATCATATTGCTCATCCCGATCAAATGGGATTAGGTAAAGCCCGTTTATATCGGATTGCTTGTTTACATCAACCTGAAAAATTAATTTTCAATTTTATTGAGCAATTAATCGCACAAGGGCAATTACGACAAACACGTGGTTGGTTGCATTTGCCCGACCATCGTATTGAATTTGATGAACAAGAAAAAAGCCTTTGGAAACAGGTGCTTGCACAATTTATTCAACAAAATGGCGAAGCAATTTGGGTTCGTGATATGGCAACCGTATTGGCACAAGATGAAAGTGTAATGCGTAATTTTCTGTATAAAGCAGGAAAATTGGGCTATTTGACCGCGGTCGTAAAAGATCGTTTCTTTTTGACTGAGCAGATTTATGCTTATGCAAGTTTGGTGAAAAAGATTATTCAACAACAAGGTGAAATCAGTGTTAATCAGTTGCGTGATGAATTGAATTTTGGGCGAAAATTGACCGTCCAATTATTAGAATATTTTGACAAATGTGGTTTTTTACGGCGTAAAGGCAATGCACATTTGTTGCGAGATAAGGAAATGTTTGAATAAAGCGAGAAAATGTTTGCTTTTCAGTAGCTAGCGTGTTCTAATGCGTGCTAGCTAATTAGTGTTCAGTGATTTCTTTTTTTTACTTCTGTGAATCTTTGATTTTTCCAATAGTTCAAATAACTCATCACCTTGTTCGACCCAATTTAGCTTGTGGGAGTTATTTGTAGTCTATCTATGTAATATCCTATTTTTAATACAAAATTCTAGTAAGGAAAATCTATGTCAAAATTAACAGGCACAGTAAAATGGTTCAATGGAACTAAAGGTTTCGGTTTCATCACTCCATCACAAGGCGGAAAAGACATTTTCGTTCATTTCAGCGGTATTTTAAGTGATGCTTATAAAACATTAAATGATGGCGACAACGTTGAATTTGAAGTACAAGATTCACAACGTGGCCCAGCGGCAGTGAATGTTCGCGTAATCTAATTGAGATTCATTTAGCAATAAAAGGACTGAAATTTCAGTCCTTTTTTATTTGTTTATAATTAGTTTATTGGCAATATTAACGACTCGGTACTTTTAAAGCTTTTTTGATTTTTATTCATTATCCAATCAATAAAAAACCGCGGTCAAAAATTTAAGCGTTTTTTGACCGCGGTTTTGCTAATATTTTTATGTTTATGCAATATTAGAGGATATTGTTCTCGTTGTTATTCGTGTTCGGTCAAAAATCCACCACTTTGGTGTGCCCATAGTTTAGCGTATAAACCATTTTTCGCTAATAATTCTGCGTGCGTGCCTTGTTCAACAATATGTCCTTGATCGAGAACAATCAAACGATCCATTGCTGCAATAGTGGAAAGTCGGTGGGCAATGGCGATAACGGTTTTGTTTTCCATCATTTTATCTAAACTTTGTTGAATGGCAGATTCAACTTCACTGTCCAATGCACTTGTTGCTTCATCAAGCAATAAGATTGGAGCGTCTTTAAGCATTACGCGTGCGATAGCAATACGCTGACGTTGCCCTCCAGATAATTTAACCCCACGTTCGCCAACGTGTGCATCATAACCGCGACGCCCTTGGGCATCACTTAAATTCGGGATGAAATCCGCTGCTTCCGCACGTTGTGCTGCATTGATCATATCTTGATCGGTTGCATCAGGGCGTCCATAAACGATGTTATCGCGAACGGAGCGATGTAATAATGACGTATCTTGTGTGACTAATCCGATTTGGCTGCGTAAACTTTCTTGTTGAATGTCTAAGACATTTTGACTGTCAATAGTAATTGCACCGCTGTTTGCTTCATAAAAGCGTAACAGTAAATTGACAATCGTAGATTTCCCTGCACCTGAACGCCCAATTAAACCTACTTTCTCGCCTGCTTTAATGGTTAGATTAAAGTCTTGCAGTAATGGTTTTTCTGGGCTATAAGCAAAGTTGACGTGTTCAAAGCGAATTTCTCCTTGCTTAACTTGTAATGGTTTAGCATTCGGTTTGTCTACGATGGTGTGCGGTTTTGATAAGGTATTCATACCGTCATTGACGGTACCAATATTTTCAAATAACCGTGCGGTTTCCCACATAATCCAATGGGAAAGCCCATTAACACGCAACGCCATTGCGACAGCAGTCGCAATCGCACCTACCCCGACAGCACCATTTTGCCAAAGCACAATGCCTAAGACCGCGGTGCTTAGTGTGAGTAAAATATTGGCGGTATAAGTCAAAATATCTAAACTTGTCCCTAAACGCATTTGGGCGTGTACTGTTGTCATAAATTCTTGCATTGAGCTTTTTGCATAAGCTGCTTCGCGTGAACCGTGGGAGAACAATTTTACGGTAGCAATATTGGAATAGGCATCAGTAATGCGACCCGTCATTAAAGAACGTGCATTGGCTTGATTTTCCGCGGTTTTTGCGAGTTTAGGAATAAGTAAATATAGAATAGTACTAAATACAACTAACCATAGAATAAAGGGTAATAACAACCAGCTATCTAATGCAACAAGAACAATACCTGAAGTGATGAAATAAACAGCGACATAGACAGCCATATCAGCAATGGTCATCACGGTATCACGCACCGCCAGTGCGGTTTGCATTACCTTGGCGGAAACCCGTCCTGCAAATTCGTCTTGGTAAAAACTCAAACTTTGCCCAAGCATTAAACGGTGGAAATTCCAACGCAGACGCATTGGGAAAACCCCTTGTAACGTTTGTAAACGCACGGACGAGGCTAAAAATGCCCAAATGACACTGATAATTAATACCGCCGCCATACTGATTAACCAGTGCCCTTTTTCAGCCCAAAGTGTTGCTGGCGTGTATTGCCCAAGCCAATCAACGAGTAATCCCATAAATTGAAATAACATTGCTTCAATAACACCCGTTCCCACGGTTAAAATCGCTAACAATAAAATCCAACCTTTCATTCCATCAATACTGGACCAAATAAAACGAAATAGCCCTTTTTCTGGCGTTTTAGGTTCGCTTTCAGGGTAGGCATTTAAACGGTTTTCAAACCAGCTATAAATTTTATTTAACATCTTCATTTCCTAAAAATAAAGGCAACAACAAAAAATGGTGTCGCCAAACAACTTGGCTGATTATAGCATAATTCCTGTATTTTGTTTTGCCTTGTGTAGAATTAGATAGTAGGGAACGATAGAGATGAGTGAAATGAAAGTTAATATTGAAATCAAGAGAGAATAGCTGATGATATTCTCTCTTTGATCTTAATTCTTAAGATAGCCAATTCATAGGTGCTATGACAATATTGGGGAAAAATACCATTATTAAGAGAATAGTGATATATACTGCAAGAAATGGAAGAATTCCTTTTGATAATGAACCAATTCCTATTTTAGATATTCCCGATCCTACATATAAAACGGTTCCAACAGGTGGAGTAATTAAACCTATTGATAAATTGATTACCATCATAATGCCAAAATAAGCAATATCAATATGATATGCTCTTAGTAATGGCAATAATACTGGGACAAAAATTAATACGGCTGGAATTAAATCCATGACACAACCAACTAATAATAGAAAAAGCATAATAACGAACATCAACATTGTTGGGCTATCTGTGAGATTTTGAATAAAATCAACTAACTCTGCTGGAATTTGTGCAACGGTAATAGCAAATGCAGAAATCATTGCTGCAGCAGCAACAAACATAACCATAGCTGTTGTTTTTATCGTATTAAGAAACACCTCTTTTAGTTTTTCTCTGTTAAGTCCTCTGTAAGCAAAACTTACTATAGCCGCATAAATTGCAGCAACAACACCAGCTTCTGTTGGGGTAAATATTCCTCCGCGTAAACCTACGATAATAATAACTGGTAACATCAGTGGCCAGAATGCTTTTTTGAAAGCTTCACAGCGTTGTTCTTTGGTTTGTTTTTGCTCTAGATTTGTGCATTCAGATCGATATAAAAATTTCCAAACTAACCATAATCCTCCAATCATTAATAAACCTGGTACAGTACCACCCATGAATAATTTTGTAATGGAAGCGCCAGCCGTTATTCCGTAAATAATCATTGGAATGCTTGGGGGAATAACAACGGAAATAATACCCGCGGAGCAGATTAGTCCTGTAGATCTGGCGCCATCATATTTTCTGGAAACCATCATTGGGATCAATATAGCCCCCAATGCTGCGGTATCTGCTACCGCAGAACCAGATAAACCTGCAAAAATTAATCCAGAAATGATTGCGACGTAACCTAGGCCACCTTTTATGTGACCAACCATGCTCATTGCAAAATTAATAATTCTTTCTGATATACCTCCATGTTTCATAATTTCGCCAGTTAGCATAAAAAATGGAATTGCCATTAACGGAAAGTTATTTGTTCCCATCACAAAATTCTCAGTGATAAGTTGGGTATCAAACATATCCATTTTTAATAACATTATGCTAGCACTGAGTAACATAGAAAAAGCAACTGGCACGCCTAGAAATAAAAGTAAAAATAAACTACCTAAGAATAACCATAACATTAGAATTCTCCTTTATATTTTTATTTTCTTATATTAGCTATTAATTCAAATAGACTGATAATTATGTAAGATAAAAATGAAATAATTGCTGCTATATAAAGAATAGATGATGGAATACCAGTGGCAGGCATATTCTGATCAGATGTAAGATACATTAGTTGATATGCGCCATATGTAATAAATATTGATGCAATTATATTCAATAGGTTTGTTATTATTAAAGCTATCTTCTTATATTGTTCAGGTAAAGATGAAATAATAATATCTACAGTAAGATGACCTTTTTCTTGAGAAACAAGGATAATTCCTAGAAAAATCATATACACAAAACATATTCTTGCAAACTCTTCAGACCAAGCAATTCCTGAATGGAAGAAGTATCGAAGAATTGCATTGAAGAAAACTAATAATATCATTACAAGAAGTGTAACGATAGAAGAAAAGTTTAATATAGATTTTAATGTTTTCATAGACGCTCCTTAGAGTACGGCATATAAGAATATGCTGTACTCTAAAACTTATTTTTGAGTGTTTATTTCTGATATTAGTTCTTTAGCCCAACCATATTTTTTGTAGAAATTTTGATAAATAATCTCAGATGCATCTAACATGGACTGTTTAAATTCTTCATTGGGAATGATGATTTCATTATTATGAGATTTAAGATATTCTTTTACTTCATCTTCTTTTTTTATAGCAAGTTCCCATTCTTTCTGTTGATACACTTTCGCAGCTTCTTCAAATATCTTTTGATCTTCTTTTGATAGTTTATTCCAAGTTTTTAAACTGATTTGAAGTAGACCAGGTGAGAAAATGTGGTTAGTTTGGATAATGTATTTTTGAACCTCATATAATCCAGAGTCCTTAATTAGCACGTATGGATTTTCTTGCCCATCAATAACCTTTTGTTCTAATGCTGTAAATACTTCACTTAATGGCATACTTTGTGGGTTAATATGCATTGCATTAGCCCAATCAACAAACATAGAATTTAGAGGGACACGTAAGCGGAGACCTTTGAGATCATTGAAATTTTCTATTTTTTTATTGGAAGAAATAACTCGGAATCCATTCATACCATAGGCAAGTAGTTTGATCCCATATTTTTCCATTTTATCTCCAATTTTTTTAGCAACAGGAGATTCTAGTACTTTTCTTGCCTCATTATTATCTTTAAATAAATACGGCCATTCCCATACGCCAAAAATAGGATCTACATTTTGCAATAGTAATCCAGTAATCCCCATTTCAATGGTACCATTACGTAATCCATTTACAATCTGATCTTCTCCTCCTAGTTGATTATTTGGATAGATTCTAATTTCATATCGTCCGTTTGTCTTTTCTTCAATTGTTTTTTTGAAATAATCTTTCAATATAATATTGGATGGATGCACATCAGAATTATAATGTCCAAGTTTTATAATGGTTTTAGCTAATGCAGAGTTAGCTATAAAAAGGCTAGAAATTAATAAAATTTTAGAAAGTTTATGTAAGTTCTTCATGGTAACTCCTTATTTAATAGGGAATATTGCATTTATTTTAAGATAATTTTCAGGGTGTTCTGATAATTCAGTAATGAATTCAGGTAACTCATCGAATGATATGACTTTAGTAATAATGTCATCTGGGTTAATTTTGAAAGTAGATAATAATTCTAATGCTTCGTTGAATTCCCCTTTACTTGTTCTTGCTCCATAAATATCAAGCTCTTTGAATGTAATAATATTAGTGGGCAATGGTGTTTCAGTTTTTGGCCAACCAGTCAATGCAATTCTACCTGCAAATGAGACATATTTAAGTGTGTTCTGAACAGAAACATTTGCTCCTGATGCCTCAATAACAACTTCTGACATTCTACCGTGAGTAATATCATTAATTTTTTTTACTGCATCTTCGTGTTGTGGGTTTACCGTATTAGTAATTCCAATAGATCTAGCGTATTCTAATCTTTTATCTAGAATATCGACTAGAATTGGTATGGCTCCGTATTCTTTTGCTACTAATGCAGCCATTAATCCAATTGCGCCTGCTCCAATAATTGTGACATGTTCTCCTGCTTTTACCTTAGTTCTATGAATTGCATGTAATGATATGGTTAAGGGTTCGGCTAGTGCTAATTGATATAATTCAAGATTTATTGGTGCCTTTGTTAGAAGATGAGCTGGATGACGAATAATCTCTTGCATTCCACCATCAATGTGAACTCCGATAACTCTTAAGTTTTCACAACAATTTGTTCTACCAATTGAGCACGGGTAGCAGTGTCCACACCAAACATAAGGATCTATAATGACTCTGTCCCCAACATTAATATCTTTTGGCATTCCTTCTCCACTTTCAATGACGGTGCCAACAATTTCATGTCCTAAAATTCTAGGATAGCTAACTAATGGATTTGTTCCGCGATATGCACCAATATCAGATCCGCAAATACCCATAGCTTCAACTTTTATAAGTACATCTGTATTGCTTTTAATTGGATATTTAACAGATTTAATTTCAACTTTTTTAGGTTCTAATAGACAAACAGATTTAATATCATTTTTCATAATTTCTCCTTATGATAAATTTCAGATTTTGGAATTATTTGAAGCTGAAGCTATTGTAGGGAATAAAAAATTATTTGGTATGATTAATTTTTGAATTTGTGAAATATGTCACATAAAAATTGTATGTGTTGGTATTCTTCTGGTGTGACTAATTTATTTTGTTTAATACTTTGGAATACTTTATAATGTAATTTATTCAAGAATTATTAAAGATATCAAGGAGAAACAATGGCAGATCCGCATATTCGTGCACAGTTAGATTATTGGGATATGATTACCGTGATTTGTTATCGCTGTGGTTTTGTGCTCGCGAGCATTGGTGTTGGGTTATTGCCCTATCAATTTCCTATTGCTGTTATATTAGTTTTGGTTGCTGCTGTGTTATGTGCATCTTCATTGCATATTTATCTCAAACATTTCCGTTTACTTTTGCAGTTTGCCACTTGGGTTGCATTGGTGTGCCAAATTTGTGGGTTGACCGAGTTAGCCTTAGGCGGCGCATTTGTCACATTAGGTGGGCTATGTTTTAAGGAATATTTTTGTTTTCGGATCCTTGGGCTAAATTTGCAGCCTTTTTTCTTCGCAGTATTGTGGGTAGTGGTAGTGATGAAGATCGTGATTTTAGTACAAATTATGGCGGCGATTTGTGCGGTATTATTTCTATTTTTAGCGATCCAAAAATGGCGAATGCCATTGCATTTTGATATTGGCGATAAAACGAAATACCAGATTTAAGGTAATAAAATAGCGACGAAATCGTCGCTGTTTTATCTTGATTATTTACGTGCGAGTGGTGGCACGAATCCTAATCCCAAATCCCAAGGTTGTTCAATCCAAGTGTTTTGTGGAATATCAATAATGTATTCATCAACTAATGGTGCACCAGCAGGTTTGGCAAAGACGGTAACGAATTTAGCTTTAGGGTACATTTCACGAATTGCACGAGCGGTGTTGCCAGTATCAACTAAATCATCTACGACAATAAATCCTTCGCCATCGCCTTCTGCACGATGTAACACTTTCAATTCACCTTGTTCTAAATGATCGTGGTAGCTTGCAATACACACGGTTTCAACGTGGCGTAAGCCTAATTCACGGGCTAATACAGCCGCGGGAAATAGCCCACCACGTGTTACGGCAATGATGCCTTTCCATTGCGATGCAGGTAGCAAACGCTCTGCCAATTTGCGTGCGTGCATTTGGAACATATCCCACGTGACCACATATTTTTCGCTCATAATTTACCTTCTTTGAAATAGCTTTAAATAAAATGTGGCAAGGATAACCTAAAACCTGTTTTTATGCTATCATTTTAGCTTTAAAGCACGGGAAATTCCCTGAAATTCTAGTTTAAAGAGGATATTATGTCTGAAATTCAAACGCTACAACCACAATTATTGTGGAAATGGTTCGATCAAATCTGTGCAATTCCACATCCATCTTATCACGAAGAAGCACTAGCAACCTTTATAAAAGATTGGTCAATTGCTAAAGGATTTTATGCAGAGCGTGATGAAGCGGGTAATTTATTAATTCGTAAACCTGCGACAAAAGGCATGGAAAATTGCCAGCCTGTGGCATTACAAGCACATTTAGATATGGTGCCGCAAGCCAATGAAAATACGCCACATAATTTTCTTACTGATCCGATTTTACCTTATATTGACGGTGATTGGGTAAAAGCTCGTGGAACAACTCTTGGGGCAGATAACGGTATTGGTTTGGCATCTACGTTAGCGGTTTTAGAAAGTGAGGATCTTGCTCATCCTGATTTAGAAGTATTATTAACGATGACCGAAGAAGCGGGAATGGAAGGTGCGGTTGGTTTGCGTCCAAATTGGTTACAATCAGAAATTTTGATTAATACCGATACGGAGGAAGAAGGCGAAATCTATATCGGTTGTGCAGGGGGCGAAGATGCACATCTTACCTTAGATTTACATTCCGAAGCCAATTCGTTTACCCATTGTTATCAACTCATCTTAAAAGGGTTATCTGGCGGTCATTCTGGTTGTGATATCCATACGGGGCGTGCTAATGCGGTGAAAGTAATGGCTCGCGTGTTAGCCACATTACAAACGCAATTTCCTTTCGCATTGAGTGAAATTCGTGGTGGTAGTGTTCGCAATGCGATTCCACGTGAAGCCTTTGCAACGCTATGCTTTAATATTGATACGGTTGAATTTAAAACAGCGGTCAAAAATTGCGAAATTTTTTTGCAAGAAGAATTGGCGATCGCTGAACCAAATTTGAGTTTGAGCGTGCAAGAAGTAGAAAAAGTGAGTCAAGTTTGGGATCAAAAAACGACAGAAACAAGTATCCATTTACTCAATGGATTACCAAATGGCGTGATCCGTAATAGTGATGTGGTTGAAGGGGTTGTTGAAACGTCATTGAGTCTGGGTGTGCTGAAAGTAGAGAACAATCAACTAAGCGGTGCAATTTTAATGCGTTCTTTAATTGAAAGTGGCAAAGCGGATGCGGCAAGTCAACTGCTCTCTGTTGCTAAATTAGCGGGTGCGAACGTTTCATTTTCAAATAGCTACCCAGGTTGGCAACCGCAACGTGATACGGCGATTTTAGCTTTAACCCAGCAAGCGTATACGAACGTTATCGGGCATCAACCTGCGATTAAGGTTATTCACGCAGGGTTAGAATGTGGGTTATTGAAGAAAATTTATCCTGAGATGGATATGGTTTCGGTGGGGCCGACTATTCGTAATGCACATTCGCCAGATGAAAAAGTCCATATTCCTGCGGTACAAACCTATTGGGCATTATTGACGAGTATTTTGGCTCAAATTCCAAGTAAATAAGATATAAAAAATAGCGCAAATTGCGCTATTTTTTATTAATTGAATTAGACGTTATCAATTTGACCTAATAATGAACTCAAGCGTTCTTTCCATGCACTGTGTTCAGTTTTTAACTGATCATTTTCTGCACGCAATGCATCATTTGCTTGTTGAGATTGGCTGTTTTTCTCTTTTAATTCTTCTACTTCCAGTTGAAGTAATTGGATAGTTTCAACCGCTTGTTTAATTTTACCTTCTAATTGATCTAAAATTTCTAATGACATAATGAATTCCTTCTGAAAACGATAAAAAAATGTGCCAATATTCTACCGACAATGTCCGCAAAATTAAAGGGCAAAATGGAAAATACTGTGAATTTTTATTCAGTAGTCATCAAAAGGTAATGGTTTTTTATCATCGCATTAAAAATGCACCTATTTTTGACCGCGGTTTTCAGAAAGCATTACGCAATCGATTAGCAAAGTGATAGAATACGCCTAATTTTTACTAAGGAGAACCCAAATGAATCGTTCATTAGCTGTTGAATTTTCACGTATTACGGAAGCCGCTGCATTAGCGGCTTTTACTTGGCTTGGTCGTGGTAACAAAGACGCTGCGGATAATGCTGCGGTGCAGGCAATGCGTTATATGCTTAACCGCGTCAATATGGATGCGGAAGTGGTTATTGGCGAGGGTGAAATTGATCAAGCACCGATGTTGTATATCGGTGAGAAGCTCGGTTCAGGTATGGGCGAGTTGGTGTCGTTAGCCGTAGATCCTATTGATGGTACGCGTATGACTGCGATGGGGCAAGCCAACGCTATTTCGGTATTAGCAGCAGGCGGAAAACGGACATTTTTGCGAGCACCTGATATGTATATGGAAAAATTGATTGTGGGTCCTGAAGCCAAAGGAATGATTGATTTGAATTTACCCTTGGAGCAGAATTTGCGTCGTGTTGCTTCTAAAATGGGCAAATTGTTGTCACATTTGACGGTTGCGGTGTTAGCTAAACCGCGTCACGAACAGGTTATTGCTGAAATGCATAAACTTGGTGTCCGTGTAATGGCAATTCCCGATGGCGATGTTGCCGCAGGTGTACTCACTTGTTTACCTGATGGCGGAGTCGATATGTTATATGGCATTGGCGGAGCGCCTGAAGGCGTGGTAACTGCCGCCGCTGTGCGTGCGTTAGGGGGCGATATGCAAGCACGTTTATTGCCACGTAATAAAGTTAAAGGCGATAGTGAAGAAAATCGTGCAATTGCTGCCGATGAAATTGCTCGTTGCCAAACACAACAAGTTGAAGTGAACCAAGTATTGTGTTTAGACGATTTGGTTAAAGATGATAATTTAGTGTTTGTTGCGACGGGGATTACGCACGGCGATTTATTGCGTGGCATTCAACGCAAAGGCAATCTTGCAACAACTGAAACCTTGATGATTCGCGGTAATTCACGCACTATTCGTCGCATTCAATCAACCCATTATTTAGATCGTAAAGATGCAGAAATTTATCGCTTGATCCGTGATTAAAAATTGTTGGAATTTTTGACCGCGGTTTTATATTTTTTTCGTAAAAACCGCGGTCAAATTTTACGGTAAATTTAAGAAAAAAGCACCAAATGGTGCTTTTATGAGAAAGGTTATAGACTTTTCGCAAAAGCCTTAAGATAGTCTTTAAATTTTTTGGCAAGAACGGGATGATGCACACCATATTCAACAAAGGCTTGCATATAGCCGATTTTATCGCCACAGTCAAAACTTTCGCCTGTCATATGGAATGCTTCAACGGTTTCTTTTTCAATTAACAAATCGATTGCATCCGTTAATTGAATTTCATCGCCGACCCCGACAGGTGTGCGTTCGAGTAAATCCCAGATATCGGCAGAAAATACATAACGACCAACAACAGAAAGATTAGATGGTGCTTCATCTACCGCAGGCTTTTCTACGATGCTTTTAATTTTAGCACTTTCTCCAGCGTTTAACTCTACGCCAGAGCAATCAACAATACCATAGCTACTTACGGTTTCTTTAGGCACAGGTGCAACCATAATTTGGCTGATCTGTGTTTCTTTAAAACGTTTGATCATTGCTGAAAGGTTTTCTGTTTTTTGATCTGCTGAAAAATCAGCAAGTAACACATCGGGTAACACTACCGCGAACGGTTCATTACCAACGAGTGGACGACCGCAAAGCACGGCGTGCCCTAACCCTTTAGCATTGCCTTGACGAACGTGCATAATGGTCACATCTTTCGGACAAATTGAACGAATCTCGTCCAATAGCTGACGTTTTACACGTTTTTCAAGCATTGTTTCTAATTCAAATGAAGTATCAAAGTGGTTTTCAATAGCATTTTTAGATGAGTGGGTTACTAAGATAATTTCTTTCATTCCCGCAGCTATACATTCATTTACAATATATTGAATTAATGGCTTATCAACTAAGGTTAGCATTTCTTTTGGAATTGCTTTTGTTGCTGGCAACATTCTCGTACCAAGACCAGCAACAGGAATAATCACTTTCATTGTATTTCCTTTATTTTTACAACAATGATTGCACCAATAAAGATGCAATGAGTTATGAGACAATAGTTATTGGCGTAATAATGCCAAAATTTCTTCAGTTTTTTCTACCATTAACTGTTTATCACCACGAGTTTCAAGATTAAGACGAACAACGGGTTCAGTATTAGAACTCCGCAAGTTGAAACGCCAAGTTGGGTATTCAATGCTAATCCCATCTATTTCATCAATATTCAGTGCATCTTTTTCGTAAGCTGCTCTGACACGAGCAATCGCGGCTTTAGCATCGGTTAATTTGCTATTAATTTCTCCCGGTGAAGGGTAGGTATCAATACTGCTATTAACGAGTTCACTTAAAGATTTCCCTGCGGTAGAAACCAGTTCCATCACTAATAACCAAGGGATCATTCCACTATCACAATAGAAAAAATCACGGAAATAATGATGTGCACTCATTTCACCACCATAAATGGCATCAACATCGCGCATTTTTTCTTTTATGAAAGCATGCCCTGATTTTGACATAACTGCTTCACCACCATTTTCTTCAACCAATTTAACGGTATTCCATGTTAAACGTGGATCGTAAATGATTTTTGCACCTTTATGTTTTTGTAAAAATGCTTGAGCTAATAAACCAACAATATAATAGCCTTCGATAAAACCACCATTTTCATCAAATAAGAAACAACGATCAAAATCGCCATCAAAGGCAATTCCCATATCGGCTTTATGTTCAATTACTGCATCAATGGTATCTTGACGATTTTCATGCAATATAGGATTAGGGATGCCATGTGGAAACGTACCATCTGGGTTGTTATGAATTTTTACAAATTCTACTGGCATGCCTCTTGCTTTAAATTGAGCTTCGATAGCATCAATAACATGACCTGCTGCACCATTACCTGAATTAATCACTAATTTCATTGGTTTTAAATGAGTCAGATTAATATAGGATAACAAATGTTCAACATAGTCACCTAATACTGATTGCTGTTTATAATGTCCACGTTGAGCGACTTGCGGAAAATGATTTTCTTCCGCAAGTTTTTGAATCTCCGCAAGACCTGTATCAGCGCTGATTGGTCGTGATCCTTTGCGAACTAACTTCATTCCATTGTAATCTATTGGATTATGGCTCGCGGTGACCTCAATACCGCCGTCTGCATCTAAGAAAGAGGTAGCGAAATAAACTTCTTCCGTACCAACTTCTCCTAGATCAATAACATTTACACCAGAATCAAGTAATCCATTTGTTACTGCACTTTTTAACTCTTTACTTGTTAAACGGACATCGCCACCAACAACAATTGTCTTTGGTTGTAAGAATTGTCCGAAAGCACGTCCAATGCGATAAGCAATATCAACATTAAGCTCGCTACCTAATTGACCACGAATATCATAGGCTTTAAAACAGGTTAATTTATTCATAATTCCATTTCTCTTCTGTTAACTTATTTCCAAACTTAAGACGCTGTCTCTTCAGATTCGGCTTGTTTAATCCGTTGATAAATCTCTTCTCGATGAACAGATACATTTTTTGGTGCCTTAACCCCGACTTTTACTTGATTACCACGAACATTTAAAATCGTAATAGCAATATCGTCACCGATGAGTAAACTCTCACCAACTTTACGGGTTAATATTAGCATACAGACCTCCCATCATTATATTGATAATAATATCCTTATAGTGTCTGTAATTTCCCTATCTATTTGTTAAACACAAGTAATCCACTGGCTCTACAACACAGAGCGCATACATCCTCTAAACAAAAACAGAGCAGTGGATTACCGCAAAAGACTAAAATTTATAAATTTGCTTTTAGCCACTCATTACAAGCGTTTAAAGCATTTTGCAAGTTTTCTGGCTCAGAACCACCAGCCATCGCCATATCTGGACGTCCGCCGCCTTTGCCACCAACTTGCTGTGCCATCAAATTTACTAACTCGCCAGCTTTCACTTTTGAAGTTAGATTGCTTGTAACACCAACAATTAAATTTACTTTATCATCGATAGCAGAAGCAAAAGCAATAACTGCTGAATCTAATTGGTTTTTAAGATCATCAACTATTATTCGTAATGCTTTTGTTTCAACGCCATCAAGTTGTTGCACAATCACAGAAACACTTCCAATTTTTTCCGCGGTTTGTGCGAGTTTAGAACCAGCTTCCATTGCGATCTTTTCTTTCAGCTGTTGCAATTCTTTTTCAGTTTTTTTCGATTTTTCTTGTAATTGTTGGATTTTCTCTACCAAGAAATACGGTTCTGATTTCAATACATCTGCACTTTGCTGTAAAATATGTTGTTGATATTGAATTTGCTCGATAGCCTGCGCTCCTGTCATGGCTTCGACACGACGAATACCTGAGGCAACTGCACTTTCTGATACAATTTTAAATAATCCGATATCACCTGTACGTTGAGAGTGAATACCGCCACAAAGTTCGATAGAAAACTCACTCATAGTAACGACACGTACCGTATCACCATATTTTTCACCAAATAATGCCATCGCTCCTTTTGCCTTAGCTGCTTCAATTTCCATTATTTCTGTCACGATAGGGTGGTTGGCACGAATATGGAAATTAACTATACGTTCTATCTCAGCAAGTTGTGCCTTGCTAATAGCTTCATGTTGAACAAAGTCAAAACGTAATGCACGATCGTTCACTAATGATCCTTTCTGTGCCACATGATCTCCTAATACTTGACGTAAAGCAGCATGTAATAAATGTGTAGCACTATGATTTAAGGATATTTTCTGACGACGTTGAACATCAACAACCGTATTAACTGTTTGACCAACAGATAAAGTTCCTTGTACTAATTCGCCAATATGGCCAAATATTTGTCCATATTTTTGTGTATCATTGACAGTGAATGTCATACTGTTTGTTGTAATGACTCCACTATCTCCAATTTGCCCCCCTGATTCTGCGTAAAATGGAGTATTATCCAAGATAACAATCGCATTTTGACCTGCATGAATTTGATCTACTGAAATACCATCAGTGAAAAGTGCGATGACTTTCGCTTCGCCATCAGTGTTTGTATAACCGTTAAAGCTAGTTGCACCATCAACACGAATCACATTACTATAGTCCATACCAAATTGACTTGCAGATTGTGCCCGCGTGCGTTGGCGTTCCATTTCACGATTAAACCCATTTTCATCAACATCAATATTGCGCTCACGGCAAACATCCGCGGTCAAATCGAACGGGAAACCGTAGGTATCGTAAAGTTTAAAGATAATTTCGCCAGAAAGTTGATTATTATTGAGTCTGGCTAATTCGTCATCTAATAGTGCAAGTCCACGTTCTAAGGTGCGAGCAAATTGTTCTTCTTCTAATCGTAGGAGTTTTTCTACATTGGCTTGTTTTTCTTTTATTTCTTGACCCGCTTCTGCCATCACATCAATGAGAGTCGGTACTAACTTATAGAAAAATGTTTCTTTTGCTCCAAGTAAATGCCCATGTCTAACAGCACGACGAATAATTCGTCTTAATACATAACCGCGACCTTCATTCGAAGGAATAACTCCATCTGCGATTAAATAAGCACAAGAACGAATATGATCGGAAATTACGCGTAAAGATTTGTTAGTTAAATCTTTCTCGCCTGTCAATTCACTTGCTTTGGCGATTAATTTTTTAAAAATATCAATATCGTAGTTAGAGTTAACATGTTGTAATACTGCACTAATACGCTCTAATCCCATCCCTGTATCAACGGATGGTTTTGGTAATTTTTCCATTTTACCATCAGATTGGCGATTGAATTGCATAAATACGATATTCCAGATTTCAATATAGCGATCGCCATCTTCTTCTGCTGATCCTGGAGGTCCTCCCCAAATATGCTCGCCATGATCGTAGAATATTTCAGTACAAGGACCACATGGACCCGTATCACCCATTTGCCAAAAGTTATCTGACGCGTATGCTGAACCTTTATTATCGCCAATGCGAATAATCCGCTCTTTAGGGATACCAATTTCATTATGCCAAATATTGTAGGCTTCATCATCGGTTTCATATACGGTAACCCAAAGTTTTTCTTTTGGTAAGCCTAGCCAAGCCGATGAGGTTAAATATTCCCAAGCAAAATGAATGGCATCTTGTTTAAAATAATCCCCGAAACTAAAGTTACCTAACATTTCAAAAAAAGTATGATGGCGAGCAGTATAACCAACATTTTCTAAATCGTTATGCTTTCCGCCTGCTCGTACACAACGCTGTGCGGTTGTTGCACGCGTATAGGGGCGCTTATCTATTCCCAAAAAGACATCTTTAAATTGATTCATTCCTGCATTTGTAAAAAGTAATGTCGGATCATTATTTGGAACAAGTGAACTACTTGCGACAATTTGATGTCCTTTACTATGAAAAAAATCTAAAAATGACTGTCTGATTTCAGCTGTTGTTTTCATTAATAAACCTTGTGTTTATATTTCTCATAATATACCGTCCTATTGTTACATATTTTTGCCTTTTATAGAACGAGTTTTTGCTGAATTAATTCAATTATTCGTAAATAAAAAGTAAAACCGCACTTCCATTTTCCTCAATGAAAAGTGCGGTAAAGAGTTGAGTATTTTTTTGAGTGCTTAATTATTCATCACGTAACGGTACAACTAACATATCAATCGTTATCGTATTCATAACTTGACGAGTAGATGACATCAATTTACTCCAAAAATCTTGATGATGACCCGTTACCAATAGATCTACATCATATTGTTCTATTGCATCAGAGAGTACTTGACCTAAATCGCCACTTCCACTGAGTTTCTCAGTTACAGGGTATCCTGCTGTTTCAGCTAGTTGAATTAATGCTTGTTGGGTTTCCGTTGAAATACGATCTTGCATTGATGCCATATTCACATCAATTAATCCTGTATAAAGATCAGAAAAATTGACATCTACATGAATAATTGATAATTTTGCGTCGTTTCGTTTTGCTATACGAACAGCTTTATCGAGTAAAACTGAACTTTCATCGGAAAGATCAATTGCAACTAACACATGTCTATACATAATCTGCTCCTTATTATATCAATTCAACTTATCTCTGTTGCAAGTATAGTAACATCCTAAATTAGAAAAAAAGTTGCACTAGATCACATTTCTGAAAAGCTTTTGTGGATTATTAATTAAATTTTACGAAATAGTAGTATAAAAAACTTATAATTGTGTCATTTTTAGATAAGGAAAAATTATGGATACTCAAATTAAAAACAGTGATATTGCTCAATTTATTCAGTTGATAGCTCGGTTGCGCGATCCTGAAACAGGCTGTCCTTGGGATATTAAACAAAATTTTCATTCTATGATTCCTTGTTTAGTGGAAGAAACGTATGAAGTTATTGAAGCGATTGAACAAGGCAATACGGATAATTTAAAAGAAGAGCTGGGTGATTTACTTTTGCAAGTGGTTTTTTTATGCCAGCTGAGTGCGGAAAAGAATCAATTTACGTTTGATGATGTGGTTGCAGGCGTGTTAGAAAAAATTGTTCGCCGTCATCCTCATGTCTTTGGAGATAAAACCGCGGAAAATGAGCAAGAAGCATTGCAAAATTGGAATGCGATGAAAGAATTAGAACAGCAGACTCAACCTAAAACGTCAATTTTAGATAATGTTCCGCACGCATTTCCTGCTTTAATGCGTGCAGAGAAACTGCAAAAAGCCTGTGCGAAAGTCGGGTTTGATTGGCAAAGTATCGCTCCTGTGATTGCGAAAGTGGAAGAAGAACTGGATGAAGTGAAACAAGAATTAAACCGTCCTGAGCGAGATCAAGTGAAAGTGAATGAAGAAATGGGAGATTTATTATTTGCCACGGTGAATTTAAGCCGACATTTGCATTGCCCCGCTGAAGAAAGTTTACGACAAGCGAATCACAAATTTGAGCGTCGTTTTCGTTCTGTTGAGCAAAAACTCAAAGCACTGGGGAAAACTTGTCAGCAATCGTCGTTAATGGAAATGGATTTGCTGTGGAATGAAGTGAAAAAAGAAGAAATCGAGAGTTAATCTGATTAGGGGCTGTTTATAAAAAACAGCCTTATTTTTGACCGTGGTTTGAGCGGTTTTTTGCTTAAGTCAGCATTGCACGGCTAATGGCATAGCCAATGCTTAAAAGGATCATTCCTGAAACGCAATAGCTAACCATTTTTTGTCCATTCCAATGCCATTTCCAACGCCCGATTAATAGTTGACCAAAGACTAACCATGCAAAGAATGTGAATAACGCTTTTTGAATATTATGTGCAGAACCGTAATCAACAAGGACAAATGCTCCTGAAATCAGCGTGGCGGTTAATAATATTTCACCACTGAAAAGTACGCGGAAAAAATGGCGTTCTGCGAGCATTAATGGTGGCATCAAAGGGGAAAAGGTTATTTTTTTGCGTTTTAAGCGGCGCTCAATCCAATAAATTTGAATACTGTATAGCATCGCAATAAAGCAAACTGCGTAGGAAACTAATGATAGTACAATATGGAAAAAGAGATCGTGATGTTGTGCGAGTCGTTGATGTGGTAAAAAAGTGGCAAATGCCACATTGATTAACGCAAAACCGTACATAATGGGCAATAGTGTCCAAAGGGTGCGAACTCGGCATAATACTGCAAAAGTGGAAATGAGCGCCATAATTAAGCTAACGAAAGAACTGGCTTGCATAATGCTAATGCCGTCACCATTTTGTGCGGAGAGATCAAGTAAATTAATTAAGTGCAGACATAACGCAATAAACGCGGTGAGCAAAAAGACCGATTTATCCCGTTTAAATTTTTCCGCGGTTTGCACTTTGACTAACATTGGGCTAAGCAACAACAAGGCAATGACGTAAAACAACATAGCAAAAATAGCGAATGACATAATGTGATCTCAAATTAAGATGATGGTTTGTATTGAATGATTTGTGTGCTTGTTAGTTTCAATATTTTACCGATCCCGATAAAAAATATCAAATAATGAAAAAAAGCGATTATTCCAGTATAATGTTGCTATATTTTGTGTGAAAGTGAGAAGATTATGTTTGAGAATTTGTCCGATCGTCTGTCAAAAACCCTGCGTAATATCAGCGGTAAAGGGCGATTAAGCGAAGAAAATATTAAAGAAACTCTGCGTGAAGTGCGAATGGCATTGCTTGAAGCGGATGTGGCGTTGCCAGTAGTGCGTGAATTTATTAATAATGTGAAAGAACGCGCGATTGGTGTGGAGGTGAATAAAAGCCTTACGCCAGGCCAAGAATTCGTTAAGATTGTGCAGGCCGAACTTGAAAAAGCGATGGGCGAAGCGAATGAGAGTTTAAATTTAGCGACACAACCGCCCGCGGTCATTTTAATGGCTGGATTACAAGGAGCAGGGAAAACCACAAGCGTAGGGAAATTAGCGAAGTTTTTGCGTGAACGCCATAAAAAGAAAGTGTTAGTGGTGTCTGCGGACGTTTATCGCCCTGCTGCGATTAAACAATTAGAAACTCTGGCTCAAAATGTCGGCGTGGATTTTTTCCCATCCAATGTGCAACAATCCCCAGTGGAGATTGTGCAACACGCGTTAAGTGAAGCGAAATTAAAGTTTTATGATGTATTGATCGTGGATACCGCGGGGCGCTTACACGTTGATAGTGAGATGATGGCAGAGATCCAACAAATTCACCACGTACTTAACCCGATTGAAACCTTATTTACTGTTGATGCAATGACGGGGCAAGATGCGGCAAATACGGCGAAAGCTTTCAATGAAGCTTTGCCGTTGACTGGGGTGATTTTAACCAAAGTAGATGGTGATGCTCGTGGTGGGGCAGCGTTATCTATTCGTCAGATCACAGGCAAGCCGATTAAATTCCTTGGGGTTGGCGAAAAAACGGATGCCTTAGAGCCATTTTATCCTGATCGCATTGCTTCTCGTATTTTAGGTATGGGCGATGTGCTTTCTTTAATTGAAGATCTTGAACGTTCTGTTGATAAAGAGAAAGCTGAAAAAATGGCACAGAAATTTAAGCAAGGGGATAATTTTACCCTTGAAGATTTCCGTGAACAGTTAATTGAAATGAAGAAAATGGGCGGTATGATGTCAATGCTTGACAAATTACCAGGGGCAAAAAATTTGCCCGATCACGTGAAAAATAAAGTTGATGATAAAATGTTCGTAAAAATGGAAGCGATCATCAATTCAATGACCTTAAAAGAGCGAGCAAATCCTGATATTATCAAGGGATCGCGTCGTCGCCGTATTGCATTAGGTTCAGGTACGCAAGTGCAAGATGTGAATAAACTATTAAAGCAGTTTGATGAAATGCAACGGATGATGAAAAAAATGCGTAGCGGTGGTATGGCGAAAATGATGCGTGGAATGAAAGGTATGATGGGCGGTGGACTCGGTGCCCTGGGCGGATTAGGCGGGATGTTTAAACGTTAGTCCTTCCATTTTCTGTTTTAAACCGCGGTCAAAAAATGATTGAATTTTGATCCGCGGTTTTATTTTATAAAACATAGAGTAGATTGATAAAATATGCGATAATAGCGTTGCTTAGTGTTTTAATCAGTCAAATTGCTATTTGGCTTAAGGAGCTGAAAATGAAAGCAAAAATCCTCTATACAGTTGGCGCAGTTGCACTGTTATCAGCTTGTTCATCATCAATGAATAATTTGCCAAATGTGCCACTCGATCCACCGAAAAAGGTGCAGGCAGGGTTTATTCGTTTGTCACCAGTAACGCAATACTATGTGGATACAACATCCATTTGGGCGGAAAATGAGCATAAGAATTTAGTTAATTTTGATACAGTTATTAATTTAAATAACGGAAAACGAATTTATCAGGACAATAAATTGGTTAGTCATTCAATTCGTGAACATAAAGTGCTGAATTGCAGTGATTGGAAGCTCACTCATACAGGCTTAGATTATTATTCTGAATTTTGGGGAACGGGTGCGGTATATACACCGAAGTGGCAGAGCCAACGCAATGTCACGTTGCAACCTAATTCCAGTTTAGGTACTGTGGCGCAAGTGATTTGTGCGAATTTTGTGAATCACTAATTAAAATCTATTAAAAAACGCACCATTTTAGATTGAATGGTGCGTTTTTCTTATACTTAGGCAATGTTTAGCTATAAAAAGAACAAGTTCAATATTATTACTCTGATATTATTAATTTAATAAACGTCCGATGTACTTTACTCATTCGTTTGTTAATAACGATAGAAGGTATTTTAGATCAGTTTTATAATTTTTCTTGAGAAATATCACTCAGAATTCTTTGAATACATTAAGTAAATTTGCCTTGTGGTTAATTAAAGGGTTATTAGAACAAAGTATAATAGGGCCTTCTTTATTTAGATTGAATAATAGCATTCATACCTTAAATGAGAAACATTCACTTTTTATAGTGAATTATTAAATTTGATCTTCTATAAATAGAAGAAAAACCGCGGTCTTTTTTGACCGCGGTTTTTTGTTAAGAATGAAAGCTGTGATGATTATTTATATTCTAAGGTCGGGGCTTTTTGCTCCGTAATCACTTGTTCTGTCACAATTACTTTGCGTAAATCAGGCAATGACGGGAGATCGTACATTGTTTCTAATAACGCATTTTCCACAATAGAACGTAAACCACGCGCACCCGTTTTACGAGCTTGTGCTTTTTTCGCCATTGCTGTGAGAGATTCTGGTGTAAATTCTAGCTCAACGTCTTCTAGGGCGAAAAGTGCCTGATATTGTTTTGTTAAGGCATTTTTCGGTTCAGTTAAAATCTGAATGAGCGCCGCTTCATCGAGTTCGCTTAATGGGGCGACAACGGGTAAACGGCCAATGAATTCAGGAATGAGACCGTATTTAATCAAATCTTCAGTTTCAATTTGTTTAAATAACTGGCTTAAACTGAGTTCATCTTGTTCGCCCTTCACTTCCGCGTCAAAGCCAATACCGCTACCAACGTGAATCCGTTTTTGCACGATTTTATCTAAGCCTGCAAAGGCACCACCACAAATAAACAGAATTTTTGATGTATCAACCCGTAGCATTTCTTGTTGTGGATGCTTACGCCCACCTTGTGGCGGAACTGAAGCAACGGTGCCTTCAATTAATTTTAACAAAGCTTGTTGTACACCTTCCCCTGACACATCACGTGTCAGCGATGGGTTATCTGATTTACGCGTAATTTTATCAATCTCATCAATATAGATGATACCTTGCTCCGCTTTTTCCGTGTCGTAATCGCAGTTTTGCAATAATTTTTGGATCACGTTCTCTACATCTTCGCCAACATAGCCTGCTTCCGTTAAGGTGGTCGCATCAGCCATTGCAAAAGGTACATTTAACATACGTGCCATAGTTTGTGCTAATAGAGTTTTTCCGCTACCTGTTGGTCCAATAAGCAAAATATTACTTTTGCCTAATTCCACATCATTGGTTTGTGTTTCACTACGTAAGCGTTTGTAGTGATTATATACCGCAACAGCTAATACTTTTTTGGCGTAATCTTGCCCGATAACATAGTCATCTAAATGCGCACGGATTTCGTGTGGGGTTGGCAATTTTTCAACAGGTTTGTTTTCACCTTCTATTTGCTCTGGTTCACTATGTAATAAGTGATGACATTCTTCAATACATCTATCACAAACATAACCATTTACCCCCGCGATTAAATGCCCAACATCATCTTGCGATTGACCACATAGGGTACATTTTTTATCTTGTTCATCTGTCATTTATCAATTCCTAGCGTTTGACTAATACATTGTCAACTAAGCCATAATCTTTGGCTTCTTGTGCTGACATAAAGTTATCGCGATCGGTATCTTTTTCAATACGTTCAATGGATTGCCCTGTATGGAAGGCTAAGCGTTCATTTAAGGTATGTTTAATTTTCAAAATTTCTTGTGCGTGAATTTGAATATCCGATGCTTGCCCGCGGAAACCACCTAAGGGTTGATGAATCATTACGCGCGCATTGGGTAATGCCGCTCGTTTGCCCGCAGCACCGCCAGCTAATAAAAATGCGCCCATTGAACAAGCTTGTCCGATACATAATGTGCGTACGTCAGGTTTGATAAATTGCATCGTATCGTAGATTGCCATACCCGCGGTGACAGAACCACCTGGCGAGTTAATGTAAATATTAATATCTTTATCTGGATCTTCTGATTCTAAAAAGAGTAATTGAGCGACAATTAAATTCGCCATACGATCTTCTACTTCACCACTTAAGAAAATAACGCGTTCTTTTAATAATCGCGAATAAATGTCGTATGAACGCTCGCCACGCGAGGTTTGCTCAACAACCATAGGAATAACGGACATAATGTACCTCTTGTTATCAATAATGGAATTATTTTACCTGAAAAGCCTACTTTCCCCAACGAGAAAATCGCCCTATCTTTTAGCTTTCAGCTATTTATAAAAAAACCCCGTTCAATAAACAGGGTTTTGTGTGTTTGAATGAATCGGTGAAATTACGCTTGTGGATTCATAATTTCATCAAAAGTTGCAGATTTTTCACTAACCTGTGCTTTCGCAAGGATAGCGTCAACCGCTTGCTCTTCTAATACTACGTTGCGAATATTATTGCTTAATTCTTTATTTTTGCTGTAATATTCAACAACTTCTGTTGGTTGTTCATAAGCCGATGCGATTTCTTCAATCATTGCTTTTACGCGATCTTCATCTACACTTAATTCGTTTGATTTGATCACTTCGCTAAACAATAAACCGACTTGTACACGGCGTTTTGCTTGATCAGCAAATAATTCGCTTGGTAATTGTGCAGCTTGTTGTGCGTTTCCACCGAAACGTTGTACTGCTTGAGCACGTAACGTTTCAATTTCTTCTTCTACCGCGGCATTTGGCACATCAATATTATTTTGTTCAATTAAACCGTCAATCACTTGTTGTTTAATACGTGCAGTTAACGCATTTTTCAACTCGCGGTTCATATTTTTGCTGATTTCAGCACGCAAGTCGGCGACGGTTTTAGTTGTTGGACCAAATTTCGCCACGAATTGATCGGTTAATTCAGGTAATTCCATTTCTTCAACTTTTTTCAAGGTAATAGCAAATTTTGCTGCTTTTCCTTTTAAGTTTTCAGAATGGTATTCCGCAGGGAAAGTCACATCAATATCAAATTGCTCACCCGCTTTATGACCTACGATCCCTTCTTCAAAACCTGGGATCATACGACCTTGTCCCATTGCTAAAACGAAATCTGACGCTTTACCGCCTTCAAATTCTTCGCCATCAACAGAACCTACGAAATCAATAACGACACGATCGTCTGCTTTTGCCGCTGCCGTCGTTTCTTTCCAAGTTGCTTGTTGTTTACGTAACACTTCGATCATTTTATCAATGTCAGCTTCTGTAATTTCAACAATAGGTTTTTCTACTTTAATTTGATCTAAACCTTTTAATTCAACTTCTGGATACACTTCAAATGTCGCACTAAAAGCTAAATCTTTGCCTTCTTCATAGTTTTCTACGCTGAAAGTTGGGCGACCTGCTAAATTCACTTTTTCTTTAAACATTAAATCAAAAAAGTGGCGAGGTAATAAATCGTTTAACACATCTTGACGAACTTGTGCGCCAAAACGTTGTTCAACGATATGTGCTGGCACGTGGCCTTTGCGGAAACCATCAATGCGTGCATTTTTTGCAACACGTTTTAATTCTTCACGAACCGCTTTTTCTACGGTATCAGCTGGAACGGTGATATTTACACGACGTTCAAGACCTTGAGTTGTTTCAATAGTTGTCATTTGTTACCTCAAATTGAATTTGCACTCGGCGAACGCTTACACCGAACACGAGAATGATTATAAACTGTCGAATTATACACGGATAAACGGCATCAGTCGAGTAAATGTGCATAGAAAACCGACACTTGTCTGTTTCTTAATCGTTTAAATTGCTAATAAAAAAAACGCGGTCAAAATTTCAAAAGCTTTTTTGACCGCGGTTTTCGTTAAATTATTAGAGCGATTTTGGTAAACGAATTTTTTGCCCAGGGAAAATTTTATCTGCATCTTTGATGACTTCTTTATTTGCATCAACGATCGCAGTATATTTTGCTCCATTGCCGTAGGTTTTCTCTGCGATTTTCCAAAGGGTATCGCCTTTTTGAATCACATAAAATTCATCATCACTTGCGACGGTTTCACCGTTTGCGACAGTCACCGAATCAACATTGACTGAACGAATACCTGCGATATTGCCGGCCATTAAAATGGCTTTTTCTAATGCACTGGCGGATGCGGCTGCCCCTTCAAGTTTTGCCACACCGTCATCATCAACGGTAACTTGTACATTTTCAACGCCTGGATTATCTTCTGCAATGTGGTTTGTTACTGCTTCAGATGCTTCCTCTTTTTTAGAGAAGATTTTTTTGCCGATATCGCCAACAAAATCAAATAAGCCCATTTTTTTCTCCTTACATTCCTGTGATTAAACTAGGTGCGCTAAGACTAGCCAAATTAGCATCAAATGTCTATGAATATTTTGGTTTTCGGGTAAAATAGACGATCGTTATTAGTTAAGCAGTAAGGAAAATTATGCGTTGGCAAGGCAGACGTGAAAGTACAAATGTAGAAGATCGCCGTTCAAGTGGAAATTATTCGGGTGGCGGTAAAAAAACAACGGGGATTCTTGGGTTTATTGTGTTGTTGGTAGGGGCTTACTACGGTGTAGATCTCTCGGCATTAGTGGGATCAGGCGGAACGACAGGTGGACAACAATCCAGTTTAAGCACGCAAGAAGAACAACAGCTTAATAGTTTATCACGAGTTGTGTTGGCAGAAACCGAAAATACTTGGCAAAGCTATTTTGCCAAAAATGGTCAACGTTATAGTGCACCGACAATGGTGCTATATGATGGTGCAACGCCTACTGCTTGTGGAACAGGGCAATCGGCAATGGGACCATTTTATTGTCCAAATGATCATAAAGTGTATTTAGATCTTTCATTTTATGCGGATATGAAAAATAAATTAGGGGCGGCTGGCGATACGGCATTCGCTTATGTGATCGCACACGAAGTGGGGCATCACGTACAAAACTTACTCGGCATTTTGCCACAGGTTTCTGCGTTACAGCAAAAAAATCGCAGTCAAGCTAATGCGTTATCGGTTAAATTGGAATTACAGGCTGATTGCTTTGCTGGTGTTTGGGGCTATCAAGCCAATAAAAATGGGTTATTGGAAACGGGCGATTTGGAAGAAGCCTTCAATGCGGCGGAGTCGGTGGGTGATGATCGGCTACAAAAACGTGGGCAAGGTTATGTTGTTCCAGATAGCTTCACGCACGGCACTTCCGCCCAACGTTTAGCTTGGTTTAAACGTGGCTTGCAATCAGGCGATCCGAAACAATGTAATACCTTTGCGAGTAATTAAGCAATAAGATAAAAAAACCGCGGTCAAAAAAACGATTGAATTTTTGACCGCGGTTTTATGAAAAAATGGGCGTTTTAGTCGTCTAACACGACTTTGCCAATGTAACCTAATTCACGGTAGCGTTGTGCATAATCAATGCCGTAACCAACAACAAATTCATCGGGAATGGCAAAGCCAACCCATTCAACAGGCACGTCCACTTCACGGCGAGAAGGTTTGTCTAATAGGGTGCAGATCCGCAACGATTGCGGTTCGCGTAAATTGAGAATTTCACGCACTTTTTGCAGTGTGTAGCCTGTGTCAATAATGTCTTCAACAATTAAAACGTGTTCGCCTTTAATGTCGCCGTCTAAGTCTTTGCTGATACGAACATCATGATTGCTCATCATATCGTTGCCATAGCTTGATGTGGTCATAAATTCAATTTCAATCGGCAAATTGATCGCACGGACTAAATCTGCCATAAACATAAATGAGCCACGTAATAATCCCACGACAATTAATTTATCAATATGATGGGGTTGATAATAGGCACTAATTTCACGGCCAAGTTCAGCAATGCGTGTGCGAACTTGTGTTTCGTTAATAAGGGGTTCAATATGATGTTTTTTCATACAATTTATCCAAAGGAAGTTGGCTCAACAGTATAACCAATTCATTTCAATAAAAAAAGACCGATGCGTATGACACCGGTCTTCTATACCCTAACGAATTTACTTTTACTCTACCTGTCGGAGCTATCTATGCCTTAACAGATGAATGCATTCTAACAGAGCAAAATGAGATGTCAATAGGAATTATTATCATTTATAAAATTAATTGCCTGAAATTTTCATTTGTTCTAACAAAATAGAACCTGTTTGAATATTTGAGCGATGTTCAATATCATCTGAAACGGCGATAATGTGCTGATATAGGGATTTTAGATTGCCAGCAATTGTGATTTCTGCCACTGGATATTGAATTTTGCCATTCTCAACCCAAAAACCTGACGCTCCACGTGAATAATCACCTGTGACCATATTGATCCCCTGCCCCATTAAATCCGTTACCAGTAAACCTGTTCTCATTTGGCGTAAGAGAGCATCAAGTCCGCCTGTTAAGTTAGGTTTGACTAACCAGTTGTGAATTCCGCCTGCGTGCCCTGTGCTTTGCATACCGAGCTTACGTGCACTATAGCTCGTTAAGAGATAAGTTTGTAATCTTCCTTGCTGAACAATTTCGCGTGTCGTTGTTCGTACGCCTTCGCTATCAAAAGGAGTGGAGGCTAAGCCACCGAGTAAATGTGGGTGTTCACTAATTTGAAACCAGTCAGGTAAAATTTGGGTGTCTAAACTGTCTAATAAAAAGCTCGATTTGCGATATAAACTGCCGCCACTAATTGCCGCCGCAAAATGACCTAATAAACCTGTTGCAACATCATTTAAAAAGATCACTGGTGCTTGTTGGGTGGCAAGTTTTTGTGGATTTAAGTGTGATAGCGTTTTTTCTGCGGCGTGGCGACCAATCCATTCTGGCTTGGCTAATTGATTGAGATTCCGTGCAACACTGTATTCGTAATCTCGTTCGAGCTGTTCTCCGCTGCTCCCAATCACTGAGCAAGACAGTGAATATCGGCTAGATAAATAGCTTTGCAACATTCCATAGCTGTTACCATATACCCGCACGCCTTGGTGTGAATTAAAAGATGCCCCTTCGCTGTTCGTGATCCGCTGATCTGTTTCTAATGCAAATTTTTCCGTTTGTAAGGCTAAATCTAAAGCTCGATCCACATCAACATCAGCAGAATGATAGAGATCTAAATCAGGTGCATCAAATGCCATTAGTCCACGTTCGGCTAAGCCCGTGCAATCATCAGGTGAGGTATATTTCGCAATAGCAAGTGCGGCTTGAACGGCATTTTTAATCGCCTGTGGGCTTAAGTCTGAAGTGGACGCATTCCCTTTTTGCTGTCCAATGTAAACAGAAATACCCAATGCACCATCATTGGTAAATTCAACATTTTCCACTTCCTGCAAACGGGCAGAAACGGAAAGTCCGCTGACTTTCGTTACCGACACTTCCGCACTGGCACCTGCTTGTTGAGCCGTTTCTACGGCTAAACTGACCGCGGATCGTAATTCCTGTTCCTGTTGTTTTAACAATATTGTTGCATCATCGTATTGCTTAGCTTGTTTCATCGTCTTACCTTGTTATCAGATAAATTTGGGGCATTCTATCCTATATGCTAAAATGGCGCAAAGTGTTTAGATTAAAGGAAAGGAAATGAAAAAACGCGGGAAAAAGCCTGAAATAGATTGGGATACGGGCGAAGCGGAAGAGATTTTGTGGGTAAGTAAAAGTGAAATTAAGCGTGATGCAGAAGCCTTAAAACAACTTGGAAGTAAATTAGTTGAGTTGACCCCAACGAATTTAGCGAAAATCCCGTTAGATGAAAACTTGCGTGATGCGATTGCTCTCGCACAGCGGGTGCAAAAAGAAGCCAAACGCCGTCAGTTACAATATATTGGTAAATTATTACGCAATATAGATACGGATTCCATTCAAGAAGCCTTGGATAAATTGGAAAATAAACATAATCAACAGCAAGCGATGTTACACAAATTAGAGCTGTTGCGTGATGAATTAATTGAACAAGGCGATAGCCTGTTATCCAATTTGTTTGATGACTATCCACAAGCGGATCGCCAACAGTTACGCAATCTTATTCGGGCTGCACAAAAAGAAAAAGCGCAAAACAAAACGCCGAAAGCTTATCGTGAAGTGTTTCAATATTTGAAAGCATTGATGTTACAAGATTAAAACAGTGTTATCATTATCTTTTTTCTAGCAAAAAATAAGATACCTATAAAGTAGCAAAGAACTTACTGCAACAAAAGTAGTTTATTTAATGCCATTGCTTATCTTAAATCTAACGCAGAAAGCAAAATGAGAATTCATTTTAGATAAAAAAATACGATAGAAAAGCGTTGAAATCACTCTACAATGCTTTTTATAATATAAAAATACAATTTGGATGTAGTTCCATGATTGACTGAGAAGTTATACCCATAGTACATTGTTTTATTGCAGAATGAGAAATCATTCACTAAAACTATTTTGAGTATATATTTTGAAAGGTACTTTACTGTAGTATTTATATTTTTACTCCTTGAAAATTGTTTTTTTATTCAGCTATTTTGACCTTTTAATAAGGAAATCTTATTGGTATCAATTTTTAATTAGTTAAATCTTTGTGCAACTATTACAGAATACTGGCTTAATTGAGTGGCAACAGCAATGGGATAATCAACACGCTGATCAACATTACGATCAAGGTAAACGGCACGCCATTTTTGACGAAATCAGCAAATTTATAATTGCCTGGTCCTAGCACCATTGTGTTCACGGGCGAGGAAATCGGGGTAATAAAGGCAGCGGAGGCCGCAATCGCCACCACCATTGCAAAGGGTTCGGGGGCGAAATGCAATTTGTGTGCCATTGTAATGGCGATGGGAGCGGTTAAAATTGCTGTTGCAGTATTGGAAATAAATAGCCCCACTAATGCCACCAGTAAGAATAAACTCATTAAAATCAAATGAACATCCCATCCGCCAACAATTTGCAACATTTGGTTGACGATTAAATCCACGCCGCCCGTTTTTTGCAATGCGATGGAAAACGGCATCATTCCGATAATGAGAATGAGGCTAGGCCAATGAATACTCGCGTAGGCGCTTTTGCCGTCAATACAACGGAATTTGCCCATTAAAATACAGGCAAACAGGGCAGCGATGACATTAGGCACTAGCCCACTGACCATCAACCCCACCATTACCAACACCGAAAATAAGGCGTGCATTGCTTGGCTTCGTGCTGGCACGGCTTTTTCAATTTCGCTGGGATAGTTGAGCATAAAGAATTTTTTACTCTGATCACGCATTTCGCGGATAAGTTTCCAATCACCAATCACGAGCAATAAATCGCCCAATTTGATGGGCTCATCTAAAATCGCACCGCTTAACACTTCGTTATTGCGTTTCAACCCGACCACGTTCAAACCATAATGGGAACGAAAACGCAGTTGGGTAACACTTTGCCCGATACTTGTGCTGTCTGGCACGGGGGTGACTTCCACTAGCCCGATTGATTTTGCTTGTTCACCAAAATTCGCACTACGAATTTCTGCGGGTTCAAGTAAATTTGCTTGACAAAATTCCGCTAGGTCAAATTCAGGATTACTAATATCCGTGAGTAAAATATCTTTTTCGCGAATTTCACGTTTGCCTAATGACATTGCCATAAAGATAGGGCGGAAGCGCTTCCAACGCTCAATTGCCACAATATTAATGCCATAATGCGAGCGTAAATGCAGTTCTTCAACAGGTTGCCTAATAAATGGCGAACCCGTACGCACCACTAATCGCTTCACACGTTGTTGCAAGCAGTATTCTTCAATTAAATCATTAATGGAATAATCATAGCCATTGTCTTGTTGCTCTTCACTATCGGCACTCAACCAACGGCGAGTTAGGAGCATATAAATAATGCCCGCGGCTAAAATTAATGCCCCAATGGGGGTAAAAGAAAAGAAGCTCAATTTAGTGTTTGCACCCTGTATCAATGCGGCATTCACCACGAGATTGGGTGCAGTAGCAATTAGTGTCATCATACCGCTGATTAAGCCTGCGACACTGAGTGGCATCATTAAGCGTTTAGCTGGGATGTTCATTTGACGGCAAATCGCCACCACTACAGGAATAAAAATTGCCACCACGCCCGTTGAACTCATAAATGAACCTAAGGTTGCAACAGCAAGCATTAGTAAAATCAAGACTTTGGTTTCGCTTTTGCCTGCCACTCGCATCAACCATTCGCTGACTTGGTAGGCGACACCTGTGCGAACTAGCCCTTCGCCAACGACAAATAATAACGCAATTAAAATAATGTTCGGATCGCTAAAGCCCGCAAAGATTTCCTCTATATTCAAAATACCGCTTAGGCTAAAGGCTAGCATTACCAATAACGCAATGACGTCCATCCGAATTTTATTTTGAATAAATAAAATGACCGCGGTATATAAAAAAGCTACAACCCAAAACAGCGGGGTTTGTAAATACGATAGTAATGGAAACGCCATTTCACACTCCTAATTGCTTGAGCAAATTGCCTAATACTCTAAAGGTTATACGCTATCGTTGTCAATTCGATTATTTTGCGTACAGGGGCAAAACTTCGCCGATGTTCAGGCAACGCACCAAATTGAGCAAGTTTTTCTAAATGTAATTGGGTTGGGTAACCTTTATGCTGTGCAAATGCATATTGTGGATAATGCTTATCTAACTCGATCATTTCTTGATCTCGTGCAACTTTTGCCAAAATTGATGCCGCACTGATTTCAGCAACTAAACTGTCGCCTTTTACCACCGCTTTTGCGGGCATTGCCAAATTAGGCGGAATTTTGTTGCCATCAACTAACACAAAATCAGGCGAAATTGTCAAATTATCTACCGCACGTTGCATTGCTAACAAACTGGCGTGCAAAATATTTAACCGATCAATTTCATCGGCTTCCGCACGACCTAACGCCCAACATAATGCTTTTTGTTTAATTTCTTCTGCTAAAGAAAGCCGTTTTTTTTCCGTTAACTTTTTGCTATCGGCTAAGCCCAAAATCGGTTGATTAGGGTCTAAAATTACTGCTGCAGTTACCACTGCCCCGATTAATGGCCCACGCCCTACTTCATCAACGCCCGCAATTAATCCCACTTGTTTAGGATACACGAATCCCGTCATACCGTCTTCCCTTCTAAAACATCCACAACCGCTTGTGCGGCTTGTTCATCTGCATTACATTGTATTTGCTGATGTAACTCAGTAAAGCGTTGTAATAAACGAGATCGCTGTTCCTGTGCTATTTCATCTTGTGCGAGATATTGGCTTAATAATTCTGCTAGTTTCTGCGGTTCACAATCTTGTTGGATCATTTCAGGCACTAGCATTTCATTGGCTAATAAGTTAGGCAATGAAATATAAGGCGTTTTCACTAAACGCTTAGCCAAGAAATACGTAGTTGATTTCATTTTATAGCCCACCACCATTGGCGATTTACATAGCATTGCTTCTAGTGATGAGGTACCTGAGGCAAGTAAAGTGGCTTCCGCAACAATCATCGCTTGGCGAGCTTGACCGTTGAGCAAAATCAGATCTAACTCGGGGGCAATTTTTGCTTTAATTTGTTCAAACTGTTGCCGACGTTTTTCATTGACCATTGGTAATAAAAATTGCAAATCGGGATAACGTTGTTTGAGCAATAATGCGGTTTGTAAAAAAGGTTCGGCTAAAAAGGTCAGTTCTGATGCACGACTCCCCACTAAAATCGCAAGGTAACGTTGGTTTGAATCAAGTTTCAGTAGCTGGCAAGCTTCATTACGATTAGGTTTTAACGCAATCGCGTCTGCCATCGTATGCCCGATAAAACGGCAAGGTACATTAAAACGATCATAAAATGCTTTTTCAAATGGCAAAAAGGCTAATACTAAATCCGTTGCCGCCGCAATTTTATGCACACGCCCTTGTCGCCACGCCCATACTGATGGGCTGACATAATGAATGGTTTTAATCCCTGATTTTTTCAGTTGTTGTTCAACATATAAATTAAAATCAGGGGCGTCAATTCCAATAAAAATATCAGGTCTTTCTCGCAACATTGTTTGAATAAGCTGCTTGCGAATTTTTAATAAACGTGGCAAGTGTTTTAGCACTTCCACTAAGCCCATCACTGATAACGCTTCCATATCCACTAAGGTTTCGCAACCTTCAGCGATCATTTGTTCACCTGCAATACCAATAAAACGGGCATTTGGATAACGTATTTTCAACGCACGGATTAGCCCTGCCCCCAAAATATCGCCCGACACTTCCCCTGCAACAACAGCAATTAAAGGAGAATGTTGACGGGGTTGTTTTGCTATTTCACTCATAAAAAACTCTCAAAAAAATAACCGCGGTAAAACGCGGTTATTGGATAATCCTTCATTCCAAACGTGCAGTATTAGCGAATAATACCGCGGGTTGAACGTTTAAAAAATTCCACGAAAAAGCTAATTGCTGATTCTTTTTCAGCAAGTTGCTCAATTTCGGGCATCACATCATCTAGTGTGCGTTCGCTACGATAGATCAATTTATACACATTGCGAATGGTGTGCAAAGTTGCTTTATCAAAACCGCGACGTTTTAAGCCTTCAATATTCACACCAAAAGGGCGAGCGTGATTGCCTTGTGCCATCACATAAGGTGGCACATCTTGGCTTACCATTGAACCACCGCCTAACATCACGTGTGCACCAATAATCACGAATTGATGAATGGCAGACATACCGCCAACAATCACAAAATCATCAAGTTCAACGTGACCTGCTAGAGTCGCGTTATTTGCTAAAATACAACGATTTTTAATTTGGCAGTCGTGAGCAACGTGTACATTAACCATAAACAAATTATCATCTCCGATCTGCGTAATACCACCGCCTTGTACGGTACCACGGTGAATCGTAACATGCTCACGAATGCGATTACGCGAGCCAATAATAACTTGCGTTGGCTCACCTTGATATTTTAAATCTTGGTTCACTTCACCAATGCTTGCGCCTTGGAAAATTTGGTTATCTTCGCTAATTTTCGTGATACCTTTCACCACGATATGCGAATGTAACACGGTGCCTTTACCAATTTCAACTTGCGCACCAACAAGACAAAACGGACCAATTACCACGTTCTCAGCGATAATCGCCCCTTCTTCCACTATCGCAGTGGGATGAATTTTTGCACTTGGGTGAATCATAGTTCTTCCTTATTTGTCTTATTGTTTTGCACGACGTGCACACATTAATTCCGCTTCACAAACCACTTTGCCATCTACAGTTGCCACGCCAGAAAAACGGGTAACACCACGGCGTTCAGCCATAAAGCGGACTTCTAATTCCATTCGGTCGCCAGGAAAAACTGGGCGGCGGAAACGGGCATTATCAATCGCCGCAAAATAATAAAGTTCATTCTCTAATGGACGATAGGTTTTACAAGCAAGTACACCTGTTGCTTGCGCCATCGCTTCTAAAATCAATACTCCAGGGAAAACAGGCTGTTCAGGAAAATGTCCTGTAAAACAAGGCTCATTTACGCTGACATTTTTAATGGCTTTCAACCATTCACCTTCCTGATAATCCACCACACGATCAACTAATAAAAATGGATAACGGTGTGGTAATAATGTCATAATCTCACTGGCTTCAATGATACGCGCAGGTCTATTTTCAGTCGTCACGCTAATTCCTTAAAATAATGATAATACAATATTCCTTGATTATAGCTTATTTTGCTGCCAATTTATAGCAGAAAATGGGATAAATACCGCTTACCGCGGTCAAAAAAACGCTGAATTTTTTGACCGCGGGTTGAGAACAATCGGCTCACTTCCCTTTATTTGACTTCACGGAATAAAATTTCGCTTGGAATAACCGAACCCTGCCAATACAATTCGGTGGCGACTTTTTCCGCTAATTGTAAAAAGGCGTGTGAAATTTCGTGGTCTGGGGCAGCAACTACGGTCGGTACGCCTTGATCAAGATCTTGGCGTAAACGCAGATGAAGTGGCAACTGCCCAATAACGTCCACCTGATATTTCTGTGCAATTTTCTCCGCACCGCCTGTGCCAAAAATCGCTTCCTGATGACCACAATGGCTACAAATATGCATTGACATATTTTCAATAATTCCCAAAACGGGTACCTTCACTTTGTTGAACATTGCGATCCCTTTAATCGCATCAAGCAAGGCAATATCTTGTGGCGTAGTGACGACAACCGCACCAGTTACGGGAATTTGTTGTGATAGAGTTAACTGAATATCGCCCGTTCCTGGTGGCATATCAATCACTAAATAATCTAAATCGGGCCATAAGGTTTCATTTAGTAACTGGCTTAATGCACTACTGGCCATTGGGCCACGCCAAATGGTTGCATTATCGGCTTCCATTAAAAAACCAATAGAATTAGCAAACAAACCGTGGGCTTGAATTGGCACAATATGTTGATTGTCGGGCGAAGTCGGACGTTCATTAGGCACGCCAAGCATATGCGGAATGGAAGGGCCATAAATATCCGCGTCTAAAATTCCGACTCTCGCTCCTTGAGCTTGTAATGCTAAGGCTAAATTCACCGTTACACTGGATTTACCAACTCCACCTTTGCCTGAAGTAACAGCAATAATATTTTTTACTCCTTTTACCGCAGGATGTGCATTCGCACGTTTTAAAGTCGCAATTTGATAGGTTAAGTGCCATTTAATTTCGGTACAATCTGCTATTTGTTGTAACTTATCACTAACGGCTTGTTTTAATTGTTCAAATCCTGTATTCCACGCAAATGGCATTGTGATTTCAATGCGTAAAGTATTGCCACCTTTTTCAACTTTTTTGACCGCATTTAACGCAATTAAATCTTTTTGTAAGCTAGGGTGTTGAAAAGTTTGGAAAAGTTGAGTGATCGTTGTTTGCTGTTCAGCACTTAAATTGGCTGAAAAATGGATTGCCATAAACTGTCCTTTATATTTTATTTCTCACTTAATTACTGACTTATCCTTATTTTAAGAGCAAGTTCATTATAACTGAGTAAATTAATTGGGTATTTATGAACTATTATAACCGCGACTAAAATTTATTGTTAAGCAAAAAATGGTTAAACTAGAAAAAATACCGTTGATAGGTTAATATACGGCATTATTTTTATTTCTTTTATAGGTTTATCTTATGTCTCATTCACGTCAAATTTTGGTTACCTGTGCGTTACCCTATGCCAATGGTCCAATCCACTTAGGGCATATGCTCGAACATATTCAAGCCGATATTTGGGTACGCTTTCAACGTATGCGTGGCAATGAAATTTATTTTGTCTGTGCGGATGATGCGCACGGCACGCCCATTATGCTTAAAGCCGATCAAATGGGCATCACACCAGAGCAACTTATCGCCGAAGTGCAACAAAGCCATTATGCAGATTTCCGTGGATTTAATATCAGCTTTGATAATTATCATTCCACGCACAGCACAGAAAATTTGGAACTTTCTCAAGCAATTTATCGCCAATTAAAAACCAATGGGTTTATCAAAAGCCGAACCATTTCACAACTCTACGATCCAGAAAAAGGGATGTTTTTACCCGATCGTTTCGTCAAAGGCACTTGTCCAAAATGTAAAGCACCTGATCAGTACGGTGACAACTGTGAAGTCTGTGCCGCAACATATAGCCCAATGGAATTGATTAACCCACGATCCGCGGTATCGGGGGCAACGCCAATTCTCAAAGAAAGTGAACATTTCTTTTTTGATTTGCCGACCTTTGAACCAATGTTAAAAGAGTGGATTCGTTCAGGCAGTTTGCAAACAGAAGTGGCAAATAAAATGCAAGAATGGTTTGAAGCTGGCTTGCAACAATGGGATATTTCCCGTGATGCCCCTTATTTTGGTTTTGAAATTCCCGATCAACCGAATAAATATTTTTATGTTTGGCTTGATGCACCTATCGGTTATATGGCATCGTTTAAAAATTTATGTAACAAACGTGGCGACATTGACTTTAACCACTTCTGGCAAAAAGAAAGCCCAACGGAGCTTTATCATTTTATCGGTAAAGATATTATGTATTTCCACAGCTTATTTTGGCCTGCAATGTTAGACGGAGCATCACTTCGCAAACCAACCAATGTGTTTGTTCACGGCTATGTTACTGTTAATGGCGAGAAAATGTCAAAATCCCGTGGCACATTCATTCAAGCGGCGACTTATTTAAAACATCTCGATCCTGAATGCTTACGTTACTATTATGCGGCAAAATTAAGCCATAAAATTGATGATTTAGATTTAAATCTTGATGATTTTGTCCAACGTGTCAATACGGATATTGTCAATAAATTAGTCAATCTCGCATCACGTAATGCAGGGTTTATCCAAAAACGTTTTGACGGCAAACTTTCAGCAGAATTAGATGACTCAGCTCTATTTAATGAATTTACTGCTCAAGCAGAACAAATCGCACAATATTACGAAAATCGTGAATTCGGCAAAGCGGTGCGTGATATTATGGCATTGACCGACAAAGCCAATAAATATATTGATGATAAAGCCCCTTGGGTATTGGCTAAACAAGAAGGGAAAGAGGATGAATTACAACGTGTTTGCTCAATGGGTATTCAATTATTCCGCGTATTAATGGGCTACTTAAAACCTGTATTACCGCAACTTGCTGAACGTGCAGAAGCGTTCTTACAAAGTGAATTGACTTGGGATAATTTAACTCATCCGCTTCTTGCTCACTCAATCGCACCATTTAAAGCCTTATTTAATCGCCTTGATAGCAAACAAATTGACACAATGATTGAAGCCTCCAAAGCTGAAAATGCCCAAATTAGCCAAAATCAGAGTAATACCGCGGTCAAAAATAACGTTGTTTCTGATGCAGAAATTGAACCTATTGAACCTGAAATTAGCATTGATGAATTTGCTAAATTGGATTTACGCATCGCAAAAGTGATTAGTTGCGAAGCCGTACCTGAAAGCAATAAATTGTTAAAATTTATCTTAGATTTAGGTAATGAAACTCGCCAAGTTTTTTCGGGAATTAAAGCGGCGTACCCTGAACCTGAAAAATTGATCGGGCGTAATGTGATTGTTGTGGCTAATCTCGCTCCACGCAAAATGAAATTTGGTCTATCGGAAGGGATGATTTTATCCGCAGGAACGGGCGGTTCAGATCTTTTCTTATTAGATGTGGATCAAGGTGCAAAAGCAGGCGATCGAGTTAAATAATCATTTTAGCAAATAGAGAAAAAGGGGCATTATGCCCCTTTTATTTAGATAAAATTGAATAATATATGGACGCAAACGTTTATTTATGAAAAAGCTATAATAAATTATGGTAAATTTTGGCGAACTTTTGTAAACTTGGCAAAATTTTTTCACTGAGGTTCATATATGTCTGTTCTAATTAGTCTTTTAGGTATCGTTGTATTACTCGGTATCGCTTATCTTCTTTCTAACAACCGTAAAGCGGTCAATTTCCGTACTGTTTTTGGTGCCCTTGCAATCCAAATATTAATCGGTGCATTGATTTTATATGTGCCTGCTGGACGTGAAGCCCTTGAATGGGTGAGTAATGGCGTAAGTAAAGTTATTTCCTATGGAAATGAAGGGATTGACTTTGTATTTGGTGGTTTAGCACAAGGCAATGCAGGTTTCATTTTTGCGGTGAAAGTACTACCAACTATCGTATTCTTCTCTGCTCTAATTTCTGTTTTATATTACGTTGGTGTAATGCAATGGGTAATTAAAATTATCGGTGGTGGATTACAAAAATTATTACGCACCTCACGTGCAGAATCCATGTCTGCCGCAGCAAACATCTTCGTTGGTCAAACTGAAGCACCATTAATCGTTAAACCTTACATTAGCAAAATGACCCAATCTGAGTTATTTGCGATTATGTGTGGTGGTTTAGCATCAATCGCAGGTGCAGTAATGGCGGGTTACGCAGGAATGGGTGTCCCATTACCTTATCTTATCGCCGCATCATTTATGGCGGCACCAGGCGGTCTATTATTCGCGAAATTAATGCATCCACAAACTGAAAAATTTAATGATGACATTAAACAAGCTGAAGATGATGAAAAACCCGCTAACGTTTTAGATGCAGCGGCAGCAGGCGCAGGCGCAGGTATGCACTTAGCCTTAAACGTTGGTGCGATGTTAATTGCATTCGTTGCCTTAATCGCATTAATCAATGGTATCTTAGGCGGTATCGGTGGTTGGTTTGACTTACCAGATTTATCATTAGGCTTAATTTTCGGTTGGATCTTCAAGCCATTAGCTTGGGTAATTGGTGTGCCTTGGAATGAATCTGCGATTGCAGGACAAATGATCGGTTTTAAATTAGCGATTAATGAATTCGTGGGTTACCAAGAATTAGCGAAATATTTAACTCCAGATGCACCAATGATTTTAAGCGAAAAAACCAAAGCTATTATTACTTTTGCACTTTGTGGTTTTGCTAACTTCAGTTCAATCGCGATCTTAATTGGTGGCTTAGGCGGTATGGCACCAAATCGCCGTGGCGACATTGCAAGTATGGGTATCCGTGCGGTTATCGCAGGTTCATTATCTAACCTATTAAGTGCAACAATCGCAGGCTTATTTATTGAATTAAGTGGCGTTACATTATAAATAAAATCCGCTATAATTAATGAAAACTAAACACCACATTTCTCGTGGTGTTTTTTCTATCAATTTAATCATACATAAAAGAGGACTGAACTATGACTCCACATATCAACGCACCCGCAGGGGCATTTGCTGATGTAGTATTAATGCCAGGCGATCCACTTCGTGCCAAATACATTGCCGAAACCTTTTTAGAACAGGCAACACAAGTGACAGATGTTCGCAATATGCTTGGTTATACAGGTTTTTACAAAGGCCGCCGAGTTTCTGTGATGGGTCACGGAATGGGTATCCCTTCTTGTTCAATTTATGCGAAAGAATTAATCACTGAATATGGCGTGCAAAAAATTATTCGCGTTGGATCTTGTGGTGCAGTACGTTCAGATGTGAAATTGCGTGATGTCGTGATTGGATTAGGGGCTTGTACCGATTCAAAAGTTAACCGAATTCGCTTTAAAGACAACGATTTTGCAGCAATCGCTGATTTTGAAATGACGCAAGCTGCAGTACAAGCTGCAAAACAAAAAGGCGTTAACGTGCGTGTAGGCAATTTATTTTCTGCCGATTTATTCTATACGCCCGATCCACAAATGTTTGATGTAATGGAAAAATATGGCATCTTAGGCGTTGAAATGGAAGCTGCGGGAATTTATGGTGTTGCTGCCGAATTTGGTGCCAAAGCATTAGCCATTTGTACCGTATCCGATCACATTCGCAGTGGTGAACAAACCACTTCAGAAGAACGTCAATTAACCTTCAATGAAATGATTGAAATCGCATTAGAATCCGTATTAATCGGCGATCAACAATAATCCCCATTACCGCGGTCAAAAACGCGTTAAATTTTGACCGCGGTAACCTCGTTACGCTAAATCAAATAACAGAAATTCCGTTTGTGTTGATGTCGTGATCTGTGCCAAGGTTTCTTGGCGAAATGCCAAGGCATCACTTTCATTCAATACAACACCATTCACTGATAATTCCCCTTTCACCACTTGCAACCAATAAGCGCGTTGTGGATTAAGTGCAATTTCCACCTGTTGCTGAGCATCATATTGATAACGCCATAAATACATATCTTGATAAACCTTAAACGATCCCTGTTGTGCATTAGGCGATAAAATCAATGTGCCACCAATTTGATCTGGGAAAGCCCGTTGAGCATAGCGTGGCGCAATATTTTGCTCATTCGGCAAAATCCATATTTGATACAAATGCAACGTATCACGATCACTTGGATTAACCTCGGAATGATACACCCCGCTGCCCGCAGACATAATCTGAAATTCCCCCGCAGGCACTTGTTCAATATTTCCCATACTATCTTGATGCTCAATGCAACCACTTAGCACATAAGTCAAAATTTCCATATTGTCGTGTGGGTGCATACCAAACCCCTTGTTTGGTGCAATGCGATCTTCATTTATCACACGTAAATCTGAAAATCCCATCCAATTCGGATCATAATAACGCCCAAATGAAAAACTGTGATTTGCATTAAGCCAACCGTGATTAACTTGTCCACGTTCATTTGCTCTACGAATTTGTAACATATTCATTTCTCCTCAATGTTTAATGTGGGAGTATTGTAATCATTTAATAATATTTGATAAATATACAAATTGTTGAAAGATTGTCAATGAAATGGAAATAATGTGGGGTTATTGGCACAAAACCGCGCTCAAAAAAACGAACGAAATTTTGACCGTGGTTTATAGCCCCAAAGCCTGTTTTATAAATTGATCTTTAACGATTTCTAGCTGATTAGTTGCCGTTAGTCCAATACCGCGGATCAATTTCTTCACGGGATTATCACCGCTGAAAAGGTCTTTCAATCCTTGCATTGCGAGAAGATATTTGACGGCTTCCGTTTTGCGTTGACGTTCAAAATAACGTAAATGACGATATAGCCCGATATCCAAGGCTTGCTGATGATATTGTTCAAGTTGCTCGGCAAGAAGGATGGCATCTTGAAAACCAAGATTAACGCCAAGCCCTGCTAAAGGATGAATGGTGTGGGCAGCATCGCCGATCAATGCAATTCGCGGTTGAGCAAAATTACGGGCATAACGTGCCGTTAGCGGATAAATTTGGCGTTCAGTTTGAACTTGGCAACGTCCTAGCTGTTGATCAAATGCTACGCTTAACATTTTATTAAATTCGTTGTCGTCCATCACTTTTAACGCTTGTGCCTGTTCGGGCGGTAGCGACCACACGATTGAACAAAGATTGGCTTGATGTAAGGGTAAAAAGGCTAATACGCTATCAGGCGAAAAAATTTGACGCGAGCAATGTTGATGAGGTTCGTCCGTTTGCACATTACACACCAGTGCGTAATGCCCATAATCACGAAAAGTCAGCGGAATATCAGCTTGTTTGCGTAGCCAAGAATGCGCGCCATCTGCTCCAACAATCAGTTTGCTCGTCAGCATCGTGCCATTTTGTAAGATCAACATTGCGTGATTCTCGTTCACCGCAACTTGCTGTGGCACGCCAAAATAAATTTGGGCATTATTCTGTTGCTCAACTTGTTGCCAAAGGGCACGTTGAATAAGGTGATTTTCTACGATATGTCCAAGATGATCACGCCCAAGTGATTGTCCATCAAAGTCAATTTTCGCAAAACTATCTTGCTCCCAAACCTTCATTGTTTGATAAGGCGTTGCTCGGTTTATGTGTTGCCACGAACCAACATCACGCAGAAGTTTCTCGCTAGCTAAATTTAACGCACTGACGCGATAACTGATCTGTTCAGGGGGAATATGTGGCTCTGCCTGTTCTATCAAGGCAATATTCAACGAACTGTTTTTTAACTGAGCCGCTAATGCCAGTCCAACCATACCAGCACCGATAATCACGAGATCAAAATGTTTCATTACACCCATCCTAATGTTGGTTTAGCAAACCATTGTCGTAAAATTTTGCTTTGCGCTAAACTGATTAAACCTACGTTGCGTACAATTTGTAATGGCAATAACTGATTGGCAAAAAGTGAAACCAAGCCGTCCGTTAAACCGATAATGTGTTGTTGATCTGATTCGCGTACTTGTTGATAACCTTGTAAGGTGTGATATGACCCAAGATCATCGCCATTGGCATAAGCCTGCCCTAACACTTGTGCTAACGCCATCACATCGCGAATGCCTAAATTAAACCCTTGTCCAGCAATAGGATGCAAAGTTTGTGCAGCGTTACCAACCAAAGCACAACGATGAGCAATATAGCTATCTGCAGAAGTTAGTTTTAAGGGGTAAGCAAAACGTTTACCGACCTGTTGTAATTTCCCTAATCGCCAACCGAATTGCTGTTGTAGTCGTTCAAGAAATTGCAGATCATCTAACCTCATTATCGGGTCAGGATCTGCCACACACCACACCAACGACATTAAATTATTCTCCATTGGCAATAAGGCTAACGGACCTTGTGCAGTAAAACGTTCAAAGGCACGATTTTCGTGTGCTTGTTGCACTTGCACATTGGCAATAATCGCACTTTGTTGATAATCGCGGACTATTTTTTGCTCAATATTAAAGGCACTGGCCACTTGTGATTGATTACCATCTGCTCCAATGACCAAGGGTGCAAACAACACACGTTGATCCGTGAGTTGCACCTGAACAGCGGTTTGGCTTACTTGAATATCAGCAATTTGCACAGGACAAAGATAGTCAATATTGGGGGTTTGCTGAATTAGTTGTAAAAGCATATTGCCCATTTGGCTTAATTCAACGACCGCACCAAGTTGCGGTAAATCAAACTCGCTCGCTTGAAATTCAACAATACCAGAATGACCTTGATCTGACACATGAATTTGCTTAATCGGTGTCGCAAAGGAAGCGATTTGTTGCCATAAATTATGATTGTTGGTTTGAATTTGTGCAAAGCGTTCGCAACTGCCGTGAGATAACGCAATACAACGTGCATTAAACCCCGTTTGTTCATCCAATTTGGGAAAGTGCTTTTCCACCACGGCAATACGCATCTTCGCTTGGCTTTGTGCGTTTAACGCCAAAGCAAGGGTTGCCCCTGACATCGCCCCCCCAACAATAATGACATCATAATCAATATGTTCCATTACTCTCCCCTATTGCAACCTTGATCTTTCATCTTGCAGATTAACGGCTTGCCATCAACTGTTCAATATCGGCAATTTCCTTTGGTACCGCACTGGTTAAATTTTTATTGCCGTAATCTGTAATCAAAATATCATCTTCAATTCGCACGCCAATCCCTTTGTATTGCGCGGGAACATCGGCATTTTCTGCAATATATAGCCCAGGTTCAACGGTAACCACCATTCCCACTTCTAACGGGCGATTGCGGATTTTACTGTTGCGATTATTGTTATGTGCATCTTTGCTATACGATCCCACATCGTGAACATCCAATCCTAACCAATGCCCTAAACCGTGCATATAAAATTGGCGAATTGCATTATCCTGAATCAGTTGCTCCACATCGCCTTGCAAAATACCCAAACGCACCAAACCTTCAACCTTAATTCGTACGACTTCCTCATTCGCCCGTTGAATAGAACCGCCAACCACTAATAATTCAATCGCACGCTTTTGAGCCTGCAACACAATTTCATAAATCTCACGTTGTGCTTGGCTGAATTTGCCATTCACAGGGAATGTTCGCGTAATATCGCCCGCATACATCGCAAATTCACAACCCGCATCAATCAGCACTAATTCACCGTCTTTTAATACTTGATCGTTTTCTGTGTAATGCAAAATACAGGCATTATCGCCCCCAGCAATAATACTGTTATAAGACGCATAACGTGCGCCGTGACGAGCAAATTCATATAAAATTTCATGTTCGATTTCATATTCAAAACGGTTCGGGCGGGTTTGTTGCATCGCACGAATATGTGCAAGAGCCGTAATTTGCCCAGCTTGTTGCATCAACGCAATTTCAGGCTGAGATTTAATGACTCGCATTTCATCTAAAATCGGACGCCAATCCAACTGATTACGGAAATAGAAAAGATGCTGTTCAAACAGCTGATCGCCCCAATGTTGAATGCCTTTGGCATAATAAACCGCGGTCAAATTTTTCATCATTTTTTTGATGGCAATGGGAAAATCGTCAATAGAAAATGCCTGATCCATCCCTAATTTGCTCGGCGTGTTATCCACTCCTAAACGGCGTCCATTCCACGTTTCCATTAACGGATCGGAAGGACGAACAAACATAATTTGTTGATGATTATTCGCCGATTTAATCAGTACCAACACCGAATTTGGTTCATTAAAGCCTGTCAAATACCAAAAATAGCTATCTTGACGAAACGGATAAGCACAATCATTATTACGCGTTTGCTCTTGGGCTGAAAAGACAATTAACGCACAGTTATCTTGCATTTGAGCAAACACGCGTTCACGGCGTTGAGCAAATTCAGTATCGGGAATAGCGGCTAAGTAAGATAAGTCCATTTTTTGCTCCTAATGTAATGTAGGTTGATCCGCTTGCGAATGAGCATTTTGCGGCGGATTAAAATGTGTATAAAACAATGTAGCTAAGGTGCGAACATATTCAATCACTTCTTCTAATGCTTCGCTTAATTCTTCTTTATTGTCTTGCTCATCATAGCCAAGTTGGCAAATGTCTTGCAAATCATCAATCCCTTCGCCAATCTCGCCTGTTTGTTTATCAAGTTGTGGCTGTGACAATCCTAATGCAAGTAAAAAATGATTTGCCCATTCAGACAACGCATCAGCTCGTTGATAAACATCGTCATCATCGGGCAATAATAATTCAAAGGAAAAACTTTCTACATCCTCAAACTGCTGTTTGAGTTGCTGATATATTTCAGCCACTTGATTAAGCAACGCGGTGGGATAAGCGTGGTCATCATTGGTGAATTGATAAAGTAAGGGTTGCCAACTTTGATCATTGACCCCGCCACAAAGTAAACCACTTAAAAAACCCTGTAATTCAGCCGCGGTCAAACCAATATCTGCATTGGCAAGTTGTTGATTAAGCATTGAGTAAGAAATCATAGACCTTTCCTTTTTGATAAGTTATCACCATTTTAGCAGATTTCAGGGTGAGAACAGTAGCGAAAAAATTTTTGTATGGCATAATAATCCAAAATAATAAATGAATGGTAAAGATATGACATCAAAAACCGTGGAATTAAATTTTTTAGGACAAGTTGTGCGTTTAAATTGCCCAGAAGAACAACACGATGCCTTACGCGAAGCAGCAAAAATCCTTGACGCTCGCGTCAATGAAATGAAGGAACGTACGGGGATTTTGCAAGTTGATCGTGCATTAAGCATCGTGGCACTCAATTTGAGCTTTGAATTAATGCAAGAGCAGAAAAAAACGCAAACAACCGAAACTGTGTTAAAAACACAATTAGCTCAACTGGCTAGCACTTTAGAGAGTATTTCTGGTTTAACAAATCAGCAAACGAACTATGAAATTCAATAATTGCCGTAAAAGAACGAATTTTTGCTAGTCAATGGATCAATTTTCCGTTAGTATAACTTTATTCCTGAGATGTTCGCGATGGGTTACGTCCCTGAGCCGATACTAATCTATTTTGAATTGGTTCTCTATATTATTGGTGTGCAAGCTTAGTTTAGCTAAGAAGCCTAAAAATGATTATAACCGATTCCCTTGAATCTTCGGGTTCAAGGACCGACCACTCATAACGGCATCTCGGGGGTTTTCAATATGATGTGATGAACACAATCTCTCAACAACGCCAACAAATTCGTCAACAAATCCGAAAAGCAAGACAAAATTTGTCCGCGGTTTCGCAGCAACAAGCTGCTCAATCCATTAGTCAACAAGCCTTAGCACTTATTGAGCAACGCCAAGCTCAACGGATTGCGTTATATTTATCCTTTGATTCCGAAATTTCCACACAACCGCTGATTGAACAACTTTGGCAACGCAATAAAACGGTGTTCCTACCTGTGTTACACCCATTTAGCCGCGGAAATTTGCTCTTCTTAGCTTATCATCCCCACACGACGCTGATTAAAAACGAATTTGGTATTCTTGAACCGCAGCTAGATGTACGCAATGTAGTACCTTGCAATGAGTTAGATATCATTTTCACCCCTTTAGTTGCGTTTGATAGACAGGGTAATCGATTAGGAATGGGCGGCGGATTTTATGATCGCACGTTGCAAAATTGGCAACAAAAACACTTTATCCCCGTTGGGTTAGCACACCGTTGCCAACAACTTGATCAGCTTCCAATTGAAAGTTGGGATATTCCTTTGGCTCAAATCTTAGTAGCCTAATCTTGAGCCAATAAAAAAGCGAATATCCCATTCGCTTTTTATATTTATATGCTACAACTGGCGTTGTCGCACGATTTCAAATAAACAAATGCCCGTTGCAACGGAAACATTTAATGACGAAACCGATCCCACCATCGGGATACTGATTAACTGATCGCAATGCTCACGCGTTAAACGACGCATTCCTTCGCCTTCCGCCCCCATCACCAAGGCAATCGCCCCTGTTAATTGGCTTTGATAAAGAGTTTCCGTCGCTTCACCTGCCGTTCCCACCACCCAGATTTGATGATTTTGTTGCAGATCTCGCAAGGTGCGAGCCAAATTCGTCACCCGAATTAATGGCACGGTTTCTGCTGCACCACAAGCGACTTTACGTGCAGTCGCAGTTAGTTGTGCTGATTTGTCACGCGGCACGATCACGGCACTGACGCCCGCCGCATCAGCGGTACGCAAACAAGCCCCCAAATTATGCGGATCAGTCACGCCATCAAGCACCAGCAACAAGGGATGTGGTTGCGTTGCTAGAATTTGGGCTAAATCGTTTTCATTTAGCTCTTTGGCTGGCTGCACGCGTGCGATAATCCCTTGATGCACTTCGCCATCGGCTTTTTTGTCGAGCGTTTGGCGATTTAAAAATTGCACGCTAATGCCTAACTGGTGTAATTCATTGAGTACCGCTTGCAAGCGTTTATCTTCACGCCCCTTTAACGCAAACACTTCAATTAACCGCTCAGGTGCATTGGCTAAAATTGAATTAACGGCGTGAATGCCATAAATATTTTCACTCATTTTGTTCTCTTTTTAGTTTTTTGATTCTCGCTTTTACCGCGTTTTGATTGCTTGGCTTTGGGTGCTTTTTCTTGAAATTCAACGCTTTTTTTGACCGCGGTTTTCTTTCTTCTCGTCGAAACCGCGGTCTTTTTTGCCTTCGTTTTTTTGCTATCCGCTTTTGTTTGGGCTTTTGCTTTATTCTTTTGCGTTTTTCCCACTCGACGAGGCTGACGTTCACTGCCAATTAACGCAAAATCAAGTTGACGCTGTTCTAAGCTCACTGCTACAACACGGATATTTACCTTATCGCCCAACCGATAAACCATTCCGCTGTTCTCGCCAATTAGACGCTGTTTAGCAACATCAAATTGATAATAATCATTGGCTAAATTTGAAATATGCACTAAACCGTCAATAAATAAATCATCTAAACGGACGAATAATCCAAAGCCCGTTACCGATGAAATCACGCCGCTAAATTCATTCCCCACTTGATCTTGCATAAATTCACATTTTAGCCAATCCGCCACATCTCGCGTAGCCTCGTCAGCTCGGCGTTCCGTTTGCGAACAATGATCGCCAAGTAAATCCATTTCGTCCAAGCTGTAATGATACCCACCGCCATCGGTGGTTTTGCGTTTTGCCCCCTGTTCTTTCGCAAGCAAATATTTAATTGAACGGTGCAAGGTTAAATCAGGATAACGGCGAATAGGCGAGGTAAAATGTGCATATTCACTTAACGCCAAGCCAAAATGCCCAATATTATCAGGGCTATATACGGCTTGACTCAAAGAACGTAGCAACATTGTTTTAATTAATTCGTGATCAGGGCGTAAACGCACTTTGTCTAACAGTTCAGCATAATCCTTAGTGGTTGGTTTATGACCGCCCCCTAAACTTAACCCACATTCACTTAAAAATGCACGGAATGAGGTTAATTTTTCTTCATTCGGCATCGCGTGAATACGATATAACGCTGGCTCATTGTGTTTTTCAACAAAACGTGCTGCGGCGATATTGGCTAAGATCATACATTCTTCAATAATGCGGTGTGCATCGTTACGCACCACAGGTTCAATGCGTTCAATCCGCCCCATTGTGTTAAACACAAATTTGCTCTCGATGGTTTCAAAATCAATCGCACCACGTTGGTGACGTGCATTGAGCAATGCTTGATAAAGTGTATGTAATTCACGCAAATGCGGAACTAATCCATTATAACGTTGCTTAAGTTGTTCATCATCCGCTAAGATTTGAGCAACTTTGGTGTAAGTTAAACGGGCGTGTGAGTTCATTACTGCTTCATAAAATTGGTAATCTTGCATCACCCCGTCGCTTGAAATTTGCATTTCACAAACCATACACAAACGATCTACCTGCGGATTTAACGAACATAAACCGTTAGATAAAACCTCTGGTAACATTGGCACCACACGATTTGGAAAATAAACCGAATTTCCCCGTGAATGAGCTTCACTATCAAGGGCGCTATGTAAACGCACATAATAACTCACATCCGCAATCGCAACCCACAATCGCCAACCGCCATTTTCAGCACGGCAATGTATCGCATCATCAAAATCACGTGCATCTTCGCCATCAATGGTCATTAAAGGTAATTGACGTAAATCTACTCGCCCCACTTTAGCTTGTTCTGGAACATCTTCACTAAAACGTTTTACATATTTTTGCACCGCATCAGGAAATGTGTGCGGAATATCATAATTCCGCAAAGCGATTTCAACTTCCATTCCCTGTGCCATATTATCGCCCAAAATTTCCGTAATCATACCCACAGGTTGGCTAAAGGTTGCATTGCGTGGTTTCAGTTCCACCACCACAACTTGCCCCATTCGTGCGCCCAATCGGTATTCATTTGGAATTAAAATATCACGGCTTATTCGGCTATCATCAGGCACCACATAGCCAATCCCTTCTTCCAAAAAGAAACGACCAACCAACTGCTTTTTCCGATTTTCCAACGCCCGAACAATCCGCACTTCACGCCGCCCTTTGCGATCAATACCGCTCGCTTGAGCTAACACAAAATCACCGTGCATTACGCGTTGCATTTGGTTATTCGGAATAAACCAATCTTCATTTTTCTCTGAAACTTTGCCTTCTACTTGCAAAAAACCATATCCATCGCGATGACCAATGACTGTACCTTTAATCAAATCCAACTTCTCAGGCAAGGCATAACACTTACGTTTCGTAAAAACCAGCTGTCCATCATTTTCCATTGCCCGCAAACGACGACGCATTGCTTCCAAACGGTCTTCATCATTAATAGCAAAATATTGAGTAATATCTTGACGTGACATTGGTGCGTTATGTTCGCGGATAATTTTTAAGATAAATTCGCGGCTAGGGACAGGATTGTCGTATTTTTGCAGTTCTTGTTGATAATTGGGATCGTGTAATTCGGTTAATGTTTTTTGCTTTTTCTTTATTCTCTTATTTGTCATAACACTTTTTATCATCTAAAAATTAGAGTAAGTGTGGCATTTATGAAGTAGGAAAGCAAGGATATTCGTTAGCATAATCTTAAAACGATATTAATATTATGCACTATCTCGTTCAATCAATTTAACTGGCACATCAATAATGCGTTCTTGTTCAGATAAATTCTCACCTTGTAACATTTTTAATAAGAGGTGTCCTGCTTGTTTTCCCATCTTCTCATAAGCAATTTCAATTGTTGTTAAACGAGGATAACAAACAGAGCCAACGTCCAAACCACCCAAACTTACTATCGCAATATCTTGTGGTACTCGAATTTTTCTCCGTTGTGCTTCATAAAGTGCACCACATGCAAGTTCATCAGAAATAAAAACAAGCGCATCAATTTTTCCCCAAGCAAGCATTGCATCAGCAAAAAGTTTTGCTCCCGCAGAAAATGAAACAGGTTCAGCAATATGGTAAATCAGTTGTGGGTTAATATGTTGAGATAATAATGTAGTATGCCAACTTTCTAAATATTGTTGGAAAATAGATAGTTCTTGTTTAGCGGTTAATAACCCAATTTCCTGATAACCTTTCTTAATAAGAAAATTAATCATTGTTTTCATAGCAATTTTACTATCAATTCCAACATTCAAATTAATCGGTGTAACTTGTTTTGCGCCAATCTCAACAGTTGGAATTCCACTTTTCTTAATCCACTTCACTGCTTTTATCGGGCAATTAATATTAAGTAAAATTATCGCTTGGGGAGAATGATTAATTAATTCATGTAACCAATGCTCTCTATCAGCCACTAAAATAACGATTTGTAATTCTAATTCTGATAACTCTTTGTTTAATGCAGAAAGAATTAAATTATTTTCACTTGAGATAATACTATTGGTTACTACCACTAAATTTTGAGAGCTTGCTGAGGCTAATTGACGAGCAGAAAAATTTGGAACGTAACCTAATTGTTCTACTGCGGTAATAATACGTTCACGTAAAGGTTCCGAAACCATCTCGGGTGTTCGCAATGTACGAGAAACTGTCATTTGTCCAACACCAACAAATTTTGCTACATCAGCTAGAGTGACACGTCCTGATGTTCTTCGGCTACGATTTACCATCTCATTCATCGTATAGTTCCATAATCATTCATATAGTTTGCTATTATACAATTTTATTTTGCATTTTCTGCTTATATTTTAAACAACCAAACATTAAAAATGTTACCGCTATCATAATTCTTATTTTTCAATATTGATAGCGGTAACATTCGTTTTTACACTGTATAGCAATTAAACAATTCTCCTTGAATTGTTTTAAAACTTAAAAACTAATCAACAACAGGAGTTTACGATGAAAATTATGGCAGTTTGTGGTTCTGGTTTAGGTAGTAGCTTTATGATGGAAATGAACATTAAGAAAGCATTAAAAAACTTAAATCGAGAAGCTGAAGTCAATCATACTGATTTAGCATCAGTTACGCCAACTGATGCTGATATTTTCGTTATGGCGAAAGATATTGCGAGCAGTTCAAGTCTTCCAACCGAAAAAATTGTTATTATTAAAAATATTGTAAGCGTTACTGAATTTGAGCAAAAACTTACAGACTATTTCGAATCTCATTAGGAGAATAAAATGAACACATTCCTTTTCTTTATTCTTGATATTTTAAAAGTTCCTTCTGTTTTAGTTGGCTTAATCGCCTTAATAGGTTTGTTATTACAAAAAAACCATTACCTGACGTAATAAAAGGAACAATCAAAACTATTTTAGGCTTTATTGTTTTAGGCGGTGGTGCAGGTGTATTAGTTGGTTCACTAAATCCACTTGGAGGTATGTTTGAACATGCATTTAATGTTCAGGGTATCATTCCAAACAATGAGGCTATCGTTTCAATGGCAATTGAGAAATATGGTACAGCTACGGTTCTCATTATGGCATTTGGAATGCTTGCTAATATTATTATTGCCCGCTTTACTCGCTTAAAATATATCTTTTTAACGGGCCATCATACATTTTATATGGCTTGTATGATTGGTATTATTCTTACTGTCATTGGATTTGAAGGCGTACAACTTGTTTTTGTTGGCTCGCTTACTTTAGGTTTAGTTATGGCATTTTTCCCCGCCATTATTCATCGTTATATGGCAAAAGTAACGGGTAGTAATGATGTTGCTTTCGGCCATTTTGGTACATTAGGTTATATTTTGTCCGCGGTAATTGGACAAGTTGTTGGGAAAAATTCAAAATCAACAGAGGAAATGGATCTACCTAAAAATCTTAGTTTCTTACGTGATAGTTCCGTATCCATATCAATCACAATGATGATCATTTATTTTGTTCTCGCCATTGCTTCAGGGCAAACTTATGTTGAAAGTCTGAGTAACGGTCAAAATTATCTTGTCTTTGCTCTTATTCAAGCTATTACTTTTGCCGCCGGTGTGTTTATTATTTTACAAGGCGTACGCTTAATTTTAGCTGAAATTGTCCCTGCCTTTACTGGAATTTCAGAAAAATTAGTTCCCGATGCAAAACCAGCATTAGACTGCCCAATCGTATTCCCTTACGCACCAAATGCAGTATTAGTAGGTTTCCTCGCGAGCTTTGTTGGTGGAATTGTAGGATTAGCTTTGCTAGGTCAATTAAATTGGGTACTTATTCTACTGGGAGTTGCCCCGCACTTCTTCTGCGGCGCCACAGCTGGAGTATTTGGTAATGCAACGGGCGTACGTCGTGGAGCAATGATCGGTGCATTTGCACATGGGTTACTAATTACATTTCTCCCAGTCTTTTTGCTTCCTGTACTTGGACATCTCGGTTTTGCTAACACTACATTCTCTGATGCCGATTTTGGTGGAGTAGGTATTGTACTTGGTTATATGGCACAATACTTATCTAAAGATGTCATTATGGGGATTATAATTGCGATTTTTGCACTCCTTGTTGTTTATAACTATACAAAAAAACCAGTTCAATCAAACTAGGGTTAACGACTATGCAATATTTATATTTAGAAAAATTTGCTAATGATATTCGGATACACACTCTCAAATCCTTGGTTCACCTTGGTTTCGGTCATTTTGGTGGAAGTTTATCCATTGTTGAAGTTCTTGCAGTGTTATATGGCAAAGTAATGAACATTGACCCAAATAACGCATAATGGAAAGAGAGAGATTATTTTGTACTATCAAAAGGGCATGGAGGCCCTGCTCTCTATGCTACACTTGCTCTAAAAGGATTCTTTCCAGTTGAACAGCTATTGACACTTAATCAAAATGGCACATCACTACCTAGTCACCCTGATAGACTTAAAACGAATGGTATTGATGCGACAACAGGTTCTCTTGGACAAGGAATATCAATAGCCGCAGGAATAGCACTTTCACACCAATTACGCTCAATGCCAAATAGGACTTTTTGTATTGCCGGCAATGGCGAGCTTAATGAAGGGCAATGTTGGGAAGCATTCCAATTTATTGCACATCGGAAATTAACTAACCTAACTATTATTATTGATTATAACAAACAGCAACTTGATGGCGATCTTGTTGACATTATTAATCCATTTGATCTTAATGCAAAATTTACTGCTTTCGGATTTCAAGTAGCAGAAGTACAAGCAACAGATATAGGGAAATTAGTTTCCACACTATCTTCTCGGCAACAAAACATGCCATTAGTTGTGATCTTACATTCTAAGAAAGGACAAGGTATAGACTACTTAGAAGCACAAAAAAATTGCCATCATTTACGGCTTAATCAACAAAGTCTTGTAGAAATTGAACAAGCAATGAATAAATTGGAGGCAAAATATGTTGAGTAAAGATGAAAAAGAGTTACGCCAGATTTACGCTGAGAGCTTACAAAAAGAAATGGAGAAAACCCATTGGTGATTGAACTTGATGCTGATTTAATGAGTTGTGTCACAATGGATAAAGTTCAGAAATTATTGCCAAATCAAGTAATTAATTGTGGAATAATGGAAGCAAATGTCGTTGGAATGGCTTCTGGTTTATCACTTGCAGGGCATATCCCTTTTTTCCATTCTTTTTCTGCCTTTGCGAGTCGTCGCTGTTTGGACCAATTATTTATGTCGGTTGATTACCAAGCAAATAATGTAAAAGTTATTGCTTCAGATGCGGGGGTAACCGCATTACACAATGGTGGCACACATATGTCTTTTGAAGATATGGGAATTGTCCGTGGTCTAACTCACTCAAATGTGTTAGAAATTACCGATGGCACAATGATGAGAAAATTGATTCCTCAGTTAGTTACCTTAAAGGGTTTTTACTGGATTCGTATGATCCGAAAAAATGCAGTTAAAATTTATGACGAAAATGAACAATTCACTATTGGTAAAGCAAAAATATTACGCGAAGGCAAGGACATAACGTTAATAGCTAATGGCATTATGGTGGCAGAAGCATTAAATGCTGCAGAAATCCTATCCAAGCAAGGCATTGATGCTACAGTCATTGATATGTTCACATTAAAACCACTGGATACTCAATGTGTTATTGATTATGCAAAACGCACAGGTCGGATTATCACTTGTGAAAACCACAGTATCCAGAATGGATTAGGTTCTGCTGTCGCTGAAGTTTTAGCTGAAAACTGTCCAACCCCAATGCGTCGAATAGGAATTAACGGGCATTATGGGCAAGTTGGCACGTTAGATTTTCTGATGAAAACTTATCAACTCACAGCGCAAGATATTGTCGCAAAAGCATTAGAACTGTTTTAATACCATAGATTTTTATACAAACATAATTATAAATTTTAGACCGCGGTTTATCCCCAAAACCGCGGTCTAAAATTCCTTTGTTTTTTAATTATTGTACTATTTTTAAATCCGTATAAAGATAATGGCGGTAGCTATTTAATAATGTAGGATCATCACAATCTTGCAAACCATATTTGCTGAGTTTACGCATTGCGATATTTGCCTGCATAAATTCATCGGTTTTTATGCCCGCGATTTCGAGTATTACGCCACCAGCTTGTGCTAAATCAATAAAAGATTGTTGTTGAGAAAATCCATTATTGAGATTAGAACGCACTGTAAATTGCGTGACATAATTGGGTTGTGGATAGGTATATTTCATTGGCATCATTTGCCCACCTAATCCAACTTGATGATCGCCAAAATAGGCAAACACATAGGGTTGATTCCGCTGTTGTAAGTAATCGTCCAAATCCGTTATCGCTTTATCTAAATCTACAAGGCGATTGATATAATCATTAATTTCACTGGTTGCCAGTGCATTAAAGCCTGATTGTGCGATTTGATAAGTGTCTGCAACATTGTGCTGATAAGGCCCGTGTTCACGCATCGTTAACACATACACAAATAACGGTTTATCAAATTGTGCCAATGCAGGAATACTTTTTCGCTCAAGGATTTGTTTCGCGTAATCAACCATTTCTTGACTACTAATATGCCATAGATTTTTGCCCTTCGGTGCAGGATAACCTAAATCTTGTGGTTGTAGCATTAAATCAATACCAAGGTGATCATAGGCTTGTTTGGCATTGTAATTTCCCTTGGTAAAAGGAGAAAGTGCCACGCAGTAATATCCTTGAGCTTGTAAACTTTTGAGAAAACTCACACGTAAATGCGGTGCGACAGAATAAAAAACGGAGCTTGCCATTGCCCCAAAATCTGTGGACGGCACGCCACCTAAAAAAGCGAATTCAGACATCCACGTTGCCCCTGCATAAGTATGCACACGCAAAGGGCTATGAAATAAGCAATTTGACTGAGATTCAAACATTGCCAATGGCGGCAACATTGCATTTTTTAGATCAAATTGATGCGGATTACAGGTAGATTCGCATAAAAACGCCACGATATCGGGCTTTTGCTCACTGATTGGGTAAGCTGAAAGGGTTGCCATTTTTTGCCTAAAATAGTCTGAATCGCCAGTAAACTCAGGCACTTTAAACCATACACCACGACAAGATATCGGAATATTTAAGAACACATCTCGCCCATCATCAGGCAAAGAGTCAAGCCATACTTTAATTGCATCGGGATTTTTACTGTAATGCACTATCAAATAGCCAGCAATGAACATCAGCGTAAATCCAGCTAATCGTACCCAAGAAGGTAAACTTTCCGCGGATGACCACCCCATAACACCATAGCCTAACAGTGCAAATAATCCAATCACGCCATATAATGCCCCTTTATAATGCAATAACGTTTCCCAATTCCGCGGATCAAAAGAAAGCCAAAAATCAGAAATCAACAACGGTTGCTTATAATAATGAATTTTTAAACGGTGGAAGAGCATCAAAATAATAAATAATACTGCACTAAAATTTAATGCTCGTTGCCATTGCGCACTTAGCATTAACATTAAACCAAAAAAGAGTGCAAATAATGAAATCGCAAATAAATACGTCCATTTATAATGCGAATTATAAATAAAGATGAATGCCGTTAGGCTTAATAAGGCAAGAACAATATATTCCATAATATTTTCTAAATAAGAGAAAAAATTAGCGCCCTTAAAAAGTGCGCCAATTTACAAAATTATTTTACACGAGAAACGTATTCACCAGAGCGGGTATCAACCTTAATCACTTCGCCAATTTGAACGAAAAGTGGCACTTTTACCACCGCACCCGTGCTTAATGTCGCAGGTTTGCCACCTGTTCCTGCAGTATCCCCTTTCAAACCTGGATCCGTATCAACGATTTCTAATTCAACGAAATTTGGTGGAGTAATTGAGATCGGCGTACCATTCCATAAAGTTACGATACATTCAGCTTGATCAAGCAACCATTTTTCTGCATCGCCAATCGCTTTGGCATCGGCGGAATATTGTTCAAAGGTTTCTGGGTGCATAAAATACCAGAATGCTTCATCTTTGTAAGAATAGTTTAAGTTAAGATCCATCACATCCGCCGCTTCAACAGATGTGCCTGATTTAAAGTTAACGTCTAGTACTTTGCCTGAAATTAATTTACGAATACGTGTGCGGGTAAATGCTTGTCCTTTACCTGGTTTAACAAATTCATTTTCTACGATAACGCAAGGTTCGCCATCTTGCATAAATTTTAGACCTGGTTTGAAATCACTGGTAGTATATGTAGCCATATTATCCTCAATTTTGATAGAGCTAGTTGATAAAAGTGAGCATTTTAACTCAAAATACCCTAATTAGAGAAGCTAATTGGCTAGAAATTCTTGCAAATTCTGTCTCAGATCCGAAAAAACTCTTAGAAAAATTAAATTTACCCCTAGAAAACTTTGCCAATGATCTTGCCGCTCGCCGTTTATTTGCAATGCGAGTGCCACAACCTTTTATTGATAAAATGGAAAAAGGCAATCCACAAGATCCCCTTTTTTTGCAAGTGATGACATCGCAAAATGAATTTATCCTTGCTGATGGTTTTACCCAAGATCCACTAGAAGAACAACACACCGCAGCACCAAATGTGCTACACAAATACCACAACAGACTGCTGTTAATGGTCAAAGGGGGTTGTGCCATTAATTGCCGTTATTGCTTTCGCCGTCATTTTCCCTATTCTGATAACAAGGGAAATAAAACCAATTGGCAACAAGCACTCTCGTATATTGCAAGCCGTTCCGAAATTGAAGAAGTGATTTTTTCTGGTGGCGATCCTTTAATGGCAAAAGATCACGAACTAGCGTGGTTAATTGCTGAACTTGAAAATATTCCCCATTTAAAACGCTTGCGTATCCACACCCGTTTGCCCGTTGTGATCCCACAACGTATTACTAATGATCTATGCCAACTGCTTGCCAATAGCCGTTTAGCCACGGTTGTTGTTACGCATATTAATCACGCCAATGAGATCGACCCCCTATTAGCTCAAGCCATGCAAAAATTAAAAGAACACGGCATTACCTTGCTTAACCAATCTGTGCTACTCAAAGGGGTTAATGACAATGCGTTAACCTTAAAACAGCTAAGCGATAAATTATTTGAGACGGGTATTCTCCCTTATTATTTACATTTGCTCGATAAAGTTGAAGGTGCAAGCCATTTTTTCATTCCTGATCACGATGCAGCGGCAATCTATCAAGAATTACAAGCCCTAACTTCAGGGTATTTGGTGCCAAAATTAGCAAGAGAAATAGCAAATGAACCGAATAAAACTTTATATAATGCACAAGATCTTATAAAATAGTGGCAATTTTTCGCCCTTGAAATTTTTAGTCCAACCGCGGTCAAAAATCACGTTATTTTCAACCGCGGTTTAATCAGTTAAATCGCTTAGTTTAGAGGTATATCGTGGATAATAATCCTGAAAATAAACCATCACAGAATGAATTAGATCTTGATTTACAAGATATTTCACTCAACAAACCTATCAAACCTGATGTGCTAGAAAAAGCCAAAGGTTTCTTTGGTCGTAAAGAATACAATGAACCAACCCCGTTCCATATTCGTAAAGAACCAACATTTGGCACAACCGACAACACTACGCCGCAGTCTAGCGTTCAAACGTCAGCAACAACTTCTTCGCAAGCATCCCAAACCGTTGTGGAAAATGTCAGTGCAACGGCAACCAGTGCCACAACAGCAGGAATGGCAACGGCTCAAACAAACGCAAATGCAGCTCAAACGCAGAAAGTAGAAAGTGCCCCAGCTGAACCCGTTAAGCCTGAACGGATTATTCCTGAATCAAGCAGTGCAAAAGATAGTGCCACAAATAAAGTAAAAATGAAAAATCCAGAAAATTGGGCAGCAATGCAAAAACTTCCGCCAAAACATCGTCGTTTATTTATTGTTTTGGCAGTTGTCGTCTTAGCATTACTTGGGCTTTGGTGGTTAAAACCAAGTTCAGATACAGTTAATGACTACCAACAAGCTAATAATAGCAATCCAATGCCGATTGAATTCCAATCACTCGATCCAAATAAACCTGTTGAAAATGCGGATAGTGCAAACATTGTAACGCCACAATCAACGACAAGCACCGCTCAAGCAGATCAACAAACTAATGAAAATTCAAATTCAACACAGACCGCGGTCACAGCACAACAACCTGTTGCACCAACGTCAAACACTACGGCACCCGTTGAAAGCATTAAATCACCAAGTGATGTGACGCAAGCTTTAACTGAGAATAGCACCGACAATAGCACAATTAACACGAACAAAACTCCAGCTCGTGATGTTGATGCTGAACGTCGTAATGCAGAAAAAGTGCGTGAAGCAAAAGAAGCCCACGCCGCAATGTTAAAAGAACAGCAAGAAAAAGCACGTGAACATCTTGCTGCACAACGTTCAAACAACGTGAAAGCAGAAGCGAAAACTGAGGAAGCTAAAATACAAAAAGTAGAGCAAGTTAAAGCGAAACCTGCACCAACGTTAGTCAAAGCACAGACTGCACCAGCTAAAACAACGCCTCCTGTAAAAACAACAGGCGTACCAGTTGTGGATGCCAAACCTGCGACAGTGCATAGCCAAGCACCAGTTCAATCGGCTTCACCTGCCAATACAGTTGAGCCTGCAAAAACTAGCCAAAGCGTGAGTAGTAAAACCTTGACAGTACCTGCTAGCACCAGTTTATTCCAAGTATTCCGTGATAATAAATTGGATATCCGTGATGTCAATGCAATGACCAAAGCGAATGGTGTAGGCAACGCATTAAGCAATTTCAAAGCTGGCGACAAAGTCCAAGTGAGCCTAAATGGTGAAGGTCGTGTTAGCACAATGCGCTTACCAACAGGCGAAACCTTTATTCGCCAAGCGGACGGCACTTATAAATACAGCAAATAAGGACTAAAATTTGAAACGTACCACTTTTCTTGTCTGTCATTTATTGGCAATCTGTTCATTAAATGCTTGTGTTGTTGAAGTCAAACCGCTTGAAACCGAACACAATCGTGTGAAAGCACAAACTGTGCAAGACTTAGAGAAAACGACACAAAAAGGCGTGACAACCCGATATCGTTGTCACGATCATAAAGAAGTAAAAGTGGTACAAGTTGTACGCAAAAATAGCAAGAATAAAACAGCCGAAGTGCTGACATTAACCTATGCCAATATCAGCGAAAAATTGCGGCCAACCGTTGCTGAAATTGGAAAGAAATACACCAACATTCATTGGCAATGGGAAATGCAAAATTATACGGGTAAACTGTCCACCATCGTTGGCGTGGTTCTCGCAGAAAATTGCGTAAAACAGCCATAAATAAAACCGCGGTCAAAAATTCAAACGTTTTTTTGACCGCGGTTTTTTAGTCTTATTTATTAATTATTAACGCTGATTAAACGATATCAAGCAATTCTACTTCAAAGACTAATGTGCTAAATGGCGGAATAGAGGCACCTGCACCACGTTCACCATAAGCTAAGTTAGATGGAATGGTTAAACGCCATTTTGAACCAACAGGCATTAATTGCAATGCTTCAACCCAGCCCGCAATCACGCCAGTAACAGGGAATTCGGCTGGTTGACCACGAGCAACAGAGCTATCAAATACGGTGCCATCAATTAATTCACCCGTATAATGCACACGCACTTTATCATTGCGTGTTGGCACTTTCCCCTCACCTTTAGTCAAAATTTCATATTGTAAACCGCTATCCGTCACCGTTACCCCATCTTTTTGTGCATTATCTGCAAGATAGGCTTCGCCTGCTTCTGCAATCGCTTTAAATTGTGCTTGCTGAGCCTGTTGTGCTTGTTGTTGCAAAGTTTGTAACGCACTTGTCACTTCATTAAAGTCAATCGCAGGTTTGTTGCCATTTAACATATCGTAGATGCCTTTTGCCACCGCTTCAGGCTTCACATCCAAACCGCTATCTACTAATTGTTGCCCAATTTGTAAACCCACGCCATAGCCACCTTTAGCTTGAGTGGTTTCTAATTGAATTTGTTCAAAAAATTGTTTTGTCATTTTGTTTCCTTTTATTATTTAGAACCTTGAGCAAGGATCTCGCCCACTTTAGTTACCGTATCCACAGTTAACTGCTCCGCTAACTGAACCGCATCTTTCACGAAAAGATTAATTACGGTTGAACCTAATTGGAATGCCCCCATTTGTGCACCTTTCTCCAATTTAATTGAACCATCATAATCCCAAGTTTTTATCTCTTGCGACCGCGGTGGATTAATCACCCCTTCCCATTGCACGCTGATACTTGCGGTAATAGTTGCTCCAACCAGAATTTGTACCATTGGTCCAAATGCTGTATCAAATACACAAATCACGCGTTCATTGCGTGCAAATAAATTTGGAACGTGTTCAGCGAGAAAAGGGTTAACCGAGAACAATTCACCAGACACATATAACATCTTACGCAATGTGCCATCACAAGGCATATGCACACGATGATAATCGCGCGGTGAAAGATAAGTGGTGGCGAAAGTGCCGTTTTTAAAGGTATCAACTAATTCTTGATCATTGGCCAATAAATCGCTTAGGCTAAAAAAATGCCCTTTCGCTTGCAATAATAATTCTTCATCAATGCGACCGCATTGGCTGATTCGCCCATCTGCTGGCTGGCAAAGCGTGTTTGGATTATCATCAATCGGACGTACGCCCTCTTTTAACTCGCGGATAAAAAACTCGTTAAAACTAGCATAATCGCTATATTGTTCTAATTTCGCTTCACGCATATCCACTTTATATTTTTGTGCAAATAGCTTAATCACAAAATGGGTAACTTTGCCCCATTTTTGTTTTGCAAACCAACCTGCCAACTGGGTTAAATACTGTTGGGGCATTACATATTGAAAAGCAACTTTCACGCGTTGCCAATAGCTTAATTGTTTCATACTCTTCCATCGTTAATCATAGGAAGGGCGATTATAGCAAGTTTCACGTCCCTTCGCTGATTTTTATTAATTCTACTTGTTGCTCAAAGAGTTCGTTCAACTCAGGTTGATGTGTAATCGCAATCAAGGTGCAATTTGGCAGCATTTGGCGTAGTAAGTTTAACAAATAACGTGCCGATAAAATATCAAGCTGATTAGTGCTTTCATCCATACAAATAAAATCGGGCTGATTGAGTAACAAACGAGCAAAGGCAATGCGTTGTTGCTCTCCCCCAGATAAAACTTGCCCCCAATCTTTTTCTTGTTCAAGTTCATCAATTAAATGTGGCAAGCCTACCGCGGTCAAAATACGGCAAAAAACGGCAGCATTTTTGACCGCGGTTTGCGGATAGCACAACACATTTGCCAAACGATCTTTGGCTAAATAGGCTTTTTGCGGAACAAAGCATATTTTGCCCACGGGTAAAATAACTGTTCCTTGATAATCTTGCCATAGTCCAGCTAAAATTCGCAAAAAGGTGCTTTTCCCCACGCCACTATCCCCTTGCAACTGTAACCATTGCCCTGGCATTAAACGTAAATTTACGGGCTGAAATAGAGGTTGTGTAGGCGATAAATAGGCTTGCACCTGCTCACATTGTAACTGTTGCCCCTGCTGAATGATCGCGTTTTCATTTTTCGTTAACGCATTAAGGGATTGTTTAAATTCACTCAATCGTTGCACCGCCGCCGCCCATTCCATAATCTGTTTATAAAAATCCATAAACCAACCAAATCCATCTTGCACCGAACTAAATGCCGAGCGGGCTTGCATCATTGCCCCAAAGGTAATCGCTTTGATTAAATACAATGGCAATACAGCAAAAACTGGAATGAGCATCGTAATGCGTAAATAGGCGGCACTAAAGGATTCCAACTTAAACTCCCGTGCCATTAAGGCGTGCCAGTTGCGTACAATGTGGTTGAAATGGGCAATCAAACGTTGTTGCTCCGTTTTCTCTCCATCATAAAACGCAATTTGCTCTGCGTTATCATTAATGCGAATTAAACTACTCCGATAGGTTGCTTCGGCTTTCTCTTTCTCAACATTTAACGGCTTTAATTTACGCCCAATACCATGGGTTAATAAGCTACAAATTGCTGTGTAAATCAATGCTAACCAAACTAAATAGCCCTGAATTGTCAATTCAATACCGCCCAATTGAATGTGCTGAATACCTGAAAGTTGCCATAAAATCCCCACGAATGCGATGATCTTCGCCACGTTCATACAAAAGTATTTCACCAAATCAATACTTTTCTCCGCTAACAAATAGCTATCTTGTGTAATACGTTGATCGGGGTTATCTACAATCTGCTGTTTTGCTATGCCATATAAACGATGCCGAACTAGCCATTGCTGTTCTAGCTCACGGGTTAAATGGGTACGCCAACGGATAAGCAATAATTTACGCAACCAATTGCCCGCGGTAATCAATAACACCACAATGGCAATATAGCCCAAATATTGCCACATTAATGGCAAAATAAGTTCAGTTTGAAAAGCAGTCAAGGCATCATAAAAGGCTTTATTCCATTCATTAATTAACACACTAATTTGCACAATCGCCAAGCTCGCACTCAAAGTACCGAACAAGAGCAACCACGCCAACCACTGTTTAGGGCGTAACCAATAAGGACGAATTAATTGAATAAATTGAGAAAGGGTGTTCATCGTTAATCATCAAAATAAAACCGCACTTGTTTCAGTATTGAGCAAGTGCGGTTAAGATAAGTGGGGTTAGAAGTTCCAGTTGAATGTTAAGGTTGCATTGCGACCTTCGCCATAATAGTTATTCATTCCTGCTACACGGTTACTGGTATTTTGCCAATATTTCTTATCAGTAATATTTTTCACGGATAAATTGACATCCATATGTTTATTAATTTGATACGCAATATTCGCATCCCAAAGGGTGTAACCGCCTTGTGGTGGAACATAATAAACCATTGAACTTCTATAAATTGAACTTACTTGGCTTTGATAACGCATACCTGCCCCCACTGTCCATTTATTCCATTGGTCTGGTAAATTATAAGAAGCATAAAGACGAACAACGTGTCTCGGCGTATAGCGATTTGCTAATGCACCTTTACTATAATCAACGCTGCTTGATGTTCGTTCTTGTTCTAAATAAATACTACGGCTATAAGTGTAACCCGCTAAAATTTGTAAGTTATCGCTCAATGCACCTGAAAGCTCAACATCCATACCCCGTGTACGTACACGACCTTGTGCAATAGAGTATAAGCTATTGTTTGGATCAGTCATTGCTCTATTTTTTTGAATAACTTGGAATAACGCCAATGATGCATTTAAGCGACCATCTAAGAACTCAGATTTCAAACCCGTTTCAATATTGCTTCCTACAATCGGTTCAAGATATGAGCCATCAGAACGCGTAGTTGACTGCGGTTTAAATATTTCAGCATAGCTTAAATACCAAGAATGTTGCGGTAAATAATCCCAAGTTAAACCAGCATAAGGCACAAATTTTTGACGCTTTAACACCTTATAACGATAAGGCTCATTAGCTAAAAGATCATCCAGCCAACGATTATATTTAACTTGTGAATAACGCCCACCAATCAATAAATGCCAACTATCATTAAAATTATAACGTGTTCCTAATGTTACGGCTTTTTTATAAATATTAGAGCGATAATCATCATTATAAGTTAACACTGATGAATCATCCCAATTAGGTTCAGCCACAGATCCGCGGTCAAAATCTAGCCCATATCCATATAAATCTGCGGTACGTTTTTCTAAATTAGAAAATTTCTCTTTTGAACCGCTAAGATTGAAGAATAAATCGTGTTTTTGCCCAAACAGCTCATATTTACCATTAAGTTCCATTTTAAATGCAACTTCATCACTGCCATTATCATAACGATAACGACGTAAAGAATGGCTTTTAGTTGCGGGATTATACGGATTCGAGCCACCAATAGCACCATAGACTAAATGCGCATTAGAATGAGTATAATTAAATTTTACAGAGGCTTTCCAATCTTGATTAAAGCGATGCTCAAATTCAGCAAACGTATTTACTTTTTCTAAAATTTCTCTCGACCAATCCGTACCAAGATAGGCCTTACGCGATAAATTTAAGGCTGATTTGGTTGTACCATCTGTTTGATATACAGGCACACCATATATATCATATAATCCACGAGAACGCTGATAAAGTGCACCCACCGTTAATAAGGTATGATCGGTAACATCAAACTCTAACACCCCCATTACTGCACGGCGATTACCGGCACTATTTTGCTTCTCTTCACCTGTTTTAGCCAAAACACCAATTAAACGCCCACGTACTGTTCCAGCCTCATTTAGCGGACCAGATGCATCAACTACATTACGATAATTATCCCAACTTCCTGCCGAAATTGATCCATTTGCTTGGAAATATTTTGTCGGTTTCTTACGTAACAAATTGACCGTACCACCAGGATCGCCATTTGATTGAGATAACCCTGCGACACCACGCAATACTTCAACCCGATCATAAAACGCCATATCGGACGATTCTTTTGAAAATCCAATCACACCACGTTGCATATTTGAACTAGATATGCCATTAGCCACGCCATCTTCTTGAATATTATCAATATAAAATCCGCGAGATTGCAAACGAGAACGCCCAGATTCTTTTGTGACATAAATCCCTGCGGTGTAACTCAAGGCTGTTTCTAAATCCGTATAGTTCAAATCTTTAATTAATTTATTACTCACTACGCTCACAGATTGTGGCGTTTCACGAATAGACAATGGCAGACCAATTGCGGTATTCATTCGATCAGTAGTATAAGAACCTGATCCTTCCGTTGTTGAACGATCTTCAGCTTGGCTTGATACATCAATTTGCTCTAAGCTCTCACTTGTATTTGTTTCAGTGCTTGATAACTCAGCATTAGCTAAACCCGAAACAGAACATAGTGCAAGTAAAACGGCATTAAATTTGAATAAATGGGAATATTTTGAGGTGATCATAACGCGATCACAATGTTGGAACGCACAAGTTTTGCGCATAGGTTGGTTCCTCTGTGATGAATAAAAAAGCGAGTAAAAAAGTACAGCAAAAGCAATGTTGATGATGATAACGATTTTTAGTTATGCTGTAAAGATTCAGCAAGAAAATTTTGCATATTTTTACAACAAATTATAAAAAACTGCGGTCAAAAAACGTCTAAATTTTTGACCGCGGTTTTCCTGAGAAAAAAGAAAAATTATTTCATCTCTAATGAACCCAATTTAGCATCGCCAAGTATACCGTCATCTTCCATTTCTTTATGTTCACCAATAATTTCCCGAATCTTGTCGCCATCTTTTGGCAATAAGTTATAAAAAAACCGCGGTCAAAAAAACGTTTAAATTTTTGACCGCGGTTTTCCTGAGAAAAAAGAAAAAATTATTTCGTCCCTAATGAACCCAATTTAGCGTCGCCAAGTGTACCGTCATCTTCCATTTCTTTGTATTCTCCAATAATTTCCTTAATTTTATCGCCATCTTTGAAAAACACTAACCCGCCGTGTTCCATTTTGGTCCACTTTTCATTTTTTGTGAGGGGGAAGGTTGAAACAATAGTAATTTTATCGCCTTCTTTGGCATAATCATTAAAATCAATTACGCCATCATCGTCAACCCGTTGTGCCAAGCCAAAAGGGGCTTTGCGTGTCACATAATGTAAATTAGTAGAACAATGTGCAATCAGCCATTCGCCATTAGATAATAAAAAGTTAAAGGTGCCACGTTGTGATAATCCTTGTGCAAACTGTTGAATTTTCTCAAAAATTTGATCTTCGCTCGGCTTTTTACGAAAATGATTTTTTAATTGTTCCGCCATATAGCAAAATGCCGTTTCGGAATCAGTAGAACCAATCGGTTGGCAAAGGCTATCGGACATATCAGGCAAAGATTTTAGGTTACCATTATGAGCAAAAACCCAATTTTCGCCCCAAATTTCACGCATAAAAGGGTGAGTATTCTCAATGGTTACAAGACCTTGAGTCGCTTTGCGAATATGGGCAATCACGTTAAGGGATTTGATCTTATATTGCTTTACGCAATCTGCAATCGGCGAAGAATGGGCAGCCTTATTATCACGAAACACTCGCACGCCCTTGCCTTCAAAAAAAGCAATACCAAAACCGTCAGAATGACTATCCGTTAATCCCGCACGCCGTCGGAATCCTTCAAATGAAAACACAATATCCGTTGGCGTATTGCAATTCATTCCCAATAATTGACACATATTAACAACCTTTCTAAAAAACCTTACAATCTATACCGATTTAACACGATAATTAGATAAAATTCAATATATTTACCAAAGATTATAAGATAAAAATGATCTATCTCTTACTTTTAGGTTATAAACATAAAAAAACGCCCTAATGGTTTGCGATTAGGGCGGTTATGCTGACGTTAATCAGTGAGATTAATTAGTAAACCCCTTGTGCTAACATTGCATCAGCAACTTTAACGAAGCCCGCAACGTTTGCCCCAACAACGTAGTTAATATTCGCTTGACCTGCAACCGTGCCATATTTTTTACAATTTGCGTGGATATCTAACATAATTTGATGTAATTTTTCATCAACTTGTTCTGCAGTCCAGAATAAACGTTGTGAGCTTTGTGCCATTTCTAAGCCTGACGTTGCCACGCCACCCGCATTCGCAGCTTTACCTGGTCCAAATAAAACATTCGCTGCTAATAATGCATCGGTTGCTTCAATTGTAGTCGGCATATTTGCCCCTTCAGCAACAAGTTTTACACCATTTGCAATTAATTTTTGTGCATCGGCTAATTCAAGTTCATTTTGAGTTGCGCAAGGCAATGCGATGTCAGCTTTCACACTCCACGGACGTTCGCCTGGGAAATATTGTAAACCGAATTTATCTGCATAATCTTTTACACGACCGCGTAATTCATTTTTAATTTCTAATAATACCGCTAGTTTCTCAGTAGTGAAACCTGCTGGATCATACACATAACCTGAACTATCTGAACAAGTCACAACTTTTGCACCTAATTGAAGGGCTTTTTCAATTGCATATTGTGCAACGTTACCTGAGCCTGAAACAACCACGGTTTTACCTTGGAATGAATCGCCTTTTTCCGCTAACATTGCTTGTGCAAAATACACTAAACCATAACCTGTCGCTTCAGGGCGAATTAAGCTTCCGCCGAATGAAAGTCCACGCCCTGTGAATACGCAAGCTGCTTGGTTTGATAATTTTTTCATATAACCTGCAAGATAGCCAACTTCACGACCACCTACACCAATATCTCCAGCTGGTACGTCTGTATCTGGACCAATATGACGATATAATTCAGCAACAAGTGCTTGGCAGAAACGCATCACTTCCGCATCAGATTTTCCTTTTGGATCAAAGTCTGAACCGCCTTTACCGCCGCCCATTGGTAAGGTAGTTAACGCATTTTTAAAAATTTGTTCAAAACCTAAGAATTTTAAAATAGATAAATTTACTGATGGGTGAAAACGCATACCGCCTTTAAATGGGCCAATGGCACTATTAAATTGGACACGGAACGCACGGTTTACTTGTACTTGACCTTTATCATCAGTCCAAGCTACGCGGAATTGGAACGCACGTTCAGGTTCAACTAAACGCTCTAATAACGCTTCTGAACGATATTTAGGGTTCGCTTCTAAGAACGGCCAAATTGAAGTGAATACTTCGCGAACTGCTTGTAAAAACTCAGGTTGATGACCATCACGTTTTGCAACAGATGCTAAAAATGCTTCTAATGATGCGACTGTTTGTGACATAATTGTTTTCCTTCTAATTGGTGAATATTATGAAATGTTTGCAATATTAAAATAATAGTCGGTCAATTTGACCTCGAAAACACTATGCAACAAAAAGTTAGGAAATAGCAACTACTTTTTTCAGAAAAACCATAATTTTTTTATCAATTAGATAAATATCAATAAAATTATTTTAAATTTAAATAAAATTCAATAAAAATCCTGATTTAGTATAATTTCAAACGATCATTTAAGATAATAATATAGATTTACACTAAAAAATGATAATGATTTTTAAATTAAAAAGATAAATTTGAAATAGTATAAAAAATAATTGCAAATTTAATATTTATGCACAATAATAGCATAAATAATCAAATAGATAATACTCATTCTTAATGGTAAGGATATGCTATGGCACTTTGGGGCGGTCGCTTTACACAAGCGGCAGACAAAAAATTTAAAGACTTTAATGATTCATTACGCTTTGACTATCGCTTAGCTGAGCAAGACATTATCGGCTCAATCGGTTGGTCTAAAGCATTAGTGAGTGTAAACGTACTCACACAGGATGAACAACAACAACTTGAACAAGCACTCAATGAATTACTCCTTGAAGTACGCTCGCATCCGCAAGGTATTTTGCAAGATGATGCAGAAGATATTCATAGCTGGGTAGAAAGTAAACTTATCGACAAAGTTGGCAACTTAGGTAAAAAATTACACACTGGGCGTAGCCGTAACGATCAAGTCGCCGTTGATATTAAAATTTGGTGCCGTGAACAAGCCCTTGAATTACAGAACTGCATTCGCCAATTACAAATCAAATTAACAGAAACCGCGGAAAATACGCAAGATGCGGTAATGCCAGGTTATACACATTTACAACGTGCACAACCCATTAGTTTTGCTCATTGGTGTATGGCTTATGTAGAAATGCTCAATCGCGATTACAGCCGTTTACAAGATGCTTATCAACGAATGAACACTTGCCCATTAGGCAGTGGTGCATTAGCAGGTACCGCATACCCGATTGATCGCGATAAGCTTGCTCAAGATCTCGGATTCAGCAGTGCCACAAATAACAGTTTAGACAGCGTATCCGACCGCGATCATATTATTGAACTGCTTTCCATCGCATCGCTCAGTATGGCACATTTATCCCGTTTCGCAGAAGATATGATCATTTTTAATAGCGGTGAAGCGGATTTTGTGGAATTATCCGACCGCGTGACCTCAGGTTCATCATTAATGCCACAGAAGAAAAACCCTGACGCTTGCGAATTGATCCGCGGTAAAGCAGGGCGTGTGATTGGTTCACTGACAGGAATGTTAATCACTTTAAAAGGCTTACCACTTGCCTATAACAAGGATATGCAAGAAGACAAAGAAGGGATTTTTGATGCACTCGATACTTGGCAGGCCTGCTTAACGATGGCAAGTTTTGTGCTTGAAGACATTAAAGTCAATGTTGAACGCACCCGCGAAGCTGCCTTAAAAGGCTATTCTAATGCAACGGAATTAGCCGATTATCTCGTTGCCAAAGGCGTACCATTCCGTGATTCGCATCACATTGTTGGCGAAACCGTGGTCTATGCGATCAGCGTACATAAAGGTTTAGAAAATCTTAGCGTGGCTGAATTCCGCCAATTTAGCGATGTCATTGATGACGACGTTTATCCGATTTTATCGCTTCAATCTTGTTTGGATAAACGCTGTGCAAAAGGCGGAGTCTCGCCATTGCGTGTAGCTGAAGCGATTCAAGCGGCTAAAATGCGTTTTAACATCAACACCGCGGTCTAAAATTCGCTTATTTTTACGACAAATCTCTCCATATTCCACAAACCGCGGCTAAAAAATGCCTTAATTTACAACCGCGGTTTTCAATAATTTCTTATTGCGTATCATCACAAACCCCTGTATAATTCGCCCCTTGCAACCACATTTAATTTTCGTTCCTTGCTTCCGCAGATCAGTGGTTGGATCAACAGTCGGAGGCTGATTAACCCGTAAGGAGCAGTAATGCGTCACTACGAAATCGTGTTTATGGTTCACCCGGACCAAAGCGAGCAAGTACCAGGTATGATTGAACGCTACACAGGTTCTGTAAAAGAAGCTGGCGGTCAAATTCATCGCCTAGAAGATTGGGGTCGTCGTCAATTAGCTTACCCAATCAACAAATTACACAAAGCACATTATGTGCTTATGAATGTAGAAGCGCCTCAGAAAGTCATCGACGAGCTAGAAACAACATTCCGTTATAATGATGCCGTTCTTCGTAACATCATCATTCATACTAAGCACGCCGTAACAGAAGCGTCCCCAATGGTTAAAGCGAAAGACGAACGTCGCGCTTCAGCTGAAGTTGAAAACAACGATTTTGAGGATGCTGAAGAGTAATTTACGCATTGATAACCGTGTTTCGCTCATTGGTACTGTTGCCGATTTGCCGAAATTCACGCAAAGCCCAAATGGTATTGCACACTGCCGATTCTATTTAGAACATCGTTCCGAACAAAATGAAGCAGGATTTTCACGCCAAGCTTGGTGTAAAATGCCAATACAAATGAGTGGCAATCAATTTAAGCAAAAAACTCAAAGCATTACGGTCGGTTGTAAATTATTGGTACAGGGCTTTTTAAGTTCTCATAAAACCTCTAACGGTTTAAGCCAATTAGTTTTGCACGCCGAGCAAATCGAATTTATAGATTAGGAGACTAGCCAAATGGCACGTTATTTCCGTCGTCGTAAGTTCTGCCGTTTTACAGCGGAAAATGTAGTTGAAATCGATTACAAAGATATTTCTACATTAAAGAACTATATCTCAGAGAGCGGCAAAATTGTTCCAAGCCGTATTACCGGTACTCGTGCGAAGTACCAACGTCAATTAGCTCGTGCAATCAAACGCGCGCGTTACTTAGCGTTACTTCCATACACTGACAACCATCAGTAATTAAGGAGATACGGTAATGCAAATCATTCTTTTAGACAAAATTGTTCACTTAGGTAACGTTGGTGACCAAGTGAATGTAAAATCAGGTTTCGCACGTAACTTCTTAATCCCACAAGGGAAAGCAGTTATGGCAACCAAAGCAAATATTGAACACTTTGAAGCACGTCGTGCTGAATTAGAAGCAAAAGTTGCAGCATCTTTAGCTGCGGCTCAAGCTCGTGCAGCACAACTTACTGCATTAGAAAGCGTAACTATCGCGTCTAAAGCAGGTGACGAAGGACGTTTATTCGGTTCAATCACTACACGTGATGTAGCCGATGCAGTAACTAAAGCAGGTGTTGAAATTTCAAAAAGCGAAGTGCGTTTACCTACAGGTCCAATTCGTACCTTAGGCGACCACGACGTGAAATTCCAATTACACGGTGAAGTATTCGCATCATTAAACGTTATCGTTGTTGCTGAATAATTTCTATTCGTAAAAAAACCCGACTTATGTCGGGTTTTTTATTTATCTCTTATCTTTCTCTTTCCGATTTTTTATTCTCTAAATCCACTCAAAAATAATATATATTCCAAAAAGCTATATATTAATCAAAAAGGTTATTGGTTTTCTATTAGAAACCTTCTTAGAATTTCTACAGTTTACTAAAACATAATCTAATTTGAGGTAGTGATGGCAGCACATATTATTGATTTTCTCACGCTCGGTAATAACTTTAGTACCGAAGAAATGCGTGAAATATGGTCTGAAACAAATCGCTTACGTAAGCATATTGATGTTGAGGTTGCCTTAGCACAAGCCGAAGCAGAATTGGGGGTTATTCCTGCTGAAGCAGCACAACAAATTACGCAAGCCGCAGATCCAAGCCAATTTAATTTAAGTGATATAGCACAAGAAATTGCTCAGTTAAAACATTCTTTTATGGCAACAATTAATGCCTTACAGCATCAATGCGGTAGCGCGGGCGAATTTGTGCATTATGGACCGACAACTCAAGATATTGTTGATACGGGAACAATGCTGCAATTAAAACAAGCCTTTACCATTATTGAACGAGATACCCATTTAATCGCCTTAGAACTTAAAAAACTTGCTAAACAATATCAATATTTACCCATGGTAGGACGTACTCACGGAATGCAAGCGCTCCCCACCACCTTTGGATTTAAAATCGCAGTTTGGCTCGATGAATTTATTCGCCATCTCGCACGCTTAAAAGAAATTAAAGCACGAGTGCTAGTTGGCAATATCAGTGGAGCAATCTGTACCTATGCCTCTTTTGGCTCACAAGGTCCTGAGATTGAGCAAAGAACCTTACAAAAATTAGGTTTAAATACGCCCAACATTGGCTGGCAATCTGCACGTGATCGCTTTTCAGAATATGCGTCAGTGATTGCATTAATTAGTGGCACGCTAGGTAAAATTGGCAATGAGTTTTATAACCTTATGCGTACAGAAATTAATGAAATTGAAGAGCCATTTAGTGCGGGGAAAATTGGTTCATCAACAATGCCACACAAACGTAATCCTGCTGCACTAGAAGGGTTAGCCAGTTTGACCCCACCATTATTAAAAAGTGTTGCGTTAATTCACGAATCAATGAAAGTAGAACACGAACGGGATGCAATGAGCTGGCGAGCTGAATGGATCGCACTGCCTGAAATTAATTTATACATCGCTGCACAGTTGCAAATTGCACTCAATATTCTACGTGGAATTAAGGTTAATCAACAACAAATGCTCAATAATTTAGCAATGCAAAATGGCTTGCTGTTATCTGAGAAAGTGATGTTTGAGCTAGGTAAACGTTTAGGTAAACAAACGGCTCACCATTTGGTTTATGAATGTGCAATGCAATCCTTTGAGCAAAATCGCCTCTTTAAGCAAGTGTTGATTGAACACCCGACATTATCGCAAGTTATCCGTGAACAAGATTTAAATGACTGGTTAAAACCTGAGAATTATTTAGGTAACGCACCGCAAAAAGTCGATCAAGTCATTCAAGCTGCTGAACAATCAGGATTATTGGAGTAACAATGCATATTCGCCGTATTACTTTAAGCGACAAACTGCCATATCAGCAATTGCTACATCGAGCTTATGCCCCAGTTGTCAAATTGGGGATCTATTTTGCCGCTGCAGATGCCAATTTAGCACTGATTGAACAGCATATTCAAACCAATTTAGTGTATGGAGTTTTTGCACAAGATAACCCTATTTGTACCATTAGTTTACGTTTGCCTTGGGGAAACAATCCTGGACCTTATGGCGTGCCACATATTGGCTGGTTTGCAACGGATCCCGATTTTGCTCATCAAGGCTTGGCAAAAAAACTGCTTACTTGGCTAGAACAGCATATTTTACTTGCACAGTTTAATCTGCCTTTTGTGACATTAGGCACCGCGGAAAATCATCCTTGGCTCAACAGGTTTTATCAAAAGAACGGATTTACTGAAATTTCACGCGTAAATTTGACCGCGGATCACACAACAATTTATTACCGCAAGATCTTAGATCCTGCGTTATTTCAACTGTGGCAATTTACACATTCATCTTAACATTTAAAAAGAAGGAACCTCATTATGACCGTAAAAAAACTCACATTAATCAGTGCATTACTTATCACGACAATCTTAACCGCTTGCGATAAGCAAGCACCAAATAACGCCGATAATTCAGCTCAAGCTGAAAAAGTGCTACATATCGGCTCCACAGGGCAAGGTTATCCAAACGGGTTTAAACAAGATGGAAAATTAGTGGGTTTTGATGTAGAAACCACCGAAGCCATCGCCAAAGAACTGGGCTATAAAGTGGAATGGATAACAATTGAATTTGCAGGGCTAATGGGGCAACTTGATGCTGAACGTCTTGATACCGTTGCGAATGCCGTTGCGGTAACGGAAGCACGTAAAGCGAAATATGATTTCACTCAACCCTATAGCTATTATGGTAGTCAACTTGTTACGCACAATGAGAATGAAAATATTCGTGATTATAACGATTTAAAAGGTAAAATGATCTCTGGCGTATTAGGTTCAAACCATTTGAATATTCTGAAAAAAGTGTTCCCGAACAATGAAGTCACAATAAAAACCTATGAAACCCGTGATGGTGCGATGTACGATTTAGTTTATAAACGCGTTGATGCCTATATCAATTCAAAACCAATTTTGTTAGCAGAAATGAAACGCAGTAATCTGCCGTTTAAATTAGTCGGGAAACCCTTAGTGATGGAAGCTGTAGCTTATCCATTTGCACGTAATGCTCGTGGGCAACAGCTACGGGAGCAATTTGATCAAGCCCTCACTAAACTCAAACAAAACGGCACAATTAAAGCCTTATCTGAAAAATACTATGGTGAAGATATCACTACACCAGAGCAATAATTGAGCCAAAACCGCGGTAAAAAATCCACGCGTTTTTTTAACCGCGGTTTTCGCCCACACAATAGGAATAGCGTTATGAATTTTGATTTTGCCTACTTTTTGGATGTCTTCCCGCAGATTATCGGTTACCTTCCCACAACCTTATACATTGCGATTGTATCCATTTTAATCGCAATTCTATTGGGTTTGACGATCGCTTTGTTACGCGTACGGCACATTGCGATTTTAGACCAACTGCTCGCGTTTTATATTTCTTTATTTCGTGGAATGCCCTCAGTTGTTTTATTATTTATCGTCTATTATGGGCTGCCTCAAATGCTTCCCGTACTAAAAAGTTTGCCCGCAATCAGTGCTGCAATTATTTGCTTTGCATTAAAATATTCCGCTTATTTAGCCGAAATTTTCCGTGCGGGATTAGAGTCAGTTGACCGCGGTCAAAAAGAAGCAGGCAGTGCGATGGGATTAAGTGCCATTAAAATCTACCAACACATTATCTTACCGCAAGCCTTTGTCAATGCCTTACCGAGCATAGGAAATATGTTTACTTCTCTATTAAAAGACTCTTCTATTGCGTTTTTTGTCGGCGTACCTGAACTCTTAGCCGCAGGAAAATTACTTACCGCGGAATCTTATAAATTCTTTGAAACCTACTTAGCGGTTGGCATCATTTACTGGCTAGTCGTAGTTCTATATTCCACCGTACAAAAAGCTGTTGAACAACGATTAATTGTTCCTTACAAACGTTAATAAGGGCTAATACAATGATTAAAGTAGAAAAATTAAGCAAACGTTTTGGGCATAATCAAGTGCTAAATGCCATTGATCTAGATGTTGCAGAAGGGGAAATTGTCGCGATTATTGGTCCGTCAGGTTCTGGAAAATCAACCCTATTGCGCTGTCTTAATCTGCTTGAGAAAGCGGATGAAGGCGATATTTACATTGCAGACAGCCACATTAATCTAAATCACTATTCTTACAAAGCAGAAAATGCCTTGCGTAAACAAACCGCAATGGTGTTTCAACATTACAATTTATTTAAAAATAAAACAGCCTTAGAAAATATTACTTTAGCCCCAATAGTCAATCAGAAAATGTCCAAAGATGACGCCCATCAATTAGGGTTGACGTTATTAAAACAAGTTGGATTAGAAGCACAAGCAAATCAATATCCAATTACACTGTCTGGCGGTCAACAACAACGTGTTGCGATTGCACGTGCAATGGCAATAAAACCAAAAGTACTCTTATTTGATGAACCCACTTCTGCCCTTGATCCTGAGCGAGTAAATGAAGTATTACACGTCATTCAACAACTTGCGAAACAAAAGATCACGATGGTGATCGTTACGCACGAACTGGAATTTGCTAAAAATGTTGCAGATCGCGTGATTTTCATGGCGGAAGGTCGCATCATTGAACAAGGTGTGGCTAAACAAGTGATTGAACACCCGCAGAATGAACAAACCAAACGCTTTGTGCGTCAGTTTGCCGATCCCATTGAATTTTATATTTAGGATAAACAATGAATTATGCTCAACAATACGCCAAGCAAATTCTTGCTACGCCATTAATTGATCAACCTGAAGTGCTAGCCATTGCTCAACAAGGCATTTTGGATTTCTTTGCCTGTAATTTACGGGCAAAGCAAGAAAGCGAAGTAGCCGATTTAATCCAATGGGCAAAACAAGAAGGAGGAAAGCCGACAAGTTGGCTCATTGGGCATAAAATGTGTTTAAACGCACGGCAAACGGCATTAATTCTCGGTTTACAAACACATTTACTGGATTATGACGATGCTCACGAGAAAGTGCGAGGTCATCCGTCCGCGGTCATTTTATCGGCATTATTTGCCAGTATTGATTTTCATCAGAAAGCCCCAATCAGCAGTTTACGCTTTCTCAGTGCCTACATTATTGGAGTGGAATTTATGGCACGTTTAGGCGATTTATTAAACCCACAACATTATCTAAATGGTTGGCACAGTACGGCAACGCTCGGCGGTTTTGGGGCTGTTGCCGCAATTTGTTATTTGCACCAATATGATTTTCTCGCTGAAGCCTTTGCCCTTATCTCCACACAATCATCGGGGCTACGCATTACCTTTGGCACAAGCGTAAAACCATTAAATGCAGGGATTGCTGCACAAAACGCCATTCAAACTATTGCGTGGCTAAAAAATGGAATAAAGGCTCAATTTGATTGTTTTTATCCTGAATTGGGTTTCTTGGCAACACAGGGTAAAAAAGCAATGACATTGGAGCTCTCTAATTGGGGCGAAAATTGGCAAATCACACAACTGTGGTTTAAAACCTATTATTATTGCTCTGCGGCTGCCAATATTGCCGATGCAACATATCAGCTACGCCAGAACAACTCAATTCAAGCAGAAGACATTGAGCAACTTGAACTAATTTTTGCACCCAAATCCGATGCCGCTTTGATTTATACTCGTCCACTGATTGAAAAACAAGGGCGTTTTTCTGCAGAATATATTGTCGCCAAAATTCTCTATCACGAACCCCTCGATTGTGACGCTTTTAGCGAGCGCCCGATTGCCCCCCATATTGCACAATTAATGGAGAAAATGACTCGTAGCTATCAACACGATCCGCAAAATGAACGTTTTGCTCAGCTTAAACCGCGGTCAAAAAATCAAACGTTTTTAAGTCCGCGGATCAATTATCCACAAGGTAGTCCTAACAATCCTTATAGCAAGGAACAGCATTATCATAAACTTGCAACAGCGATTCAAAATCCCAAACTGAGCCAAGCATTACAACAAGCGATTGATGCATTTTCACAAGACAGTGATATGATTCAATTTATTCAGACCTATTTTCATCAACTTTAAGGGAAATAAAATGGCAACTTTCCAAGAAATTATATATAAAAATCAAAACCTTACTGATTTTTTAATTCAATTTAGACAAGAATGTCATCAACACCCCGAATTATCTAATCAAGAATTTGAAACCACGCAAAAAATCAGAAAGATATTAGAGCAATACCATATTGATGTGCTGGATTTGCCTTTAAAAACAGGTTTAGTGGCTGAAATCAAGGGTAATAAAGCAGGCAAAGTCGTTGTGCTACGTTCCGATATTGATGCGTTACCAATTGAAGAAGAAAGTGGCGTGCCTTACACATCACAAAAATCAGGCGTAATGCACGCTTGTGGACACGACTTTCATCTTTCTGCGGCACTGGGTGCAGCAATTTTATTAAAACAACAGCAAGATGAACTGGCAGGCACCGTGCGAATCTTATTTCAAGCAGCCGAAGAAACTGGCGTCGGTGCATTAGCGATATTAGATATTGGCGTATTGAACGATGCAGATGTGATTTTTGGTATTCACAACGATCCTACTCTAGCCGTAGGAGAATTAGGCACTAAAGCTCACGCATTAACCGCGGGCGTTGATCGTTTTGAAATTCATATTCAAGCCAAAGGTGCACACGCAGCACGTCCGCAAGATGGCAATGATCCCATTATTATTTTGGGGCATTTAATTAATATGGTGCAATCCATTATTAGCCGTAACGTTCCATCTAATGAAAATGCCGTGGTATCAATTACCCAAGTTCATAGCGGTAATACTTGGAACGTGATCCCTGAAACCGCCTATTTAGAAGGCACGGTACGCACCTTTAACCAAACCGTACGAGAACAAATTGAGCAACGTTTCCGCCATTTAGTTACGGGGATTGAACAAGCTTTTAATGCCAATATTCGTTTGCAATGGCACGCAGGGCCGCCTTCCGTGATGAATGCACCTGAATGGATAGATTTTACCTTGCAAGTCGCACGTGAAAATGGTTTTCAAGCTAAATTAGTAGAAGCAAGCCCTATCGGTGAAGATTTTGCCTTCTATCAACAGCATATACCAGGTGTGTTTATTATGATTGGTTCTGGCGGTCCCTACACACTCCACCATCCTAAATTTCGGGTAGATGACCAAGCCTTAATGCCAAGTGCAAACTATTTGGCACAATTAGCACAGCAATATTTAGCACAATAATGCCAAAAGAAAAGGCGAGATATCTCGCCTTTTTACCTAAATCGTTAATCAATACGGTATTTAATGGTAACCACTAAACGCACAAGTTTATCAATAGTTGATGTATCATAAGAACCGCCATAATCACTGCTATCATTATCGCCCGATAATGTTGTAGATTGAATATCAAATGAACCTTGCGATGCTTCTTTTAACATACCTACTTTCACATTACTGGTTTTGGCAAACTCTTGCGCACGGGCATAAGCATCTTGTGTCGCTTTAGAAATTAATTCTCGCTTAATCGTATCCAAGTTTTCTAAATAATAATTCGGATTAGAAAAATTAATATTCTCATCTTCAGCACATACATTGATAATATTTTTTAGCCCTGCACTGACTTTATCTAATTGTTTCGTGGTGAGCGTAATGGTTCTGATCGCATTATAGCCCTCTTTCCGTGTTTTCGTATTGCCTTTTTCATCTTCATAATTAACGAAATTTTCATTGACACTAATCGAGTCAATTTGGCGTTCATCTGCACTAAATCCTTGTTGTTCAAGAAATTGTACCGCTTTATTTAATTCAATTTGATTATTCGCAACTGCCTTAGCATAAGTTTCGCCCCACGTTGAAACCGACACATTCCAGCTAGCGACAGTCGCCTTATATTCCGCTTCAGCAACACCTTTCACGGTAATCACACCTGCCTGTTGCAGATTTTTAAATTGCTGCCCTAAAATAAAGGCAGCCGCCATAAAGCCAATTGCTAAGATAATCCCAAAGAACGCAAGGTAAAATGGGGATTTTTTACTATTTGACATCACATTGCTCCTGATTGGTATCTATTAAAATCTTTACTATCATCAATCTCTGGCCCTAAACCGCGGTCAAAATTCACGTCATTTTTAGACGTTGTCCTGATGACGATTTTGTTGCTCTTCCTGTTGAATTTCATCGGCTTTTTCAATTGCCCCTTGGATCGTTAAATTGATCTCAGCAGAAATAACCCCTTTCAAAATGGTCGCTAATGTGGATAGTTTCTGACTATCGCCATTGCCGTATTCATCAAAATACCCGTTTTCTTTCAAGCTGTTAATAAATGAAGAAAACACTGCTTTGTCAAAAAATTCCGGAGCATTAATCCCATGTAAAACAGACAACCGTTGTGCAACAGATTGACTTTCTTTTTCTAATTCAACGCGTGAAATATTCGGGTTATTAAGCAATAGGCTCACGGAAATCAGATAACGTTGTAAGATCTCACGCACACCTGATGACCAAAGTTGTAATTCGCGTACTTTAGCACGATGGATTTGTAATACATTGCCATCAATTTTAATTAAACCTTGACGCTGCAACTCAGTCATTAATCGTTCTAAATACGCAGATAAATCCGCCATATCAATATGTAAGAAAAGTTCTTCTTTAAGAAATGGATAAATTTGATGAATCGAGGATAATACTTTGTCTTTTTCTACTGATTCGTGGTGTAAAACAATGCTTGCAATCAACGATGGCAACACAAATAAATGCTGAATATTATTGCGATAATAGGTCATTAGCACTGCTGAATTACGTTCCAAACGAATAATTTCGCCAAAATTGTCTTTTTCTGACAAAATACCTACACGCTCTAACCCCAAAACGTGATTGAGCATTTGTTCAGCACTTTCAGTTGGTACACTCATATCCGTTGAATACGGCACATTTTGTAATAATTGCTGATAACTGGTCAGTTGTTCCAACAACTGCTCACGCGATAACGCACGTTGACGCGAAGATAATAATGCCGTTCCCGTCAAATTCATTGCATTCACTGCCGCCGCATTATTAATATTAACCATTACTTGATTTGACAAGGTATCAACCGCACCATTAAACCACGTTGAACGCTCGACCTTGTTCTCTTTCCATTCGGGATAATGCTGATTAAGATACTGGCTTAAGCCAATAGGTTCACCAAAATTCACATAACCCTTACCTAAATTACGCAGTTTTCTGATTACACGTAACACTAAACCCGCATTTTCTTTTTCTTTCTCTGCACCACGCAATTCTTTCGCATAGGTATCCACTTCAATGACGTGTTCATAACCTACATAAACTGGCACAATAGAGATCGGGCGTGTTTGACCTTGTTGTAAAGCTTGCAAGGTCATTGAAATCATTCCCGTTTTAGGTTGCAACAACCGTCCCGTTCTTGAGCGTCCACCTTCAATAAAAAATTCAACGGAATAACCGCGGTGAAATAATTCAGCTAAATATTCACGGAAAATCGTAGAGTATAAGCGATTGCCTTTGAAAGTACGGCGAATAAAAAATGCCCCTCCACGGCGGAATAATCCTCCGACAGGCCAGAAATTCAAATTAATCCCAGCTGCAATATGAGGTGGCACTAGCCCTTGATGATAAAGAACATAAGACAGAAGCAAGTAGTCTATATGGCTACGATGACAAGGAATATACACAATTTCGTGTCCTTCGAGTGCCAATTTACGCACACGATCCGCATTGGTTACTTCAATCCCTTGATACAATTTATTCCATAACCAACGCAGAAAACGATCCGCCATTCGCAAACCTTCGTAATTCACATTTGCAGCAATTTCATCTAAAATCTTTTCCGCTTCTCTGCGAGCTTTCTCTTGCGATAAATTTTTACTTTTCATTTCATCTTCAATTGCTTGTAAAATAGCTGGTGATTGAAGCAGCTTATTAAACATCGCTTGACGATTGGGTAAACGTGGGCCTGTGGCAGAGATACGCTGTTTAGCAAAGTGCATCTTAGCCACACGAGAAAGTTTTTGAGCTAATTTGCGATCTGCCCCATACTCTTTGACCATATACGCAAGCGATACTGCCTGAGAAAAACGCACAAAAGTATCACGTCCAAACCAAAGTGCCGCAAAAGTTTTTTGTAAACCATTCAGCAAACGTAATTTCGGCAGGCCATTTTTGTTTTCTTGCCCAGGCGATCGCCCCCACAAAACAGAAATTGGGACAAGTTGCACATCTAATTGCGTATTACTTTTATGCAATGCTAAATATTGATTGAAAATTTCAATCGTTTCTGACTTCGCCCCTTTTGATTTAAAAAAACGATGCCCTTCATCTAAAAAAACATAACGCGGCAAGCTGACATTATCAATATGATTCATCTCAAAAGGATCGGGCAATCCTAAGGCTAAGCAATTTCGGCGACAAATCAATAAATCAGATTGTGAAGTATAGGGCAACACATACACAATAGGTTGAGAAATATCCAACCCCAATTCATCAATGGGATTATTTGGAATCGGGTTATTTTTTACCAAAAATGATAAAGGGAAAGCTAATAATTGACGATATAAATTTAAACAGCTTGCCATAATGATATCCTTATGTCTGTTCTCACAAAATTTCAGCTATCTTAACACAAAAACCAGCAAATTTTGAACGCGATCCTTGATTTAATCCCCTGAGGTCTTCCCTAAGATCTAGGTGTACACCAAAAGAAAGTATTGCAAGTTTTTCCAGTCTGTATATAATAACAAAATTCCTGTATAAAAAAACAGAAACAAGCGAGGGCTTATGAGAACACTAAATAAAAACCTAACTGCACGCCAACAAGAAGTTTATGATTTTCTAAAATCTTTCTTGCTAAAAGAAGGCGTTCCGCCAACTCGTGCAGAAATTTCGCGTGAATTAGGATTTCGTTCGCCTAATGCCGCAGAAGAACATTTAAAAGCACTTGCTCGTAAAGGGGCGATTGAAATGATGTCGGGAATGTCGCGTGGTATTCGTTTGCTTCTTGAAACGGATGAAACCGATGTTCAAATTCCCGAAGAAGAAATTGGCGGCTTGCCATTAGTCGGGCGTGTTGCTGCGGGTGAACCCATTGATTCCCCAGAACATATTGAAGACACTTACCGCGTTGATGCATCGATGTTTACCCCACAAGCGAATTTTTTATTGCGTGTTGAAGGAGAATCAATGAAAAATATCGGTATTATGGATGGGGATTTGCTCGCAGTACATAGCACAAAAATTGCACGAAATGGGCAGGTAGTCGTGGCTCGAGTGGAAGACGAAGTAACAGTAAAACGTTTTGAACGAAAAGGCGATACCGTGTTTTTACACGCCGAAAATGAAGAATTTGATCCTATCGTGGTTTATTTACCCGAAACACATTACTTCGCTATTGAAGGTATTGCTGTCGGAATTATCCGCAATAATGCGTGGATGTAGCCCAAAACCGCGGTCAAAAAAACGAACGAAATTTTGCCCGCGGTTTTAGCAAGATTTCCGTTGTTCTCAATAGCACTTTATCTCAAGCCTGAAAACTCTTATACTAACAGGGTTTTCAGCTAACAAATTATTGCTATGCTCCGCTATTTTTATAATTTCATTTTATATGCACTACAGCCCTTAATTCTCTTATTTATGTGGTTACGCAGCTATAAATCACCGAATTATCGTAAACGTATTAGTGAACGTTACGGTTTTTATCCGCATAGCATAGCCCCACGTCCCAACGGCATCATTATTCACGCGGCATCCGTAGGGGAAGTCATTGCTGCTACCCCACTTGTTCGCCAAATCCAACAAGACTATCCCAATTTAGCTATTACGTTCACTACCGTCACCCCAACGGGTTCAGACCGCGTTAAGGCAGCATTTGGCGATACCGTAACCCATATCTACTTACCTTATGATCTACCCGATGCACTTGAACGTTTTTTGAAATTTGTACAACCCAAAGCCTGCATTGTAATTGAAACAGAAATTTGGCCAAATCTTATCCGAAAACTGTATTTACGAAAAATCCCCTTCATTATTGCAAACGCACGTTTATCACAACGTTCAGCGAAACGTTATGGTTGGGTCAAAAATAAACTTGCTAATATGTTTAATGAGATTTCATTGATCGCACCACAAGATTCAATTAGTGGGCAACGTTATATTAATCTAGGTTACCGTGGCAAATTAATTTTAACGGGAAATATTAAATATGACTTAACCGTTAATGAAGATTTACTCAATAAAATCAACCAATTAGAAAAAGAATGGCATTGCCAACGTCCCATTTGGATCGCTGCCAGTACCCACGACGGTGAAGAACAAATCATTTTAGATTGTCACCGCCAACTCTTAGAAAAGCACCCCGATCTCTTACTTATTTTGGCACCACGACATCCTGAACGCTTTGATCACGTTGCAACGCTAATTGAAAAATCAGGGGTTACGTATTCTCGCCGCAGCCAAAATACCCCACCGACCGCTCAAACACAAATTCTGCTTGGCGATACAATGGGCGAATTAATGGTGATGTATGGCATTTCGCAGATTGCGTTTGTTGGTGGTAGTCTCGTGAAACATGGTGGACACAACCCACTTGAGCCATTAGCATTTAAATTACCTGTTATCAGTGGAAAATATGTATACAATTTTCCCGAAATTTTTAATAAATTAATTAAAGTACAAGGCGTGCTGATCGTTAAAGAAAACCCACAAGCTCTCAGCAATGCTATTGATAAATTTTTAAACTCAGCAAGCTTGCGTAAACGTTATGGAAAATCAGGTTACACCGTATTAAATCAAAACCGCGGTGCATTACGACGTTTACTCCATTTACTACGCCCTTATTTAGACAACTAATCTTAAAAAAGGATAATCAAATTGAAAACCGCACTTTACCCTGGCACCTTCGATCCCATTACCAATGGACATTTAGATATCATTCAACGTGCAGCAAAACTATTTGGACGAATCATCATTGCGGTTGCACAAAACCCTAGCAAAAAACCATTATTTGACTTAGCTGAACGTGTCAGATTAGTTCAGCAATCAGTTTCCCATTTAGCAAATGTTGAAGTTGTGGGTTTTTCAGGTTTATTAATAAACTTAGTACAACAAAAAAATGCAGATATTCTCATCCGCGGTATTCGGACAACGCAAGATTTTGAATATGAATTACAATTAGCACATTTAAATCATCAACTCGGCAAGGGCATTGAAAGCCTATTTTTCCCAACTGATGCACGCTGGTCTTACCTTTCATCGACCATTGTACGTGAAGTCTTCTTGCATCGTGGTGATGTCAGTCAATTCGTTCCCCCCACTGTTCTTAATGCACTACAACAAAAAAGTGAAAACGCTTAGGAAGATCCATTTAAAAACACAAAATAGAAAATGGCTAAGAAACAACCAATGCAAAAATTAGAAATTATCACAGGTGAACAAACAGAATTAAAAATACATAACTATATGATTATTAATATAAAAATTACAATTCAAAAGACGACACAATAAACTATTCCAAAGGATTCTCATCTCAACCACAACTTTATCCACAGGCAAATGGCATAACTCACAAGATAAAATAACCTTATCTATTTTTAAGCAAAATAGGGTATTATAAATAAATAACTCTGTGGATAAATAATGAATAAATATTACAATTCACTTTTGGCTAATCGCTTTTCTCACAACATCTCAAAAACAATAATCTTACTTATCATAAGGATCTAATACGATCCTGCTAGTTTTCTTTCTATTTCATCCACAACCTTATTCACAAGCCTTTGAGTTATACACAGAAATAAAATCTGTTAATTCCACTTGAATAAAACTGTAATTTAAGGTACATTCACCGAAATTTTTCAAAGGAAGAATGTCGTTTCCGGTGAAGCGGTAGGACTTCAAATCCTATTGAGGTTGCCAGCAATCTCGGGTGGGTTCAACTCCCATATTCTTCCGCCAATTCATCCTTCAAGTCTGTTTCAACTCACACCGCTATAAAAAAATACAATTGTAATAAAAAAACCGCGGGCAAAAAACACTTGAATTTTGATCCGCGGTTTTATTAAAAATTTAGGAAAATTATTTTCCACTATCTTCCAAAATGGATACATCACCCAATAATGCGGCATAGCGTAACGTATTTGGATTGCTTTCTAAGGCAATTTTAATCACCATCGTCAAAGGAATGGAAAGTAGCATCCCCACCGTACCAAGTAGCCATCCCCAAAATAAAAGAGAGAGAAAAATAACTAAGGTGGATAAGCCAAGGCTACGCCCCATTAATTTAGGTTCAAGCACATTACCAATCAGCATATTTAAAATTAAGATACCAATCGTTACCCCAAAACCCGTCGGAAAACCATTTAATAAAAAGGTTTGTAGAATAATGGGAATCGCAGCAATAATGGCACCAATGTTAGGAATGTAGTTAAATAGAAAACAGAGTGTTGCCCATAAAATTGCATATTGCACGCCAGCAAATTGCAATAAAAGCCAAATAGAAAAGCCCGTTAAAAAACAAATTAGCGACTTCACGCCAAGATAACGGATAACACTTTGCAAAATACGATCAATGTGGCGTTCTTCTTTATTCACTTCATCAAGGGAACGACTCATTGCCAAGGCAAATTTGCGTTTTGCGGTTGGTGCCTCTAATAACATAAAGATTACAACCAAAATCAGTACAAACGCATTTGACACAACATTTGAGAAATTAAGCAATAGACGGCTGACAAAATTCATCAATGAGCTCGGATCAAGCTCATTCAGTAAGGTTTCCTGTGGCACAACAAAGGGCAAGTTCCATTTCTCAGCAAGTGCTTTAAGGCTACTAATCCGTTCAGCTAACAAGATTTTATATTGCGGAATGGATGCGGTAAATTCGCGTACGGTATTATTGATAAGCCCAAATAGAAAGAAAAAAACCAATAAAATCAATACAAACAATAATACAATAGCCAACCAATGTGGTACCTTGCGTGCGGTCATAAAATTGATAATGGGTGAACAAATAATGGCAATAAATAAAGCCAAAAGGAAAGGAACAATAATTTCAACAGATAATTTTATGCCAGCTAAAATAATCACTAAAGCGGCTGTGCCGATCAAAAATGCGTTAAAAGATGTTTTCATTATTTATTTTTATACTCAATATGCCCTTGTTTTTTCAGCTCAAGTAATTTTTGACTGAGTTCTTTCGCTTGTTCAAGTTGCCCTTGCTGTGCTAATTGATCGGCTTGCTCAACAGCATCAATAAAATGTTGCATCTCTTGTTGATAGCCCTTGAATTGTTCATCATTATCAACGGTTGATGGGCGAATTTCCATTGCTTGTTGCGTGATCTCACGCAGTTTTTCTGCCGCATTATGAAAATCTGCTGCCGTATTCGCATCAAGCAATTCATTGGTATAACGGCTCATCAGCATCATTTCAGATCGTACATTGGATGGTTTGCCACAAGCACTAATGCCGAACAATAAGCACAAGGCAAATAAAATTTTTAAGGATTTATTCATTTTGAATATCTCTTGATTATTAGACTATTGGGAGAATATTGTACAGGGCTTAACGGATTTGAGCGAGAGTTAATTAGAATTTTAGTACCATTCGGCTAAGATAAATAAAGCATAATTGATTTACAGTAATCTATTTAACTTGTTTATTCATTGCTTGTTTCGCTTGCTTTTTCTCGGTACGTCTTTGCTGAAAAAATTGGCTTAATTGCTGACTACATTCTTCCGACAATATCCCAGATTGCACTTGCACAATATGATTCATTTTATAATCATCAAAAAAATGAAAACGCGATCCCACTGCACCTGTTTTGTAGTCCGATGCACCAAAAACCAGCCGTTTAATTCGGCTATGCAAAATAGCCCCTGCACACATTGTGCAAGGTTCAAGCGTGACATATAGAGTACAATTTAATAAACGATAGTTTTGGCAGCGTTGGCCTGCATCACGCAAAGCAATAATCTCTGCGTGTGCAGTAGGATCGCACTGAATAATGGATAAATTCCACCCTTCGCCTACGATATTTCTCTGTTGGTCAACAATTACTGCCCCAACTGGAATCTCGCCTAAGGATTGTGCTTTTTCCGCAAGAGAGAGGGCATAACGCATCATTTTTTGATCAAATTGTGATTGCGTCAAGCCCTGTTCAATCGTGAAATCGTCCATTTATTTTACACAGAAAATGGATATTTAATCGGTTCGTGGCATTGATAGCCATCAACGTTAAAATCATCTAGCGTGACCCAAGTTTCCAAATCCGCTAAACTTTTAATATCGGGGTTAATTTCCAACCGCGGTAACGGCAAGGGTTCACGTTTTAGTTGCACATCACGCATTAGCTCAAGCTGATCTTCGTAAATGTGGGCATTAACAATTTTATGATATGCCATTCCCGCTTGATGCCCTGTAATTTGTGCCATTAAAGCTAAGAAAGTAAAAACTTGAATTTGATTAAAGTTCAAGCCAAGTGGCACATCGCAAGAACGCTGATAGCTTGTTAAATACAGCGTATCGTCAAGCAAAGAGAACGTATGATTATACATACAAGGGCGTAAGCACCCCATTTCAATTTCGCCTGGGTTATAAAAGGTTAAAATTTCACCCCGATCGTCAATACCGCGGCGTAAATTATCTACAATTTTTCGTAGCTGATCGATCGTTTCGCCATTGGGTTTACGCCAAGCACGCCCTTGCACACCATATACACGCCCCATATCATCAACGCCTTTACGATAAGGGTTTGCCAACCAAGCGGCATTTTCATTCGCATTGGCATCCCAGGTTTTAGTGCCAAGCTGACGAAAATCTGCCGCATTATCATAGCCGCGGATATAGCCTAAAAACTCAGCAATCGCCGCTTTCCAATAGCTTTTTCGGGTGGTAATTAAAGGGAATTGGTTATTGCCGACATCGTAGCTCAAATCGGCATTAATCACGGTTAAACAACGTTTTCCCGTACGTTCATTCGCTACCCAACTGCCTTGATCAATAATGCGTTGGCATAAATCTAAATATTGGCGCATCAGATCTCTCTTATTTGATGAAATTTAACAAAAACCGCTGTTAAAATTTTCGTTATTTTTGACCGCGGTATGAAGGATTATTGTGCGTTTGGACGGCGGTAAGCCCAAATCATAATGACTATCCCCGCAACAATCATTGGTATACAAAGCCATTGCCCCCGCGTAATTAAATCGTTTAGCTCATTAACGTGGGTATCAGGCTCACGAACATATTCAACAAGGAAACGGAAAATCCCATAACCGAGTAAAAATAGCCCTGATACCGCCCCCATTGGACGAGGTTTGCGTACAAACAGGTTTAAAATAATAAACAGTAGCACGCCTTCAAGTAGCGCTTCATATAATTGCGAAGGATGACGCGGAAGTTGCAACGGATCATTTGGGAAAACCATTGCCCAAGGCACATCAGTTGCTCGCCCCCATAGTTCAGCATTGATAAAATTACCAATCCGCCCCAGACCTAAACCAAACGGCACTAATGGTGCGACAAAGTCCGCGGTTGCCCAAAAACTGCGTTTTTGACGATAGGACGTCCAAATCATTGATAAAATGACCCCAATCAATCCACCGTGGAAGGACATTCCCCCTTCCCAAATACGGAATAAATACAATGGATCTTGGAGAAAATAATCAATATTATAGAAAAACACATCGCCAATGCGTCCACCTAAGATCACCCCAGCAAAGGCGTTATAGAGCAACTGTTCTACTTGTTCGCGTGTCCATATCCCATTTGAACGATCGGCTCGGCGGCAAGCAAGCCACCACGCAAATAAAAAGCCGACAAGGTACATCAACCCATACCAACGCAAACTCACAAATCCGACGCTAAAAATAATCGGATCAATCACAGGCAAATGGAAAAATTGTTCGTTCATAACGCTCCTTCTTAATCAAAAATCATCTTCACTGCGATCACAATAAGCAGTAAAGCAAAATAACGTTTTAATGATGCCACAGGCAACTTGCTTGTTGTCGCCACACCTAATTTTGTAGTAAAAAATGACGTGATAGTAATGCCTAATACCGCGGGCAAATACACATAACCTAATGCGTAATCGGGCAAATTTTCAACTTGCCAACCGCTTTGCATATAACTTAACATTCCCGAAATGGCGAGAAACATTCCGCAAAAAGAAGACGTCCCAATCGCTTTTTTCATTTCCACACCGCGTGAATTTAAAAATGGCACAATAAAACTGCCGCCACCAATCCCTGCGATACTTGATGCGATGCCAATTAATGCCCCTCCAATAATGGATGATTGCGTGGTAAAGGATTTGTTTTGAGCCTTTGGTTTAATTGATAAAATCATTTTTATTGCTAAATACACCACCAATACGGCAAACAATTTACTGGAATATTCTTTTGGCAAACGGCTAATAAAATGGCTCGCGATAAACACCGAGATAATGATGCTCGGCAAAAGGGTTTTCAGCACAGACCATTGCATATTGCCACGCTGATGATGATTATAAGCTGAAGCCGCTCCTGTAATTACAATGGTCGCAAAAGACGTGCCAAGTGCCATATTCATTAATAATTCATTTGGCACATTTACCATAGGCAATAAGTAAACCAACACTGGCACAACGACCATACCGCCGCCGATACCAAACAATCCTGCCAGAAAGCCGACAATACAGCCCACCAGCATACAAATTACAATAAAGGTTAACATGGTTAGTTTATTTCCTTATTTATGTTGTTATTTACGGCGTTTTTTGCCAAATTTCGGATTCTTCTTCGCATAATAAGGGTGTGGTTTTCGGGTAGCATTTTTCTCTGATTTGGTAACATTTTGCGTTAACTCAGCACTCGGTTGCGTATTTTTCTTACTACCAAGCAATCCCACGCCAGAATCTTGATTAAACAATACCGCGGCAAATTCTTTCATCGCTTTGCGATACACATCACGCTTAAACGACACCACTTGACGCACGGGATACCAAAAACTCACCCAACGCCAACCATCAAACTCAGGAATTTTGCTACAACGCATATCCACTTTATTTTCATCTGCAAGCAACTGCAATAAAAACCAACGCTGTTTTTGCCCGATGCACATTGGCTTACTGTCGTAACGCAATAAGCGCTTGGGCAATTTATAGCGTAGCCATTGTTTTGACACGTATAAAATCCGCACATCTTGTGGCTGTAAACCGACTTCTTCATAAAGTTCTCGGTACATCGCTTGTTCAGGCGTTTCTTTTTCGTTAATTCCGCCTTGCGGAAATTGCCAAGAGTTTTGCCCGTAGCGTTTCGCCCACATTACTTGCCCCTGCGGGTTACAAATAACAATTCCTACATTCGGACGATAGCCGTCAAAATCGATCACTGTTGGCTTACCTTAATCTGATGAAAATTTTTGCATAATAACCGTTGATTGTTTCACATTCTGCTTTATTTTACAACCAACACGCTAATTAAATGGCGAATAATTAAGAGATAAAACCCCATACCGCGGTTTAAAAAATGCTTAAATTTTTAGTTTCAGTATGCTCTTAATCCAATATTATAGAGTAGTTGCATAGAGAATTAATGTAGTTACTAAAAAGGAATTTTAATAGTCTTATCTGTTATCTGGTGGGTAGTGATGTTTTTGTAGAATACAAAGTACCTGAATATGGTATAATGCTTATACGTTTTGCACGTATTTCCCAATTTACAGTAATAGAATCTCTTAATATGGTAATTACGTAATTTAGAATTAAGGAATTAACCCAGTACTGCTTTACTTTAGATGGACAAGCTGAAATTTTCCCAACTGAATACTATTTTGATGTGATTAGAAAATTATTAGTTCAACTTGCTGCTAAAGGTATCATTAAAAAGACCGCCTTAAAACAGGATTATGGCAATGGAAAAAGAAATAGCTTATTAAAGCACAAGTTTGCATCAGCGGAGCCATATTAAATGCTTTTCTTATCTTCTGAAAGTTAAATGTTGGGCGATATAACGTAATGACTTTTTAAAAGATTGGGTTTGTTCGTCTAATTGGGCTTTTTGATGTTTTAACTCGTCAAGTCGATACTTAGTAATGGCTTTTTGCTTATCATTATTTTCAATCAATTTTGCTAGTTGAGAAACTAGATACGAGTCTGCAATAATAAAAAATCCCTGTTAGGTTGTGAATATTATGAGAAGTTTATTTTAATTAGGTCAGTTTATCTTTGTTCAGCTGGTACATAATACAGAATTAAACAAAAACCGCGGTCAAAAAAACGAACGAAATTTTGACCGCGGTTTTTCTTAGAATGGATAAGGATTATTTGCAATCCGCATTAATGTTGGCACGAATACGATCAAAATCTGTGGCATTATGCAATTTGCCGTTTTCAAAGATAACTTGTAATAGGTCATCGCTAAAATCATCTTGTGCGTTTAGCCCATCAACATAGCTATCAAGGCTCGTTACTTTCACACGGCCACGTTGCGATTTTTTCAAACCGTCATCGGTTTTTGGATTTTTGAAAATCGCTTTTTCGTTGCCGTTGATGATGATTGAGGTGGCTTTTACGGCAAAACCGAGCGTATCACGTGTGTTGCTTTGATAGGTGCGAGAGCCCACTCCAAAAACAATATTACTGGCGGCAAACCCGTTGGCTTTTAACCCCTCTAAAATGTTAACCATTTTTTCAAAATTGACGCCATCACCGTAGATTACGCCGATATGTGGAGCAAGCACTTTGTAGCCTTTGCTATTGATTGTGCCTCCAAAGGTATCCCATAATGCTTGTACCAAGCCTTTTTGTTCAACTTCGGTTTCGGCATTCGGGTTACCACAGATGATCTCGATGGCATCGCCACTGTCTGGGCGAATCACTAAACGGGCGTGGGGTGGACGTGCCATAATTTCGTCTTTGAGAATTGGCAAATTTACGCTGATGTTGTGCCAAAAGTCAGTGGTATCTGCAACAATGGATAGCATACTATTCGGGAATTTTGCCATTAGATAGCGGAATGTTGGCAATTCGTCAATGCCGTGAGAACTCATTACCGAATGTTCGCTAGCGGGGATTGATGTGCCAATTAATCCTGTTGAACCATAATAATAGTCAACGAAGGAAATAGCAGGAATGGTGTCGGTGCCTAAAAAAGCGGTCAAATGCCCAGCACCAGAGGTTTCAGCACTTTCTAAAGAACTCATTCCACGCATTGAGAAATCGTGTGATTGGAAGGCAATATGGTTGCGATTATCACAGGTTTCATCGGCATATTTTTGCAAGGTTAAGCGATAAACACGGGCAATGGAAGCCGATGTCATTGGTTGCCATAAGCACACATTTAACAGTGTTTCTACATAATTGGTTAGCCAAAAGAAATCGGGGTGCGTGTTTTCAATCGTTAAAACAGGCACTTTAATCGCAATGGATTTGCCTTCTTCAATGGCTTTAATGCGTAGTGGCAAATAGCCTAAGTCATGCAATTGGGCGATGTGGCTTCCGTCATTCTCAATATTCAATGTGCGTTTAACAAATTCAACGTATTCCGTAACAACTTGTTCTTTCGGTTTATCAAAGAAGTTATGATTAAAGTAATTAATTAAGTATTTGATAATAAAGGCTTGGAAACCAAATGACACCACGCGATCAATATGCGGAGCGAGTTTATTGCTGCGTGGCGTTAACGTGCTATAAATAAATTGTGAACCTTCAGGATATTGTTCACGATGAGAAATTTTATAAAAATCACAAAGTAACATAGGAACAGCGGTCGCACATTGTTGGTTCGCACATTTGTTCGCTTGCAGTGTAAACATAGGATTTCCTTGTTTAAAATGGGAATACAGTTGATGCAGAGTTTAGCAGATTATGTGGGGATGTAAAATAAATATAACAAAATTTCCTGAATGTTAAGGGAATTTTTATTTTATGTAGCATAAAAATACTATTTTAAAGTCGTGAGAATTTTTGATCGCGGTTTTGGCATAAATCGGGCTTTTTTGTGTTGCTATGTATAGATATTAAGTTTGAAACACATTCAAAATCATCGCATTTTTAGACCGCGGTTTTGGGGTAATTAAGATTTATATTGTTTGGAATGGGTAAATTCCGCCCCTTTAGCGATCATTCTTAGCTGTAATATTACACGTTGTTTGAGTTGCTTGCGTTCATCGCTATTCATATCAAGGGCATTTGAACCCGCGGTAAATACCAGTGTTACCATTCCTTCCGCTTCCACATACGCCAGTGAACGTGTACGTTGATTGCGTTGTACGATATATTCCGCCAGTTCATCAACAAAGTGTTTGATTTCCCGTGCTGCTGCGGTACGAAATTCTTGTGAAATCCCTGATCGTTCACGTAGCAATAAGCGGAAAACATTCGGACTGTTGTTGATAAATTCAAAAAAGGTTTCTACGGAGATGGCAATCACGCTGCCGCCTTTTTCAATGCGTTTGCGTGCTTGACGCATTAATTGACGTAAGATCAAGCCTGCTTCATCCACCATTGTTAAGCCGAGTTCGTCCATATCTTTAAAATGGCGATAAAACGAAGTGGGGGCAATGCCTGCTTCGCGCGCAACTTCACGCAGGCTTAAACTTGAAAAACTTTTGTCTTCATTGAGTTGATTAAACGCCGCATCAATTAATGCACGGCGTGTTTTCTCTTTTTGTTGCGCTCGAATGCCTGTCATCTTAATTGCTCGTAAGAAGTGTCTTAACAGATTGCATCACGGCTTTTGCCACATTTTCATAGCGGTTACGCAATGGTGAACCAGGGCGATAGACCAACATAATTTGGCGTGTAGGTTCAGGTTGGCAATGAATGTAGGTAACGCCTTGACGTGCGTTATCATTTAATGCCGCAAGTTGTGGCATTAAGGTAATGCCCGCATTGGCGGCAACCATATTGCGTAAGGTTTCTAAACTGGTTGCTTGGAAATGTGAATTTTCTTTCGCTCCCGCAGAAAAACAATAACCCATTGCTTGATCGCGTAAACAATGCCCATCATCTAACATTAATAATTCTTGTCCGTTTAAGCGTTCCAAGGGAATCACTTTTTCTTTCGCCCAAGGATGTTGATCGGCAACCGCAAGGAGCATTTTTTCATCAAAGATTGGAATTTCAATGAAAGATTCGGATTCACGCACTGCGGCGACAATAGCACAATCTAAACGACCTGTTTCCAGTTGATCGAGTAATTGAGTGGTTTGTTCTTCATATAAAAACAGTTCTAATTTGGGGAACGAGGTTTGCAAGATCGGAATAATATGCGGTAATAGGTATGGACCTACCGTTGGCAACACGCCGATATGCAGCGGCCCCGACATTTCGGTGCCTTGATTGCTTGCCATTTCTTTGAGTAATTTAACTTCACGTAAGACTTTTTTAGCTTGCTCAACTAATAGCATACCTGATTGGGTAAACAACACTTTGCGACTGGTGCGTTCTAACAGGGTAATGCCGAGCTCATCTTCAAGTTTACGGATTTGTCCGCTTAAGGTCGGTTGGCTAACGTGGCAAGCATCAGCAGCACGACGGAAGTGTTTGTATTCAGCTAAAGCAGCGAGATATTCTAAATCACGAATGTTCATTTTAAAATCCTATTCTGACATTATGCACATTGATCTTATCAATCAAAAGGTCTGAAATTAATTGATTGCAACTATATCATAGATTGCTTTATAATACAGCATAATTGTAATGTGATTAATTAACTTGGAAAAGCATATGTCATTAGCAAATATGGAAGGAAAAAAAGTTCCACAAGTTACGTTCCACACTCGTCAAGGCGATGAATGGGTTGATGTAACTTCAGCAGATTTATTTGATAATAAAACCGTTGTTTTATTCGCTTTACCAGGGGCATTTACCCCAACTTGTTCATCTACCCATTTACCACGTTATAATGAATTAGCTTGTGAATTCAAAGCGTTAGGCGTAGATAACATCATTTGTATGTCAGTAAATGATACTTTCGTAATGAATGCGTGGAAAGCGGATCAAGAAAGTGAAAATGTGACTGTTATTCCAGATGGTAACGGCGAATTTACCGAAGGCATGGGAATGTTAGTTGACAACAACGATCTTGGTTTTGGTAAACGTTCTTGGCGTTATTCAATGTTAGTGCGTAACGGCGTGGTTGAGAAAATGTTTATTGAACCACAGGAGCCAGGCGATCCGTTTAAAGTATCTGATGCTGATACGATGCTTAAATATTTAAAACCTGATTGGGAAGCAAAAGCGTCTGTGTCTATTTTCACTAAACCAGGTTGCCCATTCTGTGCGAAAGCAAAAGCGTTATTAAAAGAAAAAGGCTTTACCTTTGAAGAAATCGTATTAGGTCGTGATGCTAGCACCATTTCTGTTCGTGCAATCACTGGCAAAACAAGCGTGCCACAAGTGTTTATCGGTGGAAAATACATCGGTGGCAGCGATGATTTAGCACAATATTTTGCTTAAATCTCAATTAAAAATGCACTGATTTTTGACCGCGGTTTAAATCCCGTTCATTATTGGTGCGTTGATAGCCCTGTGTGATACAGGGCTTTCTTTTTTATGAATGATGAGATTGAGCATCAAAGAAAATGCGTGAAAAGATTGCTCAAAATAGGGCTTTGCTGTAAACTACGCTCCCGTCTTATTAGGTTGAAAACGACCGATATTCAGTTTATTTACATTTCATTTTAGGTTTCATTATGACTACCAATTATATTTTTGTAACAGGCGGTGTGGTTTCATCGTTAGGAAAAGGCATTGCAGCAGCATCATTAGCGGCGATTTTAGAAGCCCGCGGTTTAAATGTCACTATGATGAAACTCGATCCTTATATTAATGTTGACCCTGGCACAATGAGTCCAACTCAACACGGTGAAGTTTTCGTGACGCAAGATGGGGCGGAAACCGATTTAGATTTAGGTCATTATGAGCGTTTTATTCGCACCAAAATGACCAAACGAAATAATTTTACTACGGGTAAAATTTATTCAGAAGTGTTGCGTAAAGAACGCCGTGGCGATTATTTAGGGGCGACCATTCAAGTGATCCCACATATTACCAATGAGATTAAAGCACGTGTGATTGACGGTGCAGCAGGTCATGATGTGGCGATAGTGGAAGTCGGCGGAACCGTTGGTGATATTGAATCCTTACCTTTTTTGGAAGCCTTACGTCAGTTAGCGGTGGATGTAGGACGTGAGCATACTTTGTTTATGCACTTGACATTAGTACCTTATATTCCGACCGCGGGCGAAGTGAAAACGAAACCGACTCAGCACTCAGTGAAAGAGTTATTGTCCATTGGGATTCAACCAGATGTGTTAGTTTGCCGTTCTGATCGGATGATTCCGCCAAACGAACGGGCAAAAATTGCCCTATTTTGTAACGTGCCTGAGCGTGCGGTTATTTCCTTGAAAGATGTAAATTCCATTTATCAAATCCCTGCATTGTTGAAATCACAAGGTTTAGATAATTTTATTTGTCAGCGATTCCATTTGACTTGCAAAGAAGCAGATTTATCCGAATGGGAACAAGTGTTATATCAAGAAGCTAACCCCGTGGGCGAAGTTACTATTGGAATGGTGGGCAAATATACGGAATTGCCTGATGCCTATAAATCCGTGAATGAAGCCTTAAAACACGGTGGATTAAAAAATCGTGTGGCAGTGAATATTAAATATATTGATTCACAAGATGTTGAAACGAAAGGAGAAGAAGTGTTGCACGGATTGGACGGCATTTTAGTTCCTGGTGGGTTTGGTTATCGTGGCGTGGAAGGCAAAATTTTGACCGCAAAATATGCACGTGAAAATGGTATTCCGTATTTAGGGATTTGTTTAGGGATGCAAATTGCCTTAATTGAATATGCACGTAATGTGGCAGGGCTAACCCAAGCCAACTCGTCAGAATTTGATAAAGATTGCCCACAACCTGTGGTAGGGTTAATTACCGAATGGCAAGATGCGGATGGAAATCTTGAAGTGCGTAGCGATAACTCAGATTTAGGCGGAACAATGCGTTTAGGGGCACAGCAATGCCATTTAATTGAAGGCAGTTTAGCTCGTCAATTATATGGAAATGAAACGATTGAAGAACGCCATCGCCACCGTTATGAAGTGAACAATAATTTGTTACCGCAAATTGAAAAAGCGGGGTTGAAAGTGACGGGATTATCCGCGGACAAAAAATTAGTTGAAATTATTGAAGTGCCAAATCATCCTTGGTTTGTGGCTTGTCAATTCCATCCTGAATTTACTTCAACACCGCGTGATGGCCATCCATTATTTGCAGGCTTTATTAAAGCTGCATTAGCACATCAGAAAAAAGAAAAATAATCCTATTTTTAGGATAATTCACTAAAAAACCGCGGTCAAAAAAACGAGTAGATTTTTGACCGCGGTTAGCATAAAGAAAGCCCAAATATAAGATAAAACGCATTTTTTACAAGACAAAATAGCAAAATAGCTTTATCATAGCGGGCAATATGATTAACAAATTTTAATTAACTTAATTATTGAGGAAAAGAAAATGGCAAAAATCGTTAAAGTCATTGGTCGTGAAATTATTGACTCGCGTGGTAACCCAACCGTTGAAGCTGAAGTGCATTTAGAAGGTGGCTTTGTTGGTCTTGCAGCTGCACCATCTGGTGCATCAACAGGTTCACGTGAAGCATTAGAATTACGTGATGGTGATAAATCACGTTTTTTAGGTAAAGGTGTATTAAAAGCGGTTGACGCAGTAAATGGTCCAATCGCGAAAGCATTAGTGGGTAAAGACGCATTAAACCAAGCAGAAGTTGACCAAATTATGATCGACTTAGATGGTACCGAAAACAAATCTAAATTTGGTGCGAACGCGATTTTAGCGGTGTCTTTAGCAACTGCTAAAGCAGCGGCAGCGTCAAAAGGTTTACCACTTTATGCGTATATTGCTGAATTAAACGGCACTCCAGGTGTATATTCAATGCCATTGCCAATGATGAACATCATTAATGGTGGTGAACACGCAGATAATAACGTTGATATTCAAGAGTTTATGATTCAACCTGTTGGTGCAAAAACATTAAAAGAAGCGGTTCGTATAGGTTCTGAAGTGTTCCATAATCTTGCTAAAGTATTAAAAGCAAAAGGGTTAAGCACTGCGGTTGGTGATGAAGGTGGTTTTGCACCTAACTTAGAGTCTAACGCTGCGGCATTAGCTTGTATCAAAGAAGCCGTTGAAAAAGCAGGTTATATTTTAGGTAAAGACGTGACTTTAGCGATGGACTGTGCATCATCTGAATTCTACAACAAAGAAAACGGTATGTATGAAATGAAAGGTGAAGGTAAATCATTCACTTCACAAGAATTCACTCACTACCTTGAAGGCTTAGCAAAAGAATACCCAATCGTATCTATTGAAGATGGTCAAGATGAATCTGACTGGGAAGGTTTTGCATACCAAACTAAAGTATTAGGTGACAAAATCCAATTAGTGGGTGACGATTTATTCGTAACCAATACTAAAATCTTAAAAGAAGGAATTGAAAAAGGTATTGCGAACTCAATCTTAATCAAATTTAACCAAATCGGTTCATTAACTGAAACTTTGGCTGCGATTAAAATGGCGAAAGATGCAGGTTATACCGCGGTAATTTCTCACCGTTCAGGCGAAACTGAAGATGCAACTATCGCAGATTTAGCAGTTGGTACAGCAGCAGGTCAAATCAAAACTGGTTCAATGAGCCGTTCAGACCGTGTAGCGAAATACAACCAATTAATCCGTATTGAAGAAGCATTAGGTGACAAAGCGCCGTTCTTAGGTTTAAAAGCGGTGAAAGGTCAAGCATAATTTCTGATATGCTATAATTCACGTCGCACTACAAGCAATTGGGTGCGACGTTTTGTTATTTCTCCGCGGATAAAAACCGCGGTCTTTTTTAAGGAAAAATATGATTTTTTCAGTTCTCGTTGAACAACACCTGATTGGCGAAGCCAAGCATTTTGGTGCGCATTCGCCTGAAAAAGAGCATTTGGTAGTGATATTTGAAGATGATGGCGAAACAGGCTATTTTTATGCAATGGATCTCAATCAACCTGAGCAAGCGATTGTGGATAGTTTGTATGTGTATGCGGTAGAGAGTATTGAAAACCGCAAAGAACCACGCCAATTTCAGCTTTGTTGGAATGAAGCTGGCACGATGGGATTTTTAGTGATTAATGGTTATCCGCACGCGGCTTTTGATTTTGAGCGTTTAGTGGGTTATAACCATAGTAAATTCCCAATGCCTGATCTCAGTAGTATGTGGTCGCACGAAGAAATTTCTGAACAGTTAGTTGAAACTTGGCTAGGCTAAAAATAACGAATATGCTTAGCTGGAAACAGATTATCAATGTATTTTTTTAGCGTTTGATTGGTTTTACGTTGCTTTTTACTAAGCGGAATTTGTTGCCAATTAAAGTGGGCAAGTTGCTCAATACAATCTTGGAGTGAAGTTTGTGTTAATTGTGTTTTAACAAAGAATTGGCAAATCAGTTGATTCCATTCTGTTTTATTGCCCCAGTAATGCCCAATACTTTGCTCGCAACTAGATAGTTGGTTAAGATGATTAAGCGCAAGGGAAAATGCAAATTGCTCAATTAAATACCGCGGGCAAGTCGTGGCACATATTTCATCACAGAGCTGTAGGCTCAATGCGATCAGTTGTGATGCTTGCTTGGCAGGTAATCCAATGACGCCCGCATTCCACATTTGGCTCTGTTCATTAATTGATACGCCATAAAGAGTTTTACCATTGAGTACGCGACACATATTGCGTAAACGTTTTGTACTTCCCGATCCTAAATGGGTTTCATTGATATGCATTATTGCCTGTTGACTGGCTAGTTTTTGCTGAATGCCCTGTAAATCCGTGGCTAAGAATGTATCGCTATCAATATATAGCAGGTCTTGCTCGGGATAAATTTGTGCTATTTTTTCTAATGCTTTAATTTTTATCCGCCAAAAGAACTGATATTCCCCTTGCCATTCCTTTAATATTTGATCGTTAATTGGAAAAATGGAAACTTTATCACCTAAAAAGGTATAAAATTCAGCACGATCGGTAATGACAACAACACGCTTGATAAGCGGATCTTTTAAAAAACTCAAAATTGCAAAGCAAGCTTGATAATGATTTTCTAAGCGTTGACCAAAGGTAAGTAAAATAAGGTTCATAAAAAAATAATCAACTTTTATAGGGCTTTAAATCTAGTTATTTTATATGAAAGTTTTCAGGATAGATAATATTTGTTTGATCTTTAGATGAAAAAAATACTGATTTTGTTATTATATAAGACTAAGTTGGATTATTAAATTGTATAAAGATTATGTTTATAAAAGTACTTATTGCGAAATTTTTTGGTCAACGCCAACCAACAACTCGCTTGGATCTTAGTCAGGTAGATTCAGTTCTACTCAGTCCTATTGGCGATGCCGTAGGCGATGCTATTGTACAGAATTACCATTTGCGGCAACTTAAGCAAGTTTATCCTAATGTGCGGATTGGTGTTTTGGTTACGGAGCGAAATAGGGATGTTTATCAATCCGCAAAAGTTGCTGATGAGCTTATTCCATTTACTTTAGTTTCTTGCTGGAAACAACGTAAGAGATGGGATCTATATATTGATTTCACTACTCGGTTTAATTCTAGAGCAATTGTTTTTGATAAAATATTATCTCCCCAACGAGTTATGATATTTGAGAAGCCACCCAAAAAATATTATACATTGGATAATGTGCATAACTATGATTTTTATTATCCGATCCCACCAAATATACATTTTAAAGATTATTTAAAATATACCCCTATTGCACAATGTTTAGAAAATAAACCTACAATCTTCTATCAGTTAAATTTAACCGATAAACAAAAGCAAGATGCCGAGTTTTATTGGGAAAAAAACAAATTAAGGATTCTTTTCTGCCCATTAGGTAGCCATTGGAAGAGAAGGATTCCAGAAAATGAGTATGATCAATTGTTAGCAAAAATTGATCAGCAATTCTTAAGTAAAATAGATATTAAATTGGGTTATAGTAAATTTAATGAAAGGTATTTGGCTAATTGCCATATGGACCAGAGAACATTTCCAATACAACCAACGGAACGGACAACAGTTGCGCAATATTTAGCTTTAGTGAATTCTGCAGATATTGTATTGGCTGTTGATAGCGGAACAGTTCATGTTGCTTGTGCTTTTGAAAAACCTTTATTGGCGTTTTATGCAAATTGTCCAGCAAACATCGCACGTTGGTATCCGTATAGTAAGCAGAGTGAAAAGGTTAAAATATTGATAAGTCAAGGAGAAGAAACAAGTTCAGATATGACACAAAACTTTGCTCTTGAAGAAGCAGTAAATTGGCTTAATCAAGCTATCGTAGAAAAATTGGAAGGGTAGTAAAAAAACTGCCCCCGCAATCGCAGGGGCTAATTAACCATTCAAAATTATTTTGAACCTGGGATACTGAAACGTTTGTTGAAACGTTCTACACGGCCACCAGTATCAACAACACGTTGTTTACCTGTGTAGAATGGGTGGCAATTGCCACAAACGTCTAAGTTTAAATCTTTGCCCACTGTTGAGCGAGTTTTAATTACGTTACCGCAAGAACAAGTTGCAGTAATTTCTTTATATTCAGGATGAATACCTTGTTTCATAGAAAACCTCAAATTGAAGCCACGTCGCTCTTCCTGCCTACCAGCTTATTGATAGCACGACACCACGTGTGATTAATATTACGCTGCGTTCACAGCACCTCGTATAAGGTCGCAAATTATACCGAAAAAATGGAATTATTCAAGTATAATAGCTTATCGTTTTTGAATGGGATGATTGTATGTTGGTTCGTGTCGCTTTAAATTTTCCGTTGATGCGTTTGTTTGATTATTTATTGCCTGCTGAGATGCAAACAGTAGTTGGTGCACGGGTGTTAGTGCCGCTTGGTACGCAGAAAAAAGTTGCTATCGTTATTGATTTCCCGCATCAGACGGATATCCGAGAAGATCAGTTGAAGACGGTGATTGCTTGCTTAGATAGCGAAAGCCTGTTTAATACGCAAAGTTGGGCGTTTTTGTCTTGGGCTAGTCAGTATTATCAGGTAGCGTTAGGTGAAGTGTTATTTTCTGCTTTACCCGTTAAACTACGAAACGGCGAAACCGCGGTCAAAAAAAGCGACGTTTTTTGGCAAATTACTCCAAGTGGCCAGGCAGCATTGGCAAATGATGCATTGAAACGAGCGAAAAAACAAAATGAAGCATTGAGTGCTTTAGCAACCAGTCCATTAGATAAAGGGAATAACCCTTTTGCTAATTCGATTTGGTCGGCATTAAAAGAAAAAGGTTTTGTGCAAGAGCAGACACAGCAAGTTGTACAAAGATCTTGGTTGCAACAGTTAGGGGAACAACCGCTCGTCAAGCAAGAAAACCGTTTACATCTGAACAAACAACAAGCGTTGGTATTGAGCCAATTAATTTTTCAACAAGGTTTCAACGCCTTTTTATTAGATGGGGTAACGGGATCGGGCAAAACAGAGATTTATTTGCAGCTGATAGAAGAAGTCTTAAAGCAAGGCAAACAAGTGTTAGTTTTAGTGCCTGAGATTGGTTTAACGCCGCAAACTGTGGCACGGTTTAACAGCCGTTTTAATGTTGAAATTGATGTATTACATTCTAATTTGAATGATAGTCAACGTTTACAAGTTTGGCAACGGGTGAGAGATGGTGAATCTGCGATTTTAATTGGCACGCGTTCTGCATTGTTGAGCCAATTCAATCAGTTAGGATTAATCGTGATTGATGAAGAACACGATAGCTCATTTAAACAGCAAGATGGTTGGCGATATAATGCCCGTGATTTAGCGGTAATGCTCGCCAAACAGCTCAATATTCCGATCGTATTAGGTTCAGCTACGCCGAGTTTGGAAAGTTGGAATAATGCAAAAATGGGCAAATATCGTCATTTACAATTAACTCAACGGGCGGGCAACACAAACGAATTACATCAGCAACTCATTGATTTGAAACATCAAAATGTGGTTAATGGCTTATCTGTCCAGTTATTGCATAAAATGAATGAGCATCTTCAACGTGGCAATCAGGTGCTGCTATTTTTAAATCGGCGTGGTTTTGCACCTGTATTGTTGTGTCACGAATGTGGTTGGAGCGCCACTTGTCCGCATTGTGAGAAGCCTTATACCTATCATCAACAGCAACAGTTATTACGTTGTCATCATTGCGGTGTACAAAAAGTAATTCCCCGCCAATGTGGTGATTGTGGTTCAACCAATTTAGTTACCACGGGAGTGGGAACGGAACAATTAGAAGCAACATTGCAAGAACGTTTTGCTAATTATACGATCACCCGAATTGATCGTGATAGTACAGAACGAAAAGGGAAATTAGAACAGCATTTGGAGTCTATTCAGCAAGGTAAGAGCCAAATTCTGATTGGTACGCAAATGTTAGCAAAGGGGCATCATTTCCCGAATGTCACCTTAGTTGCGTTAATTAATGTTGATAGTGCATTGTTTTCAATGGATTTTCGTGCAGAAGAACGTTTAGCACAGTTATACACACAAGTTGCAGGGCGTGCAGGGCGTGCGGATAAGCAAGGTGAGGTGGTGTTGCAAACCCATTATCCTGAACATCCGTTGTTGCAACGTTTATTACAGCAAGGCTATGCCGCGTTTGCTGAACAGGCATTGCAGTTGCGTCAACAAATGTTATTGCCCCCATTTAGTGCTCAGGCGTTATTTAAGGCTCAAAGTCGTTATTCTGAACAAGCCCAGCAACAACTTGAGCAAATTGTTGAGTTTTTTCAGCAATGGAAACAGCAACATAATGTGATTGATTTGCAATTATTAGGTCCAATGCCTGCACCTTTTAGTAAAAAAGCAGGCAAATTTCGTTGGCAATTATTGTTACAACATACTTCAAAAGGCGTATTACAACGTGCTTTAACCGATTATTCACAGCAACAAATGCAAAAATTGTCGCAAGTGCGTTTGATCTTGGATGTTGATCCACAAGATCTGAGTTAAAATGCTAGCTTATACGCTATTTTTTGAGTAGAATTTAATAGGTTATTTTGAATTAATTTTAAAAACAAATAGGTTGTAATGTGACTCGTAAACAAGATTATGCTCGTAGTGGCAATAAGAAGAAGGCTGTAAAGTCAAATAATAAATTATTATTTATTATTGCGATTATTATTTTATTGCTTTTTGTTATTGGTTTATATTTTTTAAAATCAAATGGCAGTGAGACATCAAAAGAAGTCGCACCGCAAACCGTTCAGGAAAAAGCAAAGCCGAAAAGTCAGTTGCCTAGCCGTCCAGAAGAAACGTGGTCGTATATTAAAGAACTGGAAAGCCGAACAGTTCAGACGGATGCAAATCAAAAAACCTTAGAAAAAGAAATGCAGCTCAGCGAGAAACAAAAAGAAGAATTTAAGCGTTTAGAAGAACAAGAAAAACAAAAAGCGAAGCAGTTAGAAGAGGAACGTAAAAAAGCTGAAGCCTTAGCGACACAGGGTGTTCAAACTCCAACGAGTGAAAAAACAACGGAAAATTCGACCGCGGTATCGAGTGCGGTTACACCTGTTCAAACAGATGAACAATTGAAAGCTCATCAAAAAGCATTAGAACAGAAGAAACTTGCCGAGCAACGTAAAAAGGAAGAAGAGCGTAAAAAAGCAGAGCTAGCGAAATCAGCGGAAAATGCGAAGAAAGTTGAAGTGGTTAAAGCAGAACCTGCGAAACAAGAAACGGCTAAACTTGCATCGGAAAGTAAAGTCACAACAGCAGGGCGATTTGGTTTGCAATGTGGTGCCTTTAAAGATCGTGGTGCTGCGGAAAACTTACAAGCTCGTTTAGCGATGACGGGGTTAAATGCCTTTGTGGCGTCAAGCAATGAATGGTATCGTGTTCGTATTGGACCTGTCGGTGATCGGGCGGCTGCAGAAAAAGCCAAAACCCAAGCAAGTAGCGTAGCGGGTTGTGTGTTGATGACAATGTAGCTCGAATAGAAAGAATTGAAAAATACCATTATCAGAAATTGATAATGGTATTTTTTATATTTGGAAATAAACCGCGGTCAAAAAACGTTTGAATTTTTGACCGCGGTTTTAGCTGATTAGTGTTGCTCGGAAAATTCAGCTAATGCCTGTTTTACTTTAAGAATAACTTGAGGCATCATTGTTCCGACTTCGGGATAATCAGGGAAAAAGGATTTAATGCTTGGGTACCATTGATTTTGTTGGTTGATTAATCCCCAACGCCAGTCATAAGGAAGCGGTAACATTAAAAATGTTGGAATATTTAATGCACCAGCTAAATGGGCAATTGAAGTATCTACTGCAATAACTAAGTCCATTTGAGATACCAGTCCTGCCGTATCAGTAAAATCGTTTAATTCAGCACTAAAACTTGGGATTTGATGTTCAGCTAACCAACGTTGTTCGCTTTCATTGAGATCTTTTTGTAAGCAGAACCATTCAATATTTGGAATTTCTAATAGTTGATTGAGCAATGTTACATTATGGATAGAGCGGTATCGATCATTTTCGTGAGTTTTATCTCCTCGCCAAGCTAGTCCTACTCTTAATTTTTTATGTGTACGCAGACGATCGGTAAAAACCGCTTGTTTTTCTGGTGTAGCAAATAGATATGGATAGCGTTTTGGTACTTCTTCAAAAGACGTAATTTCTATATGAGATAAAAGTGAATGTGGCCAATCCCAATAATCAAAATCGTTAATTTCATTTGCTTTTGATACTTCAACTACTTCATCAATATCAGGGTGAGTTTTAATAAGCTCAAAAATGGGTTTTTGTACAATAACAGTAAGCTTTTTTATTTTAAAATATTGTTTAAACGCATAGGCGAGCTGGCTAAACATAATTTCATCACCTAAACCAAATTCTGACCAGATAACGAAATGTTTTCCTTCTAATTTTTCACCTTGCCAACGTTTTGCAATAATTTCATCTCGCGGCGGGTTTTTATCGCAGCGACGTGAATAAGGTAAACTGTTAAACCCCATTTCTCGTAATTTAAACCCTTCATAATAATCACCAATCATTAAAAGATGAATTGATGCTAATATTGCATTTTGGATGGTAGGTTTAGCCTGTACGAAGTTTAACCATAGCTGCTTAGATAACGATACCCAATTTTGGCGTAAAAATATGTTACCAAGTAAAATAATGGTATTAAATTCATTGGGTTGTAATGCCCAAATGATAAGTAAAGCTTGAATTGCTCCTTCTATATCATTTCGTTTTTCCAGTTCATAGGAATCTCTAATGAGTGTTGATGCAAATTGTGGAGTACATTTAGACTCAACCTTTTTGATTAATTCATAATGGTTTTTATTTTGATGAGCATAATTAATTAATAAGGTCTCAAGACCTAACTCATGACAGCTTAGATAGCCTATATTTTCTAATTGAAGTGTTCCACCAGGTTTGAGTAATCGTAACCAATTAGCAAGGTAACAACGATCAAATCGTTTTCCATTTTGTGACCAATAATGCAATAAGCTGTCGGAAACAATAATAAGATCATAATATTCGCTTGCAATCATGAGTTGTAAATGTAATTCTTCTAAGTTACGAGAATTATGAATAGTTAACTTTTTATCAGGATAGTTAAATTGAAATGGAGAAGCGGGTAAATCAAGGTAAACGCATAAAATATTCATTGCTAATCTCAATAAAATCAAAATATTTTGTGTATCTTAACATAAGTTACAAGGTGATAAAATCAAATCCTTATAAGTTATTTTAAATCCTTATTGAAGGAGCAAAACGTAACATAAGGTTTATTTAATTTCTAGCCGCGGGATAAAAACTCTCGATTTTTTGACCGCGGTTTTTTACAATGATGGGAATTATCTTTGGTGGAGGTATGTATGGCGATGATGACTGATAAACAAGTGCAAGATTATCTTAAACAACATCCCGATTTTTTCGCTCATCATTTAGATTTACTTGAGAAAATGTTTGTCCCACACGCACAAAAAGGCGAGTTATCTTTAGTTGAAATGCAGCTGGAGCGTCAGCGTGAGCGGATTAAAGAATTGGAAAGTGAATTGAACAAGTTGAGCCGTTTGGCTATGCAAGATCAAGATATTTTCTTAGGGCTAATGCCATTACAGCAAAAATTAGCCGCTACGCAGCACTTTTTGCAAGGAATTGAGAAATTAAATCAATGGGCAAGTCATTATCAATTACAGCAAGCTAAAATTTTATTGTTTAAGGATCAATGGCAACAAAATCAGGATGTTCCTGCTCAATATTGGCTTGATCGTAATGCTTTTGAATTGATCCGATTGGAGCGGTTTGGTTTACGCTATTTTTATTTAGGTGAACTTACTCATAAAGAAAAGACTTTGATGTTTCTAGCCGATGAATTCCCGATTGGCTCCGTTGCTTGCTGTTTACTGGGTGTGAATGCACATCATCACAAAGCCAATGCTATTTTGTTGTTTGCTGCACGAGAGGCTCATCATTTTCACTGTGGGCAAGATACGGCATTCTTACGCCACTTGGTTGATATTGTTGAACTTCATTTGCACCGCTGGTTATTGAATTATCAAAAATAGGATGTGATTATGCACGATTTGTTGCAGAAATACCTTGATTATCTGCGAATTGAACGCCAACTTAGCCCTTATACATTGTCGAATTATCAACGTCAATTAGAAGCGATCATTACATTATTACAAGCAAATGATATTCAACATTGGCAACAGGTGAATCCGAGCATTGTCCGTTTTTTGCTGGCACAAAGTAAACAATCGGGGTTGAAGGAAAAAAGCCTTGCATTGCGTCTTTCTGCGTTACGCCAATTTTTTAGTTTTTTAATTCAAATTGGCATCATTCAGGTTAATCCGACGACGGGCATTTCGGCTCCCAAGCAGGGTAAACATCTACCTAAAAATATTGATACTGAACAGGTTAATCGCTTATTAAATAATGATAGCCGTGAACCGATTGATATCCGCGATCGTGCAATGTTGGAATTGACGTATAGTTCAGGGTTACGTTTATCTGAATTACAAGGGCTCAATCTTAATAGCTTGAATTTTCGTGTCCGAGAACTACGGGTGCTTGGGAAAGGGAATAAAGAACGGATTTTGCCCTTTGGGCGTTATGCTTCACAGGCGCTACAACAGTGGTTGAAGGTAAGAGTGCTATTTAATCCAAAAGATGACGCGTTGTTTGTGAGTCAGTTAGGCAACCGAATGTCGCATCGTTCAATTCAAAAGCGTATGGAAGTGTGGGGTATTAGGCAAGGGTTAAAAAGCCATTTGAATCCTCACAAATTACGTCATACCTTTGCGACTCAAATGCTTGAAGCCAGTGCGGATTTAAGAGCAGTGCAAGAATTGCTTGGGCATAGTAATCTTGCGACAACACAGGTCTACACCCATTTGAATTTCAAACATTTAGCGGATGTGTACGACAATGCGCATCCCCGTGCAAAACGGAATAAAGGTTAATCAGATTCACCATTAAGCAAATTGGTTCTCAAACCAACTTTCTAAGATAAGGCAAGCGGAAATACCATCAACCTTACCTTTTTTTAAGGCTTTATAGCCTCCGCGGGCAAAGATTTCGGCTCGTGCTTCAGTGGTTGTTAAGCGTTCATCTTGTAAGGCGACCTTAATGCCAAATCGTCCTTCTAATCGGTTGGCGAATTTACGTGCACGTGCGGTTAAGGCTTGTTCAGTGCCGTCCATATTTAATGGCAAACCGACAACGATAAGTTCAGGTTGCCATTCTGCTAGGCATTTAGCGATAGCATCCCAATTAGGGATGCCATCTTGTGCATTGAATTCAGGTAAAGATTGGGCTGTCCCTGTTATGGTTTGCCCAACGGCACAACCAATGCTTTTAGTGCCAAAATCAAAGGCGATGACGGTTCCCATTAACAATGCCCTGCGTGATAAGAAAAATTATGTGAGTGAATACCCAATAATTGATTAGCACTTAGCCAGCGGTTTTCACAAGGCACTTCAAATAAAATATGCTCATTGGCGGGGATCACTAACCACGAATTCTCTGCAATTTCTTGCCCCAATTGCCCTTCGCCCCAACGTGCACAACCTAAGGTAACTAAATAATTTTCGGGTGCCATATCTGTACCAAAGGTTTTAATAATATCCGCGGACGTGGTTAAGCATAAATGGTCACTGACTTTATGGCTATTTTGATAGGTAAGTCCATTATCAGTATGTAAGATAAAGCCCCGTTCAAGATTAACAGGCCCACCCGCAAGCACATAATCGCTCGGATAATTGAGCGAGTTTGCCATCATAAAATTAAACTTCACCATTAATTCAGCGATGCTTAAATCGGTGGGTTGAGTGAGAACTAACCCCATACTACCTTTTTCGTTATGCTCACAGATATAGATGACAGAGCGATAAAAATAGCTGTCTTCAATATCAGGCATTGCGATGAGAAAATGATCTTGTAATTGCATAAATGTTCCGAGTTGATTAATAAAACCGCGGTTAAAAAATGAAAAGTTTTTAACGTAAATAATTTGTTATTTCTGGGAAAGCCAATATGTTATAAATCGCCAAAACAGACTTGCAAAGCAGAAATCGCAACTAATGCCGCGGTTTCAGTTCTTAATATCCGTTTACCTAATAAGACTTCGGTAAACCCCTGCTGTTCCGTTAGCTTGATTTCCTGTTCGGATAATCCACCTTCTGATCCGATTAAAAGGCGAACACCTGCGACAGGAATGTCCGATAAAGATTTTATGGAATAATGGGCGCGAGGATGTAAATTTAGTTTTAAACTGTCGTCCTGCTCTGCACACCATTCGGTTAATTTCATTAAAGGGCGAATTTCTGGCACAATATTGCGTCCGCATTGTTCGCAAGCTGAAATCGCAATTTTTTGCCATTGCTGGATTTTTTTATCCATTCGCTCGGCATCTAATTTAACGCCACAACGTTCAGACCACAAGGGTGTGATTTGTTTTACACCTAATTCTACCGATTTCTGAATAGTAAATTCCATTCGTTCTCCGCGTGAAATAACTTGCCCTAAATGAATGGCTAGTGGGCTTTCACGGTCGTCTTTTTCCCGTTGTAGGATTTGCACATTAACTGCTTTTTTACTGACTTGGCTAATTTGTGCACGGTAAACATAGTTTGTGCCGTCAAATAAATCAAGATAATCACCAATTTGCATCCGCAACACCCGCCCAACGTGGTTTGCTGCATCATCAGTCAGTTGACAATCAGCTAAGCCTGCTAAATGAGTGGGGTGATAAATTCGTGGAATGCGCATCCTGATCTCCATTAATTAATTTAGTTTATCATATCAAAATTACGCTTAAATAAATACTCAATCGTGGAGAAAAATCGCACTGTTTTTTATTTAATTGGGCTGCCGATTAAGGTGTAAAATAGCTAAAAATATGGAATAAAATAGGCTTTAAATTCAATAATTGACACGATTTAGCTAAAATAGGAGTAAATTATCTAAAAACCGCGGTCAAAATTTGCCGCATTTTTTTCACTTTATGCTAAAATACACGCACTTTTCAGCAGTAAAATCAGATCGCAAAGGGGCAAATCATCGAAAATTTGCAACAACATTGGCAACGTGGATTTGTGCTACACCGTAAACCTTATAGTGAAACCAGTTTGTTAGTGGATTTATTTACGGAATATTCAGGGCGAATTTCGGTGATCGCCAAGGGCGCACGAGCTAAGCGTTCGCCGTGGAAATCCGTGTTGCAACCCTTTACGCCTTTGTTATTGCGTTGGTCGGGAAAATCAGGCTTAAAAACGCTAACCAAAGCTGAACCTGCTGCTTTAACCTTGCCGTTGCAACAAATCGCGTTATATAGTGGATTTTACCTAAATGAGTTAATCAGTCGCGTGCTTGAACCTGAAACAGAATATCCTGCGTTATTTCAAGATTATTTACATTGTTTAATGCGTTTGGCTAGCGATGAACAGGTTGAACCCGCATTGCGTACCTTTGAATTTCAATTATTAAAAACGCTCGGTTATGGTATTGATTTTACCCATTGTGCGGGATCAGGATTGCCCGTTGAGGCGGAGATGACATACCGTTATCGCGAAGAAAAGGGCTTTATTGCTTCGTTAATTAAAGATAATCTCACATTTTATGGACGTGATTTATTGGCGTTTGAGCAACGTATTTTTGAGCAAGCAGAAACCTTACAAGCAGCAAAACGTTTTACTCGCATTGCATTAAAACCCTATTTAGGCAATAAACCCTTGAAAAGCCGAGAACTTTTTTCACAACATATTTTATATTTACGATAATGGCATTATTTTACAATCCGAAAAAATCGGCAGCTAGCAATGTTCAAACACGACAAACCGAAATTATAGACTTGGATTATCAAGGTTTGGGGGTGGCAAAGATCAATGGCAAAACGTGGTTTATTGAGAATTCCTTGCCTAGCGAAAGTGTGCAATTTGTTGTGCGTGAGGAAAAACGTCAATATGGGTTGGGGCGTTGCAACAAGATTTTGCGAGCGAGTGAGCAACGAGTGCAGCCACGCTGTGCGGATTACACGTTATGCGGTGGATGCCAAAGTCAACATATTTCCATTAATTTGCAACGCCAAGCGAAACAGCAGGCGTTATTTCATCGTTTACAACGCTTGCAATCTCAGCCGATTAAATTAATGCCAATGTTAATTGGCGAGCCTTGGGCTTATCGGCGGCGTGTAAAATTCAGTTTGAAATTTAATCCGCGGACTAAACAGTTGGATATGGGATTTCGGCAGAAAAATAGTAATGAAATTGTCAATATTCAGCAATGTGATGTGTTAGAACCGAGATTGAGCCAATGTATTTCCCCATTGCGTGCCTTGTTAAAGCAAATCAAACAACCTAAATTATTGGGGCATATTGAATTGGTGTTAGCACAAAATGGCGTGGCTATGTTATTGCGTCATAGCAAAAATATGGAGAATTTTGACCGCGGTTTATGGCTCGATTTTGCAAAACAGCATCAATTACATTTATTTTTGCAAGATGATCAGCGCATTCAGAAAATTGCTGGAGAAATGCCCTATTATCAGCTTAATGACTTGAATTTGCAGTTTGATATTCGTGATTTTATTCAGGTAAATGCCGAGCTTAATCAAAAAATGGTTGCAACGGCACTTGATTGGTTGGCTATACAAGCCGATGAGACTGTGCTAGATTTGTTTTGTGGTATGGGCAATTTTAGTTTGCCCCTTGCCCAAGTCGCTAAACAGGTGATTGGTGTAGAAGGTGTGCTTGAAATGGTGCATAAAGCGGAAAAAAATGCACAACAAAATGGCTTAGAAAATGTCCAATTTTATCAAGCGGATTTAACTCAACCTTTTACACAACAAGCCTGGGCAAAGACGCATTTTGATAAGATTTTACTTGATCCGCCACGAGCGGGGGCAGATTTTGCATTACAGGCGGTTTGTCAATTACAAGCGAAACAGATTCTTTATATTTCCTGTAATCCAGCGACATTAGTGCGAGATGCTGAAATTATCTTGAGATCAGGTTATGTGGCGGTGCAAGTGGCAATGATTGATATGTTCCCACAAACGGGGCATTTAGAAAGCATGACGCTGTTTGAAAAACAATAAGGAAAAATTATGGTTGCTGTGCGAGGTTCTCATTTATTAAATCCAAAAGAATTTGCTATTGAGAGTTGGTGTGCTGAATTGGATTTAGCACAATCTATCACGCAAGAATTGTCAAAAGCGTGGCGATATTGTCAGGATAAAGCACAGCAATTATTTCTAAGTAGCCACCATTATTTGCGTGATGGTGTTGAAATGGTTGAGATTTTACATAGCTTGAATATGGATAGCGACAGTTTAGTGGCAGCGATGCTCTTTCCATCCGTCAATGCTAAATTAATTCCTCTTGAACAAATCAAAGAAGATTTTGGCAGTCAAATCAGTAAATTAGTGAAAGGCGTGTTGGAAATGAATAACCTACGCCAGCTCAATACAAGCCAATCAAATGTTTCACAGGTGGATAATATTCGCCGAATGCTATTGGCAATGGTTGATGATTTCCGTTGTGTGATTATTAAGCTTGCCGAACGCATTACTTATTTGCGTGATGCCGATCATTTCTATTCTTCGACCGAAATAAACCAAGCAGCAAAGGAATGTACCAATATTTATGCTCCATTAGCCAATCGTTTAGGCATTGGACAACTAAAATGGGAGCTAGAAGATTATTGCTTCCGTGCCCTTCAACCTGAACAATATCGTAAAATCGCCAATCAGTTGCAAGAACGCCGTCTTGACCGCGAGCAATATATCAATGATTTTGTGAATGAAGTGAAAGGCTATTTGAATGAAAGTTTATCTCAAGTAGATATCTATGGTCGCCCAAAGCATATTTATAGCATTTGGCGTAAAATGGAGAAAAAACACTTAGAATTTAGTGGGTTATATGATATCCGAGCGGTGCGAATTATCGTTCCCAAATTAGAAGATTGTTACACTGCACTAGGTATTGTTCATACCCATTTTAAGCATTTAGTCAAAGAGTTTGATGATTATGTCGCAAATCCGAAACCAAATGGCTATCAATCTATTCATACCATCGTATTGGGGGATGGCGATAAGCCGATTGAAGTGCAAATTCGCACCGAGCAAATGCACAACGATGCTGAACTGGGGGTGGCTGCACATTGGAAATACAAGGAAGGCACAACAGGAACGATGTCTGCCTATGAAGAAAAAATCAGTTGGTTACGCAAATTATTAGCGTGGCAAAGCGATATGGCAGACTCAGGCGAAATTATTGATGAAATGCGCAGCCAAGTCTTTGATGATCGAGTTTATGTGTTTACACCGAAAGGTGAAGTGGTTGATTTGCCAACGGGTTCAACACCGCTAGATTTTGCCTATGCAGTACACAGTGAAATCGGACATCGTTGTATTGGGGCAAAAGTGGCGGGGAGAATTGTACCCTTTACTTATCAGCTCAAAATGGGCGATCAAATTGATATCATTACCCAGAAAAATCCAAATCCAAGCCGAGATTGGATTAATCCGAATTCAAATTTTATTTTTACCAATAAAGCGCGGGCGAAAATTCAAGCGTTTTTCAAGAAACAAGATCGCGATAAACATATTCCGTTAGGCAAAGAGCAACTTGAAGCTGAAATGGCACGTTTAGGTTTAACGTTAAAACAAGTTGAACAGCTTGCATTGCCACGCCATAATTTGAAAAACTTGGATGATTTGTACGCAGGCATTGGCAGTGGCGATATTCGTTTAAGTCAACTTATTGGATTTTTACAAAATAAACTGATTAAACCAAGTGCCGAAGAGATTGATAATGAGATTTTACGCCACGTTGCGAATAAAGGTGCACAAAAAAGTCAGCAAGCGTCTAAAAATGATAACGATTATGTGGTTGTTGAAGGCGTTGGTAACCTAATGCACCATATGGCACGTTGCTGTCAGCCGATCCCTGGCGATCAGATTATTGGCTATATTACAATGGGACGGGGAATTTCTATCCATCGTGCGGACTGTGAACAGCTACAAGAGCTGCAAACCGCACACCCTGAACGTGTAGTAACAACGCATTGGGGAAAAAGTGTGGCACATGATTTCCAATTAAGTATTCGCATTGTTGCGAGTGATCGTAACGGCTTATTGCGTGATGTGACAACGGTATTAGCGAATGAGAAAATTGCGGTACTTGGCGTTAATACACGCCTTGATCCAAAACGTAATCTTGCCACGATGGATTTAGAATTGCGTTTAACCAATGTAGAAATATTGACGAAAATTTTAACGCGTTTAGCTAAACTAGATGATGTTATTGAAGCTAAACGTTTGTAGTATATTGTGATGTAAGGAATGTTATGCATAAAACAACGGGGCTAACCCATTTAATTAATTCAACAAAATATTCAATGCAAGGCTTAAAAAGTGCCTTTAAATATGAAACAGCTTTCCGCCACGAGCTGTTGCTTGGGGTAATTTTAGTGCCGCTTGCGTGCTATCTTGGGGCTGATAAATTTGAAAAAGCGATGATGATCGGAGCGTATTTAATCGTGCTAGTTGCTGAATTGCTAAATAGTGCCGTGGAATGTGTGGTTGATCGTGTTGGCACAGAACACCACGTTCTCTCAGGACGAGCAAAAGACCAAGGTTCTGCTGCGGTTTTTGTGGCGTTGGTAAATTGTGCATTGGTTTGGATATTGATGTTATTTTTCTAATTCAATAAAAACCGCGGTCAAAAAACGTTTAATTTTTGACCGCGGTTTTTGTTCTATCAAATTTGTATTTGTCTGACTTAATTATAAGTTAGAATCAAATTTTCTTACTGTTTTCTATTTAGTGATAGTAATCATTTGAATTATTCTGTTAAAAATAAGACAGAAGAAATTTATAAATTGAGATTCTTTCGATAAAAAATAAGTTGAGTTATACTACTCAACCATTTTTCGCATAACCTAATGCATTTTATTCTATCTTGTTATTTCTCGGAGTTTTTATGTTAAGCAAAAAAGCCACTATCTTAGGATTTACCTTGGCTGGAATTTATAACCTTGTCGGGATCTTAGGGTTCACTCAATTTTTCACTAATAGCACGCTAATGGATAATGATCCTGTGGTCTTTTCTTGGTTAGGTCAAATTGCAATTATACTTTGGGGGCTGGCTTACTTATCCGTTGCTCGCTCTTTTTGGCTCGTTCCCCAATTAGTCCTTGTGTTCTGCCTAGAAAAAATGTTGTATGCGGTAGCTTGGATATATTGGCTAATCACCAGTCAAGACAAACTAAATGCCTTAGCAAATCAATCCATTACATTCTTTTGCTTTTTCTCAAGCTATGGTTTTGGCGATTTCTTATTCGGTATTTTCTTCGGACTAGTCGCCTTTCATTCAGTTAAAAAACATTATAACTAAAAGTTGAGAAATCGCATTTAAGTAAGTTAAGCAGTGCATTGGCATTCTCTTTGCGGTGTGGTATGCTGAAACCCATTGCTTAAATTAATTTCTAAAAAATTTATCTAGAAAGTGTAACTATGATCATTCTTTCACTAAGGTAATTCTATGAAGAAAACAGTCTATACGTTATTTATTATGATGATCTCATTGTTCAGTACTCAAAGCTATGCAGATGACCAAACGACGTTAGCATCAACGATTAAACAGCAATTTGCCACTGCACTTGCTCAACAAAATCAACCGCAACTTGAAGAATTGACGCCACAGTTTGTTAAACAAGCCTCAATTTCGCCCAATTTGCTAGAACAGCAGATTAAAACAACCGAAAAAATCTTAACTCGCATTTTCAAAACAGATAAAAATCTTACTCCTAAATTTATTCATTATCTCTACTTTGAACCTGTAGAAAGCATAGATACCGCATTATTAAACGAAATGAAAAAGAACCTTCTCGTTTCTTATCTCGCCAATGAGAACTCCAAAATTTATATTAAACAATCAAGTAACTCAGCAGAATTTGTGCAGATATTGCAACAAAAAGGGGCAAAAGAAAGCCAAATTTTTGTCTTAAATGAAACACCAAAAGGTATTTTAGAAAAAATTGTTGCCCAAATTCAGCAAGATTTTCCCAATCAAACCCGTTTCAATATTACCGAAAACCGCGTCAATATTATTGCACCCTCATCAGAGATTAAGCCACGCTTAGCACTTGCTAATGCAATTTTTGATAAACAATTCAAAGGCGTTGAAGTGGACGATTTCTCTTATTTAAATCAACCGAGAGAAAACTTACAACATAACAACGTTGCTACCCGTTACAAAACCTTTCAAGCGATGCTAGAAGGATTGGAATAAACCGAAATATCAAGGAAATTTTATGTTTACATTGAAAAAAACAATTACGCATTTAATTGGTTTAACGTCAATATGTTATGCCACGCTAGCAAACGCAGAACTTAAAATCAGTGATGTGAAAAAAACACCTCACAAAGCCGTAGAACTTAGCATTTTACATATTAATGATCACCATTCTTATTTAGAACCTCACGAAGTAAATATTCTACTCAATGGCAAACAAACACGTGTCAATGTGGGAGGATTTTCCGCGGTAAATGGCAAATTAAAGGAATTACGCAAAAAATATAAAAATCCGCTCGTTCTCCACGCTGGTGATGCCATTACTGGCACATTATATTTCACCTTATTTGGCGGCTCTGCCGATGCAGCGGTGATGAATGCGGGACCTTTTGATTATTTTACCCTAGGCAACCACGAATTTGATGCGGGCAATGAAGGGTTACTCAAATTGCTTGAACCGCTGAAAATTCCAGTGCTATCGGCAAATGTGATTCCCGACAAAAATTCTATTTTATATAACCGCTGGAAACCCTTTGATGTTTTCACTGTGAATGGTGAGAAAATCGGTATTATTGGCTTAGAGACTGTTAATAAAACGGTAAATTCATCATCACCAGGTAAAGACATTAAATTTTATGATGAAATTCAGACCGCACAATTAGTGGCTAACGCTTTAAAAGCACAAGGTATTAATAAAATTATTCTCCTTTCCCACGCTGGTAGTGAAAAAAATATTGAAATTGCTCAAAAAGTTAATGATATTGATGTGATTGTCACAGGCGATTCCCATTACCTATATGGTAACGATGAACTAAGACAATTAAAATTACCCGTCATCTATGAATATCCACTTGAATTCAAAAATCCGAATGGCGAACCCGTATTTGTGATGGAAGGGTGGGCTTATTCTGGTTTAATTGGTGATCTTGGCGTGAAATTTAGCCCCGAAGGGATCGCTTCTATCACAAGAAAATCCCCTCACGTGTTAATGAATACCAACAAATTGCAAGTAAAAAATAGCGAAGGCAAGTGGGAAGAATTACAAGGAGAAGCTCGCCAACAAGCGATCAACATATTAAAAGGAATAAAAAGTATTTCCCTCAATGACCATGATAAATTAACTGATAAATTATTGGATAAATATCGTCATGAAAAAGATAGACTCGCGAAAGAAGTGGTTGGCACGATTGTCGGACAAGTGATGCCAGGCGGTTCTGATAACCGAATTCCAAATAAAGCAGGCTCTAACCCAGAAGGTTCAATTGCTACTCGTTTTATCGCAGAAACAATGTATAACGAATTAAAAACGGTGGATCTCACCATTCAAAATGCAGGTGGCGTGCGAGCTAGTATCGTCCCAGGCAATATTACCTTTAATGATGCCTACACTTTCTTACCATTCGGTAACACCTTATTTACCTATGAAATGGAAGGTGCATTGATAAAACAAGCCCTTGAAGATGCAATGCAGTTTGCATTGTCTGGCGGTTCTACTGGAGCATTCCCTTATGGTGCAGGTATCCGTTATGAAGCGAATGAAATACCAAACGCAGACGGTAAACGCCTTGTGAAAGTGGAAGTCTTTAATAAGGAAACGCAACAATGGGAAAATATTGACGATAACAAACGTTATGTTGTCGGCACCAATGCCTATATTGCAAGCGGTAAAGATGGCTATAAAACCTTTGGGCGTATCTTTAACGATCCGAAATATAAAGGTACTGATACTTATTTGCCTGATGCGGAAAGTTTCATTAAATTTATGAAGAAAAACCCACATTTTGAAGCCTATAAAACGTCTAACGTAAAATTTAATGCCGCAAATGATGTCTTACCGAAAAAATAAAGTCAGTTTTAATTGATATTAAAATTAGTATTAAAGCGACTCAAATAAAATTAACAATTACCGCGGTCAAAAAACGTTTAAAAATTTGACCGCGGTTTGAGCAAGATAGCACGCAAAACGTGCTTTTTTATTGAATCTGAGAGCTATAGCTGTATTGATTAGCAGTGAATGCTTTGATACACAAGAGAACCGCATAAACGCTCAAGACGAGCAAAAGACCAAGGTTCTGCTGCGGTTTTTGTGGCTTGGGTAACTTGTGCATTGGTTTGGCTATTGATGTTATTTTTCTAATTCAATAAAAACCGCGGTCAAAAAACGTTTGAATTTTTGACCGCAGTTTGAGCAAAACAAAGCACGCAAAGGGCGTGCTTTTTGTTGAGTGATTATTTTTGTGCGTGTGCACGTTTTACCATCACGAAAGATAAGCTAAACGCAATCACGAATGAAATAACCATCCCAATAGAATATTTTGCTAGGCTTTCTGGACCGATTGACACAACGCCGAGGAAACCTGCTGCACCAAGAGATAAGGCTTTTACGTTAAAGAATGCAATGAACGCACTGGATACGCCTGCACCAATCATTGCTGCTAAGAATGCTTGACGATAACGTAAATTTACCCCGAACATTGCAGGTTCAGTGATACCTAATAAGGCAGAAATACCTGAAGGAATCGCTAGACCACGCACTTTGGCATCTTTTAATGCTAAAGCCACGCCTAAACAAGCTGCCCCTTGAGCAATATTTGACATTGCAGCGATTGGGAAAATGAAGGTTCCGCCCGTTACTACTTTTTCTGCCAATAATTGTGTTTCCACTGCAATAAAGGTTTGGTGCATACCTGTGATAACGATTGGTGCGTAGAATGTACCGAAAATGCCGCCACCAATGAAACCAAGCGTATCATATAACCAAGTCAAACCTTGTGCGATTAATGCCCCTGCTTCACGTCCGATTGGACCGATAACGGTAAAGGCTAAGATACCTGCGATGAAAAGGGAAAAGAGCGGTGTAATAAGGTTATCTAAATAAGATGGAACAAATTTACGGAAACCTTTTTCTAAGGTTGCTAAAACCCACGCAGAAATTAAGGTTGGGATAACGGTGCCTTGATAACCCACTTTGGCAATATCAATGCCAAAAATGTGCCAGTATTGAATTTTGCCTTCCATTAAGGTTTTTGCATAGTTCCAACCATCAGCAAGTGCTGGGTGAACTAGAAGCATTCCTAATGCCGCACCTAAATAGGGGTTTCCGCCAAATTTGCGTGTTGCAGAAAAGCCAAGTAGAACAGGCAAGAAGACAAATGGTGCGTTCGCTACCGTGTTGATAAAATCAACTAAATCAGCAATCGCAGGGAATCTGTCAACAACAGAGAAACCTGTAATCGCTGCACCTGATTTTAATGCTTCTTCTACTTCAGGAGGGAACGACCAGAAGAAACCTTGAGCGGTGAGCATACTGTGGATACCCATCAACAAACCACCCGCCACAATAGCTGGGATAATTGGAACGAAAATGTCAGCCAAGCCTTTGACTAAGCGTTGCAATAAATTTTGATTTTGAGTTGCTGCGGAAGCCACTTCGCTCGTAGTCATATCGCCACCGCCAAGTAATGCAGTCATTTCGGCGTGGACTTTATTGACCGTCCCTGAACCAAAAATAATTTGATATTGTCCTGCTACTGAAAATTGACCTTTCACACTGTCAATATTTTCAATGGCGTCTTTTTCCACTTTGCTTTCATCATTTAGCACAATACGAAGACGTGTTGCACAATGAGCAAGGGAATTAATGTTTTCTTTGCCACCAAGTTTTTCAATTACTTGCTGAGCGATTTTGGGAAAGTCCATATTCTTTTCTCCTTTTACCAGGCAGAATTTAAGTTAAATAAAGGAGATAGATTTTAACGAAAAGCCATTATTTGAGCTAGTAAAAAGTCAGTTGGAAATGAAAAAATTCTTTAAAAAATCAGCATTTAGTGGGATATAAAAGAAAAGAGATAGTTCAATCTCAAAAAGGCCAGTCATAGACTGGCAACAAAGTAATCGAACAAAATATTTAAAGTTTGCTTTCCGAAATGCAGTATCCTGCAAAAAAGCCCAACCATTATAAAAAAACAAGAAAAAATTAGAATTTTTTAATAAATTTAGCGTAATGTTTTCTTATTGAACTCTTATAAAAAAGACAAATCCGCGGTCAAAAATGGCAAAATTTTTTGCAAAATTAACTGGTTAAGAATTAACCAAAAAGATCAAAAAAGTTGATCTTGCTGCCATTAATGTGTGCCACCTACTGTAATTTTTTCAATTTTACAAGCGGGTTGCCCAACACCAACAGGCACGCTTTGCCCTTCTTTTCCACAAACGCCAATACCGTGATCAATTTCTACTTGCTCGGCAACCATGGAAATTTGTTGCATTACATCAATGCCACTTCCAATTAGTGTTGCGCCTTTAACGGGCTGCGTTATTTTGCCTTTTTCAATCAAATAGGCTTCGGAGGTTGAAAAGGTAAATTTGCCAGAGGTAATATCCACTTGCCCACCACCAAAATGCGGTGCATAGATGCCGAAATCAACCGATTGAATTAACTCTTCAAATTTGCTAGTGCCTGCTAGCATATAGGTGTTAGTCATCCGTGGCATTGGCAAATGGGCATAGGATTCACGGCGACCATTGCCTGTTGGTGCAACGCCCATTAGACGTGCATTCATTTTATCTTGCATATAGCCTTGCAAAATGCCGTCTTTAATTAAGGTGTTACATTGGCTTGGTACACCTTCATCATCAATAGTTAAAGAGCCACGGCGATTTGGCAGCGTGCCATCATCCACGATAGTGCAAAGTGGAGAAGTCACTAATTCGCCGATTTTTCCTGTAAATAACGAACTTTCTTTACGGTTGAAATCGCCTTCTAAGCCGTGTCCTACTGCTTCGTGTAATAACACGCCAGGCCAACCCGAACCTAATACTACGGGCATTAATCCTGCAGGCGCGGCAATTGCACCTAAATTCATTAATGCTTGGCGAACAGCTTCTTTCGCAAAATATTCTGCTCGCACTTCGCCTTGAAAAGGTTCAAAAAACCATTCCAGCCCAACACGACCACCGACACCTGCACTGCCACGTTCGCGTTGCCCGTCTTTTTCTACTAAGACGGAAATGGATAAACGCACTAACGGACGAATATCTGCCGCTAATGTGCCGTCAGTGGCGGCAATCAGCACTTCTTCATAAATTGAACTTAAACTTGCTGAAACTTGAGTAACATAAGGGCTTTGTGCACGTGCCGTTTTGTCAAGTAAATGAAGCAGCTCAATTTTGCGTTCTTTGGTTAAACTTTCTAGCGGATTAATCGCGGCATAGCGTGGAATTGCACGCACGGGATTAAAGGTAATGGGGGTAATGATTGTCCCTTGTTTGCTATGAGCAATGCCTTTTGCAGCGGCGGCACATTGTTGTAGATGGGCTAAATCAATTTGATCGGCATAGGCAAACCCTGTTTTTTCACCGCTAATCGCACGCACGCCAACACCGCGCTCAATATGAAAGCCGCCTTCTTTGATAATGCTATCTTCAAGAACCCAGATTTCATCTTGGCTGAGTTGAAAATAAAGATCGGCATAATCAATTGCACGGTCAGACATTTGGTCAAAAATATTGGCAAGTGCTTGTTGTGACAGATTGCTTGGCGATAACAGGCTTTGACTAACTTGTTGTAACATAGTGAACTCTTAATGTAATGGGATAAGTTATAAATGTAGTGGGTGCATTATAGACAACTCGCTTTGATTTGCAAATTATCCCTGACCCAATAAAAAAATCCTTTCTCGTGTTGAGAAAGGATTTTTGACTAAATGAAATTAAATGTGTTGACTAACAAAACTGGCTAATTGGTTTTTTGGTAATGCCCCAACTTGCGTGCCAACAACTTGACCATTTTTGAATAATAATAGGGTAGGAATACTGCGTACACCAAATTGGGTTGGGGTAGCTTGATTTTCATCAATATTCATTTTTACGATTTTTACTTTATCGCCAAACTCTGACGCTAATTCATCTAAAATTGGTGCAACCATACGACATGGACCACACCAAGGTGCCCAGAAATCTAATAATACAGGGACATCTGAATTTAATACGTCATTTGCAAAACTTGCATCAGTTGAATGTAAAACATTTGCCATTTTTCGTTTTCCTCATTACTTTTTTACTGTTGTAAAATACGGAGTGAATAATAGCATAATTTTACCCGCTCCGCACGAATTGGTTTAATTGTTAAAAGCTAAGATGGTAACACAATATTATTGCAAATTTGACCGCGGTCTAAGGCATAAATATTGGATAAGGTAACATCGGAAATATTCATTAACGCTTCTTCGGTTAAAAAGGCTTGATGCCCCGTTAATAACACGTTATGACAAGAAGATAAACGGCGGAAAACATCATCTAAAATCACCTCATTGGATTTATCTTCAAAGAATAACTCACGTTCATTTTCGTACACATCCATACCTAAAGCCCCGATTTTCCGCTGTTTTAAAGCGTCAATAGCAGCTTGAGTGTCAATCAATGAACCGCGACTTGTGTTGATAATCATCACGCCGTCTTTCATTTTGGCAAAGGCATCACGATTCAGTAAATGATAATTTTCAGGGGTTGCAGGACAATGTAAACTGATGACGTGAGATTTGGCGTAGAGTTCATCGAGTTCTACGTATTGTGCACCCAAGGCTTCGGCAGCGGGGTTCTTAAAAGGATCGTAAGCTAAAATATGCATACCAAATCCGTTTAAAATACGCATTACGGCAACGCCAATTTTTCCTGTGCCAATAATGCCCGCGGTTCGCCCGTGCATATTAAAACCAATTAGCCCTTCTAATGAGAAATTCGCTTCACGAGTGCGTTGATAAGCACGATGAATACGGCGATTTAAAGTCATCATCAAACCAACAGTATGTTCTGCCACCGCTTCAGGCGAATAAGCTGGCACGCGAACTACTTGTAATCCCAATTCTTGTGCTGCTTTAATATCAACATTATTAAAACCTGCACAACGTAGGGCAATGATTTTAACGCCAAGAGCTGCGAGTTTTTCTAAAACCTTACGGCTACCATCATCATTGACAAAAATACACACCACATCTGCGTGTTCTGCCATTTTTGCGGTACTTTCATTGAGTTGAAAATCAAAGAACTCAAGTTGAAAATGGTATTTCATATTTACTAATTCTAAATATTTTCGGTCGTAATTTTTGGTGCTATAGACTGCGACTTTCATTTTTGTTCCTTATTTGAGTTGTGCCAATGCTTGAGTTAAGTCTGATTTTATGTCTTCCACATTTTCTAAACCGACAGAAAAACGCAGTAAGCGATTGCATATACCGCGTGCAATGCGTTCGGCTTCAGGGATATCCATATGAGTCTGTGTTGCTGGATAAGTGATAAAACTCTCCGTCCCCCCTAAACTTTCAGCAAAGGTGATTAATTTTAAGGCTTTTAAGAAAGGGTTGACCCAGTTTTCATCTTGTAAACGGAATGACAACATTCCCCCTTTATTTGGGTAAAGCACATCTTTAATTTGAGGCTGTACGGTTAAGAATTTTACTAATTCTTGTGTATTTTGCTGGTGGCGTTCCATCCGTAATGCGAGGGTTTTTAGACCGCGGATCGTAAGCCACGCATCAAAAGGCGATAAAACTGCACCTGCACCATTGAGAATATAAGCTAAACGATCACAAAGTTGAGTTCCTTTTGCGACGATAAGCCCTACAAGCACATCATTATGCCCAGCAAGGTATTTGGTGCCACTGTGAATCACAATATCCGCCCCTAATTCAATTGGACGAGAAAGCACGGGGGTTAAAAAGGTATTATCAACGATCAACAATAGATTGTGTCGTTTGGCGATTGTTGAAATCGCCGCGACATCACATTCTTCCATTAATGGATTTGATGGCGTTTCAACAAAAATGGCTTTGGTATTGGGCGTAATTGCCGCTTCAATCGCCTCAACCGATGCCGTATTGACATACACAGGTTTGACCCCGTGAGTATTTTTGTAGGCAAAATCTAATAAGCGATAAGTGCCACCATACACATCGCTAGAGACAATCCATTCATCTGGTGCAGTAAAAAGGCTCATTAATAATTGAATTGCCGCCATACCAGATGCACAAGCAAAACCACGATCTCCGCCTTCCAATTGTGCAATGGTTTCTTCTAATACCGTACGAGTTGGGTTTTTCGTGCGAGTGTAATCATAGCCTGTACTTTCGCCAATGCCGTGATGGGCATAAGCGGTTGAAAGAAAAATAGGCGTTGAAACGGCACCTGTTCGTGAATCTGAACGGTTTCCTGCTTGGGCGAGTAAAGTGTCAATTGCATATTGAGTCATAATTATTCCTTATAAAAACGACGGGATTTTTGTCCTCGGTCTAGGTTAAAATAGAAAGTGATACCATTTTGGCATAAACTAAAAGTGGATTAAAGAGAATTATTGCACTTTAATCAATGAATAAATTGTTGAGATTTTGACTAAAAATTGCTGTCTTTTTAGTAACTCTGCATTTTTTTTCATCAAACGAAATTTTTTTACTGAATTTGCATTGACAGCTCAGCAGATTTGCGTAAAATGCACGCCACTGACAGCGAATATGTTGCAGCGAATGCGGGAATAGCTCAGTTGGTAGAGCACGACCTTGCCAAGGTCGGGGTCGCGAGTTCGAGCCTCGTTTCCCGCTCCAATTTACGCTACGGCGTGTTAGCAAAGCGGTTATGCACTGGATTGCAAATCCATGTAGCTCGGTTCGACTCCGGGACACGCCTCCATAATATAGCCGTCGTCAGAAATATGTGTATGCCCGAGTGGCGGAATCGGTAGACGCAAGGGATTTAAAATCCCTCGCCTTTCGGGGCGTGCCAGTTCAAGTCTGGCCTCGGGCACCATATAAAAATACCCCCGTGTATTAAGTGGGTCGTTAGCTCAGTCGGTAGAGCAGCGGACTTTTAATCCGTTGGTCGAAGGTTCGAATCCTTCACGACCCACCACTTCATAAATTCTTGTTGAAAGACAGGAAAAAATCTAAAAAGATGATAGCCACGTTAAGTGGTTTTTTATGTCCGTTATTTAGCTCCTGTCAAAATTCTGTCAAAACAGGCATCTTATTACAGGTTATTGCGTGCTACTCAATGACAATAAGCCGATGTTTATGTTGATTTATTAAGTTAGGTCGACAGTAACGTTTTTCTCCTGTCTTTTGGGTCTATTTGCTAAAATCAAGTTAAGGCTAATTCCACCTTTTATTTCTCATTTTAATCCTACAAGAGTTGTTGGCTTTTTATTGGGTATATATGGATAAATTATCTATGCTATACATTTTAATAGGAGAGGATTAGGCAGAACGTACTTATTTTGAATAGAATTAAAATAAATAAAGGGTTAAAATTTATTTTAATAGTCAAAATGATTAGGGTATGATTATCTTTGATTGATTAATATCTGATGGGTTTTATTTAAACAACTGTATGAAGGCGGTATTATAAATCTTTCTAAGATAGCATTGAGATAGAAAAATTCCTTCATTAAATTTAATTGGGAAAGTATTATATTTTAATATATTTTTTAATCGGTTATGTGATGTGGAGATAGCGAATATCGCGGTCAAAATTTCAATCGTTTTTTTGACCGCGGTTTTGGCATTTAGAGATTGTGTTCGGTGTGTTCACTTTGCTTCGGCAGAAGATCTAATTTCTCCATTAATTCTCGGTCTAAGTCTTCTTCGGGGTTGTCGGTGGTTAATAATTTATCGCCATAGAAAATGGAATTTGCACCTGCGAGAAAACACATTGCTTGCCTTTCTTCCGACATACCTTGACGACCTGCGGATAGGCGAACGTAGCTATGAGGCATTGTGATGCGTGCCACTGCGATAGTGCGGACAAATTCAGTCCAATCCAGTTCTTGAGCATCAAATAGTGGTGTACCTTCTACTTTGACTAATTGGTTGATTGGCACAGATTCAGGTTGGGGATCTAAGTTCGCTAGACTAGCGATTAGTCCTGCACGGGATTTGCGGTTTTCATTCATTCCGATAATTCCGCCACAACAGACTTTTAGCCCCGCTTGGCGGACTTTGCCGAGCGTGTTAATGCGGTCATCAAATTGGCGTGTGCCGATGATATGCGAATAGTGTTCAGGGGCGGTGTCAAGATTATGGTTGTAATAGTCTAATCCTGCTTCTTTTAAGGCTTCTGCTTGGCCGTCTTGCAATAAGCCGAAGGTTCCACAGGTTTCTAAACCGAGAGCTTTAACCGCACGGATAATTTCGCTGACTTTTTCAATGTCTTTGGGTTTAGGCCCACGCCAAGCGGCACCCATACAAAATCGTCCTGCACCACGAGCTTTGGCAATTTTTGCTTTAGCGATAATTTCGTCTAATGCAACCATTTGCTGATTTTCTACGCCCGTGTGATAACGTGCAGATTGGGGGCAATAGCCACAGTCTTCGGGGCAACCGCCTGTTTTAATTGACATTAAGGTTGATAATTGGATTTCTCGCGGATTAAAATTTTCGCGATGTATTTGTGCGGCACGATACACTAAATCAAGGAATGGCGTGTCAAATAAGGCTTCCACTTTGCAAACCGACCAGTACTCATACATTGGATGGGGCGTGAGAGTACGAATTTGTAACGGGGTGGCAATGCTCATAAAATCTCCTTTAAAATGGCTTGTTTTTTGACCGCGGTTTTTATCTTCGGGCGTATCATAGCAGTTTTTTAACGAATGGGGTGAATTTGCTTGTTTGACCTTGCGTCATTCGCCAATTATAATGCGAGTTATCCATTTTTTGAAAGGACGGAAAAATGCAATTTTCCAAAATGCACGGTTTAGGCAATGATTTTGTGGTGGTGGATGCCGTTACGCAGAATGTCTATTTTCCCGAAGACGTGATCCGCCGTTTAGCTGATCGACACCGCGGTATTGGCTTTGATCAACTGTTGATTGTTGAACCGCCTTATGATCCTGAATTGGATTTCCATTATCGTATTTTTAATGCGGATGGCAGCGAAGTGGCACAATGTGGCAATGGGGCACGCTGTTTTGCTCGCTTTGTTACTTTAAAACAACTGACAAATAAAAAAGAGATTACGGTCAGCACACAAAAGGGCAAAATGCTGTTAACGGTGTGTGATGACGGATTTATTCGTGTGAATATGGGCGAGCCGATTTGGGAACCCAATAAGGTGCCATTCAATGCGAATAAACTTGAAAAAAATTATATTTTACGCACGGAGATTCAAACCGTATTGTGCGGCGTGGTGTCAATGGGTAATCCGCATTGTGTTGTGCAAGTGGACGACATTACGCGTGCGAATGTGGCGGAATTAGGTCCGTTGCTTGAACAGCACGAACGCTTTCCTGAACGGGTCAACGCAGGATTTATGCAAGTAATCAATCGTAATCATATTAAATTACGGGTTTATGAACGTGGGGCAGGCGAAACCCAAGCCTGTGGTAGTGGGGCTTGTGCCGCTGCAGCGGTGGGAATAATGCAAGGCTTGCTTGATCCTTGTGTGCAAGTGGATTTACCCGGCGGAAGCTTAAAGATAGAATGGCAAGGTGAAGGGCATCCGCTGTATATGACGGGCGATGCCACCCACGTTTATGACGGTATGATAAAATTATAAGATAAAAAGATCCTTATATTATTAAGGATTTTTTATTATATAAAAACGTTCATTATTTTAAGGAGAACAGATGAACTCACAATCATCACAATGTCATCATCGACTTTATTAAGAATTATTTGGCGGTTGGAATAGGTTTGAAGTCGTTTGGTTAGCAATTTTTCTCATTATTCAAGTGATTGTATTTTTTGTTCAACCTGATTTGCCATTGGCAGCGATCGCGGAGATTTTGTGCGTGGTCTTTGTTGGCAAAGGCAAAATTAGCAATTATTTCTTTGGATTGATTTCCGTTTCGCTGTACGCCTATATTTCTTATACGTTCCAACTCTATGGCGAAATGATGCTCAATTTATTTTCTACGTTCCTGTGCAATTTATCGGGTTTTATTTTTGGCGTAAAA
>JAUNAB010000020.1 GCA_030527795.1 Pasteurellaceae bacterium | reverse complement strand
CATTTTAAAACAATTAGTAAAGCAGAATTTATTCTAGTTATCTAGTACAGCCCCAAATAAAATGTGATATTCTTCATATTTTGTAACAAAAGTTAGGATTTTTATCAGATTAATCTCTACAATCTCCTTACTTAGAGAATGAAACGCGTTTATTCATTTAAATTATAAATTTACGAAAGTAAGGATATTGATATGCCACTTTTCTTTAGTCTTTTCCCAATTATTTTATTAATTTATCTTATGGTAAAGCGTAATGCTTGGCCTTCTTATATTGCTTTACCTTCAATTGCAATGTTAGTTTTACTGATCCAACTTTTTTATTTTAATTCAGATTTTACTCTGGTGAGTGCAAATATCGTATCAGGCTTAGTGGCTGTGTTAACGCCAGTGACGGTTATTTTTGGTGCTGTACTATTCAATCGTTTTTCTGAAATCTCAGGAGTGACCGATACATTACGTAAATGGTTAGGTAATATTAGTTCTAATCCGATTGCACAAATTATGATTATTGGTTGGGCATTTGCATTTATGATTGAAGGTGCTAGTGGTTTTGGTACGCCAGCAGCAATTGCTGCACCAATTTTAGTTGGTTTAGGATTTAATCCGTTAAAAGTTGCAGTATTGGCATTAATTATGAATTCTGTGCCAGTTTCATTTGGTGCAGTGGGTACACCAACTTGGTTTGGTTTTGGTCCATTAAACCTTAGTGAAGATCAAACATTGCAAGTGGGGGCAATGACTGCATTTATCCATTCAGTAGCGGCGCTTATTGTTCCAGTTATTGCATTACGTTTTATGGTTTCTTGGAAACAAATCCGTCAAAATATTTTATATATTTATATCAGTGTTTTTTCTTGTGTTATTCCTTATTTTTTACTTGCTTTAGTTAATTATGAATTTCCATCACTTGTAGGCGGTGCGATTGGTTTATTGATTTCAGTTTTGGTTGCTAATAAAGGGATTGGTCTGGCAAAAGTTGAAGATGAGAGAGATAAACAAACTATTACGTTAAATGAAATCATTAAAGCTTTGTTACCAACGGGAATATTGATCGCGATTTTAGTAATTACACGCATACATCAATTACCGTTCAAAGCCTTTATGAATGATGCGTCAACATGGTTTTCTATCCCACTTGGTTTTGCCAATTTAGATATTGGACATGGGCTTGTTTTTACGCTAAAAAATATTTTTGGTACAATGGTATCTGAGAAATATAAACTCCTTTATGTTCCCGCATTGATTCCATTTGTTGTAACTGTCTTGATTGCTTTACCTTTGTTTAAAATATCGCGGAAAAATATTGGACATATTTTTTTATCAAGTTTTAATCAGTCACGTAATCCATTGATTGCTTTATTAGGAGCATTAATTATGGTGAATTTGATGTTGATTGGAGGAGATAACTCAATGGTAAAAATTATTGGTAAAAGTTTTGCGGATATTACAGGGGAATATTGGTTGCTTTTCTCTTCTTATCTAGGTGCGGTCGGCGCATTTTTCTCTGGTTCAAATACGGTTTCTAATTTAACCTTTGGTAGTGTGCAATTATCAACAGCGGAAGCTGTGGGGTTATCAAGTAGCCTTATTTTAGCATTACAATCAGTTGGAGGGGCGATGGGCAATATGATTTGTATTAATAATATTGTCGCTGTTTGTTCAGTGTTAAATATTAAAAATAAAGAAGGGAATATTATTAAACAAACTGCAATGCCGATGTTTATTTATGGGGTTATTGCAGCACTGACAGCTATTGTACTTGTACCAATCTTTTTTTAGTGGTATCTAAATAGTGCTTCACTAACTTTTTCGCCCGATAGTTTATCGGGCGTTTAGTTTATTAGATCCTACTTGCTAATTATTTTCATTATTAGTTGGAGTTTTTATGAATGTTAATTTATATGTCACTTGTATTGCGGATGTGCTAAAAGCAAATGTCGCTAAAAATACAGTGTTATTGTTAGAAAAATTAGGATGCAACGTCATATTTTTAGAAAAGCAAGGTTGTTGCGGTCAACCTGCAATCAATAGTGGCTATGTGAAACAAGCATTAGATGGAATGAAAAATTTAATTCAAACATTTGAAGTGAATGATTATCCCATCGTTGCACCAGCAGGGTCTTGTGTGTATGCGATAAAACATTATGCCGATCATTTTACCCGTTTTGGTGAACCTGACTGGACGGAACGTGCTAAAAATATTGCTGATCGGTTATATGATCTAACAGATTTTATTGTCAATGTTTTAAAAATCACTCATGTTGAAGCAACGTTACCAGGTAAGGCTGTTTATCATCCGTCTTGTAGCTTGAGCCGTAAGCTAGGAATTGTAAAAGAACCGTTGCTATTACTGCAAAATGTCAAAGGCTTAACTTTAATGCCTATTCATAATCAACAAACTTGCTGTGGATTTGGTGGAACTTTTTCAGTAAAAATGGCAGAAATTTCAGGTGAAATGGTCACTGAAAAAGTCGTCAATGTTATGGAGGCCGATCCTGATTATTTAATTGGGGCAGATGTAAGTTGTTTAATTAATATAGCGGGACGCCTTAGCCGAGAAGGGAAAAATGTTAAAGTGATGCACATTGCCGAAGTGCTTATGCAGGAAGGAAACTAGAATGTCTTTAAAAACAAGTAACCTTGCGTTTAAACAGCGCGTTGATCAGCAAATTCATAATGAAATTATGAGAAAGGCGGTAATTAAAGCACAAGAAACTATTGGTGCTAATCGTCAAAAAATGGTAGAAGAGCTAGGGCATTGGGAAGAATGGCGTGATTTGGCGAAACAAATCCGTAATCATGTTTTAGCAAATTTAGATGCTTATTTATATCAATTAAGTGAAAAAGTAATAGAAAATGGCGGTAAAGTATATTTTGCTGAAACCGCAGAAGAAGCGACAGCCTATATTCGCCAAGTCGCACGCGAAAAACAGGCTAAAAAAGTCGTCAAATCTAAATCGATGGTAACCGAAGAAATTGGTCTTAATGATGTTTTAGAACAAGATGGCATAAAAGTTGTAGAAACGGATTTGGGTGAATATTTATTGCAAATCGTAGGCGATAAACCTTCTCACATTGTTGTGCCAGCTATTCATAAAGATAGAAAGCAAATTCGTAAAGATTTACAGGAAAAATTAGGCTATCAGGGTGATGAAACACCAGAAGCGATGACATTATTTATCCGTGAGGTTATTCGTAAAGATTTTATGCAAGCGGATATTGGTATCAGTGGCTGTAATTTCGCAGTAGCTGAAACAGGCTCGGTTTGTTTGGTTACAAATGAAGGGAATCTCCGTCTTGCTACAACCGTGCCGAAAACTCATATCGCGGTAATGGGAATGGAACGCCTTGCTCCGACATTTGAAGAAGTTGATGTTTTGATTACAATGCTTGCACGTAGTGCGGTTGGAGCGAAATTGACGGGATACAATACTTGGTTAACTGGCCCACGCCTTGCTGGTGAGACAGATGGTCCAGAAGATTTTCACTTGGTTATTGTTGATAATGGACGTTCCAAAATCTTAGAAAGTGAGTTTAAAGAAGTATTACGCTGCATTCGCTGCGGTGCTTGTTTAAATACCTGTCCTGCTTATCGCCAAATTGGTGGACACGGATATGGATCGATTTATCCTGGTCCAATTGGTGCGGTGATTTCTCCATTGTTGGGTGGATATAAAGAATTTAAAGAATTACCTTATGCCTGTTCTCTTTGCACAGCTTGTAACTCAGTCTGCCCTGTCAAAATTCCGTTGGCACAATTGATCTTAACTCATCGAGAACATATTGCTGAATCAGGAATGACGCCATTAACTGAACGTTTATCTATAAAAGGATTTACCTTTGCGAATTCCCATCCAAAAGTATGGAAAATTGGGGTAAAAATTGGTGCAAAAGTTGCGAGTAAAGTCATTAAAAATGGGAAAATGCCATTTGAAATGGGAGCAATATCTGAATGGACGAAGGCACGTGATCTACCGACACCAGATGGTGAAAGTTTCCGTGAATGGTTTGAGAATAGAGGGAGAAACTAATGGATTTACAAAATCGTGAAAATTTTCTTAATCGGTTAGCAGAGAGAATGGGAAGACCGCGTCAACTTGTTCCTGAACCCGTGCCACAATGGGTAAATGATTATCCCCTTACACGTTTAACAGATTTGTCGCCTGATGCGTTGTTTGAATCATTTTTAACTGTGTCAAAAGCGTTATTGGTTGATACCGTAGTATGTCATTCTGAACAAGCAGCATCACAAATATTGGCGTTATGTGAGAAATATGGTGGTGGACCTGTCATTTTAAACCGTGATCAACGTCTTGATGAACTCGGTATTTCGTCAGTGGTAAGCGATAAATATGAGAGTTATTTCTGGAACTTTGCCAATGGTGGACAAAATATTGCCGAAGCTGAAAAAGCGAATATTGGTATTGTTCACGCAGAATATGGCTTAGCTGAATCTGGTGGGATTGTTCTTTTTTCAAGTTTGGATCGTGGACGTTCGGTAAGTTTATTGCCTGAAAAATCAGTCGTTGTTCTTCGGAAAAGTACATTGCTACCGCGTGTGGCACAATTAGCGAATATTTTGCATCAAAAGGCGTTACAAGGTGAGCGAATGCCTTCTTGTATTAATATTATTTCGGGGCCAAGTTCAACCGCGGATATTGAGTTAATCAAGGTTGTTGGCGTACACGGACCCATTGCTAAAATATATTTAATCATTGATGATCTTTAAGGCGTGATACTTTAACTCGGCTTATTGGTCAAAACCGCGGATCAAAATTTGAAAATTTTTTGATCCGCGGTTTTGTTGCTTTGGTGTCTAACATATTGAAAATCTATTATTTATATAATAGGCAGTAACAATCGTTTAATCATTCATTTTAGGAAAATTCTTTTTTAAATTTCACGAAATTAGTGGTAGAGTTACACAAGATTTGACTTGAGAAATTAGGTAACTCTGAGTCGTCTTTGGGGGTTGGGTGATCCAACCAAAAATTCGTCAACAATTTGAAGGAAACATTATGTTAATTGGTGTACCTAGAGAACTGCTTGATAACGAAAGCCGTGTGGCTGCCACGCCAAAAACGGTTCAACAAATTCTAAAATTAGGTTTTGAAGTAATTGTTGAACATAATGCGGGTTTTAAAGCAAGTTTTGAAGATAATGCGTTTATTGATGCGGGTGCGCAGATCGGCGATCAGAAAACGGTATGGAATGCGGATATTATCTTTAAAGTTAATCCACCTACGGATAGCGAAATTGAGTTAATCAAGGAAGGGGCAACACTCGTCAGTTTTATTTGGCCAGCGCAGCATCCTGAATTAGTGAAAAAATTATCGGCTAAAAAAATTAATGTCTTAGCGATGGATGCCGTACCGCGGATTTCGCGTGCGCAGTCTTTAGATGCATTAAGTTCAATGGCGAATATTGCGGGTTATCGTGCAGTCATTGAAGCCGCTGGGGAATTTGGTAGCTTCTTTACGGGGCAGATTACCGCGGCAGGTAAAGTCCCACCTGCAAAAGTATTAGTGATTGGTGCTGGGGTCGCAGGTCTTGCGGCGATCGGTGCGGCAAATAGCTTGGGTGCGATTGTGCGTGCGTTTGACTCACGTCCTGAAGTAAAAGAGCAAGTTGAAAGTATGGGTGCAAGCTTCCTTGAAATTGATTTCAAAGAAGAAGGTGGAAGCGGCGATGGCTATGCGAAAGTGATGTCGGAAGAATTTAACCGCCGTGCATTAGCCTTGTATGCAGAACAAGCCAAAGAAGTGGATATTATTATCACGACCGCATTAATCCCAGGTAAGCCTGCCCCACGTTTGATTACCAAAGAAATGGTTGCGTCAATGAAACCAGGGAGTGTGATTGTAGATTTAGCGGCTGCGACAGGCGGTAACTGTGAATTAAGCAAAGCGGATCAAGTGGTGATAACTGATAACCAAGTGAAAATTATTGGTTACACAGATTTACCAAGTCGTTTACCAACACAATCATCACAGCTTTATGGTACCAACCTTATCAACTTGTTGAAATTACTCTGCAAAGAGAAAGATGGCAAAATTGATATCAATTTTGATGATATTGTGTTACGCGGTGTCACTATTGTGCGTGATGGTGAAGTAACTTGGCCCGCACCACCAATTAAAGTTTCGGCTCAGCCACAAAAAGCAGCGGCAAAACCTATTGAAAAAGCAGAACCAAAACCAACCGATCCTCGCAAAAAATATGGCATTATGGCATTGGTTGCCTTATTGTTCTTATGGTTAGCTTCCGTGACGCCAAGTGCATTTTTATCGCATTTCACCGTTTTCGTGCTTGCCTGCGTAGTGGGTTATTATGTGGTATGGAATGTAAGCCACGCTCTGCATACGCCATTAATGGCAGTAACAAATGCGATATCGGGGATTATTATTGTGGGTGCGGTACTACAAATTGCCCAAGGTAACTTCTTTGTAAGCTTATTGGCGTTTATCGCAGTATTAGTGGCAAGTATTAATATTTTCGGTGGCTTCAAAGTCACTCAACGTATGCTTGCAATGTTTAGAAAAGGTTAAGGAGAAAACAATGTCTGAAGGTTTTGTTCAAGCAGCGTATATTGTGGCTGCGTTATTGTTTATTATGAGCCTTGCTGGTCTTTCTAAACACGAAACGGCAAAAGCAGGTTGTTGGTTTGGTATCGTGGGAATGGCGATTGCTTTAGTCGCAACAATTTTTGGCCCTAAAACCGCAGGTCAAGTTTGGATTTTAATTGCAATGGCAATTGGTGCCGTGATTGGTGTACGCCGTGCGTTAAAAGTTGAAATGACTGAAATGCCTGAGTTAGTTGCTATTTTGCACAGCTTTGTTGGTTTGGCAGCGGTATTAGTGGGTTTCAATAGTTTTGGTTTACACGAAACCGCACATTTTGTCATACCTGAAGGGGTAGAATATGTTACCGAAGCAGCTCAAGCGGGTATTCTTGCTCAAAAAGCCGCATTTGATGCCGAACAAGTGGTGTTAGATAACATTCATAACGTAGAAGTGTTTTTAGGTATCTTTATCGGTGCAGTGACGTTTACGGGTTCGATTGTTGCCTTTGGTAAATTGCGTGGCATTATCAATTCAAAAGCATTAATGTTACCTCATCGCCATAAACTCAATTTAGCTGCGTTGGTGGTATCAGCTTTATTGCTGGTGGCATTTTTAAAATCGCCAGAGAATATTTTCCCTGTTTTAGTGATGACCGTCATTGCATTAGCTTTTGGTTGGCATTTGGTTGCTTCAATTGGCGGTGCAGATATGCCAGTTGTGGTGTCAATGCTTAACTCTTATTCAGGTTGGGCAGCGGCAGCGGCAGGGTTTATGTTAAATAATGACTTGTTAATCGTAACAGGAGCATTGGTGGGATCATCTGGTGCGATCTTATCTTACATTATGTGTAAAGCGATGAATCGCTCATTTATTAGCGTTATCGCGGGCGGATTTGGCAACGATGTAGTGGCTAGTTCAGATGAAGAACAAGGAGAACATCGTGAAACCAATGCGGAAGAAGTGGCAGAGTTATTAAAAAATGCTAGCTCGGTCATCATCACCCCAGGATATGGTATGGCAGTAGCACAAGCACAATATCCAGTGGCGGACATTACGCAAAAATTACGCGACCGCGGTATTAACGTTCGTTTTGGTATCCACCCTGTTGCAGGGCGTTTACCTGGGCATATGAACGTATTATTGGCTGAAGCAAAAGTGCCGTATGATATCGTGCTTGAAATGGATGAAATCAATGATGATTTTGCAGATACTGATGTGGTACTTGTTATCGGTGCGAATGATACCGTTAACCCAGCTGCGATGGATGATCCAACTAGCCCAATCGCAGGAATGCCTGTTTTGGAAGTGTGGAAAGCACAAAATGTGATTGTGTTTAAACGTTCAATGGCGGTTGGCTATGCAGGCGTTCAAAATCCATTATTCTTCAAAGAAAACACACAAATGTTATTTGGCGATGCCAAAGAACGTGTTGAAGATATTTTAAAAGCACTGTAATCTGCGATAAACTAAAAGGAATGCAATAGCATTCCTTTTTTATATCTGATGATAAATAAAATTAACCGTAACCGCGGTCAAAAATCCACATGTTTTTTTGACCGCGGTAAATTGAATAAGAGAGTAATAATGCCACAAATTGAAACTCACCCTTTTGCACCGATATTGCCGCCACAGGCGAAAGTGATGATGGGGACTTTTCCTCCTAAACCAGATAAACGTTGTATGGAATTTCATTATCCTAATTTCCAAAATGATATGTGGCGTATTTATGGGTTGGTCTTTTTTAATGACGCTGCATATTTCCAATCGTCCAATCAACGCTGTTTTGAGCCAGAAAAGATCCGCGATTTTTTATGGCAAAAAGGTATTGCACTTTGTCCAACGGTAGTAAAAGCCATTCGCGAACAAGATAATGCGTCAGACAAATTTTTGAAAATCGTTGAAACTGTTGATTTAGCTCACGTCTTAAAACAAGTACCACATTGCCGTTGGCTGTTCACTACGGGCGGAAAAGCCACCGAAGCCTTGCTAAGTTTGTTACTAGAAAAGCACCCAGCACCAAAAACGAATCAGTTTATTGATTTCCTTTTTCCGCAACATTCACTTAAATTATACCGCTTACCTTCAACATCGCGTGCTTACCCTTTAAGTTTAGCCAAAAAAGCCGATGCCTATCGCCATTTCTTTCAGTTGGCAGGATTATTGTAGTAAACCGCGGTCAAAAAACGCGTTAAATTTTGACCGCGGTTTTCGCTTAATGAGAACGGGGGAGCATAGAAAATCGGACGATTTAGTGCTATGCTAGCCCAATCAAATATTAAAAATGGAGAAAATTATGTATCAGGCGATTGCATTTGACCTTGACGGCACTTTATTAAATAGTCAAGGCGTGATTTTAGAATCAAGTAAACAAGCCATTCAACAGGCTCGTGATAAGGGCATTAAGGTCTTTTTTGTGACGGGGCGACATCATACTGCGGTACGTCCTTATTATGCTCAGTTGAATTTAGATACCCCCGTGATTTGTTGTAACGGCACTTATCTTTATGATTTTAAAAATGATCAGGTGCTTTATTCTAATCCATTGAGTACAGCGCAAGCCGCATTTTTAATTAATCGAGCAAAAAAACAAGGCATTCACGTTGCGGTTTATACACGTGATGCAATGACCTACGAAGTGTTAAATCCTCATTTTGAGAAATTTCAAAAATGGGTGGCGAGTTGCCCTGAAAACGAACGCCCGAATGTTTATCAAGTAGAGAATTTTCAGCAATTTATTGACAATGGCACTTTGATTTGGAAGGTGCTAATTAGCGATCCTGATTTAGACAAAATGCAACGATTCGTTGATCAATTGGCACAAGATCAATTTAGTTCAGAATGGTCTTGGGTGGATCGCGTGGATATCACCCTCGTTGGCAATAGCAAAGGGGCGTGTTTAGCTGAATTGCTTAAGTTGGAAAAGATTGATCCCAATAAGGTCATTGCATTTGGCGATAATTTTAACGATATCAGTATGTTAGAATTAGTTGGAATGGGCATCGCAATGGGCGGTTCAAAACCCGAAGTACAGCAGAGTGCAAAGAAAATCATTGGCTCAAACAATGACGATAGTATCGCGAAAGCATTAAGCGAGTTACTTTAATGCGTTAAAATACCACGATAAGTTCGTGGTATTTTTTTAAGTAACTTTTATATTAATGGGGAAATTTGTACTTTAATGTCTTCTGGCTGAGCATAATAAGGCGCAGAGGTAATAAATAAGCGGATACCTAACTTGGCATAGTGTGCCACATTATCACGATTTACACCACCTGCGACCGACAGTTGCACAAGGGGGAAATCTCGAGCCATTGTTAAAGCGGTTTGCACTTGTGTTAAGCTGAATTTATCAAGTTGAATAATATCGGGATGAGCCTGTAATATTTGGCTAAATTGGGTTAAATTATCTGCTTCTAAGGTAATTTTATGTTCGGGGGCATTTTGACGAAGTTGTGCCACAATGGCTTGATAATCATTAGGATGTTCAAGCAAGTTGCGATGATTAGTAAAGACTAATAGGCTTTCACTAATGCCTTGCCGATGAATATGCCCACCGCCAGCTAAAACCGCCATTGTAGCTAGTTTTCTAGTATAGGGAATGCTTTTACGGGTGCAGGCGACAATAGCATTGGGTTCAATTTGGCGTGCATTTGCAACCATTTGAGCAGTATATTGTGCTACTCCACAGCTCCATTCAAGTACTAATTGAGCAACTTTCCATAATTGATGGACTTGTTCGGCACGCCCTTGTGCTTGAAATAATAATGATCCTTCGCTAACCCATTCCCCGTCGTGTACTACGGCTTGTCCGATGAGATCCAATTTTTGACACAAGCGTTGCACGAGCCTAATGCCCGCAATAATTCCTGCATTTTTGCGTGTAAATTGGATTGTAGCGAAGGTGTTATTCAAACCCAATGTTTGTGTGGTTAAATCGCCCCGATAAATATCTTCTAATAATAATTGATCGAGTTCGTGTTCAGAAAAGTAAATCATAGGTCTCCTTATTTTTTCCAATGTAAAAATGCCCAATAGGCTTGTTGTTCAGCTAAATCTTGTTGATTTTGTTGATAGTAGGCTTGTAATTTTTGAACTTCGTTATTGGTTAAGGTTGAACCAACGCGATATTGCACTGATTTGAGTAATTCATCAACGCTAAGTGGCTTGGTGGATAGGATATTGTTACGCGGAATAAAATCAACATTTACCAGATAACCTTGTTGATAAAGCAGATTGAGAGCATAAATATAGCTTGGGAAGTTTAGCCCTGTACGCCCGATTACATACATTATTTCGGCATAATCCCATTGATGATCAACGGTCATCGTCATATAAACGGCTTTTCGTGCTTTTGCATTCAGTTTGTTGAGCGCTTGTTGTAAGTCGCCGACCATAGAAGAACGTGAAGAAACCGCAATATCGCATTTGGGCACATCAGCCCAATCGGATTCCCAGTTTTTTAAAATCGGGGTAATGTTGTGAATAGCACGCTGGTCCATTCGCCGTTGCAATAAGTCGAGCATACCTTGGCTATAATCAAGAGCAAAAACGTGCTGAATTTTGTCCGCGGTAGCAAGAGAAATTGCACCGCCGCCACAACCCACATCAAGTAAGGTATCATTAGGCGATAATGTCATTCGGCTTACAAAGGATTGCACATAGTCATTGTTTAAATCAAACTCACTTGTTTGCATTTTTAGGGCTTTTTGATCCCAATCCTGTGGCTGTTTTGGTTGACGGTTAGCCAGTTGGAAATGATTTCGGTAAAGCTGAGCAAAATCAATTTCGTTAAGGGTTTCTCGTTTCATTTTGACTATTCATCAACAATATCAATTACTTGTGCATTAAGTACCGTGGTCAAATCTTGCGGTGAAATTTCTACACTCAAACCCCGCTTTCCGCCCGAAACATAAATATGGGAAAAATTGAGTGCGGATTGCTCAATGACGGTTTTAAGTCGTTTCTTTTGTCCAAGTGGGCTAATGCCACCGACTAAATAGCCTGTACTTTTCTGGGCGGCATCCTTTTCAGCCAGTTCAACTTTTTTCGCGCCAATTGCTTTAGCGGCTTTTTTTAAGTTGAGCATATTCGCGGTTGGCAACACGAAACAAGCTAATTTCTTTTGATCGCCATTTTCAGCCACCAACAAGGTTTTGAAGGATTGTTCAGGGGCGATGCCGAGCTTTTCAGCGGCTTCATCGCCAAAATGCGTATTATCGGGATCGTGGTCATAATGGTGTAACACAAAGGGAATTTTATGTTTTTTAAGTAAATCTACGGCTGGGGTCATTTTCTTTTTCTCCATAAAAACAGTAGAATAGACAGGAAATTTGAATGATTGCCATTTTATAACGATAGGAATAGAAAATGAATAGTTTACGCGTTGCCATTGCGGCAGAATTTGATCTCTGTGAAAAAATGATTGAATTTTTACAACAAAGTGAATTGGAGATCACTCAGCTCATCGCAGTAGAAATTTCGCCTTTTGCGGAAGAACAAAGTTTGCGTTTTAATCAAAAATTTGTCGAGCAGTGCAAAGTTGATGAAGTGGAATGGTCTGAATGGGATTATTTACTGGTGTCAACAGATAATCAGCAACAAGACGTATTGCTGCAAATTGCTAATGCAGGTTGTCGGGTATTGGATTTGAACGGGGTATGTGCCGACAGTGCGCCTATCGTATTGCCGAGTGTGAATGGCGAAGTGGCGAATTATTTGTATGATAGCAACATTATTTGCTTGCCGAATCCACAAGTGAGCCAAATCGCGTTGACGCTTTCTGATATTTTAGCTGAACATCAGATTGCGAAATTAACGATAAGCAGTTTATTGCCTGCGTCTTATCAAGGCGAAAAAAATGTGAAGGAATTGGCAGGGCAGACCGCACGTTTGCTGAATGGGTTGCCGTTAGATGAAGGCAAAACGCGTTTAGCCTTTGATGTGTTCCCTGTGGCAGATGATACCTTGTTGCAGCAATTATCGCGTATTTTCCCTACTTTAGCTGATAGCGAAATGCAGATCCACAGTATTCAAGTGCCTGTTTTTTATGGATTAGCACAGCAAGTGAGCCTATTTGCGCAACAACAAGACATTGATAGCACGATTTTGAGCGAACAATGGACTCAACGTGCGTGGTTAAGCGTTGATGAAAATGTGACGACACCCGTCAGCAATGGCGAACAGGAAAATGGCGAAGATAATGTGCAGTTACATATTAGCGAAATTAAACCTATTTATGATCTTGATGGCAACACGGGTGTGAGTTTTTGGACGGTTGCCGATGAGCAACGCTTTAGCTTGGCATTTCTAGGCGTGCAACTTCTTAACACCCTTTACGCTTTAGGTTTCTAAGGTTAAATAGCCGATTAGCTGAAAACCGCGGTCAAAAAAACGAATGAATTTTTGACCGCGGTTTTGCTTTATTCAGCAAATGACCAAGACAAGTTTGACACTAAACGGCAGTTATCGCATTTAAAATAGATCATATCAAATAACGAGGTCGCTAAACGCCAATCGCTGTGGCAACGTGGGCAACAACGTTGTTGTTCACTAGCTAGACTTTCGCCGCCCACGCGGTAGAGATAGTAATAGGTCGGAATATGGGTATGCTGTTCAATTTCTTGTCGTAACGCATAACCGTGTTTGAATAAGGTGCTGTCAACCGCGGATAATTCATTTAATGCCGCTTGTTCTAGGGCTGAGCCATTCATTTGTAGCTGATCGCAGGCTTGCCAGTTTTCTTGCCATTTGATCATATCTTGGCTTAAATGAGGGGCATCGCGGAAAGCAAGATATAACGGAATCGGGCTGAGATCATCACCGCTGTGTAGGGGCGAGCAAGATTGCAGATAAGTGGTGTAGAGCAACTGCCAATTTGGTTTTGCCGTTGCGGATGTGCTATCAGAATTAAGATCATCGGCGACCACTTGAAAACTATCAAAAAAAATACCGCGGTTTTCAGCTTGTTGAAGGGCATTTTGTACGGGTTGATTATGATAATCAGGCAATAGGCTTTGTTGCTCAGGGCAAACCACCCGTAAGGCAAAACCTTGTTGATCTTCTTGCTGAGCTAGAAAGAGCGGGATCTCTCGCCCAATAATTTGTCCATTATATCGCCATTGGTCAACAATTTGATTAATTAAAAAAGGGGCATCATTGGCATAGCCCGTGAAAAAAACATCAATAAGGTACATTTTCAGTGGAATTTAGTTTACAATTTTCCCATTCTAACGAATAAATCACAGCAGGTCTATTATGTCGATTCATCAACAAACCCAATCTCATTTATATCAATTACAAGAAATATTACAGGATCTCACATTGTGGGAAAGCCTACCGCCAAACGAACAGGCATTACAAAGTACTGAACCTTTTGCAATTGATACTCTTGCACCAGAACAGTGGTTACAATGGATCTTTATTCCGCGAATGCACGCTTTGATCGATCGCGGATCATCATTGCCTACACAAATTGCGGTATCAGCCTATATTGAAGAAGCGATGAAAGAATTAGACGGGCTAGCACGTTTATTAGCCCCGTTAATTGAAATTGAAAAATTATTGCAAAATCAATAAATAAAAAAATGCTAAAGCCGAAACTTTAGCGTTTTTATTCTTAAATAGGCTTAAGCAATTAAGCCTATTTATGATTTACATTATTACCATTGGTAACCAATTGACGCACCAAAGATGGTATCTTTTGATGAGTTCACACTGGTTGAAACCCCATTTTTCAGCAAGATCTTACCGTTATCAGATAAACGAGAGTAACCAACTGCAAGTGAAGATTGACCGCGGTAGTAAGCAGTTGACGCAGAAAGCAAGGATTTACCTGGTAAGGTTGCTTGTGGCACCATTGCTAATGCACCCGCAGTGGCAATACCGCGTCTATTTTCTCTCTTCACACCATCAATTTTGTTATTGATATTAGCAACAGAGTTATTTAACTGTGCGACATTGACAGCATCAGTTGCGTTAGTACCCGCTGCAACATTATGTATTTGATTATTGCCCATATCAATCGTGGTATTACCCGCAACAGTCAATGAACCACCATTACCACCAACAGTTAGATTGTTCGCATTAACCGTAGTGGCATTAACCGTCGTAAAGGTAGGCGTATCACTCACAGAAATCGTGTAATTTAAACCGTCTTTCGCGATTACGGTATTATTACCCGCGATAAGACTGACGGTACTACCTGCTTTAACAACGTTACTTGCGCCAGTATCCGTAGATACCCCACTTGAACCACTCACATTGCTTACTGCAGTATTAAATGATGAGTTGTTAATTAAGTTAGCCACAGTAGAGGCATTCAAGTAGCTATTACCATCAGTAACAGAAACTGTACCATTATCATTAATTGAACCAGTAGTAGAGTTTACATTGTAGCTAATTGAGGTTGTTCCTGTTGTTGAGTTATACGCAACACTTGCCGTTGTACCATTACCGTTAACGAAGTCAACAGTATTACCAGCAGAAACTTTACCAGTGACATTACCGTTACCTGCAACACTCCATGAAATGTTATTCACTACATCAACTAAAGTTGTTGTATTGACTAACCCAGAGGATACTACACTTGCTGTGCCATTATTAGTTACATTAGCATCACCAGTAATCGCATTGGTTACAGCAGTAGTATTTACGGTTAAATCATAATTTGTAGTTTGAGTAGTTGCATTGTAACTTGAAACAACGCCCACACTACCATCAGCACTACTTGCAGAGGTTGCATTTGCACTTACCGTGTAAGTCGTACTGCCGTCAGCATTCGTTGTATTTGCGACATTAACATTGTTACCTGCGGTGACATAGGATTTGCTTGCATTTAATTGAGCAAGGTTAACGGCATCAGTTGAGTTAGTACCATTAGCAACACCACTAATTTGAACAGCATCACCTGAAGCATTAGCAATATTCAAGCTACCGTTACTGTTAGTAGTCATATTCACCGTTGGTGAAGAGCTATCAGAAGTATTACCAATGACAACAGAAGTTGAATTTACATTGGTGAAGGTCACATTATCACTGGTTGAGATGTTGTAAGTTAACCCATCTTGAGAAATGTTAATGTTGTTACCTGCATTGAAGGTTACAGTGGAGCCAGCAGTAACACTTGAATTTGCTCCAGTCGATGTGTATGAGCCTGTACCAATAGAACCGCCGCTGACATTAAATGCTGCGCTATTAATCAAATTAGCCACAGTAGACGCATTTAAGTAGCTGTTACCATCAGATACTGCAACTGTACCATTTGAATTGACTGAGCCACTAGTGCTATTTACGTTGTAGCTAATTGTGGTTGTACCATTGCTATAAGTTACATTTGCAGTGGTGCCGTTACCATTTACGAAGTCTACAGTATTACCTGCAGAAACGTTGCCAGTTACGTTACCATTAGATAGAAGCAACATTCCAAGATACATTATTTACCACGCTCACAAGTGTACTTGCATTCACTAAGCCGTTCGCGTTGCCTACCACATTTGCCGTACCGTTAGTAACATTCGCGTAACCTGTAATCGCATTAGTCACTGCGGTTGTATTAACAGAAAGGTCATAGTTTGTGGTATTAGAAGTTGCATTATAGCTTGACGTAATGGAAACAGATCCATCAGTACTGTTTACAGTTGTTGCATTGGCATTAACAGTGTAAGTTGTACTACCGTCAGCATTGGTTGTGTTGACAACATTCGTGTTTAAACCAGAAACTACAGAAGACTTACTTGCATTTAATTGAGACAAGTTCACTGCGTCAGTTGAGTTAGTACCATTAGCGACACCCGCAACAGTGTTGTTACCCATATTCACTGTACCGTTACTTGCCACAGTTAAGTTAGTAGTGTTGACATTGGTGAAGGTAACATTATCGCTCGTTGCAATAGTATAAGTTAAGCCATCTTGAGTAATATTAATGTTGTTACCCGCCACATATTTTACAGTTGATCCTGCGGTAACATTGGTATTTGCTGACGTATTGGCATTGGTATAAGAACCCGTACCTGTTTGACCGCCAGTTACATTAAATGAGGCATTATTGATTAAGTCAGCAACGGAAGAGGCATTTAAGTAGCTGCTACCATTAGCTACGGTTACTGTGCCGTTCGCATTGGTTGAACCACTGGTAGTATTAACATAAAAAGTAACGGTTGAATACGTTGAGTTAACAGCCGTAACAACCGCGGTTGCGCCAGTACCGTTTACAAAATTCACGGTATCGCCAGCAGTAACGTTATCAACCAGCGCACCATTACCTGCTAATTTCCAAGAAACGTTATTAACAACGTTAGCCAAAGTGGTTGCATTTACATAACCATTGTTCACAACACTTGCAGTGCCGTCTGAAGTCGTGTTGACACTGCCTGTTGCAACACTAATAGCTGAAGTATTTACTGATAAATTGTAATCAATAGTACGTGTTGTTGCGTTATAAGTGCTAGTGACGGTGACAGAGCTGTCAGTACTGCTTACGGTTGTGTTATACGCATTGACGGTATAATCTGTTCCACCTGTTGTCGCATTTATAGTGCTTGTTACGTTAGTATTTGTACCAGCAATAACTACAGAATGTTTAGCTGCTTCTGCCGCAACATAATAAAGCTGAGAACCATTGATAGCATCAGTTGAAGTTGCAGAAATATTACCTGCTGCGACATTAATGATTTGGCGTTCTGCACCAATAGAACCTACGCTTACAACACCATTTGCAGCAGAGCCTACACCTGCGAATGAACCATAAGTTACACCTGAAACGGTTGCTGGGTTTCCGCTGTTGCAGCACGATCGGTTGAATTATTCCCCAACACTACGCTGTTATCTTGGGTAGAAGTAATGTTGTTACCTAATGCAACGGTATTGGTATTTGCAACAGTTGAATCCATACCGATTGAAATCGCAGTTGCACCTGAAGCCGTTGCATTAAGTCCAAATGCAATGGAAGCTGTACCTGACGCATCAGCATTAGTACCAACAGCAGTTGCACTTGCACCACTCGCATTGGCAGATGTTCCCAACGCAGTGGCCGCTACGCCAGATGCGTTTGCTAATGCACCAATGGCAGTAGCGGTTATAGCAGAAGCAGAGGCAGAGGCGTTAGTCCCCACTGCGGTTGAACTCAAACAAGAAGCTTTAGTACCTATTGCAGTAGCACTAGTATCTGAAGATCTCGCAGCAGTACCCATTGCGATAGAGCTTACACCACTAGCATTTGATATGCTACCAATTGCTGTTGCATCTTCTCCTGATGAAATTGAATAGTTACCCATTGCAATAGAACCATTCACAGTTGCATTTGAGCGTGTACCGATTGTGGTGGAGTCTTGTGCAGTTGAATTAGCGCCGTAACCAAATGCATTAGAATGTTCTCCACTAGCTATTGAACCCGTACCAACCGCCGTTGAGCGATTGCCATAAGCTTTTGCGTATGAACCTAATGCTGTAGCATACTCATTTGAAGCATTTGCTAATTGACCAATGGCGATAGATTGATTGCCACTAGTGAATGCAAATGTACCTATTGAAAGTGAATGATTGCCCGTAGCGTTCGCATTGCTACCAAAGGCAGTTGCACCGTATCCACTTGCTTTCGAGCCATTACCGATAGAAACACTTAATGCTCCAGATGCATTGCGGTTTGACCAATCGCTACACTTGCGCAACCAGAAGAGGAAGCCGAGCTACCCATTGCAAAACTATATACACCTGACGAGGACGCTTTATAACCAATCGCAGTGCCGTTTTGACCAGTCGCACTGGCGTGGTCACCAATCGCGGTAGAACTTTCAGCACTTGCTGTTGCATTGTAACCCAATGCAGCAGAATAACGCCCTGACGCATTTGAGTTAGTACCAATCGCTAACGCATTATCAGTACTAGACGCCGCAAGTGCATTAGTACCAATCGCAATCGAATTGGCTGTACTAGCATTTGCGCCTGTACCAATTGCAATAGAGTTAGTTCCTGCCGCACTTGTTGTAACACCGCTAGTACAACCATTTATTGCTATGGCTCAAAGACCAGCATACGCACCATCTACGGTACTAGTGCCCGTCTCTTGTGTACTACCTCCATTTGCTGAATATGCAATAGCGGCATCCGCAGTCGGTACCACACTTAGTGCAAAAAAGGCAGTAGCTAATTTGCCACCGCAGTACCCAAGGTTTTACGTTTATCCGTTGATGAATATGACTTGCCTTTGGTTTTTGATAATTTGTATACCATAATGAAACTTTGCGTTACAGGATTCCAAATTACTTTAAAAATTTTATTCACGTAAGACCTCTTAATCTTAATAACTTTTACAAACTTTCGTTTGCTTTCTGGTTGATGAAGATACTTTTTATAACCATTCTAATTCTACAACAAGATACCAATGAGCGAACTCAGTTGGACGGTACATCTAAAAAATGGAATGTACGGCTTTAAAGTATTAACTAGACTAGCAAACAAAAACTAATAAAAGTCTTATGTAATGTGTCAAAATTTGATCTTTATCAAAAATTGACCCACTTTTTAAACATATTATCAATTTCTAACAAAAAATTACCATTTATGTTATTTTTTTGTCTAAAAAACACACCCAAAATGCAAAAAACAATTTGCATTGGGTTTATAGGAATGTAAAAGTAGATATTAGCAATTAAGAATAAAAACTGCGGTCAAAAATTGCATTGAAATTTATACAAAAAGATATAATTTCTTTTTTTACAAAAATTTTACATTACTTAACTGCAAAAAAATTTTATAGATTATTCATTTTTTTGTGTAAAAATTCATCTAATTATAAGAAATACTGTCAAAAATTTTCATTTTCTATACAAAATTTACCTTATATTGACATTTTGTTTAAATTTATAATAAGTTGTACCTATCAAACACAATCTTTATAGATTTCTTATATCTTGCTAAATAATATCGAAACGATTAAAATTAGTTTGGTATTTTCTCAATTCAATTGGCAAGTATACTAACATTCTCTATGTTGTTATTGAGTAGTATTCTACTAAATAGATGACAAAAGAAAGGTAGAAGCTTGTTTTAATTAAGATTTTACTACACAACTTCATTTAAAATATAAGGCTATAAGCCTTGTATTTTTGTAGATTAAAGAAGGATTTTATAATGAATAAAATTTTTAAAGTAATTTGGAATCACACAACTCAAAGTTTAGTTGTTGTATCCGAGCTATCAAAATCAAAATCAAAATCAAGATCATCTGTAGATGAACGCAAAAACGTAGTGCCGTATGCGTTATCTATGTTAAGTTTAACGTTACCTTTTTTTTCCCCATCAACATATGCATCTGTAGCTATTTCATCGGTATCAGATGGTGTTGTAACTTCTACATCTGCCACTGCAGATGGAGGTAAATACAATATTGCAATTGGAGATGGAGCTTATGCTGCAGGAAATAGTGATCAGACTCAATCTTCTATTGCCATTGGTTCACTTGCAAATGCTAGTGCTACAGTGAGTCTTGCTATTGGTCCAAATACATCTGCAAGTGCGCGTTATAGTATTGCGGTTGGTGCTGGAGCCATAGCATCGAATCAAGGAGCTCTTGCATTTGGAGGACAATCGCGCGCAACCGGTCAATACTCTGTAGCAGTTGGTCATGGATCAAATTCTACTGGTGGGTTTGCAACTTCTTTTGGTTATCATGCAAATTCTACTGCTGACACTAGTGTTGCAATTGGGTACTTTGCAAATTCAAGTGCAAAAGGTAGTGTTGCACTTGGAGATAGTTCCAATGCCAACGGTACTCATAGCTTAGCTATTGGACGATTGTCTTATACAAATGCAGGTAATGGCATAGCTTTAGGTTTTTCTTCAATAACTACTGGAACAGCAGGTACTGCAATTGGTGCTTATGCTAATTCATCAGCGGAGAATTCTATTGCTATGGGTAATAATTCGAATAGTTCTGCTGCTGCAGCTATAGCTATTGGTTTTGTTAGTAATGCTACAGGTACACGTTCTATTGCTATGGGTAATAATTCAACTGCGACAGGGGCTGATTCAATAGCGATCTCTAGTAATGCATGTGCCACTGGCGGAGCATCAATTGCGTTGGGTAATTTATCCAAAGCAGGATCTGCAAATTCAATTTCATTAGGTAATAATACAAATACATCTGGAGCAAACGCAATAGCCCTAGGTTACAATAGTACTGTTTCAGGAAAAAACTCTCTCGCTGTAGGTGTTAATAATACAGTTTCTGCTAGAAATGCTACTGCCGTGGGTTTTAATAATACAGTTTCTAGTCAATCTACTGTAGTTCTTGGTAATAATATTAGTGCGACTACTAGTAGTTCGGTAATATTAGGTGATAATGCAAGTGGTTCTGAATCCGTTAAGAGTACGACCAGTGCTACAGTGAATGGCGTAACATACTCTGGTTTTGCCGGTACAGTTTCATCCACAGGGAAATATGTAAGTGTTGGCGCTTCTGGAGATGAACGTAAAATTGTAAATGTTGCAGCAGGTAACATTACAGCAACATCAACTGAAGCAATTAATGGTTCACAGCTTTATATGGTTGCGGTTGAAGCAGCTAAACATTCTGTCGTTATTGCTGGCAATAATACTGCGGTAACTGCTACTACAAACGCTACAACCGGTGGCACTGATTATACTGTTGATGCAAATGCGACAACTGTAAATAGCACTGACAGCTCCGTTTCAATTACATCAAGCTACAATGCAACAT
>JAUNAB010000019.1 GCA_030527795.1 Pasteurellaceae bacterium | reverse complement strand
TAAAGCAGAAATCAATGATAACAATAAAAACCGCGGTCAGAAATTTAAGGATTTTACGCGAATTTCTAATCAATATTACGAAATGAAGTTTGTGTATTGCAATAAGCTAGGAAATTCACCATAAATTTGACCGCGGTTTACGGTGAAATAAGGTATAATAGAAAATTATTTTATTGATTTGAGAAGTTTATGACAGAATCTCCGTTTTTTGAATTTGATCTTGCGCCTGAGCTATTGAAAGCGTTGGATAAAAAGGGATATAGCCGTCCAACCGCAATTCAGCAACAAGCCATTCCTGCGGCAATGATGCAACGTGATGTGTTGGGGTCAGCACCTACGGGAACGGGCAAAACCGCGGCGTTTCTTATTCCAGCTATTCAGCATCTGCTTGATAATCCACGACGTAAGCCTGGCGCGCCACGGGTGTTGGTCTTAACTCCTACTCGTGAGTTGGCGATACAAGTAGCGGAACAAGCTCAGCAATTGGCTTGTTTTACCCAGTTAGCGATTACAACGATTACTGGTGGCGTATCTTATACTAATCACGGCGAAATATTTAATCAAAATCAGGATTTGGTTGTAGCGACACCAGGTCGATTGTTGCAATATATTAAGGAAGAGCATTTTGATTGTCGTTCTGTGGAAATTCTGGTGCTAGATGAAGCGGATCGAATGTTGCAAATGGGTTTTGGGCAAGATGCGGAGAAAATTGCGGCGGAAACCCGTTGGCGTGAGCAAACATTGCTATTTTCGGCAACGTTGGAAGGCGAATTATTGGTTGATTTTGCCGCACGATTGCTTAATGATCCAGTGCAGATTGATGCGGAACCAAGCCGTCGTGAACGTAAGAAAATTCAGCAGTGGTATTATCACGCGGATAATAATGAACATAAAATCAAGCTTTTAGCACGCTTTATTGAACAAGAACAGGTAAGCCGTGGTATTGTGTTTGTGCGACGACGTGAAGATGTACGAACCCTGTCAGAAACCTTGCGTAAGCGTGGCATTCGGAGTACCTATTTGGAAGGGGAAATGGCACAAACGCAGCGTAATAATGCGATTGATAAATTAAAAAATGGTGTGGTCACCGTATTAGTGGCAACGGATGTCGCGGCACGTGGGATTGATATTGATGATGTTTCGCACGTGTTAAATTTTGATTTGCCATATAGTGCGGATACATATTTGCATCGTATCGGGCGAACGGCACGTGCAGGTAAAAAAGGGACCGCGGTTTCTTTTGTTGAAGCACACGATTATAAGTTATTAGGGAAAATAAAGCGTTATAGTGAGGAATTGTTAAAAGTTCGGATTATTGAAGGGCTTGAGCCTCGCACCAAGGCTCCGAAAGATGGTGAGATTAAGCGTGTGAGTAAAAAACAGAAAGCACGGATTAAGCAAAAGCGTGAGGATAAGAAAAAAGCGGAGCAAAAGAAAGTGAAAGTACGTCATAATGAGAGTAAAAATATTGGAAAACGGCGTCAGCCTAATTCAGAAAGGGGAGAATAAAAAATATATGTTAATCAAAGAACTTAAGCGGTTAAGCTAAAATTTCATTATATAATGAAAGAAACTGATAACCAAAAGTTAAAGTATAATGGGAATATTAGGGGGGGATGTAATTCATCTATTGATTATTATGTGAAGTGCTGGTCTTATAGGTTAGAGAAATAAAACCGCACGATGATGTGCGGTTGTTATTTAATTAGGTGAGTGAATTTTAATCTAATAGATTACCAACCTTTTACTACCCCATCTTTAAAGTGTTTTTGAGCTTCTTGATACACTTCGTCAGTTTGATACGCTTTTACAAAGTTTTTGACTGCTTCGCTATCTTTATTGTCATCGCGTGCCACGATAATATTCACATAAGGGGAATCTTTATCTTCCACGAACACGCCGTTATCAGTAGTATTTAAGCCAACCTGACCTGCATAAGTATTGTTTACAACTGCTAAATCCACATCATCTAACGCACGTGCTGCGACTGACGTATCCACTTCTTTAATTTGTAAGTGTTTTGGATTTTCAATGATATCTAATGAAGTTGAGAATAGATTAGATGGATCTTTTAATTTGATTAAACCTTGTTTTTCTAACAAGATTAACGCACGAGCTAAGTTGCTTGGATCATTTGGTACAGCAACAACCGCACCGTCTTTTAATTCATTCACATTTTTAATGGTTTTTGAGTAACCTGCTAATGGATAGACAAAGGTATTGCCAACGATGACAAGATTTTTGTAACCGTGTTCTTGGGAATCTTTATCTAAATAAGGTTTATGTTGCATTGCATTTGCGTCTAAATCCCCTTTGCTTACCGCAGGATTTGGCAATGAATATTCAGTAAATTCAACGAATTGAACATCAAGCCCATATTTTTCTTTTGCAACTTTTGCTGCGATTTCTGCCACTTCGTGTTCAGGACCTGACATCACGCCAACTTTAAGCGTTTGTGGAGCAGATGCGGTTTCTTTTTTTTCTTCTTTACAAGCGGTTAACGCGAATACTGATGCTAATGCCACCACAGTAAAAAGTTTCTTTAATTTCATAAAAGTTTCCTTCAGTTTAGGTTTAAATTAACGGTGATCGAAATGATCAGCCAATTTGTTACCGTATTTCTCGCATAACATAACGATAAGTACAATAATAATTGTTGCAATCCAAAGTACACTAGGCATATTGCGGTGTAAGCCATAAGAAATGGCGATATGTCCTAAGCCCCCCCCCCCCACGGTACCAGCCATTGCTGAATAGCCGATGAGTGCCACGAGTGTGAGTGTAATGGCTTTAATTAAGGTTGGAAGTGCTTCGGGTAAATAAAATTTTGTAACTAACTGCCAGACATTTGTCCCCATTGCTTTCGCAGTTTCGGTTAGCCCGCTTGGAATATCGCTAAGTGCATTCGCGGTTAAACGGGCAAAAAAAGGCAATGCCGAAACGCTGAGCGGAATAATTGCCGCGGTCGTGCCTAAGGTTGTCCCGACTAAAAAGCGAGTAATATCCATTAGGTCAAATAATAAAATAATGAAGGGAATAGAACGCCCAATGTTGATAAGAACTTCTAAAATGCGGTTAGTGCGTTTATTTTCTAGGGATTGACCTTGTTGAGTTAAAAAGGTGATCACGCCTAAGGGTAAGCCCAGTAATACGGCAAAAAGCGTTGCGACAAAACTCATATAGACGGTGTCAAATGTTCCTTCGCCAATAAGTTGCCAAATTTGTGGGGTAATTTGGCTCGTGAAATTGCCAATAATCTGATTAAACATAGCCTAATACCTCAACGCGTACGTTATTTTCCATTAAGTAAATTTTCGCTTGTGTAATAGCATCATCATCGCCTTCTACTTCGGCAATGGTAAAGCCAAATTTTACGCCACCTGCATAATCAATTTGCGACATTAAAATGTTTAGCCCAACATCAAATTTACGCGATGCTTGCGAGAGCAAAGGGGCATCAACGGAACGACCTGTAAACTCAAAGCGAATAATCGGCGAAGGTTGTTGCTCCGTTGGATGATCGGATAATTGCTGCATATATTCTTCTGGCAATGCGATATGGAAGGTGGAATGAATAAATTGTTGTGCCAGTTCCGTTTTAGGATTAGAAAAGATATCGCTTACCGATCCTTGTTCCACTAATTTCCCTTGATCAATCACCGCAACTTGATCACAAATTCGTTTGACAACATCCATTTCGTGCGTGATTAGTAAAATTGTTAGTCCTAAACCACGGTTAATTTCTTTTAAGAGTTTTAAAATAGATTGCGTGGTAGCGGGATCGAGTGCGCTGGTGGCTTCATCGCATAATAACACTTTGGGATCATTGGCAAGTGCGCGTGCAATCGCAACTCGTTGCTTTTGTCCGCCAGAAAGATTGGCAGGGTAGCTATTGCGTTTGTCGCTCAACCCTACTAACTCTAATAATTCACTGACTTTTTTCTCAATTTCAGCTTGAGATTTATGCTCTAGTTCTAAAGGTAGGGCAACATTTTCAAAAACGGTACGCGAGCTTAATAAGTTAAAATGTTGAAAAATCATACCAATATGACGACGTTCGGCAATTAATTGATGATCTGACAGTTGTGTGAGTTCTTTGCCATCAACAATCACCGAACCTGTGGTTGGGCGTTCTAATAAATTGACACAACGAATGAGTGTACTTTTCCCTGCACCCGATGCACCGATGACGCCACAAATTTGCCCTTTTGTGATCTCAAGCGAAACATTATCAAGGGCGGTTAATTTCTTACCTGCCACATTGAAAATCTTACTAATGTTTTTCAGCTTAATCATATAAGCCCTTTTAATTGTATTGAATTTGTTATTTTAATGTATTTTAGACGGCTAGATTGCTATGTCAACCTCTATTCATCAGCTTTTTATAATGATATGCTATTTATTAGATAAAATTAGGCATAAATAGGGCAGCTAAAATGAAAAAAGCGATTTTTCTCGATCGTGATGGCACAATCAACATTGATTATGGTTATGTGCATCACATTGATGATTTTCAGTTTATAGAAGGTAGTATTGACGCGCTTGCTCAGTTGAAACAAATGGGCTATTTATTAGTGTTAGTGACAAATCAATCGGGCATTGCACGTGGTTATTTTAGCGAACAACAATTTTTGCAACTAACGGAATGGATGGATTGGTCATTGGCTGACCGTGGTGTTGATTTTGATGGCATTTATTATTGCCCACATCATCCCGATGGGAAAGGGGAATTTCGGCAAGATTGTGATTGTCGTAAACCTAAAGCAGGTATGTTGTTGCAGGCGATGCAAGAATTAGACATTGATCCGCAGCAATCTTTTATGGTAGGCGATAAAATTGAGGATTTACAAGCGGGAAAAGCGGCACAAGTGAAATATACTATCCTAGTCCGCACGGGGAAAACGGTCACAGAACAAGGAGAGCAAGTTGCTGATTATGTTCTTGATTCTGTTGCCGACTTGCCCCGTTTAATTCAACAGCTTAAGTGATAAAACCGCGGTCAAAAAATGGAATGAGTTTTATTGCAACGGGTATTGCTATGATTAATTCGTAGTTTTTCTTTTGAATATTACTGCACTAATTAAAAAATTCTACTTGATTTAATGCATAGTAGAATTTTTTAAATTAAATCAACATTTTATTTTTTGTTGAATGGCAAGTTTTGGCTCAGCTTGCAATGCTTTTTGGTACCAATAACAAGCTTGTTTAGGGTCTTTGGTTACCCATAAACCTTGTTCATAAATGCGACTTAATGCGATAAAATTGGGGGCGGTAATATGATCAACACGATCGCTATTCTTTTTATACAATTCAATGGCTTGGGTGTAGTTTTGTACGACTCCTTTGCCTTGTTCATAAAGTTTCGCTAATTGATATTGTGAGCTGATATCATTATGTTGATCGCCGATTTGAAAATACTGGGCGGCTTTTTTATCATTGGCAACTACGCCCTAGCCATTTAAGTATATTAGGCCAAGATAACGAGCGGCTTTCATTTCGCCCGCTTGGTTGGCTTGCTCAAATAATTGGCGTGCTTTTGCGTAGTCTTGTTGCACGGCATAACCGTTTAAATATAAGATCCCTAATACTAATTCTGCCCGATGATTCCCTTGAGCATAGGCTTTTTCTGCCCAATATTTTGCCTGCTGGTAATTAATCTGAATGCGATCTGTGCCCACTAAATAGCTATTAGCTAACTGTGCTTGTGCATCAACATCGCCTGTTGGGGCTAATTGTAATGCAGTGTTGTCATCTATATGGACGGCATAAACGTGAGTGGCGATAAACATTATAACTGCCATTATTGCTGCTTTATATCCTTTCATTTGACCTGCTTACTTATGTTAAGCAAAAATCCATTGGCGGATTTGTGGAATATTGTATGCATAGCGCCAAGTAAATGTATGCCCACCACCTGCATTTTGGCTTTCTGTTTGGTTAGTAAAAACAGACCCTTTTTCAAAAACAACGAAATTAACATCCGCTTTTTGCGCCATCAATTCATCAAACGCTTGTTGGTATTGTTGTGCCGACCATTGTGCATTCCAAGTTGCTCGTGCGACTTTCGCACCGTTTTTCTCTAGCTCATTGACAATCGCAGTTTGCCCTGGAAAGGCTTTGCTGTCATATTCTGATACCGTAATCCACAGTTTTTGCTTATGCATTGGGGCAACTAAACTGGCATCCCATTGGCAAGCAACTAAATATGATGCAGCAAAAAAGTCGGGGTATTTGATATCCATTGCAATTGACATCATACCGCCGCCAGATTGCCCTGTGGTATAAAGGCGATGGGTATCGATATTGTATTGCTGACATAAAGATTGAATAAGGTGAATAGTAGTATCTAACATTGCTGACGTATGTGAGCTATCATCCGCAATAATTTCATCAAATTGTGGTGCTAATACAAAACTGGGATGCTCAAGTTGATCTTGTGGCGAAGCCCAGCACACCGCCCCAGTTCCTTGAATTAAGGTCGAAAGTGGGTTATCGCCCGTAACACCTGCATCGTGCATAAATAATACTAAGGGATAGGCTTGTTGCGGATCGTAATTTTTAGGAACAAATAAGTTATAACGCAATGTTTTATTGGTCGCAGGATCATTAAATTCACCTTGTTTAAAGTCATCGACAATCCGTTTTTCAGCCGAATTGACGAACAGCGTTTGACCGTCAACCGTCACTTTTGCCTTAAACGTCTTCAATTCAGGTCCGTCAGCTTGCTTATCGCCTGCATTGCCAGGGCCTTTATTGCCTGTTTTTTGTGGTTTATTGGCTGTAAGCGGTGGTTTCTTCTGCACAAGGCTGGCGTTATCCTCATTAGGATCTAAGGTCAATACCACAAATTTCCCTTGTGCTTGTGCAGTGCCATTAGGTTGATTGGATACAAAATAGCTTAAAATCTTGCGATCTTGCACATTGAATTGACGGATATTTATCTGTTCTGCATTAACGGGTTGGGAATATTCCAGCACAATTCCCGTAAATTTCAACCCATCACCAAAGACATCCGCAATACCTTGTGCAGAAATCGGAATTTGTTTATTGGTTGATTGGGCAAAGACTGGCGTACAGGTTAACAGCATTGTTCCCACACTATAAAGTAAAAATTGACGACGTGTAGGCATAAATTCTCTCTATTTAGAATGCTTATTAGTTCAATATCAGACATTTATTTGATAATTTAGTTCTATATTGAAATTGATTTTGGATTAAGGTTATAGCCTAATCATCGCTCAACGAGTTGAGTTTACCGCGGTCAAAAAAACGAATGAAATTTTGACCGCGGTTTTGAGTATAGGATTAGCGAATATGCAACATATTCCAATATTTTTCGTAAATATCTACTGCTTCGCCCACATCCGCTTGTAAAACACCTTTTGCGATTTCTTCTTCAGGTGGGAATAAAAGTGGGTTTGTGGCTAAGTCGGCAGGCAATAATGCTTTTGCCCCTTTGTTTGGCATTGAGAAACCAAGGCGTTCAATAACCACTTTGGCGTTTTCTGGGCGTAGCATAAAGTCAATGAATTTATAAGCCCCTTCTACATTGCGTGCACTTTTTGGAATGGCGTAGTTATCCATCCAGAAAATCGCGCCTTCTTTTGGATAGACGAACTGAATATCAGGATTATCTTTGTGTGCAAGATAAGCGGAACCGTTCCAAATCATTCCTAGATCAACTTCGCCTTGAATATAAGGCACTTCTGGGGTGTCGGAATTAAATGTCCCTACGTTGGGTAGGAGTTTGGTTAGACGCTCATAGGCGGCTTTAATATCTGCTTCATTGGTGCTGTTCGGTGATTTGCCGTCTAACAATAGTGCAATGTGGAAAACTTCACGAGCATCAGCGGTAAGCAAGACTCTGCCTTTGTATTCAGGGTTCCATAGATCGCCCCAACTTTGTACTTTTTTCGGATCGATTAAACTGCTATTTACGCCGATACCTGTTAGCCCATAAACATAAGGTAATGAATATTGGTTGTTAGGATCAAAGTCTTTATTTAATAAATTCTCTGGGATTTGATTGAAATTTTTTAATTTGCTGTGGTCAATCGGTTGCAACATATTTTCTTTTGCCATTTTACTAATGTAATAGTTTGACGGGAAAATTAAGTCGTAACCTGCATTTTTACCGAGTAATTTCAATTTTGAGTGCATTTCTTCGTTACTTTCGAAGGTTGAATAATTCACTTTAATGCCTGTTTCTTCAGTGAATTTTGCGACTAAATCAGAAGGAATGTAATCTGTCCAGTTGTAAATATACAATTCTTCTTGTGCAAATGTGTGGGTGGAGAATAAGGCAATGGCTGATAGCATCAAACCTTTTAAGAGCGTAGAAAGAGATTTTTTCATTTTTTGTCCTTTAATTTAAAACAAATAACTACTAATTAAATGTGTGGCTAACGCCTAACTGGCGAAAACCGCGGGCAGTATAACATAATTTTAACGAAATAGAATTTGACTTATGAGTTCGCTCTTGTAAGATTGCTAGTTATTTTTATTTAGCCTGTATTAATCGTTAAATTATGCTTACATTTTCATATCAAAATCATATTTCCAGTTATTATCTTGATAGCCGTAACCAAGATATTTTGCAGCCGAGCCTAACTCAATCTCAGCAAGCAGATGTTTGCGTAGTGGGGGCGGGTTTTAGTGGTTTGTCTGTTGCGTTAGAACTAGCACAACAGGGAAAACGTGTGATCGTGTTGGAAGGGGCGCGCATTGGTTTTGGGGCAACAGGGCGAAGTGGCGGACAAGCGATAAATGGCTTTGAAGACGGCATTGATGAATATGTCGCTGAATTGGGTGAACAACGGGCGCAAGCCTTGTGGCAGATGTCCCTTGAAGCCATTGATATTATTGATGAACGTATTGCCCGCTATGGCATTGAATGTGATTGGAAAAAGGGTTACGCCACCTTAGCGTTAAATGAACGCCGTATGGATGATTTAATTGCGAGTGAGAAAACGAGCCGTGAACGTTTTGGTTATCCCCATTTACAACTTTGGGATAAAGCGAAGTTACGTGAGCATTTAGGTAGTGATATCTATGTTGGTGCATTATACGATAGCAATTCAGGGCATTTGCACCCGTTGAACTATTGTTTAGGGTTAGCGAAAGCCTGTTTAGATCTTGGCGTACAAATTTTTGAACATTCGCCAGTATTAGATTTAATCAATAAAGGCAATCACTATATTGTGAAAACGGATAAAGCCGAAGTGAGAGCATCAGATGTGGTATTAGCAACCAATGCGTATATCACTGCCTTACCAAAATCTATTCATCAGGGCATCGCCAATAAGATTTTACCCGTTGAAAGTTTTATTATTGCGACAGAACCTCTTGACCAAGCGACCGCGGACAGTGTTATCAACAACGGAATGTCGGTGTGTGATAATAACTATTTACTAGATTATTATCGTTTAAGTGCCGATAACCGCTTATTATTTGGTAGTGATTCCAGTTCAAATAAAAATATGGTTGAAGTGATGCGTCGTAATATGCTTGACGTCTTTCCGCAGTTGGAAAATGTCAAAATTGATTATGGCTGGGGCGGTCCGATTGATATGACAATGAATTCAAAACCTCATATTGGACGCATTACGCCGCATTTGTATTATGCACAAGGTTATTCAGGGCACGGAGTCGCATTAACAGGGCTTGCGGGGCGGATTATCGCGGAAAGTATTTTTGGCGATGACTCACGTTTACGCTTATTTGAAAGTCTTAAGGTGCCATCGGTGTATGGTGGAAAAATGGTGAAACAATTGGTAACGAAAATTGGTGTCAATTATTATCGTTTCTTAGATAAATATCGTTAAGATAAATTAAAAAATACAAAAGTAGTAAAAATGAATTGGTTAGAAAAACATTGGCGTGGTTTGGTGTTAACCGCGGGCATTACCTATATCGCTTATCTATTAAGCCTAAACCAACTTGCTCAGCAAAGTGGTTTTAGTAGTTTAACCCTTGCGATTGTACTGGGTATGTTAATCGGCAACACCCTGTATGCCAAAATCGCGAAACCTTGTAGTGCAGGGGTGGATTTTTCTAAAGCACGCCTATTGCGACTGGGGATTATTTTGTATGGCTTTCGTTTAACCTTTCAACAGGTGTTAGATGTGGGCGTTGGGGCATTGCTGATTGATTTATTGATCGTTTGCTTGACCTTTATGCTCGGCTCTTGGCTTGGGCGTAAAGTGTTTAAACTGCATCCACATACAGCATTACTTATCGCCTCTGGTGCAAGTATTTGTGGTGCCGCTGCCGTATTGGCGACCGCCCCCGTGCTAAAAAGCCGTTCAAGTTCCATTTCCGTTGCGGTTGCGACAGTTGTGATTTTTGGCACGATTTCTATTTTCTTATATCCATTGTTTTATCATTTACTTGCAGATATGAATATTGTGATTGCACAAAAGCAATTCGGTATTTACATTGGTTCAACGGTACACGAAGTGGCACAAGTTGTCGCAGCAGGTAACGCGGTAGGCAGCCAAGCGACCGACAGTGCGGTGATCACAAAAATGGTGCGAGTGATGATGCTTGCACCATTTTTACTGTGGTTGTCTTATGCCCTTGCACGTCGTAATCCACAAAAACATCAAGGTGGCAAAATTATCATTCCGTGGTTTGCCGTAGGGTTTGTGGCAATGGTTGCATTTAACTCATTGAATTTACTGCCTAAAACGTTAGTGGATAGCATTAACCAGATTGATACCATTTTGCTCACAATGGCAATGGCAGCGTTAGGGCTTACCACCCATTTCAGTGCGATTAAACAAGCGGGCGTAAAACCGTTACTCCTTGCTTTACTCATTTTTATTTGGTTAGTGGTTGGTGGCGCAGGATTAAATTATCTCTTCGCTTAACTTAGCCTTTTAATTCCACCTAAAATAACAAAACCGCGGTCAAAAAAACGTTTGAATTTTTGACCGCGATAAATGAAGAATAGCCATTATATTGTTATTGAATAAGGTTCAAGCTTCAGTTCTTTATTTCTTAAATTTAGGCAGTCATACCGCCATCAACTGCATAATTAGCTCCCGTTACAAATGACGCATCTGCTGAAGCCAAAAATGCTGCCACAGAAGCCACTTCTTCGGGTGTTCCAAATCGTCCGAGCGGAATCATTGATGTGACGCGATCTTGGTGTGCTTTTGCTTCTTCTGGTGATAAATCCGTTTTTTCATAAATTGGCGTCATAATTGGTCCAACTGCAATGGAGTTTACCCGAATATTTTCGCTTGCCCATTCACGTGCTAACGCTTTGGTTAATGCCGTTACGGCAGCTTTACTAGCGGAATAAATTGACATATTTGCCAATGGGCGTAATGCCACAGAGGAAGAGATATTAAGAATATTGCCTTGGCTTATTTTCAATAATGGATAGGCTCTGCGTGTTAATTCTGCAACTGCACCCACGTTGATTCTAAAGGTTTCTTCGTATTCGCTAAAATCCGATTGGGTTAATGGGGTAACGGGAGCAGCACCTGCGTTATTGACTAAGATATCCAGAAGCCCAAATTTTTGATTGATTTCAGCAATTACTCGGTCAAGATCTTCTCTTATGCAAATATCGGCAACAATATAGTTGATATTGTTATTCAATGCACAAGTTTCTTTTAATGCGGCTTCGCTACGCCCAATGATTACCACTTTTGCACCTTCTTGAGCAAAGCGTAGGGCAATCGCTTGCCCAATACCTGACCCACCACCCGTGATTAAGGCGATTTTATCTGTGAGTTTCATTTTAGTTTCCTTTTTGATTAGTCGGTTTGTTTTAAAATATTTTCTGAAATTAATTTAGGCGAAAATTCACGGATTTCATAATCGGCAAAATTTGGATAATACTGATCTTCTTCCAAAATTTTTTGCAGCTCTGCACGGTTTTCAGTTGTGGCAAAAATCACGCCCTGATGTTTATCCGTATCGTTGTATGGGCCAAGCATTAAAAATTTACCAGCCTGAAAATATTTTTTAAACCATTCAACGTGAATAGGGAACATTTCATTTTGTTGTTCTTCGGTTACGGTGTCTTTGACAGTAATATTGATAATATACATTTCTTTTCCTTTATCTTTTTGAGTTTATTTTCTTATGGCTTCATTGATTGCACTTACTAAAGTTGCCGCGTAATCGCGAGCCATTCGTTGTTGTGCTTGGATTTTCTCTGTGTTTTCACGGTTGGTATAACTCACACTGTTTAAGTACAGTTTTTGTTGTAAATCCAAATTACATAAAGCGGCAATGCTATCAAAAGGTGCGAGTAATTGTTCCATTGTGTGTTTCATTACAGCATCTTCTTGGTAAACCACTTGTTGTGCACCAGTAGTGGTTGAGATAATCAATTTTTTACCCCCAAGTTTGCCATTTGAACCATGGGAAAAACCGTGTAAAAACACTTCATCTAACCATCTTTTCATCAATGCAGGCATTGAGTACCAATGGAATGGAAACTGCCATACAATGATATCTGCATCCAAAATAGCTTGTTGTTCTGATTTAACATCAATTTGATAACTCGGATAAAGCCCATCTAATTTTCGGATATTCGCGTTAGGTAAGGTTTGTGCTAACTCATCTAAAATCGCTGTATTGGCAACAGAAGTGTGGAGATCGGGGTGGCCTGAAATAATTAATACGTTTTTCATAAAAAATTCCTCGTAAAATAAAAGTAAGGGTTGTTTCAAAATTTGAAAGTATTCTAATTGTATTTTATGTATAATAAAATGAATAAATTTGGAATTAAGTATTCTTAATATAGGAATAATATGATAAATAAGTTTGACTCTCTGCGGTATTTTGTGACAGCAGCTGAAACATTACATTTCCGTCAAGCCGCGTTAAAAATGTCCGTATCCCCACAAGTGATTACGCGTGTGATTTCTGAACTTGAGCAAGAATTAGGCGAAAAATTATTTCACCGAGATACTCGCAATATCAAGCTCACACCATTTGGCGAACAGATTTTACCCAAAGCCCAAAAACTGCTCGCAGACAGCGATATAATTTTTAATTCTCGTGTTAAAAATGATGATATTTCAGGTGTTGTGCGAATAACGTTGCCGCCGTTGCCAATTAATTCATCTATATTGAAAGAATTGCTATCTAAACTCTCGGCTTATCCTGATTTAACTATTGATTGGCGTCCTGACTCTGCACGGTTACATTTGGTTGAAGATCAAATTGATATTGGGCTAAGAATTGGGCTTGAACCTGATCCGCATTTTGTTGTGAGAGAGATTGGGCATATACATGAACGAATTGTTGCAGCACCGCAGTTAATTCAGCGGTTAGGAATGCCAAATGATTTGGATGATCTTATTAACAATTATCCACTAAGTGGTTTCATTAATGATAAAACAGGGAAACCATGGAGCTGGATTTTGAATAAACAGCAACATTTGTATCCTAAAAAATTGAGATTCATTGCGAGTAATGCAGAAAGTGAGCTTGCTGCTGCAATTTCTGGGCGAGTTGTGGCGATGTTGCCTGAAAATTATATTCATCAAAATATAAAGAATGGCGAGTTAATTGATTTATTCCCTGATTTGAAGACTCAATCGTGGGTAGTCTATTTATATCGGCAATATCAAAGTATTCCTTCTGAGCGTGTCTTATTAGTCTTTGATTTATTAACGGATATTCTTAAAAAAGTATATTCTTAATCCATTTTTTAATAGGCATTGTAACACTGTAATATGTGAATGATATTGACAAAACCGCGGTTAAAAAAATGGTTGAATTTTTGACCGCGGTTTTGCCGTAAGTAACGGGTTATTTTATGTTACGATCGTCAATCCCACGGATAAGATAATCGCCATCGAGCGTGCAAAGACTACGAAAGCCAACATTAGTAATTTTATAGGGCAGCGATGGAAAGGCGTGGTAATCAAAGTTTTCATGGTGATGCCCGTGGAAAATGTGTTTTACGCCCATTGTTTGTGCCAGCTGATTAATTTGGCTAAAGCCCGTTGGGTGCGGTTTGGGTGCTTCGTGACTGATGAGAATATCTGCTTGTTGATCGGCAAGTATTTCAAAATCAGAGGGGAAGATTGATGTGCGATGACGTAGGGGTAAGCCACCACGCCATAGGTTGTCAGATGGGCAATATTGGCAATAATGGATCGGATCTAAAAATAGCGGTTTATTCGGTGGCATCCAAATCTGCCCACGAAAAACACCGCCTAATCCTGCAATTCGTTTACCTTGAATATTGACGACACGATTATGCAAATTGCGATTTTTCCATTCACTTCCCCATAGACTTTCAAATGCGGCAACAGTTTTACTGTCGTGGTTGCCGTGGATAAACCAAATATCGCAATATTGGGCGAGCTGATCGAGTTCTGCAGTGCTAGTCAGTTGCAGATCACCGAGAATAATTAACGCAACATCATCCTGTTGTTGTACGAACGGATAGAGATGTTGATAGCTACCGTGGGGATCGCCCGCAAATAAAATCATTGTTTCCCCGTCTTATCTTGTTGAAGTTCTACCGTGGCATTGAGCATATGGCTTAAGTCGTTTTCGTTGAATGCTTCTTCGTTTAGAATTTTTTCTACGATAGCTTTGACTTGGTTGTAGCGTTGCAAATGGCTTGGCGAGTCAATTTCAATGTAATCTACGTTATATTTATCGAGCAATTTTTTCAATAATTGCTGGAATTTTTGACGCTGTTTTTGCTTTCCTGTTTGGGGAATTTCATCAGCCCATTTGGGTTGATTATTCAATAAAATCGTCACATCAAAAGGGTATTCTTTGATCATTGAGTCTAAAAACGGATGCGGTTTCCCTTCATGTTGAATACAAAGTGCTTGGGTGCTGATAAAATCAGTGTCAATAATCGCAACTTTGTGTGCGTGGCGTACCGCATAATCAATATAACGTTGTTGCCCCAATGCCATTTGTGGATAATCGGAATATTGCATTGCTTGAGTATCTCCACCCAGTTGGCTAAAAATAAACTCTCGTCCATATTCCCACGCAGAGGTGGTATTAAATACTGCGGCAAGTTTACTCACCAATACGCTTTTTCCACTGTGTTGAGAACCGATAATGGCAATGGTTTTGGCGAAAAATGGACGTACTTCTTTAGGAATAAATTTCCAATAACGAAATGGGTTGGTACGGATTTTTGTCGCAGAAATGTTTAGAAATTGACGTTCAGGATCAACTAATTCAACATCAATATTGAAATATTGTTCGTAAGGTTGTTTATCTTGAATTTCACTACTAAAAATCAGGGTTGGATTGACATTTTTTTCTTTAAACAGCGTTTTCACTTGATCAGACCAAGACGCCCAACCATTTGGATAACTTGGAATACCGTCTTCAACTAAATGATGAATAACAATTTGATTTTTCTGATATTTAAAAATTTGCTGCATCCAGCGCAAGCGGTCTTCGGTAGTTGGCATACGTTTCATTTTACTGTCGTAAAATAATTTGAGATCACGTTCAGTATCGGTACAAACCACAATATGCAGTTCATCAACTTTACTGAAGGATTCGTAAATCATATTAATATGCCCTGTATGCACAGGATAAAATTTGCCGAAAATTACACCGACTTTTTTGTTATGCTGTTCGGTAATTTGCAATGCTTTATGCAACGCACTGAGCTTAGTTGCGCTTGGGTTTTTGATCTTCCCACTCACGAGTTGGTTGTAATAGGCTCGAGTAATATTGGCTTGCAGACAAATATCATTGACTTTCAGCTTTAATTGTTTCCGCTTTTGCTGTAAATATGAAAACGCAGACATTGAGTTACCTTTATAATTTATTGATTTTTCTCGTTTAATAATTCATCTACGCGTTTTTCTAATTCTGTCAATTTTTCGCGAGTACGGATTAATACTTGCGTTTGTACATCAAATTCTTCGCGTGTGACCACATCTAATTTTGACAGTTGCGATTGTAAAACTTGTTTGATTTTGCTTTCGGCATCTTGCCCTAATGTTTTGATACCTTGTGGGAGAGCATCTTGAATTTGTTGCATAATTTGTTCAATTTTCTTCGGATTTAGCATAGTTACCTCACATTTTGATTAGAATGGCTTATTATAGAGTGTATTGTGATGAGATGACAGTAAATAAACATATTTTTTAGTGTGGAAGTTTGTTATAATCACAACGCATTATGCAAATTCTCAGGGCAGGGTGAAATTCCCTACTGGTGGTATAGCCCACGAGCGTCTAAAACCGCGGATCAAAATGCGTTTATTTTTTAGAGTCAGCAGATTTGGTGAAATTCCAAAGCCAACAGTATAGTCTGGATGAAAGAGAATTAACAGGCACTATTATTGCCTGTTTTTGTGTTTTTCTCAGCCCTGATTCTAGTGAGTATTTTAAAGGAAATTACTATGAATCAGTCATTATTATCTCCGTTCGGCAATGCTGAACAACGTGTTCAAGCAGCAATCACTGCATTTAAAGCAGGTCAAGGTGTTCTTGTTCTTGACGATGAAGATCGTGAAAATGAAGGCGATCTAATTTTCCCTGCAGAAACTATTCAAGTTGAACAAATGGCACAGCTTATTCGTTATGGCAGCGGTATTGTGTGCTTATGTATTACCGATGAACGTTGTCAACAACTTGATTTACCCCCAATGGTGCAACAAAATACCAGTGTAAATAAAACGGCGTTTACAGTAAGTATTGAAGCGGCAGAAGGCGTATCAACGGGTGTTTCTGCCACTGATCGTGTAACGACTATCCGTGCAGCAGTAGCAGATAATGCTAAGCCAAGTGATTTGCATCGCCCTGGGCATATTTTTCCATTACGTGCAGATCCTAAAGGTGTGTTAGGTCGCCGCGGTCATACCGAAGCATCGGTAGATTTAGCTCGTTTAGCAGGGTTTAAACCTGCGGCAATTATTTGTGAAATTACCAATGATGATGGTTCAATGGCTCGTGCACCCGAGATCGTTGCTTTTGGTAAAAAAATGGGTTACCCCGTCTTAACTATTGAAGATTTAGTGGCGTTCTTAGAAAAATAAACCATTTTATTTATCGTTTATCTAATTAACCGCACTTGAAATTGTGCGGTTTTTAGAGTTGCTGACTGAGTTTTAGAAGTAAGCGATCCATTGCACGATAGCCGAGTGCTTCTGCTAAGTGGTGTTGTTCTATGTGTTGACTTGCTTCTAAGTCGGCAATAGTACGAGAAACTTTTAAGATTCTGTGATAAGCACGAACCGATAACCCTAATTTATTCAATGCATTTTCTAAAAATATCGCACTGCTTGGTTTGAGAATGCAATCTTGTTCAATTTCCTTGCTGGTTAAATAAGCGTTAATTTTGCCACGGCGAGTAAATTGAATATCGCGTACTTTTAGAATTTGTTGACGCACTTCAGCACTAGTTTGTGAATGAGGTTTTTTGGTTGCATTCGTACCGAGATTTTGTAATGTGCCTTGGGGCAGTAGCGGTACTTCAATAGATAGATCAAAACGATCTAAAAATGGGCCTGATAAACGATTAAGATAACGCATAATTTGTTGCGGTGATGTGCGATTGTGCATACCTTGATAATGCCCTGTTGGGCTAGGATTCATTGCTGCAACGAGTTGAAAACGAGCGGGAAATCGAATTTTTGCACTGGCACGCGAAATAATAATTTCTCCACTTTCTAAAGGTTGGCGTAGGGCATCAAGCACCTTGCGTTCAAATTCAGGGAGTTCATCGAGAAAAAGCACACCGTTATGTGCTAAGGAAATTTCCCCTGGACGAGGAAACGAACCTCCACCAACCAATGCAGGCAACGATGAACTATGATGTGGTGAGCGAAAAGGGCGTTGCTTCCAATTTTGATAATTTAATTCATTTTGTACTAAGCTCGTGATTGCTGCCGTTTCTATGGCTTCTTGTTCATTCATTTCAGGTAATAAGCTCGTTAAACGGCTTGCTAACATTGTTTTCCCTGTTCCTGGCGGACCAAGAAAAAGTAGATTGTGTTGCCCCGCAGCCGCAATAATTAATGCGCGTTTAGCGTGTTGTTGACCGATAATATCTGAAAGATCATCGGTATTTGTCTTCATAGCAAGAGATTGCGTTTGCTTCGTTAATTCACTTGCGATGGGGAGAGCGCGTTGATTATTTAGAAATTGCACAACTTCCAATAAACTTTTTGCGTAGTAGGTTTGTTGTTGAGCGATCAAGCTCGCTTGATGAGCATTTTGATGGGCAATAACCATTTGCCGTTTTGCTTTTTGGGCAGCAAGAATGGCAGGGATAATGCCCGATACCGCCCGTAATTCTCCCGTTAAGGCTAATTCAGCACTAAATTCAAGATATGGAAGTCGTTTTGCATCAATTTGTTCTGATGCCGCTAAAATACCCAGTGCAATGGGCAGATCAAAACAACCGCCTTCTTTTGGTAAATCCGCTGGGGCAAGATTGACGGTAATGCGTTTGGGCGGATATTTGAATTGGCTATTAATGAGTGCACTACGCACGCGATCTTGTGCTTCTTTTACGGTTTTTTCTGGCAAGCCGACGAGTGTAAAACCTGGTTTACCATTGCTTAAATGGACTTCAATAGTAACAAGTGGTGCTTGTACCCCTAATGAAGCTCGACTATAGACGATTGCCAAAGACATCTGATTTATGTTCCAATCTAATTTACATATCATCAGACTAAACCGCGGCCAGAAAATAAGCCAATTTTTAACCGCGGTTTTGGAAGCAAGATCGCAAAAATCGTTAATTAGGCGTGTAAAACGGGACTAAACCATTGGTCTAGTTTAGCTGATAGGCGATCAATACCGATTTTATTTAACGCTGAAAATGCTTCAACTTGAATATCGCCTTGAAATGGTAAAATCGCTTCGCGAACCATTTTAACTTGTTTACTCCGTGCACTTTGGCTTAATTTGTCTGCTTTAGTTAACAGTAATAAAACAGGCAACTGAGAGAGAACCGCCCACTCAATCATTTGTTGATCGAGATCTTTCAAGGGGTGGCGAATATCCATAAGGATAACAACACCTTGCAAACAATCACGTTTTTGCAAATATTCCGCTAAGGATTTCTGCCATTGCAGTTTCATTTGTTCTGGCACGGCAGCATAGCCATAACCTGGTAAATCCACGAGTTTACAATCTGGTTGCACTTCAAATAGGTTGATTAACTGTGTTCGACCAGGTGTTTTGGACGTTCGAGCCAAACCTTTTTGGTTTGTCAATGCGTTAAGTGCGGTAGATTTTCCCGCATTAGAACGCCCTGCAAAGGCAATTTCAATGCCATTATCAATTGGCAGTTGGTTAATATTTGCTGCACTGGTTAAAAAATGGGTTTGATGATAATTTAATTTGAGTTCTGTCATAATCATTTTCCGTAAAATTCTGGTTAAGGATACCTGATTTTTGTCTAAAAGCACGATAAAAATTTCAACTTGATAAGTTTTATGCGAGAATGACGCGATTTTTGAAGAAAGTTAGCAAGGAAACACGCTTTATGCCTGATATTGTATATCAATGGCCGAAAGCGGTTAAGCTGTATCCCGACCGCGGTGCCAAATCTTATAAATTAAAACGTTTGCGTTATTCGCTTCGTTCTCTCTTACATCGCCGAAAAATTCGGCATTTTACGCATTTTGCCAATAATCATGCTGATTTAGCAGCGTTGCTTAATCAACGCCCAGATTATAGCTATCCGATTGCACATCGTTTTTTGGATAAACGTTTTAATTCAACGCAACGTTTGCAAGCCGTATGCGATAATTTGTTGTTTTTGCCCAATAAATTTGCCGAATTAGGTTTGCCGCCATTATGGCAACAAGAGATTTGTTTTGGTGAAGTTGTGACAGATTTTGCATTGTATCTCCGTTTAAGCGACCATCAACCAATGGAAGGGTTTTGGACATTGGAGCTATGTCAACAATCAACGGGCGAGCTTATTTATTTATTAACCTTTGGAAAGGTGCAAGATGCATTGTTAATTTCGGTGATCCAAGGGCCGAATATAGCAGGCTCAAAAGAAATCGTTAAGCAACTTACCAAACTCTGTTATGGTTTGCGTCCCGCTTATTTAATGGTAGAGTTGATGAAAATGTTAACGACCACATTAGGTTATCAGAAGTTATGTGGCATTCCGCAACGCTATCAAAATAAATCACGCTGGGTGCAGAGTAAGAATTTTTTCGTTGATTATGATGCGATTTTCCGTGAAAGTGGTGGAAATTTAAAACATTATTGGCAATTACCCGTGCAATTAGAACCGCGTGATTTAAACCAAATTGAAAGTAAAAAACGTTCAATGTATCGCAAACGCTATGCATTATTAGCACAGTTGCAACAAGTTATTCAGGCAAGATTAATGCCTTCTATTTATGATGATTGCACGTAGCTGATCATAACACCAATTAAAAATCAGCGTATAAAATACAATGAAAATGGTGGTGGCTAAATCCATAATCAGTGCTTCAAGCCAGCCTATATTTAATTGATAAGCTATCCAAGGCAAGCTAAATACAAGTAAGCCAATTTCAAAAATAAGTGTATGAATAATGCGTAGTTTTAATGAACGCTTTTCTCGTGCGCCGTGAAAAAATTGGTCAAAAATCCAATTAAATAGCATATTCCACAGCATTGCTACAACTGAAATTCCGATAATTGTGAAACTCAGTTTTTCACTGCTGTGTGAAGTCGTTTGTGCAAAAAACAATACGGTGGATAAGACCGCAAAGAGTTCAAATAAAACTGTGTGTAAAATACGTTCTTTGAATGTCATTTATTTTCCTTTTTTAATCCAATAATGAAAGGGAACTTCTGTACTTTGGGCTTGTAGTAAGGTATGTTCCATAAATTGACAAAAACTTGGAATATCACGCGTACTGGCGGGATCATCGGCGATAATATGCAAAATTTCGCCATTTTGCATTAAGCGGATTTTTTTTCGTACGAGCATAACAGGTTCAGGGCAACGTAGCCCTTGTGCATCTAATGTATAATTCGCAATAATCTCATTCATAATAAATTGTTGATTGGCTTTAAAGTCGGCTATGATACAATTCACTCGGCTTTGAGTCAAAACCGCGGTCAAAAATCGCCGCGATTTTACGGAGAAAGAGTGAATGGAATATCAAATTCCTGCATCGGAAATTGTGGTTGAAGAAGAAATTAAAAAAAGCCGTTTTATTACCTATTTACGCCATACGGAAGGGCTTGAGCAAGCGAAAGCGTTTTGGCAGCAAATGCGAGAATTGCACCCTACTGCACGACATCATTGCTGGGCAGCGGTGGCAATGCAACCGACTAATTCGCAATCATTGGGATTTTCTGATGACGGCGAACCTGCAGGCACTGCAGGAAAACCGATGCTGAATTGTTTACTTGGCAGTGGGATTGGCGAGATCAGTGCGGTTGTTGTGCGTTATTATGGCGGTATTTTGTTGGGAACAGGAGGTTTAGTCCGTGCCTATGCTGGTGGTGTGCAACAAGCGTTAAAACAATTGCCAACGACGTTGAAAATTGAACGTAAAATGTATCAGCTTGATTGCGATTATGCTCAACTTAATGATGTGCAACATTTATTAAACGACTATAATGCGTTAATAATTAACCAAGATTTTCAACAGACTATTCGTATTGAGTTTGCTATAACTGAAAACCAAGCGATTGATTTTCAACAACGGCTCAGGTTGCGTAGTGCAGGGCAATTACAGATTAAAGAGAAAAACTAGTGCATATTTTATCAATTATTCGGATTATCGGCATTTTAGTGATGTGTTTTTCAGTCACTATGCTTGCGCCTGCGTTTATTGCGCTTATTTATGCCGATGGTGGCGGTAAAGCATTTATGCAAACTTTCGCTTTCAGTTTGGCATTGGGAGCGTTGCTGTGGTGGTTGTGCCGTACGTATCGGCAAGAATTACGATCTCGCGAAGGGTTTTTAATTGTTGTTGCATTCTGGGTGGTACTAGGTAGCATCGGGGCAATCCCGTTTATGCTATTTGAACATCCGCATTTGAGTTTATCTTCCGCTTTTTTTGAGTCGTTTTCGGGTTTAACAACAACGGGAGCGACAACCATTACGGGTTTGGACACATTGCCAAAAGCGATTTTATTTTATCGTCAATTCCTACAATGGTTAGGCGGTATGGGGATCATCGTGCTTGCGGTTGCGATTATTCCATTATTGGGCATTGGCGGTATGTCGCTTTATCGTGCAGAAATGTCTGGGCCGATGAAAGATCAAAAAATGCGTCCGCGAATTGCGGAAACCGCCAAGGCATTGTGGTTTATCTACGCCTCGCTGACGGTTTTATGTGCCTTGTCTTATTATGTGGCGGGAATGGATATTTTTGACGCGTTGAGCCACAGTTTTGCGACGGTTTCCATTGGGGGCTTTTCTACGCACGATCAAAGTATTGGTTATTTCAATAATTCTGCTATTAATTGGATTACTGCCATTTTTTTATTGATCTCCGCTTGTAATTTTACCTTGCATTTCAATACATTAACCAATTTAGGCAAAGTACCGATTTGGCGTTTTTACTGGCGTGATGCTGAATTTCGCTTTTTTATTGGCTTTCAAGTCTTTTTAATTTTCGTTTGTTTTGCTGTTTTATTTGCTCAACGCTACTTTATGACTTCATATCAAGACATTGAACAAGCTATGTTTCACTCAGTATCAATTTCAACTACCGCGGGTTATAGCACTAGTAGTTTTGAACAGTGGCCTTCATTTGTGCCAATGCTACTTATTTTAGCTTCCTTCGTTGGCGGTTGTGCGGGTTCAACAGGTGGGGGATTAAAAGTCGCACGGGTTATCGTGCTTTATTTGCAAGCCAAACGTGAATTACGTCGTGCTGTGCATCCAAATTTAGTCTATCCAATTAAATTTGGCGAACAAGTTTTGCCTGATCGCATAGCTGATGGCATTTGGGCATTTTTTTCTGCCTATATTTTAGTATTCGTTCTTTGTTTACTTGGCGTGATTGCTTGTGGTGTCGATGTGTTTGATGCAGCGAATGCGGTTATTGCTTGCTTAAATAATTTAGGGATTTCCCTCGGTGCCGTTCACAGTAATTTTGTGACGATCCCTGATAATGCGAAATGGATTTTAAGTATTGCAATGGTTTGTGGACGATTAGAATTTTTCTCCTTATTAGTTTTATTTAGCCCTGCTTTCTGGAAATCCTAATGAAAACATTAATTATTTATTCAAGCCACGATGGACAAACACAAAAAATCGCCCAATTTTTGGCTCAACGCATTGAACATTGCCACGTTATGCCTGTAATGGCAGAATTACCAATCTCAGAGTTTGATCGCATTGTAATCGGTGCATCGGTGCGTTATGGGCATTTTGATCGTAATTTGTATAAAATGATTGAGCATTATTCCGCGGTGTTAGCCGAAAAATCCACGGCTTTTTTTGGCGTTAATTTGACTGCTCGCAAAAGTGGCAAAGATACGCCCGAAACCAATGTTTATGTAAGAAAATTTTTACAACGTATTAATTGGCAACCTAATTTGACCGCGGTTTTTGCAGGTGCATTGCGTTATCCGCGTTATTCTTTTTTTGATCGTATTATGATCCAATTCATTATGAAGATCACGGGGGGGGAAACAGATAGCACGAAAGACATTGAATACACCGATTGGCAAAAAGTCACTGAGTTCGTTCAACAAATCCAACAGCTGAATATTTCACAATCGATAAAGGATGAAATGTAACAAAAATCAGCTTAATAACGCGATCAAAAAAACGTTTAAATTTTTGACCGCGGTAAAATCATATTTTTCACATTGCTATCAATGGGTTCATCTAAAGCACTAACTTCCAGTTTATTCTTTCTTTTCACAAAAGCTGTTTGTATTGGGTAAGAACGGCATAATAGGAAAACTTTCCCAAACCCGCGGTCAAAAAAACGTTTAAATTTTTGACCGCGAGTTTATTCCTCTTTGCATTTCTTTCATTCATTTTTTCATTCTATGATCTCAATCTCTATTATTCTTACTTTTTTCGTATTTCTAATCTCACATTCGTGAG
>JAUNAB010000002.1 GCA_030527795.1 Pasteurellaceae bacterium | reverse complement strand
GCGTAAAAATATGACTAATCAAAATACCGTGAATAATGCCAACGTAGATGAAGTGATCGCCAAAGCATTAAATGCAAAACAGTGGATCATTGTGATTGTTTGCTCCATTGTTGGTACATTTGTTTATATTGAGTTTCTGCAGTATCTTGGCAGTTCACTTCCAGTATTAGACGGGGCAACGGTCGTGATTTCGTTGGTTGCATAAATTTTAATGGTGTTGCGTTATCGTGAACAGTGGGCGCTGTGGATTGTAATTAATATGATGACCATTGTATTGTGGGCAACTTTGTATTTCAAACAAGGGGAAACGAGCTTGCCGTTGTTAGTGATGTATTGTATGTATCTTTGCAATTCCATTTATGGTTATGTTAACTGGATTAAATTAGCGAAGCAGCACCAAATAAGATAATAAGCATTTACCGCGGTCAAAAATTTAACCGTTTTTTTGACCGCGGTATGGGATGAAAAATAGTAGTATTTATGACAAATTATTCTGAAGTAATTATTCTCGGTGCAGGGGCATCGGGTTTATTTTGTGCGAGCCAAAGTGCCAAGTTAGGCAAGCAAGTGTGCTTATTTGATCACGGCAAAAAAATTGGGCGTAAAATTTTGATGTCGGGTGGTGGATTTTGCAATTTCACCAATTTAGATGTGACCGCCCAACATTATTTATCTGGCAATCCCCATTTCGTTAAATCTGCCTTAGCCCGTTTTACTCAATGGGATTTTATTGCCTTAGTGGCACAATATGGCATTGCTTATCACGAAAAAGAATTAGGGCAATTATTTTGCGATGACGGGGCAGAACAGATCGTTGCAATGTTACGACAAGAATGTGATAAATACGGTGTGAGTATTTATTTACGTCAGAATATTGAACAGGTTGAATGGCTCGCATCTCCCAAAAACGTTACCCAAAAAAGACCGCGGTTTCAGCTAAAAATCAACGGGCAGCAGTGGTATTGTGGACAGTTAGTGATTGCTACGGGTGGATTGTCTATGCCTGCATTGGGTGCAACGCCCTTTGGTTATCAAATTGCCGAACAATTTGGGCATAACATATTGCCTCCACGGGCAAGTCTAGTGCCTCTTACTTATTTGGAAAGTGATAAATATTATAGTGAATTATCGGGTATTTCGCTGTTAGCGAATGTGAAATCGCAAACAGGGCAACAGTTTTGTAATCAACTTTTATTCACTCATCGTGGTATTTCAGGCCCTGCGATTTTGCAAATTTCTAATTATTGGCAACCGAACCAAATGATTGAGATTGATTTATTACCAAACTTAGCGATAAGCGAGCATATTCAGCAACAGCGACAAAGTTCGCCCAAATTGCAACTTAAAACGGTGTTAACACGTTTATTGCCGAAAAAGTTAGTGGAATTATGGATTGAAAAAAATCTCATTGTTGATGATAGCTTGGCGAATTTAAGCAATGTCAAGTTACAGCATATTGCACAACTTATTCATCAATGGCAATTTCAACCGAATGGCACAGAAGGCTATCGTACTGCTGAAGTCACAATGGGCGGGGTAGATTGCGATCAAATTTCATCTAAAACAATGCAGAGTTTGCATTGCCCTGATTTATATTTTATTGGTGAAGTGCTTGATGTTACAGGTTGGCTTGGCGGTTATAATTTCCAGTGGGCTTGGAGTTCAGCATACGCTTGTGCCCAAGCTTTGCCACAAGCGAAATAATTAACGATTTTAATTTGGGCTTTGTTTGAATACGCGTAATACGCTTAGCAAGGCGAGTAGTGCAAGTACGGTTAATAGAATAAAAGCATATTGTGTGCCAAACATGGTGCCTTGCGATAACTCAGAGTTATTGTGTTGTTCACTGGCAACAATGGTTGAAACGACAGAGGTCCCCACCGCTCCCGCGAGTTGTTGCAAGGTATTAATAACCGCATTGCCGTCTGCTGATAGGTGACTATCTAATTGACGTAGTGCGTGTGTCATTGTATTACCAACGGAAAACCCTTGCCCGATTGTATAAATCACATAAAATCCAATAATGAGTGCCGTGGTAAGTCCTTGTCCGAAGAGATTGAATAATGCCAGTGCGAGAATAATTGTTAAGCTACCTGCGATAATCGGTTTTTTAGCACCCAGTTGATCCAATAATTTGCCACTTATCGGTGCGATTGCCGACCCAATTAAACAGCCTGGTAATAATAAAAAGCCCGAAATAAACGCACTGGATCCCGACAAAATTTGTGCATAATTAGGGATCAAATAACCTAACGCTAACACACAAAATTGAATCATTAAAATAAAACTCAGGCTAAATAAAAATGTGGGTTGTTTAAATACCGCAACATTAATCAGAGGATGATTGCTTCTTTGCGAAAGAATATAGAACGTCATCAGGCAAGCAAAACTTACTAAAAATAACCCAATGACCATTGCACTTAGCCAACCGTAGCTAGCGGCTTGTTCGGTAGCAAAAATAAAGCTAGTGAAAGCGATAACTAAAAAAACATAATCACGAAGTATAAAGCGAGCAGGTTCAAGTGCATTGGTGGGTTTGATTGAGAATGCACCTAAAATCAAGGCGAAAATCAATAAGGGCAATAGGGCAAAGAAAATGACACGTCAACCGTAAGCATCAACAATAAAACCGCCAAATACAGGACCGACCGCGGGTGCGAGTGCAGTAATTAAGCTTGCCATTACCATTAATAGCCCAAGTTTGCTTTTGGGGGCTTGGGTCAGAATAATATTAAACATCAAGGGAAAAGCGATACCTGTGCCAATTCCTTGTAATAAGCGAGCGATCAGTAAAAGGCTAAAATTGCTCGCAAAACCTGCGATCAGGGTTGCAACAATGAAAATACTCATTGAGAATAAAAATAAGTGTTTGGTTGCAATGCGTTTTTTCAAAAAAGAAGACAAAGGAACAATCAGGGATAATGCTAACAAATAACCTGTTGTTCACCATTGAATAGTAGAGGTGCCTACGTGAAATTCATTCATTAATGTCGGAAAGGTCACGTTCATTGCGGTTTCACTGACAACTCCCGAAAAGGTCATCACTGCCGTAGCGAAAATTGCCATAAGCAATTTTATTTCAATTTTGTCATTCATCATTGTATTCCGAGTCAATATAAAAATCCTATTTTAACGAGAAATTAAGACAAAGCTAAAAATTAACCGAATAGGGGCTAAACCGAGGTCTAAAATTCTCACGTTTTTTTGACCGCGGTTTTAGCGGTAAATGGCGATAAGTTCGGCAACTTTGGCTCGTTTGGCGGGGGTTTGACTAATTGAACGTTGCACTTTAAGGCGTTTGATTTTCGCCTGTTGATAAATTTCTCGTGTAAATGGGGTATCGTGGTTAGAAATTAACACGGGGACTCGGCGTTGTTGTTGCGTTTGTATGGCAAGCTCAGCAAGTTGTTGCTGATGGATTAGACTGAAATCGTTACCTGCGTAGCGTGTGAAATTACTGTCTTGCTCCAATGGGGCATAAGGCGGATCGCAATAAATCACGCAATCGGGTTCTGCTAATGTGAAACTATGGGTGAAATCCGCACAAATAAAGGTAGCGTTTTGGGCTTTTTGTGCGAAATAACGCAGTTCTTTTTCAGGAAAATAATGGCTTTTGTAGGCACCAAACGGCACATTAAATTCATTTTTCGCATTATAGCGACATAAACCATTGAAGCCAAAGCGGTTGAGATAGACGAACAATAATGCCCGTTCAAAAATATCTTGCGATTGATTAAACCGTTCACGTTGGGCGTAATAATAAATGGCAGTGTTCGCTTGCGGATGAAAAAACAAGGGTTTGAGTGCATTGATATATTCATCAACCTGATTTTTAACAATATTAAACAGGTTGATTAAATCAGGGTTAATATCGGATAAAATGTAGCGTTCAAATTGGCTGTTAAGAAATACGCTGCCAGCACCAACAAAAGGTTCAATTAAACATTTTTGCTTCTTGGGCAATAGCTTATTGATTTCATCAACTAAACGAAATTTGCCCCCCGCCCATTTTAAAAATGATCGGTGCTTTGGCTGAGTTCCTTTGCGTGATGGCGTTGCCATTTTAGTCAGATTGAGTGCAAGCGGAAATGGCGTCAAGTACGCGTGATTTATCTACATCGGAGCTGACATAAGCCTGCCCAAGTTTACGCAATAGCACTAAACGTAATTGCCCTGCGATCACTTTTTTATCACGCAACATATGGGGTAAATAATCTTCTGATTGCATTGTATCAGGGGATACCGTAGGTAAGTTAGCACGGGCTAACAGTTTTTCTAAGCGAGCAATATCTGATTGCGTTAAATCGCCCAACTGATATGAAAGGGTCGCTGCCATCATCATTCCTGCGGCGACTGCTTCGCCGTGTAACCAATGCCCATAGCCTAAATGGGTTTCAATGGCGTGTCCAAAAGTATGTCCAAGATTGAGTAACGCACGATCGCCTTGTTCCGTTTCATCACGTGCGACAACGTCTGCTTTAATTTGACAACAACGGGTAATGCAATATTGTAACGCATCGGGATTGAGTGCAACTAACTCATCAATATGCTGTTCTAGCCATTCAAAAAACGGATAATCTAAAATTGCACCGTATTTAATCACTTCGGCTAAGCCTGCATTGATTTCGCGTTTAGGCAGTGTAGATAACGTTAGGCTGTCAATAATCACGGTGCAAGGTTGATAAAATGCCCCGATCATATTTTTTCCAAGTGGATGATTGACCGCGGTTTTTCCACCTACTGATGAATCTACTTGGGCTAACAAGGTGGTGGGGATTTGAATAAAACGAATACCACGTTGGTAGCTTGCTGCTGCATAACCTGCCACATCGCCAATTACGCCGCCGCCTAAGGCGATTAAGGTACTATCTCGCCCGTACTGCTGTTCAAGTAGTGCGGTAAAAATCAGATTAAGTGAATCAATGGTTTTGTATTCTTCTCCGTCAGGAATCAAAACCGAGCTGACTTGGCAACCTATTTGCGTTAAAGTGTGGCTAACTTGCTCAAGATAGAGCGGTGCGACCGTTGGATTGCTCACGATCATCACTTTATCCTTGGCTTTTAATGGATAAACTTTAGGATCGCTTAGTAACTGTTCGCCGATATAAATGGGGTAACGGCGCTGTTTCAATTCAACGTTAACACAATGCATAATTTTGCCTAATTTTGAGAGTTGTCAATTAATTCAATAATTTGGTTTGCCATTAATTTCGCACTTTGTTCATCGGTCGGGAGAATAATGTCTGCGATTTCTTCGTATAGCGGATTGCGAATTTTGGCTAAATCTTCTAGCACTTGGCGCGGGTCGTCCGCATCTTGCAATAAAGGGCGTTTTTTATCGCGTTGAGTACGTTCAAACTGTTTATCTACGGTTGTTTCAAGATAAATCACGATACCGCGTGCGGATAAATGATTACGCGTATCTTTTGACAGCACCGCACCACCGCCCGTAGAAAGGACAATACCTTGGCGTTGAGTGAGTTCATTGATAATGCGTTCTTCACGCTTCCGAAAACCTTGTTCGCCTTCTAAATCAAAAATCCAGCTGATGTCTGCACCTGCTCGTTGTTCAATCTCGTTATCGGAATCAATAAATTCCATATGAAGTTGTTGTGCTAACTGGCGACCAATCGTGCTTTTACCTGCACCCATTGGTCCAATTAAAAATATATTACGTTTTTCTGCCATTGTTATTATTCTGCCATAATGATTTCAATAAAATGATTAAAACGACCCATTATCGTTTAAAATTTCAACGATAAAGTAAAGGATCACCAAAACTTTTGAATTATCGCAATAAATGCCCCCCTTTTTCAACCTTAACGCTCAATTTATTTGCATTTCAGAAAAAATAACCGTATTTCATGCCTTTAATTTTCACAACTGGCGAGAATTTAAGCGATAACCGCGATCAAAAATTCATTCGTTTTTTTGACCGCGGTTTTGTCGCCAATTATTGACGTTGAATTGATTTCGCATTAACCGAAGTAAAAAAGTTACTATTCCCTTGAAAAGTCTGTATAATGAAGAAGTTTTTTGCATTCCGCTTTAGCGTGCGGCTATCAAAAGGATTTTCACGTTGCTCATCAATGGTTGAGAATATTTTTGCTAGTCGCAAAATTTTAGGAATGAAAAAATAAGTAACATTTTATTTTAAAAGGAAAAAATTGTGACTCCAATTGTAAAACAATTTCAATACGGTCAACATACCGTAACATTAGAAACGGGTGCGATTGCGCGCCAAGCTACCGCTGCTGTCATTGCAAGTATGGATGATACCTCTGTATTAGTGACCGTTGTGGCAAAAAAAGATGTGAAAGAAGGGCAGGATTTCTTTCCATTAACGGTGAATTACCAAGAGCGTACTTATGCGGCAGGTCGTATCCCTGGCGGTTTTTTCAAACGTGAAGGACGTCCTTCTGAAGGCGAAACATTAATTGCACGTTTGATTGACCGCCCAATTCGTCCGTTATTCCCAGAAGGGTTTTATAACGAAATTCAAATTGTGGCGACAGTCTTATCGGTTAATCCACAAATTAGCCCAGATTTAGTGGCGATGATTGGTGCATCAGCAGCACTTTCACTTTCAGGCGTGCCATTTAATGGGCCGATTGGTGCAGCACGTGTGGGTTTCATCAATGATCAATTTGTCTTAAACCCAACTATTACCGAGCAAAAACAAAGCCGTTTGGATTTAGTGGTTGCAGGTACGGATAAAGCGGTATTGATGGTGGAATCTGAAGCGGATATTCTAACTGAAGAACAAATGTTAGCCGCGGTTGTATTCGGTCATCAACAACAGCAAGTTGTAGTGGAAGCGATTAAAGAATTCGCTGCACAAGCAGGGAAACCACGTTGGGATTGGGTAGCACCTGAACTTAATACTGCATTGATTAATCAAGTGAAAGAATTAGCAGAAAACCGTTTAGGTGAAGCATATCGTATTACCGAAAAACAAGCCCGTTATGCTCAAATTGACAGCATCAAAGCCGATGTGATTGCAACCTTGACCGCAAAAGACGAAACCATCATCGAAGGTTCTATTATTGATATTATTACGGCATTGGAAAGCCAAATTGTGCGTAGCCGTATTATTGCAGGCGAAGCTCGTATTGATGGACGGACGGTGGATACTGTTCGTGCGTTGGATATTTGCACGGGCGTATTACCTCGTACTCACGGTTCAGCAATCTTTACGCGTGGCGAAACCCAAGCGTTAGCGGTTGCAACATTAGGTACAGAGCGTGATGCGCAAATTATTGATGAATTGACTGGCGAAAAAACAGATCATTTCTTATTCCATTATAACTTCCCTCCATATTCCGTGGGTGAAACTGGCATGATTGGTTCGCCGAAACGCCGTGAAATTGGACATGGTCGTTTAGCGAAACGCGGTGTCGCTGCTGTGATGCCAACCCTTGCTGAATTCCCGTATGTAGTGCGTGTTGTATCGGAAATCACTGAGTCAAATGGTTCATCGTCAATGGCATCTGTTTGTGGTGCATCATTAGCATTAATGGATGCAGGTGTACCAATTAAAGCTGCGGTTGCGGGTATTGCAATGGGCTTAGTAAAAGAACAAGATAAATTTGTGGTGCTTTCTGATATTTTAGGTGATGAAGATCATTTAGGCGATATGGACTTTAAAGTTGCGGGAACGCGTGAAGGAGTAACCGCATTGCAAATGGATATCAAAATTGAAGGGATTACCGCAGAAATTATGCAGATTGCGTTAAATCAAGCGAAAAGTGCGCGTATGCATATTTTAGGCGTGATGGAACAAGCGATTCCTGCACCGCGTGCGGATATTTCTGACTTCGCTCCGCGTATCCACACAATGAAAATTGATCCGAAGAAAATCAAAGATGTGATTGGTAAAGGTGGTGCGGTGATTCGTGCATTAACCGAAGAAACTGGCACATCAATTGATATTGATGATGATGGTACAGTTAAAATTGCCGCAGTGGATAATAATGCAGTGAAAGAAGTGATGTCACGCATTGAAGATATTACTGCCGAAGTTGAAACTGGACAGGTTTATACGGGTAAAGTGACTCGTTTAGCTGATTTCGGTGCTTTTGTCTCAGTTGTTGGCAATAAAGAAGGATTGGTTCATATTTCACAAATTGCAGATGAACGCGTGGAAAAAGTCAGCGACTATTTAAGCGTTGGGCAAGAAGTGCAAGTGAAAGTGGTCGAAATCGATCGTCAAGGACGTATCCGTTTAACAATGAAAGACATTACGCCACAAGCGGATGTTGGAACAACAGTTATCGCGGATTAATTGTGAGTAAAGCTACATTTATTTTATTTAATGCAGCTTAATTTCCGAATTTCCCAATCAATGATAGGATAACACAATGAGGTTACGACACAGATTAACAGCGTATTTTTCTTTGTTAATCGTGTTTTGCACTTTCGGACTGAGTGGCTGTATTAACAGTTCAGAAGTGTTTGTATCTAAAAATAAAATTGTACTAGCCGAACAATACCCTAATGCACATTTTGAACAAGAAGTGATGATTGCACGGATTAATCAAATGTTATTGGTGGGGAAATTGGGTAAGCAAGAACGCGCAAGTTTGCATTTTGAACGTGGCGCGTTATATGACAGCTTGGGGCTATGGGGACTTGCTCGCTATGATTTTACCCAAGCGTTAGCATTGCAGCCAAAAATGGCCGCGGTGTATAATTATTTAGGTCTGTATTTATTATTTGATGAAGAATATGATGGTGCATTGGAAGCCTTCAATGTAGTATTAGAGCTTGATCCAAGCTATGAATATACTTATCTAAATCGTGGTTTAGATTTTTATTATACGGGGCGTTATAACCTTGCACAGCAGGATTTTTTACATTTCTATCAGGCTAATCCTAAAGATCCTTATCGTGCATTGTGGTTATACTTAAATGAACAAGAATTTAAGCCGCAATTGGCTCACCAACATTTAGTTGAACGCGCAAAACAGCTTTCTACGGAATATTGGGGAACTTATGTCGTTCAGTATTATATGGGCGAAATTTCGGTACAGGATTTATTGGATAAAGCTAAACACTTTGCTGATCCGCAATCGCAACAATATGCGGAAATCCTAACTGAAACGTACTTTTATCTAGCAAAACAAAAACTCAATGCGGGTCATAATGACGAAGCAGAAACGCTATTCAAATTAGCAATGGCAAATCAAGTATATAACTTTGTTGAGTATCGTTTTGCGTTGTTTGAGCTGAACAAATTGAAAGATGACAGCGAACAAACAAAACCAGGTGTGGTGAAAAAATAACTTTGCCGAACGGTAGCCACAGTAATAACAACACAAAGTTAAGCACGTATTGAGCTTTCCTTTATTTTATATTCGAGTATTTTAATGACTGAAACTAACATTTCTTTTGCGGATTTAGGCTTGCCTGAATTCATTCTTTCTGCTGTTTCTGACTTAGGTTTTGAAGCACCTTCTCCTATTCAACAAGCTTGTATTCCTCATTTATTAAGTGGGAGAGATGTGTTGGGTATGGCACAAACAGGGAGCGGTAAAACTGCGGCATTTTCTTTACCTTTATTAGCCAAAATTGATACAGCACAACGTCACCCACAACTGTTGGTAATGGCGCCAACCCGTGAACTTGCAATTCAGGTTGCGGATGCCTGTGAACAATTTACAAAATATGCAAAAGGCGTACAAGTGGTGACCCTATATGGTGGGCAACGCTATGATATCCAATTGCGAGCATTACGCCAAGGTGCACAAGTTGTAGTGGGAACGCCTGGGCGTATTCTTGATCATATTCGCCGTGGCACGCTAGATTTATCAGAATTAAAATTTATTGTTCTTGATGAAGCGGATGAAATGCTACGAATGGGCTTTATTGATGATGTTGAAACTGTTATGGCGGAATTGCCAGAGCATCATCAAACGGCACTTTTCTCGGCAACAATGCCAGAGCCGATCCGTCGTATTACGAAACGTTTTATGAATGATCCACAAGAAGTGAAAATCCAATCTACTCAACGCACCAATCCAGACATTACTCAAATCTGTTGGTTTGTCCGCGGTTTCCGCAAAAATGATGCGTTGCTACGCTTTTTAGAAGTAGAAGATTTTGATGCTGCGATTATTTTCACCCGTACCAAAACAGGCACATTAGATTTAACGGAATTATTGGATAAATATGGTTTCCGTGCTGCTGCATTAAATGGCGATATGACACAACAAGCACGTGAGCAAACCCTTGATCGCTTACGCAACGGTAGCCTTGATATTTTAGTAGCTACGGATGTTGCGGCACGTGGATTAGATGTTGAACGTATTAGTCTTGTGGTTAACTATGATATTCCGCTTGATGCAGAAAGCTATGTTCACCGTATCGGTCGAACAGGGCGAGCAGGGCGTGCAGGGCGTGCAATCCTATTTGTTGAACCGCGTGAACGCCGTTTATTAGGCAACATTGAACGCTTGATGAAAAAGCCGATTGATGAAGTGGATGTTCCAAATCACGAATTATTGCAACAATGTCGCCGTGAGAAATTCAAAGCAAAAATCACTAAACAGCTTGAGCATCACGATTTAGAACAATATCGCAGTTTATTGGAAGATTTATTTACCGCGGATCAAGATCAAGAAGATATTGCGGCAGCGATGTTAATGTTGCTTCAAGGCAAACAAAAACTGATTTTACCGCCAGATGCACCGATTGAAAAACGTCGCCGTGATGATCGTCGTGAGCGTGGCGAACGCCGCGATAACCCACGTTCGCAAGAACGCCGTGGTTATGGTAATGCACAACCAATGGATCTCTATCGTATTGAAATTGGGCGTGCTGACGGTGTTGAAGTGCGTCATATTGTGGGTGCGATTGCCAATGAAGGCGATATCAATAGCCGTAATATTGGACACATCAAATTGCATGATGATTATTCTACGATTGAATTGCCACAAGGAATGCCGAAAGAATTGCTACAAGTCTTTGCCAAAGCACGCGTATTGAATAAGCAAATGCGTATGAGCTTACTTGGTGCGGTACAAGCAGGTGAACGGAATGATTTTGGGCGTGGCAAACGCAAAAATGGGCGTAACGATTTCGGTGCTGAACGTGATAATGGCGGACGTGGTAAACGCTTTAACGATAAACCACGCCGAGATTTTCGTGAAAGAACGGGCGAACGCTCAGAAGGTCGTGGCAAACGCCGTTAATCTTCTCAATCATTAAACAAACCGCGGTCAAAAATTAAGCCGTTTTTTTGACCGCAGTTTGATTTTGAGTTGAAAGGGATTAATATTCGCTATGGCGTAATTGCTTTAAAATGCCTTTCATTTTTTCATCTAGGGGAGCGTTAATTCGCAAGGTTTCGTTTGACTTGGGGTGTTCAAAACGAATGGCGAAAGCGTGCAAAAATAAACGGTTTAAACCAAGAGAAAGGAGTTGTTGATCAAATTCTTTGTCGCCATATTTATCATCTAGTGCAATGGGATGCCCTGCATATTGGCAATGCACGCGGATTTGATGAGTACGCCCTGTCACAGGCGAAGCCTTGACGAGCGTGGCATTAGGATAGCGTTCTTCTATGCTAAAGCGTGTTTCGGATGGCTTGCCTTGCTCACTGACGCGGACAATACGCTCGCCACTAGCAAGTTCATTTTTCAATAAGGGAGCTTGAATAACTTTGCAATGGGATTGCCATTGGCCTCGCACTAAAGCTAAATAGTCTTTTTGCACGGTTTTCATTCGTAATTGTTCGTGCAAATGGCGTAGGGCGGAACGTTTTTTTGCGATCAGTAAAATGCCAGAGGTATCGCGGTCTAAACGATGGACTAATTCTAAAAAGCGCGCGTCGGGGCGTAATACGCGTAATGCTTCAATTACACCGAAATTTAACCCACTTCCGCCGTGAACGGCAATCCCTGAAGGTTTGTTGAGAATGAGCAAATGATCATCTTCAAATAAAATATGTTGTTCAAGTTGTGCTACTTTGTTTAATTTATTGGAGATGGGCGGTTGTGTCTTTTCCGATACGCGAACGGGTGGAATTCTCACGATATCGCCTGCTTGCAATTTATATTCAGGTCTAATTCGCCCTTTATTGACGCGAACTTCGCCTTTACGCACAATGCGATAAATCAAGCTTTTAGGCACGCCTTTTAATTTGCTAAGTAGGTAGTTATCAATCCGTTGCCCGCTTTCATCGCTACTGATTGTTAACATTTTCACTGCTTGATTAATGATTTTCTCGCTCATTGATACCTTAAAACGAATTAAATTTGCGTGAATTTTAGCATAAAAAACCGCGGATTAAAATTCGCGAAATACCTTGCTAAATCAATGTGAACAGTCCATAATACAGCGTCTTTTTATACCTTAAAATAGGGATGAAAAACAGTGGTATCGTTAAATCAAAATTATTGCGGCATTTGGCATAAGACATTAATTTTTAACGATTTTATGTAAAGTAATAATATAGACTTGCTAAATTTATCCGTTCTCAAATTTAGATTTTTAACGTTAAATTGTTAGCGTTAATGCTATCAAAGCACCCAGTCGTTGACAATCGGGAGATTGACAAACGGCGACAAGCACGAGGTCGATAGTAAAGTTTAGTCAAAAGGACTAAGGTATTGTTACATTTACTTTAATTTTAGAATAAAAATAGAGAAAATTTTCAATGAAAAGAATGTTAATTAATGCAACTCAAAAAGAAGAGTTGCGTGTTGCACTTGTTGATGGGCAACGGTTATTTGATTTGGATATTGAACATCCAGGTCACGAACAAAAAAAGGCAAACATTTATAAGGGGCGTATTACTCGCGTTGAACAAAGCCTTGAAGCTGCCTTTGTTGATTATGGTGCTGAACGTCATGGTTTTTTATCATTAAAAGAAATTGCACGTGAATATTTTCCTGAAAATTATGTTTTCCAAGGTCGCCCGAATATTAAAGATATTTTGAAAGAAGGGCAGGAAGTCATTGTTCAGGTAAATAAAGAAGAACGTGGTAATAAAGGGGCTGCGTTGACAACCTTTATTTCTTTAGCGGGCAGTTATTTAGTGATTATGCCAAACAATCCGCGTGCAGGTGGCATTTCTCGCCGTATTGAAGGTGATGAACGTCAGGAATTAAAAGAAGCCCTAAGTTCTCTTGATGTGCCTGATGATGTTGGATTAATTGTGCGTACTGCTGGTGTGGGCAAATCACCAGAAGAATTGCAATGGGATTTAAAAGTATTATTGCATCATTGGGATGCGATCAAAAAAGCCTCAGAAAGTCGCCCAGCACCTTTTTTAATTCATCAAGAATCGGATGTGATTGTTCGTGCTATTCGTGATTATCTGCGTCGTGATATTAGCGAAATTCTAATTGATAATCCGAAAATTTACGAAAAAGCCAAAGCACATATTAAATTAGTACGTCCTGATTTCTTGAATCGTGTGAAATTGTATCAGGGCGAAGTGCCGTTATTTAGTCATTATCAAATTGAATCTCAAATTGAATCCGCTTTCCAACGAGAAGTGCGTTTGCCATCGGGTGGTTCAATTGTGATTGACGTAACCGAAGCATTAACCGCGATTGATATTAACTCCGCGCGTTCAACCCGTGGTGGCGATATTGAAGAAACTGCACTAAATACCAACCTTGAAGCCGCGGACGAAATTGCACGCCAATTACGTTTGCGTGATTTGGGCGGATTAATTGTCATTGATTTTATTGATATGACCCCTGTTCGTCATCAGCGTGAAGTGGAAAATCGTATTCGTGATGCGGTACGACAAGATCGGGCGCGTATTCAAATTAGCCGTATTTCACGTTTTGGTTTACTGGAAATGTCGCGTCAACGTTTGAGTCCATCCCTTGGTGAATCATCACACCATATTTGCCCGCGTTGTCAAGGTACAGGAAAAATCCGCGATAATGAGTCGTTATCCTTATCTATTTTGCGTTTGATTGAAGAAGAAGCACTGAAAGAACATAGCCAAAAAGTATATTGCCTTGTGCCTGTACAGATTGCGTCTTATTTACTTAATGAAAAACGAAAAGCGATTAGTAGTATTGAAAAACGACATGATGTGGATATTGTGGTCGTACCTAACGAATCAATGGAAACACCACATTTCAACGTCTTCCGTGTTAAAAAAGGTGAAGATTTAAATACCTTCAGCTATAACTTGCCAAAAATCTACGAGCAATCTGATGAAGGGCTTTTTGCTGAGGATAATTCACTGGTTTCACGGAATGTGGATGTGCCTGTTAGTGAGCCAGTGCTGGAAACGCCAGTGTTATCTATGACGATTTCAGAACCTGCGCCAGTAGTTGAACAAAAAGTTGAGCATAAACCGTCTTTATTGGCTCGTATTATTGCCAAGATTAAAGCGTTATTTGCCAGTGAACCTGAACAACCTGAGCCTAAAAAGCGTAATTCACGCAATAACCGACGCAACGAGCGGAATAATGATCGCCGTAATAATCGTCGTGTGCGAAATGAACGTAATACTAAGCCGAATGGACAGGAAACGAATGAAGAGCGAGTTAGCGAACGCAATAATCGTAATGAACGCAGTAAACGTAATAATCGTACTCAAGCTGATGAAAATAAGTTAGAAAATACGAATGTTATTGAGAATCGTGAAATTATTGTGGAAGAAAATCGCGATAATTTAACACAACGTCGTCCACGCCGAGATTTACGCAAAAAAGTGCGTGTTGGAGATAATGTCAATTCATCAGCAGAAACCGTAGGAAAAAGCATTGAGAAAAATGCTGAAACCGCGGACAAAAAAGCCGATGATTTTGGGTTATCAGTAGTCAACCAACCACTTAGTACAGAAACTCATCAAGATGATATGCGTGAACGTAATGAGCGTGACAACTCTCGTCAACGCCGTTTATCACGTCATTTGCGTGCGAATAATAAACGTCGTCGTCAAAATTCGCCTAGTGAGAATGTTTCACCAATGCCATTAGCGTTTGCGGCAGCATCGCCTGAATTAGCCAGTGGTAAGGTGTGGATTGCTCATAATGTTGTGCAAGAAAAAACCAAAGAGAATGCATTTTTATCTGTGGATGAATTATTAGAGCAGCAAGCGGAAACGCAAGTTGCGTCACCAAATAAAGATGCCGCTGCTGTGTTAGTTCCTGCGACGGCAATGGTTGACCACGTGGAAAACAGCCAACCTTTTGGCTTAGTTACCCAACCTGCGAATGATTCAGTTGAGAAAAAAGTGCAAGAGTCGCTACAGCGTTTAACGCAAGAACAACAGCACGATGTGTCAATGCAAAAGGTTGCTAATATGACAGATTTCTCGTCAGCAGCGAATGCGTCATCAAGTGCTGTATCAACTGAGCCAAAAAATAATGCAATTTTAGACCGCGGTTATTGCTTTAAAGGGCAATTAGGTACAATTTCTGCCGTGCAACATACCAAAATGGGGACGACATTAGCTAAAGCGTCAGAACAAACTAATCCGCCATTTGAGATCGTGGAATGGAAAGAAAGCCGTTATTATTTCCACGGCAAGGGACAAGCGGGGCATCATAGTGCTGTGAGCCACGTTTATTCCGATCCTTGTGTGGCGAAAGTCGAGTAATGTTTCTGTGAACAAAAAATCCAACCGAAATGGTTGGATTTTTTATGTTTTAGCTTGAGAGATTCAAATTAATTTTAAACAATTTTTCAAAATTTTGCGTAGTAATTTGAGCAAATTCTTCGCTAGTTAGGCCTTTTAGGCTCGCAACATAGTCGCAGACTTCGCGTGTATAGGCTGGCTGATTTTGCTTACCACGATAAGGCACGGGGGCAAGGTAAGGGGAATCAGTTTCAACTAATAGGCGATCAAGTGGTACTTGTCGGATAACATCACGGATATCTTCCGCATTTTTGAAGGTAATAATGCCTGAGCAAGAAATATAAAAACCGAGATCTAAGGCTTGTTTTGCCATTGCCCAATTTTCAGTAAAACAATGTAATACACCGCCACATTGTTCCGCGTGATTATCACGCAGAATCTGAATGGTATCTTCGCGCGCACTGCGTGTATGAATAATCACGGGCTTATTAAGTTGATTGGCTACTTGAATTTGTTCAGCAAAAATACGCTGTTGAATGGGTTTATTATCTGCACTGTAATGGTAATCTAAACCGATCTCACCGATAGCCACGACTTTCGGATGACGTGCTAATTCGGTTAAACGCACTATATCAAAAGGTTCATCGTCTAAATCCAAAGGATGAACGCCACAAGCAAAAGAAATATCATTGCGGTGTGATAATGCATAACGTTGTTTTTCAAAACGGCTTAAGGTGACTCCGATGGTGAGTAAATGCTGAACTCCACGGTCTTTTGCTTTCGTAATAACATCATCTACATCTTTATGTAGATTTTCATAATCAAGTGCATCTAAATGGCAATGGCTATCAACGATAAACATAATTTTCCTTCTTATAGTTAAATCGAGTTCGAATGTTCAAAGACATCCGTAATTAAACGGCTTAAGCCGTCAAGTAAGATTAATTCTTGGTTTACCGCATTTATTTGCATCAAATCTGAACGAACTTGTTGCATAATTTGGTTGGCTTTTAGCAGATTTTGTATGCTTTGTTTGTCGCCAAATTGTTGCACGCCACGCGCGAGATCTTGGCAAACCCAATGGGTAGTAATCTGTAATTTTGCTTTGAGAGCATCGACAAGGAAGTCTAGCAACCAGTCAAGTTGTTGAAAGAGAATGGTTTTATCAAACAAAGACAAAATTTCTAAAGGTGAACGACGGGTGTAAAATATCCAGAATTGGCGTAATAATATGAGTCGTTTTTCAGCAAGCCCTTGTTGGATAAAATGAAGGGCAGAAAGAGGTTGCCGATGATTGATTAAAACCGCGGACAAAATTTGTGTCATTTTTATTTCAGGTTGAAGTTGAGATTGTAGCCATTCTACCGTTTGTGATTGTTCTGGCACATTAATAATCCAACTTTGACAGCGACTATAAATCGTAGCCATTAGACTGGCGGATAAGTCTGCTTGAAGTAAAAAATAGGTATTCTCTCGCGGTTCTTCGAGAGTTTTTAACAATGCATTGGCGGCATTTTCGGTTAAACGTTCAACCTCTTGAATAATGACGACTTTATTTCCATTTTGTTTGGCGTGCTGGCTGACTTTTTCATTTATTTCACGAACTTGGTCAATACCAATATCTTTATTTTCAATGGGAGCGAGTTGATAAAAATCGGGATGATTGCCCGCATTGAATAAATGGCAATGATGACATTGACCACAGGGGTGTTCCCCTGATGCGGTACAAAGCAAACGCCCTGCGATTGCTTGCACGAGTTGCGTGGTGCCAACGCCTTGCTCCGATTTAAATAAGAGTGCATGATGTCCATGTCCTTGTTGGAATGCCGAGCTAATTTGTTGATAATGTGGAATTAGCCAAGGGTAGAGTTTATCCATAGTTATGTGCTTTGTTGTAAGAAACGTTGTAGCGCAAATTGAATGTCTTCTTGCACTTTTTTAATAGGTTGTTGGGCATTAATTAATACCGCTTTGGGATTATTGCGGACTAATTCTAAATAGCGTTGTCGGGTACGTTGGAAAAAATCCAATGCTTGTTGTTCAATCCGATCTAATTCGCCACGACCACGGGCACGGGCAAGCCCAATTTCTGGCTCAATATCTAAATAAATCGTGAAATCAGGTTCAAATTGATCCAGTACAGTTTGTTTTAGTGTTGTTAGCAGTTGTTCATTAATTTGGCGACCACCACCTTGATAAGCTTGCGATGACATATCGTGTCGATCACCAATTACCCATTTACCCTCGTTTAAAGCAGGTTTGATAACGTTTTCAACTAATTGAATGCGTGCGGCATAAAGCATTAATAATTCTGCTTTATCGGTTACAGGCTCCTCAACCTCGTGTTTAATGAGATGACGCAATTTTTCTGCTAACGGTGTGCCACCAGGTTCTCGTGTGAAAATGAATTCATTGATACCGTTTTGCTGTAAATATTGCTGAATTGTTTGCAGGGCGGTGGTTTTACCCGCTCCTTCTAATCCTTCAAGAACGATAAATTTTCCTGTCATTGTTCGCCTTTATTTGGTTCTAGTTGTTCTTTTGCTTTTTGTGCTTGTTTATTTTGTTTATACCAGTGTAAGTAATCTTGTACTGCACGATTATGCTCGGATAAATTACGGGTAAATTTATGCCCGCCATTGCCATCCGCAACAAAGTATAGAAAATCCGTTTTCTCAGGATTTGCGACTGCCATAAGTGATTGCTCACTTGGCATTGCAATCGGCGTCGGCGGTAAACCATCAATGACATAAGTGTTATAAGGTGTGGACTGTTCTAAATCTTTTTTACGAATATTACCTTGATAGGCATCTCCCATCCCATAAATTACCGTTGGATCGGTTTGCAATTTCATTTTTAATTTTAAGCGATTGAGAAAAACGCTAGCAATTTTAGGGCGTTCGCTCGCAACCGCGGTCTCTTTTTCAACGATAGAGGCTAAAATTAACAATTCATAGGGGGTTGAGAGAATCAAATCAGGATCGCGATTTGCCCAAGCTTTGTCTAAATTCTTTCGCATTCGTTCACTTGCACGTTTGAGTAAATCTACATCTTGCGAATTTGGCACATAATAATAGGTTTCAGGATCTAACCAACCTTCTAATTTTTGCTTCTCTGGTGTGGTTTCAGGTAAATTGAGCAACTTGTAAATGTCGGTTTCACTTTTATCCGCTAGCGTTTGTTGTAACTGTGGTGCAGTGCTGAGTTGTTTCAACCAAGTTTTGAGATTATCGCCTGGGACAAATGTAATGCCGAGCTGTACTTCTTTGCCACTACTTAATAATTTTAATAAATCTTCTACGGTATTGATACCGTTCAAAGAATACGTCCCTGCTTTTACTTGATTAAGTTGTGGACGGAGTTTGAGTAGCCAAGGTAGCCACTTGGCATTCGGGAGAATGTTTTCTTGTTCCAATAATGCTGCTAATTTTTTACCTGTTGTACCTCGCTCAAGGGTTAATAATTGATCGGGTTTAGTTTGGATAGGTTGGTGATAAAACTGTTGTAATTGTTGATAACCCCAAACCCCTGCACCTGTTGTGATGATTAAAAGCAATACTATAAAAAGACATAATTTCTTCATCGTTATTTTTTAAATTTACTCCATATTTTGTCTTCTTGTCCACGCCATAAGCGTTGGATATTGACGTGATGACGATAGATTAATAAACAGCAGACTAATGCAACAGGAAAGGTGAATTCTGGTTTAAACCACCACACATAAAATGGTACGATTAATGCGGTAATCACCGCACTTAAAGACGAGTATCCACTTATCAGAAAAACCAGTAACCAAGTGCCAAACATTGACGCAGCAACGTGCCAAGCAATCGGCGCTATTGAACCGAATGCCGTAGCGACCCCTTTCCCCCCTTTGAATTTGAAATATAAGGGGAAAATATGCCCTAAACACGCACCTAAGGCGACCATTCCTAACTCAAATTGGCTAAAACCTAAATAATAGCCGAGCCAAACAGGCAGCATACCTTTGAGCATATCAAAAATGAGTACGCACAATGCGGTGCCTTTGCCTGCTATGCGTAATACATTGGTCGCACCAGGATTGCCTGAACCTTGCGAGCGTGGATCTGGCAAACCGCGTAAGCGGCAAATTAAAATCGCACTTGAAATCGAGCCTATTAAATAGGCAACAAGCATATAGCAAAGGGCAAATAGGCTCATAATAGCGTCTCTTTCCAAAAAATTGTTCGCTATTTTACCTAAAATTGATAGCATTAGGATAACTATTTTTGCTCAGAAGGAAAAAACAATGAAAGATCGCGTATTTATTGAAAATCTCACCGTGTTTGCACAAATTGGCGTCTATGAATGGGAACAAACTATTCGCCAAAAGTTGTTATTTGATCTTGAAATGGCGTGGGATTGTGCTTTAGCAGCAAAAACTGATGATGTGCAAGCCTGTTTAAATTATGCGGAAGTGAGTCAATGCGTTATTGACTATGTGCAATCCAAGCCCTTTTTATTAGTAGAACGTGTCGCCTACGAAGTGGCGGATCTGTTACAACAACGTTTTCAGCTAGAAGGGCTACGTTTGAAGGTGAGTAAACCCAATGCCGTTGCTCAAGCGAGCAGTGTGGGTGTGATTATTCAGCGTGGGCAAATGTAATTCAAAATCGCAAAAACCGCGGTCAAAAATTTAAGCGTTTTTATGCCTTTATAACGCTAAGATTTCTTTCACAAAGGGAATGGTTAACTTTCGTTGGGCTTGCAACGAGGCTTTATCCAGTTGTTCTAGTGTGTTGAACAAACTGTGCGTATCACGGTTTAAACGCTTAATCAAAAAATTAGCCGTATCATCAGGCAATTCAATCCCACGTTGGCGTGATTTTTGTTGTAGTACTTGGACTTTCTGTGCGTCATTTAATGGATTGAGCGGATAAATCTCTCCCCAAATTAAACGTGATGCTAAATCAGGTAAGTGAATATCCAGTTGTTTAGGCGATTGGTTAGCACTAATTAACAATAAACATTGCCCACTTTCTTTAATCCGATTAAATAAATCAAAAATCGCCCGTTCCCAATCGGCATCGCCCATTACTATTTGTAAATTGTCTAGGCAGACGGCGTGCTGATTTTCTAAATTGTCTAAAACCGCGGGCGAAAAATATTGCGATTTGTCCAGTGGCACATAAACTGCCGAGCGTTGTTGGCTTAAGAAATAATTGCAAACCGCTTTTAATAAATGACTTTTCCCACAACCTTCAGGCCCCCAAATATAGAAAACGGGCTGTTTGAGTTGAATGAAATTTTTTTGCAACGAATCAAGCAACAATAAATTATTGTCGGCATAGAAATTAGTTAATGAATCATCATCAAGTTGATGAATGGGCAGTGAAAGCTGTTGCAAATGAGAAATCCTGTTAACGAAGTTGTGTTAGCATAGCCGAAAAAAATAGGATTAAGCAAGCTATAATCCTATTTTTTAATGGGTTTATGCTGATTTATTCTGTAATGGTGTCATTTTTCGCTTTAGGTAAAACCAAATTGAGTAGAATTGCGACAACGGCACAAAGGCTAATACCTTTTAGCGATATTTCGCCAAAATTCAAGAACATTCCGCCAATGCCAAAGGTCATCACTACCGAGATAATGCATAAATTACGTGGTTCGGTTACATCAATTTTGGCACGGATTAAGGTACTCATTCCTACTACGGCGATTGAACCGAATACTAACATCATAATGCCGCCCATGACGATGGTTGGAATCGTGGATAAAAAAGCTCCGACTTTGCCACAGAACGAAATCGCAATCGCCCAAACTGCTGCCCACGTCATAATATTCGGGTTGAAATTGCGGGTAAGCATTACGGCACCTGTCACTTCAGCATAGGTGGTATTTGGTGGGCCGCCTAATAATGACGCCGCTGCGGTTGCAATTCCATCGCCTAATAATGTGCGGTGTAACCCAGGTTTTTGTAAGAAATCTTTGCCTGTTACCGAGCTAATCGCCATTACGCCGCCAACGTGTTCTACTGCTGGAGCAATCGCAATCGGTAGCAAATATAAAATCGCTTCAAGCTTAAATTCTGGCGTAGTTAAATGTGGTAAGCTAAACCAAGGTGCATCTAGCACAGGTTGGAAATTGATTAAGCCTAGGCATAAGCAAAGCACATAACCAACAGCAATACCGAACATAATTGGAATTAAACGCATAAGCCCTTTCGCAAACACCGCAATACACAAGGTTGTTAGTAAGGTAACCATTGACACTAAAATTGCTTGATCGTAAGAATATGCACTGTCTTTGCCTGTCGCCATCCCCACAGCAACGGGGGCAAGCCCCATACCGATAATGATAATCACAGGGCCGACTACAACTGGTGGGAAAATTCGTTCAAGGGTCGCCACGCCACGCAGTTTTACTAAGGCACTTAAGGCAATATACACTAAACCAGCAAAAGCCAATCCGCCCATTGTGACGGAAATTCCCCAGATTTGCACACCGTACTGAATGGGCGCAATAAAGGCAAATGATGAGGCTAAGAAAATAGGGACTTGTTTGCCTGTGCAAAGTTGAAATAATAATGTACCTATCCCTGCGGTTAATAGTGCGGTGTTAGCATCTAAGCCCGTAATAAGTGGCACTAAAACGAGCGCCCCAAAGGCAACGAAGAGCATTTGTAAGCCCACAAAGGCTTGTTTAGTGGTGCTTTGCACTGGAGTTTGTTCTGTCATTGAAAGTTTCATCTCTCTGTCTGAATTAACTTGGAAAAGGTCTGCTAGGCAGACCTCATTTACCGCGGTCAAAAATCGACGCATTTTTTAAATTACGCGTTTATCTTAGCGTAATCTGGGATTATTTCGTCCCGAAAATTTTATCACCCGCATCGCCTAAGCCTGGGATAATGTAACCTTGCTCATTTAAATGATTATCAATGGATGCAGTATAAAGCTCAACATCAGGATGGGCTTGTTCCAACGCTTTAATCCCTTCAGGTGCTGCAACCAAGACAAGAACTTTAATTTGCTGACAACTTTTTTGTTTTAATAGATCAATGGTGGCAATCATTGATCCGCCCGTCGCTAACATTGGATCAACAACAATGGCTAAACGCTCATCTAAATCGTTGGTTAATTTCTGAAAGTAAGGCACGGGCTCTAAGGTTTCTTCATCACGATACATCCCAACTACGCTGATACGCGCACTCGGAATGTGTTCTAATACGCCGTCCATCATTCCTAAACCTGCACGTAAAATTGGCACAACCGTAACTTTTTTACCTTTTACGCGATCTACTTCCACAGGTCCACACCAACCGTCAATAATCACTTTTTCGGTTTCTAAATCGGCAGTGGCTTCATAGGTCAACAAACTGCCTACTTCAGTGGCTAATTCGCGGAAATGTTTGGTGCTAATGTCTGCTGCACGCATTAAACCTAATTTGTGTTTTACTAAAGGGTGTTTTACTTCAATCAGTTTCATAGCGAGTGTCCTTTTGAAAAGTCGTTATTTGATGCCAAATTTTTGGCAAAATCGGGGGATTTTATACTATGGACAGCAAAAAAACTAGATCGTAGCGGAAAAATTATTGGATAAGGGGATAAATCAGCAAAACCGCGGTCAAAAATTCAAGCTTTTTTTTAACCGCGGTTTGGGTTAATTTTTAGTGAGAAGATGGTGCTTGCGAATACCCACTAGCACGAGCATAGCCACATAGCTGATTGCCGCCAGTGCGATAAGCCAAATTAACCAATGTATGCGTTTTAGAAAACTCATTGCTTGCCAGCTACCTAATTCAGGGCAAAAATGCCAGACTAATGCCCCCATCACGCCAGCGGAAAGTAATATTTGCAAAAAAAAGACCGCGGTTTTTTTGCTAATCTGATATACCTGTGCATTGACTAAACCACGATAAAGCAGGTAAGCATTTAAGGTGGCGGACATTGCCGAAGCAATGGCTAATCCCACATAGCTAAATGGAATGGCGAGCAGATTAAATCCCATATTAGAAATCATTGCAATAATGCCAATTTTAACGGGGGTTTTTGTATCTTGTCGGGCGTAGTAACCATTAGCGAGAATTTTGATAAGCATAAAACTGAGCAATCCGCAGTTAATTGACCACAGTGCGTAGGCGGTGGATTGAACATCCGTAAGATTAAATTGTCCACGCATAAACAGCACCAACAACATTGGTTGAGCCAGTACGGCAATGCCGATTGTGGCAGGCACGCCGAGTAGTAAAATCATTCGTACGCCCCAATCCATTGTGCCACGAAAAGCGTCAGCACTTTGCGTGAGATTTTCACTGCGGTTTACGTGATGGCGTGATAGGGTCGGCAAAATCACGGTAGAAATCGCAATACCAAATAGCCCAAGTGGAAATTCAAGTAAGCGATCAGAATAATAAAGCCAGCTAATTGAACCTGTCATTAAAAAACTGGCAATAAAGGTATCGAGCAATAGATTAATTTGACTAACTGATACACCAAACAACGCGGGGATCATTAAATTCCGAATTTTTTTTACGCCTTCATCATTCCACGCCCATTTGGGTTTAACCAAAACCCCCGCTTTCTTTAAGTAGGGCAGTTGAAATAAAAATTGCAATAATCCGCCAAGAAAAATCCCAATTGCGAGTGCTAAATCGGGGTTATCGAGCTGAGGTGCTAATAATAACGCACTGGCAATCATTGCGATATTTAATAGCACCGGCGAAAAAGACATCACGCCAAATTTGCCAAGGGTATTTAAAACTGCACCTGATAACGCAACAAACGTAATGAACCATAAATACGGAAAAGTGATGCGTAATAATAACGAGGCTTGTGTGAATTTTTCTGCATTGGGGCCGTCATTAAGCCAGTCCATAAACCAACCTGTGCCGAATAGGGCGGCGACAATGGGTGAAAAAATCATCGCGAATAATGTCACTAACGTGACTAATCCGCCGAGCGTGCCTGACACTTTAGCAATAAACGCACGGGTTTTGTCGAGATCATTTTCTTTTTGGTATTCGGCTAAGACTGGCACAAAAGCCTGTGAAAATGCCCCTTCAGCGAATAAACGGCGTAAAAAATTAGGAATCCGATTAGCAAATAAAAAAACATCTGCTGCTGCTCCCGCACCAATAATATTGGCGATCACAACATCGCGGACTAAGCCTAATACGCGTGATAATAAAGTCATACTGCTGACAATAATGCCAGATTTTAAAAGTCGCTTGCTCAAAATACCGATCTCAAACTAAGAAAATTAGGTTAATTGTATAGAAATTTCATTTTAACGCTATATTCTAACGGAAAAAACTGATAAAATCTCGTTCACTATCGTGATCTGAACAAAAGAGCGGTGGTTACATTCGGTTGTGTCTCACCGAAATTCAGAAAATCATTGACAAGAATACGAAAAAAAGGCATATTTTACAGCCTTATTTTTATATTCATTTATTTACAGAAATTCTTAGGAGTTTGACCTTGGCTAATATCAAGTCAGCAAAAAAACGTGCGGTTCAATCTGAAAAACGCCGTCAACACAATGCAAGTCAACGTTCAATGATGCGTACTTATATCAAAAAAGTTTATGCAGCAGTTGTTGCGGGTGAAAAAGCAACCGCAGAAGCAGCATTCGTTGAAATGCAAAAAGTTGTGGATCGTATGGCATCTAAAGGCTTAATCCACGCAAATAAAGCAGCAAATCACAAATCAAAATTATCTGCTCAAATTAAAAAATTAGCGTAATGGCTAATTAAAATTTATACTGAAAAAACCGCGTTGTGATACGCGGTTTTTATTTTGCAAAAGTGTTATGGGTTATTATTGGGTAAAAAACCGCGGTCAAAAAAACGTTTGAATTTTTGACCGCGGTTTTTTGAATTAGCTAAATAAACGTTTTTGTGTGCGTATACGGAAAAATTGGCTAATTAATACCGCAACTAGCACAACAACGTAGATTGATAAAATCAATACAATCCATTGTGCCATTGAAAAACCGAGAAATTCCCAACTTTTATCGGTGCAAACCCCTGTCGGCTGAAAAAGTGATGGGAGCCATTTGTCTAATGGCAAAGTATCAGGGAATTCAGGAAGATAAGTGCATTGGTTGAGCGGTGACGGATGCAGTTGATAATTCACATGTTTAATTGCGAGCATCAATCCTTTGATTGCACCAGCTAATCCGATAGCTAGGGCAAATAAACGCCACAAGAGATATTGTGGCAAGAGGCAACCGATTAATCCTGAAAATGCAATCACAAAAATCGCGACTCGCTCGTAAATACACATCACGCAAGGTCTTAAATCCATACCGTATTGGAAATATAATGCGCAGGCTTCAAAAGCCAATGCTGATATTAATAACAGAAACCAGCCGATGCGTTGAGTGGAAAGCGTTTTTAACTTTGCAAACATTGATATTCCCTTATTCTTTTAATGTGGTACGACAGGAACAGAATTTATTAGCCCGATATGCATAAAAATGTCGCTCATTGCAGGTAGAATAAATTCAACGGAGAGCAAGCCGACTATGGATAAAACAATAGTGTAAGGCAATGCCATAATCACCATTCTACCATAAGATAAGCGAATTAGGGGGGCTAAAGATGAAGTCAGCAAGAATAAAAATGCCGCTTGTCCATTTGGGGTCGCCACAGAAGGTAAATTCGTTCCTGTATTAATTGCCACAGCCAGTAGTTCAAATTGTTCCAAGCTGATATGATTACTGAGTAACGCATTTTTGGCTTCATTAATATAGACGGTTCCCACAAACACATTATCTGAAATAGAGGATAACAAGCCATTAAATACATAAAATAAGGCAAGTTGCGCGTGATCGGATGCCGATAGCACAAAGGCGATAATTGGGGCGAATAAATGCTGATCAACAATGACCGCGACAACAGAAAAGAATACTACTAGTAGTGCGGTAAAAGGTAAGGCTTCTTGGAATGAACGCCCTATTTCGTGTTCGCTATTTACACCGCAGTAGGTGGTGGCAAGAATGATTACGCTTAAGCCAATTAGCCCAACCGCAGCAAGATGGAAAGCTAAACCTAGGATCAACCATATTGCAATGAAGGCTTGGAAAATTAATTTTAAGCGAGTTTGCTTATTCATTTTGAGTTGTTGGTTGTGATCTAAGCGTGCTAATACCGCCCAAACACGACGGGGTAGTGCCGCACCGTAGCCAAAGGTTTTGGTTTTTTCTAATAAAATACAAGTAATAATACCACAGATCAACACTGGCAAGGTTACTGGCAACATTCTAAAGAAGAATTCTTTAAATCCCCAACCTGAATGTTCCGCAATAATTAAATTTTGTGGTTCACCGACCATTGTCATCACGCCACCTAAAGCGGTACCTACACCTGCGTGCATCATTAGGCTACGCAAAAATGAACGGAATTGTTCAAGGGTGCCTAAGTGCGTCACAATGTGGTGATCGACCGTGATGTCCGTTGAATCATCAACTTTATGTCCCGATGCAACTTTGTGATAAACGCCATAAAATCCAACACTGACACTGATAATTACTGCGACAACAGTTAATGCATCTAAAAATGCAGATAGAAAAGCTGCACTTAAACAAAACGCGAGAGATAAAAGCAGTTTAGAGCGGATAATCACTAATAATTTTGTGAACACAAACAACAGCAGTTGTTTCATAAAGTAGATGCCAGAGACCATAAACATCAACAATAGGATCACATCAAAATTACTCACTAATTCAGCTTTAACGTGTTCAGCAGAGGTCATTCCGATAGTTACCGCTTCCAATGCAAGCATTCCACCGGGTTGTAGAGGATAGCATTTTAATGCCATTGCTAATGTGAAAATAAATTCAATAATCAATAGCCAACCTGCCCAGAATGGGCTTATTGCAAAAAAGATAATTGGATTGATGAGTAGAAAAGCAATGATGGTCAATTTATACCAATCAGGGCAACTACCAAGGAAATTCTTCATAAAAGCTTGAATATAGTTCATAAATAAGCACCTTGTAAGAAAGTATGGTAAAATTGTTTTTATCGTCAAAAACAAGAGTATATCAAACTATGCTAAAACACGTTGATGATGCTAATTTGCATAATTTTATGCGACAACTTATGGCATAATAGAAATTGATATATGCTAACAATACCGAATTTTGATTAATCTGGCTAATAAAAAATAGTAAAATTAATTAACTTTTTTAAATTTTTTGATCTATTTAATGAAAAGTTACCAAATATGAATAATGCAACCTTGCTGTTAAAAGCACAAAGTCCTGCCGCCTTGGCTGAAGAATATATTGTCAAAAGTATTTGGAATAACCATTTCCCCGCGGGATCGGTATTACCATCTGAACGTGACTTGGCAGAGAAAATTGGCGTTACACGTACAACGTTACGCGAAGTCTTACAACGCCTTGCACGTGATGGTTGGCTCAATATTCAGCACGGTAAACCAACGCACGTGAATAATATTTGGGATTCGGCAGGACCAAACATTATCAATACAATCATTAAGTTAGATCCGAGTTCAACACCAACTATCATTGCCAACGCCGTTTCTTTACGTACTCGAATTGCGGAATATTATATTCCCGAAGCCGTCAGAATTGATTCAGTGGCAGGTTTGGCCTTATTTGTCGCGTTGCCAACATCCGATGACAGTGCAGAATATTTTGCTGAATTTGATTATCAACTTTTCCGAAAACTAACTTTTATTGCGAAAAAACCCGTATATGGTTTAATTTTAAACAGTTTTAAAGCCTTGTATCACAAAACCGCGACATTGTTTTTTAGTAGCCCTAAATCGCGTCAAATTACCCTTGAGTTTTATCAATCATTAAAGCGTGCCTTTGAACAAGGCGATGAAAAAGCCGCTGAACATTGTATGCGTCGTAGCCGCGAACAAAGTAATGTTATTTGGCAGCAATTATTAAAGCAACTGCCGAGCAGTTTTAGCGAAGTATCCTAATCACGAAAAAGATATGAAAGACAGCGCACTTATCGATCTTTTTCTCAATGAATTATGGTTGGAAAAAGGACTTTCTGATAATACCATTCAGTCCTATCGCCTGGATTTAACCGCATTATCAGGCTGGTTAGCTCAACAGCAATCTTCTTTTTTAACCCTTGAAAGTGTGGATTTACAACATTTCTTGGGTGAACGGGTTAATCAAGGTTATAAAGCAACGAGCACCGCACGTTTGCTGAGTGCAATGCGTAAATTATTTCAATATTTATATCGCGAAAATTATCGCACCGATGATCCCAGTGCGATTTTAAGTTCGCCTAAATTGCCAAGCCGATTGCCTAAATATTTAACTGAGCATCAAGTCAATGATTTACTTAATGCACCGAGTACCGATGATCCTCTTGAATTACGTGATAAAGCGATGCTCGAATTGCTATATGCCACAGGTCTACGGGTAACCGAATTGGTTTCGCTCAGTTTAGATAACATTAATTTGCATCAAGGTGTAGTACGAGTGATCGGAAAAGGCAACAAAGAACGAATTGTGCCAATGGGCGAAGAAGCGGTGTATTGGATCACGCAGTTTGTGGAATACGGCCGCCCAATTATGTTGCAAGGTCAGCCATCAGATGTATTATTTCCAAGTAAACGTGCATTACAAATGACACGCCAAACATTTTGGCATCGGATAAAATATTACGCCGTGCTTGCCGATATTGACAGCGATAGCTTATCCCCACACGTGCTACGCCACGCTTTTGCTACGCATTTGGTCAACCACGGTGCAGATTTACGTGTGGTGCAAATGTTGCTCGGACACAGCGATCTTTCTACCACTCAAATTTATACCCACGTTGCAAAAGAACGCCTAAAACGCCTACACGCCCGTTTTCACCCACGCGGTTAAACAATTTACTATTCTCATTCATACAAAACCGCGGTCAAAAATCCAAGCGTTTTTTTGACCGCGGTTTTAGGTGAAAGGCTTATTTTAATTTAGTCTTAGTCAAATTATCCAAGCTTCTTTATCACCTTTTTTGCAAGCCATTTGCCAATAGGATTTTGCTTTTTTACGATCCTGTTTCACGCCCTGCCTCAAATAATACAGAATACTAAGATTATTTTGTGCCTTTGCATCACCTTGCTTCGCGGCTTGTTCATACTAATACTTAGCTTGAGAATAATCTTGTGTAACACCTCGTCCCTGCTCATACATTGCCCCAAAATTAGATTGTGCCTGTGCAAGACCCTGCTCCGCGGCTTGTTCATACCAATACATTGCTTGAGAATAATCCTGTGCAATCTTCCCAAGATTAAATTGTGCCTCTGCAACACCTTGCTTCGCGGCTTGTTTATACCAATACTCTGCTTGAGAATAATCTTGTGCGACACCTAAGCCCTTAGCATATTTTATACCAAGGTAAAATTGTGCTTCAACATTGCCTTGCTCAGCCAAAGGTTGAAGCTGTGCGATATCTGTTTGACTACTGATTTCAGCATTTGCTGTAAAACTCAGGCTTGCTAAACTTAAGCCCAATAATCCACTAAAAAATAAACGTTTTAGCATGGTTTCTTCCATTAATTAAAGAATAAATTGATCATTTGATTATTCAACCGCGGTCAAAAAACGCTTGAATTTTTGACTGCGGTTTAATAAGAGATTTAGTTCATGTTTAGTTTTGTTGTAATATCACACATTTCTTTATTGCCATTTTCACAGCCTCTAATCAATAGGGTACAACCAGCTAGCTCCCTTTTTTTGGCAAGAAGTTCTTTTTGACAAGACTCCTGTAGATAATTTAAACCTTTACGAGGATCCTTCTTAACGCCTCTCCCCTCATAATATATCGCACCAAGATAGCCTTTAGCATGAAAGTCACCCTGTTTCGCCGCTTTTTCTAACCAATATATCCCCTGCTTAATATCTTTTGATATATTTGATACTTCTTTGCCAGAAAAATAGGCTAACCCAAGAACAGTTTGTGCTTCGGCATTACCCTGCTTAGCATCTTGTTGTATCTGTACGAACTCAGATTCACTAATTTTAATCGCACTAGCCGTGAAACTCAGGCTTGCTAAACTTAGCCCCAATAATCCGCTAAAAAATAAAGGTTTTAACATCGTATTCTCCTATCATTACTCATACATTAAATAGAAATGGTGGTTTAGAACAGTGATCACTTGGCAAATTTTCACTGTTCCACGCAACAAAAGAGCAAACAGGCTAATGCCTGCTTCCTTGTTTTCCTTTAGAAAGAACTTCCCTATTGTAAAAAAATGATTGCAAGGTTTTTGTGCAATTTTTTTGTGCGAAAAATTTAACGCATTTAAATGAAAACGGGTTGGTAAAATAAAGGCAAAATTGACTATTTTGAGCGAAAAGGTAACAGCGGAAATAAAAAACCGCGGTAAAAAAACGTTTAAATTTTTGACCGCGGTTTTGGAGAGTTGTGATTATAATTTATCTACTAATTCTACGGCGTAGCCGATGTAGCTTGCTGGGGTCATTTGTTGTAAACGTGCTTTTTCGGCATCGGGAATGGCAAGGGACGCAATAAAATCGTGCATCGCTTGTGCGTCAACGCGTTTACCGCGGGTTAATTCTTTTAATTTTTCATAAGGTTTTTCAATGCCATAGCGACGCATTACAGTTTGAATCGGTTCTGCTAGCACTTCCCAGTTGTGATCGAGTTCGTGGCGTAAATGGGCTTCATTGACTTCTAATTTGCTGATCCCTTTGCGTGTCGCCGCGTATGCGATTAAGCTATAACCTAAGCCAACGCCAAGGTTGCGTAACACTGTTGAGTCAGTGAGATCGCGTTGCCAGCGTGAAACAGGCAATTTGCTAGCGAGATGTGCCATCATCGCATTCGCTAAACCGAGATTGCCTTCTGAGTTTTCAAAATCAATCGGGTTGACTTTGTGTGGCATTGTGCTTGAACCGATTTCGCCTGCAATGGTGCGTTGTTTGAAGTGGTTTAATGCGATATAGCCCCAAATATCGCGGTCAAAATCTATCACTATTGTGTTAAAACGTGCAATATTATCAAAGAGTTCGGCAATATAATCGTGCGGTTCAATTTGCGTGGTGTAAGGGTTCCATTGAATGCCAAGCGACGTAACAAATTGTTGGCTAAAACTGTGCCAGTCAATATCAGGATAGACGGATAAATGGGCGTTATAATTGCCGACTGCCCCGTTGATTTTGCCTAAAATTTCAATTTGTTGACATTGTTTAAGCTGGCGTTGTAAACGATAAACTACATTTGCCATTTCTTTGCCGATGGTGGTGGGCGAGGCTGGCTGTCCGTGGGTGCGAGAAAGCAATGGAATGTTTTTATAATCCTGTGCTAATTGGCGAATTTGTTCAATCAGCTGTTGCCATTCTGGTATTAGCACTTGATCGCGTGCCGTTTTGAGCATTAAAGCGTGAGAGAGATTATTGATATCTTCAGAGGTGCAAGCAAAATGGATAAACTCGCTAATTTTTGCCAGTTCAGGTAGGGCATTGCTTTTCTCTTTGAGAAAATATTCTACCGCTTTTACATCGTGATTGGTGGTGCGTTCAATTTCTTTAATGCGTTTAGCATCATCTAAACTAAAATTTGCGACAATTTGGTCAAGGTAATCGTTTGCTTGTTGAGATAAAGCAGGAACTTCTTGAATTTGTGCAGTCATCGCCAGTTTTTGTAGCCAACGTACTTCAACCGTAACACGGAATTTGAGCAAACCAAACTCACTGAAAATGCTGCGTAAAATGTCAGTTTTGTCTTGATAACGTCCATCTAGGGGGGAAATTGCGGTTAAGGCGTTAAGTTGCATAAACTACTCCGTAGAAATTAAAGGGAATCAAAAATCTGTTTTGCCGCGTTAAATAGCTTACGGCGTGAAAAAAGTAATTGCCATTTATTGCCGCCGACTTGTTGCCATAATACCGCAGATCGAATACCTGCCAATAGGCAAGCACGAATTTGATCTTGAATAGCGGGTTGTTGCAAGTAGGTAAGTGTGCCATTGATTTGGATTTTTTTACCAAGTGGGCTGATAATATCGGTGTACATTGCCGCGAAGTTAGAGAGCATCTGCGGTTCAAGTAAGCCGTAATGTTTTAACTGTTCGGGAACACGTGTGATACGTTGGGCTAATTCTTGTTTCGCTTGTGGGTTTCGTTCAAGTTTATTGGCAAGATTTAACAGACTTATCCAATAACGAGTGAGATCTTGCGGGCGACTATTTAATTCTGATAATAAGGTTTGTAGCCCTAAACGTAGATTCCACGCACGGTCTTCAAAAATGGCTAGGGTATTCTCAGGTTGAGTGACTAATAGGCTTTTAATACTGGTGGAAAAGGCAAGCGTATCCGTATTGCCTTGGGTGGCAAGTTCATTGACTAATTTTGCGGATTGACATACGCCAGAAAGTGCTAAAGTAATATCGTGATAATTTGTCGCCATAAAAATTGATATTAAGGGAAAAACGCTTTCAATATAGCATAATCTTAACGAAAATTCTTAGAAAAATAATTTAATTGGGGTTGTCGTGTCCAGCCCATTGCTTGCCAAAAGTTCGTGGCATTTTGATTGGCTTCGAAAGCTAATAAACGCCCTTTCGTAATATGGCGTGCTTTGAGCGATTGTTCCACTTGGGTAAGCAAGGTTTTGCCAATACCTTGACCGCGGTAATTAGGATCAACCGCCATATGGTAAATGGTCGCCCGCCTGCCGTCAAAACCACACATAATGACCCCAATAACTTGATTTTCTTGCAAAGCAACATAGTTCAAATTGGGATTAAGTGCTAAAAATTGTGCAATGGCATCGGGATTATCATCAATTGGATTGAGATCAACGCCATCAATACGTTGCCATAATTGATACACTTGATCGTAGTGTGCTGGAGTCATATTTTGCAGAGTAAAAGCCATTCTTTCTTCTTGTGTGATGAATATTGGGCAATTATAGCCTAACTTTTGATTTTTGAGTTAACTAAAACAAAATTTTGTCCATTGTGTGTAGTCGGTATTTGCCTTGATAATGCCGCCATACTTTTGCCATTCGGGGTGATTAGGGCTATCGGGCAAGCATTGGGTTTCTAACGCAATGCCGTTGTAATCTTGATAACACGAGCCATTGCGTGTAGGAATGCCTTGTAAATAGTTACCCGTATAGATTTGGATCGCAGGTTGAGAAGTGCTGATTGTTAAGCACAGATCCTGTTTTTCTGAATATAATTTGACCGCGGACTGAGCGTTGTTTAAAAGAAAACTGTGATCGTAACCTTTAGTGACGCATTGATCCCCTTGTAGAAAATCACGTCCAATCTGCTTCATTTGGCGGAAATCAAAACTGGTGTTTGTCACGGAGGTTAAGGGGGCATTAGGGATTCCTTCGGAGTCAACTGGCAGATAATAATCTGAATAAATTTGTAGCCAATGTTGGCGTACATCATTATGTTGTTCATCCAAATTAAAGTAGGCGTGGTTAGTTAGATTTAATGCCCCAGTTTGATCTAATTGCCCTTGATAAATAATTTCAAGGCAATTATCGTTATGCAGATGGTAGGTGACAGAAATTTGTGCATTGCCGTTGAACCCTTGATCGCCATTTTCGGAGAAGAGCAAAAAACGCAAGGATTTTTGGCCGCGGTTTTGGGCGATTGAACAGCAATTATCCAGTTGCCAACGGCGTTGGTGAAAACCGCCAGCGCCGCCGTGTAATTGATGCAAACCTTGATTGGCTTGCAGTTTAATTAACTTGTCGCCGAGCTGAAATCGGCTGTGGGCAATGCGATTGGCATAACGCCCGATACTCGCACCTAAATAGGCGGATTGACGTGGGTAATCTTGTAATTGGCAGCCCAGTAGCACTTCTCTTAATTGGTGATTAACAGGTACTTGGCAAGATAACCACGTTGCTCCCCAGTCTGTGATTTGTACTCGCATTCCTTGCTCGTTACGCAATTCAAAAACGTGAAAAGGGTCGCCATCAGGAGCAAGAACATCGGCGTTAGCACGTTGCGTTAACATACTTGCACCCCTTGTGATGCACTACAAATATAGAAATCTTCTTTTAATCCCGTTTGTTTTTGATAGTTATCCGCAATAATTTGGCGTACTTGTGCAATTTTTTCAACAGGTGCAAGGGCAACGATACAACCGCCAAAGCCGCCTCCTGTCATTCTCGCACCGCCACTTGAACCAATCGCAGTTTGAGCGAGCTCAACTAAATAGTCAATTTGTGGCACGGTAATTTCAAAATCATCACGCATTGATTGATGCGATTGTTGCATTAGTTCGCCTAGCAAGGATAAATTGCCCGTTTTTAGTGCTTTGACCGCATCTAACACTCGTTGATTTTCACTAATAACGTGGCGTGCACGTTTAGCTACAACAGGATCAAATGAAATTAAGGCTTGTTCTTGTTGTTGAAATTGGCTTAACGAGACATCACGCAGTGCTTTAACTTGGAAGAATTTTGCCGCTTGTTCACATTGTTGGCGACGTTGATTGTATTCTCCCGCAACTAAATCGTGTTTGACGTGGGAGTTGATAATCATCACTGCAAGATTTTTTTGCACTGGAACAGGTTCGGTATGAAGCGAACGGCAATCAATCATCAATAAATGATCTTGCTGACCTAAGGCGGAGATGAGTTGATCCATATTGCCACATTGGCAACCCACAAATTGATTTTCGGCTTGCTGACCGATTAAGGCAAGATCTACTTCATTCAACGGCAAGTTAGCCAGTTGCTGACAAAATTTCCCAACGGCAACTTCTAAGGATGCTGATGAGCTTAACCCCGCAGAATGTGGCACATCACCGTGAATGACTAAGTCTGCTCCTTGGGTAAATTCAGGTGCGCGTTGTTGAATAAATTTAACGACACCGCGGACATAATTTGCCCATTTTTTGTCGGGTGCGGGCTGGATAGTTTGGCCTAAATTAAATTCATCTTGGGCATTAAGATCCGCTGCATAAACACGAAATAAGTTATCTGACCGCGGTTTTCCACTAATTGTAGTGCCGTAATTAATTGCACAAGGCATAACAAAACCATCATTATAATCGGTATGTTCCCCAATGATATTAACACGACCAGGGGCATACACAGTAATGGTGGGTTGAGATTGGAAATGCTCAAAAAATAGGTGCTTGGTTTGTTCAATTAATGTCATTATTGGATGTCCTTATTTAAATTTATAATGGGTTTCAGGCAAGTTTCTTAGACGATCTGCGGCTTGTTCCGCGGTCAAATCCCGTTGTTTTTCAGCTAACATTTCATAACCAACCATAAATTTCCGCACGGTTGCAGAGCGGAGTAGTGGTGGGTAAAAATGAGCGTGTAGTTGCCAATGTTGATTTTCTTTCTGATTGAAAGGTGCAAAATGAAAACCCATTGAATAAGGGAATTCAGTTTCAAATAGATTATCGTATTTGATGGTTAATTTTTTTAATGCTCGTGCTAAATCTTGTGATTGCGAGGTATTGAGATCGGTTAAACGCAGAATATGTGTTTTGGGGAGTAACAATGTTTCAAATGGCCAAGCTGCCCAATAGGGCACTAAGGCGACCCAACATTCCGTTTCTAAGACGATCCGTTCGCCAAGTTTTAATTCTTGCTGTACATAATCTACTAACATAATAGATTGATTTTGCTCAAAATATTGGCGTTGACATTGATCTTCTTTTGCGACTTCGTTAGGCAAAAAACTATTTGCCCAAATTTGACCGTGCGGATGCGGATTAGAGCAACCCATTGCTGAACCTTTGTTTTCAAATATTTGCACCCATTGATATTGTTGCCCTAATTCCTTTAATTGTTGTTGCCAAACTTTAATCACTTTTTCAATATCTTCAAGGGTCAGTAACGGCAAGGTTTTACTATGATCAGGAGAAAAGCAAATGACTCGGCTTTCTCCCCTAGCTTGTACACTTTTAAAAAGTGGGTGAGTTGCTTGTTCTGGTGCGGGCGTATCATCTAGTAATGCTGAAAAATCATTTTTAAAAACAAAGGGTTGCTGATAGTTCGGATTAATTTTCCCATTGATTCTCTTATTTCCTGGGCAAAGATAACAGCTTGGATCATAGCTTGGCTTTTGTGTTTCGTTTACTTTTTCTTGTTGCCCCTGCCAAGGACGTTTCGCCCGATGGGGCGAGATTAAAATCCATTCATCGAGTAAAGGGTTATAACGGCGATGTGGATGTTCTGTTGGTTCAAAAAAAGTAGCCATATAGATTATTTCTCTATTTTATGAAAGCGTTTCCAAAATTGAGAGAAAAATAGCAAAATTAACTGAAAGAAACTGTTAATTAGATCACAAATTTGGCTTTGTCATCCTTTTTATTTACAAAATAGCGAAATTTTGTGATGGCATTAGCGATTTTAAATAGATCGCGTTTTTAAAACCGATAATTTCCTTTATGATAAACAAGCTTACTCTGATCAGGACATTTTTATGATAACAATTCGAGATGTTGCGAAACAAGCGGGTGTTTCTGTTGCCACGGTATCACGTGTGCTAAATCATCATCCTTCTACTCGGGAGAAAACACGGGTTGCAGTATTAGCTGCAATGAAACAACTTGGCTATTCCCCTAATGCAAACGCTCAAGCGTTGGCTTCGCAGAATTCAGAGACTATAGGGGTAGTAGTTACCGATGTAACCGATTCGTTTTTTGCAATTCTAGTGAAATCCGTTGAAGAAGTTGCGACAGAATACGGCAAAACTATTTTGATTGGTATGGGGTATCATAATGCAGAAAAAGAGCAGCGTGCTATTGATACGTTGCTGAGTAAACGATGTGATTGTTTAGTCGTGCACGCTAAAGCGTTAGATGAAAAGATATTGCAACAATATTTACGTAATGTACCAGGAATGGTGGTGATTAATCGCGTTGTTGAAGGTTTTGAGCATCGTTGTATTAGTTTAGATAATCAGCGTGGGACATTTTTAGCGACAGAAACATTGATTAAAGCAGGGCATCAGCATATTGGCTATATTGGCTCAAATCACGTTATTAGCGATGAGATTGAACGTCAAAATGGTTATTTGCAAGCCTTACAGCATTACCAATATCCTATTGTAGAGCAAGCGATGGTACGCCGTTCACCTGATTTTGAAGGTGGCGAAGCGGCGATGATTGACTTACTCAGTTATAATTCAAATTTGACCGCTGTCGTGGCTTACAATGATTCAATGGCAGCGGGGGCTTTATCGGTATTAAATGAAAATAATATTTTGGTACCAAATCAATTTTCAGTGATTGGTTTTGATGATATGCCTATTGCACGTTATTTAATTCCGAAATTAACAACAATTCATTATCCTATTGATTTAATGGCAAATTATGCAACAACATTAGCGTTAAATTTAGTTGATAAAACGATTATTGAACCAAAGTATTTACAGTTTAATCCAACCTTAGTACGCCGTTTTTCCGTCGCAAAAGTGGCGTTAGGAGAGGAAACTTAAATTGAAATGTAATCGTTTTCATAAATGTGAATGAGATCACAGTATTTTAAATAAAAAGAGGTTATGCTCAATATCGTTATTTGGGCATAACCTTTTTTATAGGTGAAATAACGCGTTTTAATTTTGTCATTCTACTTTGTTACGAATACATCTCTAATGGAGAAACTGATTATGAAAAAAACAGCATTAAGTGCCATTGCTTTAGCGATAGGCTTAAGTATGGGGATGAGTACTGCGGCACAAGCAAAAGATGAAGTGCGTGTTGGCGTTACGATTTATAAATATGATGATAACTTTATGTCTTTAATGCGTAAAGAAATTGAAAAAAATGCAAAACAATTTCCTGATGTGAAATTGTTAATGAATGACTCACAAAATGCACAATCAATCCAAAATGATCAGGTTGATAATTTATTAGCGAAAGGCGTAAAAACCTTAGCGATTAATTTAGTGGATCCATCTGCGGCACCAACCATTATTGGCAAAGCTAAACCTGACAATATTCCTGTTATTTTCTTTAATAAAGATCCTGGTCCGAAGGCGATTGGTTCTTATGAAAACGCATATTATGTTGGTACGGATCCAAAAGAATCAGGCATTATTCAAGGTGATTTAATTGCAAAACAATGGAAAGCCAATCCTGCTCTTGATTTAAATAAAGACGGTAAAATTCAATTTGTTTTATTAAAAGGGGAACCAGGTCATCCTGATGCGGAAGCTCGCACAAAATATGTGATTGAAGAATTAAATAAACAAGGTATCCAAACTGAGCAATTATTCTTAGATGCGGCATTATGGGATGCGGCAATGGCGAAAGATAAAGTGGATGCGTGGTTGTCCAGTGCAAAAGCCAATGAGATTGAAGTCATTATTTCAAATAATGATGGAATGGCACTGGGTGCATTAGAAGCCACCAAAGCCCACGGTAAGAAATTGCCAATTTTCGGTGTTGATGCGTTACCTGAAGCATTACAACTTATCAAAAAAGGTGAGTTAGCAGGTACGGTATTAAATGATGGTGTCACTCAAGGCAAAGCGGTGGTGGAAATTGCAAATAATTTAGCAAATGGCAAATCTGCAACAGAAGGTACTCAATGGAAATTGCAAGATCGTGTTGTGCGTATTCCTTATGTCGGTATTGATAAAGATAACTTATCTGCTTTCTTAAAATAATATTATCAACATACCCAAGGGGGAGTTTTCCCCCTTTTTTGTGAGGTGGAGTATGACTGCACAGCAAGCCAACCAAATCAGCAATCATCAAGATGATATATTACTCACTATGCTCAATGTGAGTAAATCTTTCCCAGGTGTGAAAGCATTAGATCAAGCGAATTTAACGGTTCGTTCTCACTCGGTACATGCGTTAATGGGCGAAAATGGTGCGGGCAAATCTACTTTGCTTAAGTGCTTATTTGGAATTTATAGCAAAGATGAAGGCGAAATTAAATTTTTAGGTCAAGATGTGAATTTTAAAACGTCCAAAGAAGCGTTAGAAAACGGCATTTCTATGGTGCATCAAGAATTAAATTTAGTTCGTCAATGTAGTGTGATGGATAACTTATGGCTAGGGCGTTATCCATTAAAAGGTATTTTTGTTGATCACGGTAAGATGTATCGCGATACGAAAGCGATCTTTGATGAATTGGATATTGATATTGATCCGCGGCAAAAAGTTGCCGAGCTTTCCGTATCACAAATGCAGATGATCGAGATTGCGAAAGCCTTTTCTTATAATGCCAAAATTGTCATTATGGATGAACCAACATCTTCCTTATCGGAAAAAGAAGTTGAGCATTTATTTAAAATTATTCAAAAATTAAAAGACCGCGGTTGTGGGATTATTTATATTTCTCACAAAATGGACGAAATTTTCAAAATCTGCGATGAAATTACAATTTTACGTGATGGTAAATGGATTAATACCGTGCCAGTTGCTGGTGCGACAATGGATAGCATTGTTGCAATGATGGTTGGACGGGAATTAACACAGCGTTTTCCGCCTAAAGTCAATGAGCCAAAAGAAGTGATTTTAAAAGTTGAAGGGCTAACCGCATTAAACCAACCTTCTATTCAAGATGTCAGTTTTGAACTGAGAAAAGGTGAGATCTTAGGTATCGCAGGTTTAGTCGGTGCAAAACGTACCGATATTGTGGAAACCATTTTTGGTGTACGAGAAAAACAACGAGGCACCATTTGTTTAAATGGTAAGGAAGTGAGAAACCATACCGCCCTTGAAGCCATTGATAATGGGTTTGCTTTAGTCACCGAAGAACGTCGTTCCACGGGGATTTATTCTAATTTGAGCATTGAATTTAATTCATTAATTTCAAATATGAAATCTTATTTAACCTCGTGGAAATTATTGAGCAATAAGAAAATGCGAAGTGATACACAATGGGTGATTGATTCAATGAATGTAAAAACCCCTTCGCATAAAACCAGTATTGGATCATTGTCTGGTGGCAATCAACAAAAAGTGATTATTGGGCGTTGGCTTTTGACGCAACCCGAAATTCTTATGCTTGATGAACCGACTCGTGGTATTGATGTCGGGGCAAAATACGAGATTTATCAACTGATTATGCAACTTGCACAACGGGATAAAGGGATCATTATTATTTCTTCAGAAATGCCAGAATTACTTGGTATCACCGATCGCATTTTAGTTATGAGTAATGGTCGCGTGGCTGGCATTGTAGAAACCGCTCACACTTCGCAACAAGAAATTTTACAGCTTGCGGCAAAATATTTATAACATTGGCAGAAGGATTAAATTATGGCTGCACAAAAAAACAAAACCTTTGATTTTTTTAAACAAAATGCGATTTATTTTGTTTTATTAATCTTACTTGGGGTCATTATTGCCCAAGATCCCACTTTTCTTAATCTGATTAACTTTAGTAATATTCTCACGCAATCTTCGGTGCGTTTAATTATCGCATTAGGGATTGCAGGCTTGCTGGTGGTGCAAGGAACGGATTTATCTGCAGGGCGTCAAGTGGGCTTAGCTGCGGTAGTATCGGCAACAATGCTACAAGCAATGGATAATATGAACCGTGTGTTCCCTGATTTACCTAATATCCCTATCCCTGTGGTTATTTTGGTGGTGTGTCTAATTGGTGCGTTGATTGGCTTAATTAATGGTTTTGTTATCGCGGTGCTGAATGTGACGCCATTTATTGCCACAATGGGAACGATGATCATCGTTTATGGTGTGAATTCATTGTATTATGACGGTGTTGGTGGTTCGCCAATCGCAGGCTTTAGCGAAAACTTTTCAAGTTTTGCACAAGGCTTTTTCCGCTTTGGTACCTTCAAATTATCCTATATTACCATTTACGCTATTTTAGCCACGATCGTGATGTGGGTGTTATGGAATAAAACACGCTTCGGTAAAAATATCTTTGCTATTGGTGGAAACCCTGAAGCTGCCCGCGTGTCAGGCGTGAATGTAACCCGTAATCTCTTAGTGATTTATATGCTTGCGGGGGTGTTTTACGCGTTTGGTGGTATGCTCGAAGCGGGGCGGATTGGTAGTGCAACCAATAACCTTGGCTTTATGTATGAAATGGATGCGATTGCCGCTTGTGTGGTTGGTGGTGTTTCTTTCGCGGGTGGTGTCGGAACAATTATTGGCGTAGTAACTGGAGTGCTAATTTTTACGGTTATCAACTATGGTTTAACCTACATTGGCGTTAACCCGTATTGGCAATATATCATCAAAGGTAGCATTATTATCTTGGCGGTAGCGATTGACTCGTTAAAATACGCGAAGAAAAAATAATTATTGAGGAAAAATACCGCGGCCAAAAATTTAAGCCTTTTTTTGACCGCGGTTTTTGTTTCTTTTGTGGCGTATTTCATTAAAATAAATCATCAAGCTCAGCTAAAAAGGTATTTGAATAAAATAATAAGTTTGAGTCCTTAGAAAACCGCCGTCAAAAAAAGGCTTAAATTTTTGGCCGCGGTTTACATTATTACGGTAAAATAGCGGATACAGACTGAGGTTTAACCGATAAAATTTGTGCTTTGTTGGAATGGCACGTTTTATCGCAAATAGGAATAAAATGAAATGAATCCCGTGTTGGTTGATTTGCAAATTGCAACAGAGAACAGTGAAAATTTACCGAGCTTAGCACAAATTGAGCAATGGGCGAGCCGTGCGGTGCGTGCGAGTCGTGATGATATTGAGATGACCGTGCGGATCGTAGATGAGATGGAAAGTCATCATTTGAATTTAACTTACCGCGGCAAAGATCGCCCAACTAATGTACTTTCTTTCCCTTTTGAATGCCCTGATGAAGTGGAGTTGCCGTTATTGGGCGATTTAGTGATTTGTCGTCAAGTGGTGGAACGCGAAGCTGCCGAACAAGGAAAACCCTTACTTGCTCACTGGGCGCATATGATTGTTCACGGTAGTTTGCATTTACTTGGTTATGATCATATTGATGAAGCCGAAGCAGAAGAAATGGAAAGCCTAGAAACACAAATTATGACCGATTTAGGCTTTGCTGATCCTTATATTGCTGATGAAATCTAAATGTTAGCTCGTCAATTAGTGGTATATTATGATAAACCGCCCATTGAGCTTTCTGCTGATTGTGTTTGTTTATCGTCAACTAATTTTCATCAAGCCAAGCAGTTATTGGGGCAAGAATTTTCTAGTATTTATTATGATGCACGCGAAGGCTTAAATTTAGATGCCTTAGCCATTGCAGTGGGAACATTGCGAGCTGGTGGAACGCTACATTTGGCGTTGCCAACGGAGCCTCGTTGCGATCAGGACAGTTTGCGTTGGAGTGGCGAACGCCAACCGATTTTCACCCCCAATTTTGATCGTTTTTTTAGACAAAAATTACAGCATTATCTTATTTCTACGGATGATTCTTATTGCCAATCATCGACAGATATTATCTTACCTTCTGATTTAGCACCGACACCAAATGCGGAGCAGCAACACATTATCAAGCAAATTTTACAGCAACAATCTGAGATTTACTTGTTGACAGCAAAACGTGGGCGAGGCAAATCCACGTTGCTCGGTTTTTTGACCGCGGAATTAGCGAAATTAGGGCAGCGTGTGATTGTTACCCTTGCCAATAAAACCGCGGGCAAAAATTTGTTCAAATTTGCCGAGCAACAGGTTTTATTTATTGCACCCGATGAGCTTTATGCACAAATTCAACAAAATAGTGAGCAATTTGCACAGGACTGGTTACTGGTTGATGAAGCGGCAATGATTCCACTGGCAACGTTATCGGCATTTACTCAAACCTTTCGCCATTTGGTATTTAGTACCACATTACAGAGTTATGAAGGCACGGGAAGAGGATTTCTACTTAAATTTAAACCGCGGTTAACGCGTTCTTTTCAGCATTTTGAATTGAATTTGTCGTTACGTTGGGTGGAAAACGATCCCTTAGAGCAATTTATTGATAGTTTATTATTGAATGATTGTGAAGATCATCTTGTGCAATCCCCTTTTTTGCCGAATGAATGTATCCAAGTCTCCCCCTTGACGTCACCTGAACTGGTAAGCAATATTGAACAACTTTATGGTTTATTGACATTAGCCCATTATCGTACTAGCCCTTTGGATTTACGCCGTTTATTTGATGCACCACACCAACAGTTGTACTGGGCAAGATCAACCAATGCGTTGATTGGCATATTGTGGCTGATTGAAGAAGGGGGAATCACGGATAAAGCATTGATTGAGCAAATTTGCCGTGGCGAACGCCGTCCACGTGGCAACTTAGCTGCACAAATGTTGGCGTGGCAATGGCATTTACCACAGGCTTGTCAATTACGTTCGTTACGAATTTCTCGCATTGCCGTGCAACCGCATTGGCAACGTAACGGCATTGGACAAAAGCTAGTTCAACGGTTAATTGAGCAAACACAAGTGGATTTTCTTTCCGTAAGTTTTGGGTATGATATTGAGCTTGTAAAATTTTGGCAAGTTTGTGGTTTTCAAATTGTGCATATTGGCGAGCAAAGAGAAGCGAGTAGCGGTTGTTACAATGCCTTGGCATTGTATGGGCTAAGCCCACAAGGAAAGGCGTTGGTAACGCAAGCAAAAGCCCATTTTGAACGGTATTTCTCATTGAGTTTTCATCCTCTTGTACCACAATTTACATATAATATTGATTGGCAATTAAATGCTCAAGATGAAATGATATTAGAAAATTTTGCCAATTTCTTCCGCGGTCTGTCGGCAAGTTTAGGGGCTATTCAGCGTCTTATGCGGGTGAGTGACGAGCAATCTTACCCCTTATTAAAAGCTTATTGTTCAAATCCAAATGATCCTGAGCAAATAAAGCAACAAGGTGGTTATAAAAATTGGTTACAAGCCTGTCGGGGGGAAGTAAAAAATATGTTACAACAAAGAATGATAGAAAAGAGGAATTGAAAAATGACGCAGAAATTTGATCCTAAAGTAAATTGGTTTAAACGTGTGTTAGCAAAATACGACAAATTTTGCCATGAATTGGGTATTGATCAGGGAACTTGTCGCGGTTGTGTGCCAATCGTGAAATTTGATCCAGAACGTCAGAAAGTTGAAAATACGGACAAGAAAAATAAAGACTAAAATGTGACAGAGATCATACTTTTAACAATAAGTGTGTGCCAAAAGTAAATTCAGATTTACTTTAATTTTTCAACTGCATAGAATGCGCGCGATATTTAATTTGAATTAAATACCGCGGTCTGTTTTACCTTTAAAATTAAGGATTTTTTATGTTATGGTTCTTTTTTTGTGTAGCCATTCTACTGCTTGGCTACTTTATTTATGGTCGTATTATTGAACGCATTTTTGTGATCAATCCAAAACGAGCGACGCCAGCTTATACAATGCAAGACGGCGTGGACTATGTGCCAATGTCAAAAACTAAAATTTGGCTGATTCAATTACTCAATATTGCAGGGACTGGTCCTATTTTTGGTCCAATTCTGGGAGCATTATATGGTCCCGTAGCAATGCTATGGATTGTGTTTGGTTGCATTTTTGCTGGAGCGGTACACGATTATTTTTGTGGAATGTTGAGCGTACGCAATGACGGTGCATCAATGCCGAATTTAGCGGGGAAATATTTAGGCTTACCCGTTAAGGCGTTCATCAATGTCTTAGCGGTGGTGTTGCTGTTGTTGGTGGGCGTGGTGTTTGTGTCTAGTCCTGCTCAGCTTTTAGGTACCATCACGGTTGATGTATTAAATGGTGCGAATTCGGTGTCGGTAAATAATGCTGAAGATATCAAACAAGTGGTTGAAGCTGGCGGATTAACTGTTTGGGGGATGGATAAAGCAACGGTTATCAGCCTTTGGACTGTCATTATTTTTGTTTATTATATTTTAGCGACATTATTGCCAATTGATAAAATCATTGGGCGTATTTATCCATTCTTTGGTGCATTATTGCTTTTTATGTCCGTGGGAATGGTGTGGGGCTTAGTGAGTGCACATTTTAGTGCAACGGATCCGATTGAATTTTTCCGTACTATCAATGCTGATGGGGAAGGTTTAACTTGGGCTAAATTCACACAAAACTTCCAAGTACACGGTGATGTGCCTATTTGGCCGTTGTTATTTTTAACAATCTCTTGTGGTGCTTTATCGGGCTTCCACGCGACACAAACGCCATTAATGGCACGCTGTGCAGAAAACGAGAAAGAAGGACGTTTCATTTTTTACGGTGCAATGATTGCAGAAGGCGTGATTGCGTTGATTTGGTGTATGGTCGGGTTATCTTTTTATCAAAGCCCTGATGCGTTACAAGCAGCAATTAGTGAGGGTTCACCGTCTAAAGTAGTGTACGATAGCTCGTTGCATTTCTTGGGTTTTGTGGGCGGAATCTTCGCTGTGTTAGGTGTAGTCGTTTTACCGATCACCTCTGGAGACACTGCGTTTCGTGCGGCACGTTTGATTATTGCGGAATTTTTTCACTATGATCAACGTAGCTTAGTGAAACGTTTAGTCATTGCAATCCCATTATTTATTATTGGCGGTATTGTAACCAATATTGATTTCTCCATTTTATGGCGTTATTTTACTTGGGCAAATCAAATGACCGCGATGGTGATGCTTTGGACGGCAGCCGCGTATTTATACCGCTATCATAAATTTCATTGGGTGGCGACAATTCCTGCGATTTTCATCAGCACGGTTTGTTTTACCTTCCTTGCGTATAATAAAATTGGTTTCGGTTTAGATTACCAAGTATCTTGTTATATTGGCTTTGCGTTGACGGCATTATGCACCGTATTATTTTTTACTTTGCTTAAACCTTTAGGCGAAAAAGATACAGAATCCTATGTCGCAGAATAAGCTATTTGGGCGTTAAAATTAAACCGCGTTTGTTTTTACAACACGCGGTTTTTTTATATAGCTGAAAAAACGCGGTCAAAAAAAACGCTTGAATTTTTGACTGCGGTTTAGGCTGTTATGCTTCTTAGCACTTAAAATGGGATATTATCATCAAAGTCACCGCCAAAATCATCAGCTGGCGGGGCTACTGGTGTCGGTTGTTTTGGTGCACTAGTTTGGGGACGTGGTGCTGGTTGGCGTTGATAATTTTGTTGTGGGGCAGAATAGGCTGGGGAATCGCCCATTTGGTCATTACGTCCACCAAGCATTTGCATTACATCGCCTTGAATTTCGGTGGTGTAGCGGTCTTGTCCATTTTGATCCTGCCATTTGCGTGTTCTTAAACGCCCTTCCACATAAACCTGTGATCCTTTACGTAAATATTCGCCGACAACTTCAGCTTGACGGCGATAAAATACGATACGGTGCCATTCTGTTTGTTCACGGCGTTCGCCCGTTTGTTTATCAGTCCAACTTTCACTGGTTGCAACGCTAATATTGGCAACGGCTTCGCCATTAGGCATTGTGCGTACTTCAGGATCATTACCCAAACGACCTACAATAATAACTTTATTAACTCCCGCCATAATCTGTTTCCTTTCTTAATTAAATGAGTGAAATTTGCCATATTCTGCCTTAAAAGTGATAAAAGATCTATAATTTTTCACTGGATATTTTAACAGAGTGTAAATTATGCGATAATCGTTCCAATTTTGACTTTATACCAACACATTTTTCATTATTATGGATCAAATTGATATTCGTGGGGCGCGAACCCACAACTTAAAAAATATAAATCTTTGCATTCCACGTGATAAATTAATTGTTATTACGGGGCTTTCGGGTTCGGGTAAATCCTCTTTGGCATTTGATACCTTGTATGCGGAAGGTCAGCGTCGTTATGTGGAATCCCTTTCTGCTTACGCACGTCAGTTTTTATCTTTAATGGAAAAACCTGATGTGGATAGCATTGAAGGGCTATCGCCTGCGATTTCAATTGAGCAAAAATCCACGTCGCACAATCCGCGTTCAACGGTGGGGACTGTAACTGAAATCCACGATTATTTGCGTTTATTGTTTGCACGAGTTGGCGAGCCACGTTGCCCTGAGCATAATGAACCGTTAGCTGCCCAAACCATTAGTCAAATGGTGGATAAGGTTTTGAGTTTGCCTGAAGAAAGCAAAATGATGTTGCTTGCACCCGTGGTAAAAGCACGTAAGGGCGAGCATATTAAATTATTGGAACAAATTGCAAGTCAGGGTTATATTCGGGCGCGTATTGATGGTGAAATTGTGGATTTATCTGATCCGCCTAAGTTGGAATTACAGAAAAAACACACGATTGAAGTTGTGATTGATCGTTTTAAAATACGTGCTGATTTGGCTACACGTTTAGCAGAGTCTTTTGAAACCGCATTAGAATTATCAGGTGGCACAGCGGTTGTGGCGAATATGGATGATCCGAAAGCGGAAGAATTAATGTTTTCCGCCAATTTCGCTTGTTCACATTGTGGTTATTCAATTCCAGAGCTTGAACCGCGGTTGTTTTCTTTTAATAATCCAGCTGGTGCTTGTCCAACTTGTGATGGTTTAGGCGTACAACAATATTTTGATGAAACCCGAGTGGTGCAAAATCCTGCGGTATCTTTAGCCGCGGGAGCGATTAAAGGCTGGGATCGTCGTAATTTTTATTATTATCAGATGCTGACTTCGTTGGCGAAACATTATCATTTTGATGTAGAAACACCTTTTGAACAATTGCCGAAAAAGATCCAACAAATCGTGCTAAACGGTTCAGGCAAAGAAGAAATTGAGTTTCAATATGTTAACGACCGTGGCGATGTAGTGGTGCGTCATCATAGCTTTGAAGGTATTTTAAATAATATGGCACGCCGCTATAAAGAAACGGAGTCAATGTCTGTACGTGAAGAATTAGCGAAAAATATTAGCACGCGACCTTGTATTGATTGCGGTGGTTCACGTTTACGCCCCGAAGCACGTTATGTCTATGTTGAGAACACAAATTTGCCTGCCATTTCTGAAATGAGCATTGGCGAAGCATTACAATTTTTTGAACAAATTAAATTAAGCGGACAAAAAGCACAAATTGCGGAAAAAATTCTGAAAGAAATTAAGGAACGTTTGCAGTTTTTAGTCAATGTTGGATTAAATTATTTGTCGTTATCCCGTTCTGCCGAAACCCTATCGGGTGGGGAAGCACAACGTATCCGCCTTGCGAGCCAAATTGGTGCAGGCTTGGTTGGAGTGATGTATGTGCTTGATGAACCTTCAATTGGTTTACATCAACGTGATAATGAACGCTTACTCAATACCTTAATCCATTTGCGTAATCTGGGGAATACAGTGATTGTGGTGGAACACGATGAAGATGCCATTCGTGCCGCAGATCATATTATTGACATTGGTCCTGGTGCGGGTGTTCACGGTGGAGCTGTTGTGGCAGAAGGCACAGCGAGCGAAATTATGGCAAATCCAAATTCGTTAACAGGGAAATTCTTATCGGGTGCCGAGCAAATTGTGGTGCCAAAACAGCGTGTTCCTTATGACGGCAAAAAATTGTTACAGCTAAAAGGGGCGACTGGTAATAATTTAAAAAATGTTGATTTAACCATTCCTGTGGGTTTATTTACCTGTATCACGGGCGTGTCAGGGTCGGGTAAATCAACCTTGATTAATGATACCCTTTTTCCACTTGCACAAAATGCACTGAATCGTGCGGACAACATTAATTTTGCACCATATCGTTCCATTGAAGGCTTGGAATATTTTGATAAGGTGATTGATATTAACCAAAGTCCTATTGGACGCACTCCACGTTCTAACCCTGCCACTTACACGGGGCTTTTTACGCCAATCCGTGAGTTATTTGCTGGTGTGCCAGAAAGCCGTGCGCGTGGCTATAATGTTGGGCGATTTAGTTTTAATGTGCGTGGTGGACGTTGTGAGGCTTGTCAGGGCGATGGGGTGATCAAAGTGGAAATGCACTTTCTGCCCGATGTTTATGTGCCTTGTGATCATTGTAAGGGCAAACGTTATAACCGTGAAACCTTAGAAATTCGTTATAAAGGCAAAACCATTGACCAAGTGTTAAATATGACCGTAGAAGAAGCACGTGAATTTTTTGACGCCATTCCTGTGCTTGCCCGCAAATTGCAGACGCTAATTGATGTTGGATTATCTTATATTCGTTTAGGGCAGTCTTCAACCACGCTGTCTGGTGGGGAAGCGCAACGTGTGAAATTAGCAACGGAATTATCTAAACGTGATACGGGAAAAACCTTGTATATCTTAGATGAACCAACTACAGGATTGCATTTTGCCGATATTAAACAACTACTTGAAGTATTGCACCGATTACGTGATCAGGGCAATAGTATTGTGGTGATTGAGCATAATCTTGATGTAATCAAAACCGCAGATTGGATTGTGGATCTTGGGCCTGAAGGGGGCAGCTGTGGCGGACAAATTATTGCGACAGGGACGCCAGAGCAAGTGGCACAAAATCCGAATAGCCATACTGCACGCTTTTTAAAAGCAATGTTGCCAGCGTAACCAATAAATTCACGATTTTGCTAGCAAAACCGCGGTCAAAAATTTAAGCGTTTTTTTGACCGCGGTTTTTTCATCTTTCTATAATAAAAAAGCACCGTAAAAGGTGCTTTTTGTTTTGATTTAGAAACGATAATTTAGGTTTAAACCGTAAAGGTTAGCGTGTGCTTTACTGGTAAAGCGGCTCACTAATCCACTTTGGGTTTCGGTAAAGCTCACTTTTGAACCGTGTAAATAGGCATAACCCAAATCTACGGATAAATCAGGGGTAAAGCGATAGGTTGCACCTAAGCTATACCACGTACGATCGGTATCAGGAATAGAAAGGGAATGGTGATCCTGTGCTGCACTTTCATCAAAAGCGATACCGGCGCGCATTGTTAATTTCTCATTGATATCATAGGTTGCACCAAGCGCAATACGTGATGAATTTCTGAATTTTTCATCTTTTTGAAATAATTCATTACCTGAGCGGCCTGTTGCACGCAATTCGGTAAATTTATCCCATTGTGTGTATTTGTAGCTGTAATGTAAGGCAAGTTTGTCGGTGACTTTGTGATAACCAGAAAATTCCCAATACGCAGGGAGTGGTAAGGTCAGAGAACCAGGTTGGTTGCCTTGAGCAAGTGCGCCTAATATAGCACTACCCGCATCGGAATATTGTCCATCAAAATCAATATCTACGCGTGAATGATAAGCCAAACCAAAGCGGTTGTTTTTATTGACTTCATACATTAAACCAGCATTCCAACCAAATCCCCATTCATTTCCTTCAATTTTGCGTAATAATGTATCCGAGGAAATTGCTGCCGCATTATTTGCCGCCGCTACTGCCGCACTTTGTGCTGCCGCTTGACCTGCCGCGGTTGAGGCGGCGGCACTGCCCATTCTAGCTAATGCTGCACGATAAGTTGCGGCGTACATCGCAGGTCCTGGTAATGTCCCTGCAAAACGCTCAATTTTAGCATCCGCATAAACCGCATTGAAACCTAGACCTGCACTTAAATGCTCGGTAATGCGATAAGCGCCACTTAAATTGAAGTTAAATGCTTTTAATTCGGTGTTACCCGCTAAAAAGCCCGCACTATAACCTTTGTTGTATTCGGTAGATAGACCATAATTGACGTTCATTCCACCGCCCACTGAGAATTTCTCATTGATTGGGTAAATAGCATAGAGATTTGGGACAATAGAATTTGACGCAATATTTTTATGTGACGCATCAACACTTGTTAGTCCCGATGTGTTGCTCCACGCTTGTGTTGTACCTTCCACATCAATATGGGGATCTACATAGATTGCTCCTACAGAAATTTCAGGGCGTTGGAATAAGCTCATTCCAGCTGGATTGGTTGCCACTACGCTTGCATTATCAGCAATCGCCGCTTCCCCTGCATAAGCACGACCTAATCCTGAAGTTGAAATTTCAGCTAATTGAAAAGCAGCGGCATTTACGCCCGCGGTAGTGAGTAATAATGCTGAAGATAACAACGTTTTGGTTAATGTTTTTTTCATTAAGGCACTCCTTTTGTGTAAATTCGGGGCGATTTTAATGAAGGACGATCGCGGGCGCAAATGTAATTCCGCTTTTTCTAAAGTGTTCCGACCAGTTAAACTGAACTTTTTCAATTTCTGCTTATTTTTTGCAAAAAAACAAGAAAATCGTTAGAATAATTGCAATTATTTACTTCATTACATTAAGGAAAAAACCATGAGCGAAAAAAATTTATGCAAAGCAGAAGAAGTGAAAGCTTGCTGTTGTGTTGATGTCGGCACTATTATTGATGGGAGTGACTGTGGCGTAGATTTCGAACAAGTTTATGCAACGGAAGAATTGGCTCAACAAGCGTTGGATTATCTAACAGAAAAAGCACGCGCTGCGGAAAGTGAGCCTTGCCAAATCACGAGCCGTATTCAATCAGTTGATGGTGGCTATCAATTAACGGCACATTTTGAATTTAGTTGCCAAGCAGAAACAATGATTTTCCAATTATCTACCCGTTAAACTGGTTTTTAATAACGTTTTTTGGATAAAATAAGTCGGTAACCCATAATGAGATTATATCGAAATTTAGGTTTTAAAATTCATTATTTAATGAGTTTTATTGGTGGTTCAGTCGAAGTAATCAGTTTTGTGTATTTTTATAAAGCATTAATCGGTTATATGACTTCAAATATGATCTTTAGCGTGATTGATATTTGCGATGGGAATTTTAATTTTGCTTCAATGTTTCATTTGCAGATTATCTTAATTTGGATTCTCATCTCAACGATTTATCAATTTTTTTATATTAAATTCAAGCCTAAAATAGAGGCTATTCCGACTCATACTTTTTATTCCATTATTTTTACAATTAATACATTTTTATTGCTAGCATTTATTCTTATTGGGCACAGGTTATATAATAACGGGATATTTAATGCTGAACCCAGTTCATCAATTATGCCATTGATTACATTAGGTTTAATTTTTATGTTTTTACATAATTTTGTTATTAAACACGGTGGTTCAAAATACCCAACTAATACATCCGTTGTAACTAGCACCTATATATTAATGTCCACAACTTTTGCTTCATTATATTATTGTAAAAATCGCCGTGATTTTATAAAAAAATATCACGAATCATTGCACTACTTTTTTGTTATTTTCCATTTCTTCTTAGGGGCAACCATCACCTTTTTGCTACAACGACACATTGATTTTTATAGCCTATTTATCCCTTTAATTGTCTTACTTTGTTTAATTTTATTTATCGGCATTAATCGTCATAATACTTATCGGTTGAGATGATAGAATGGTAACTGATTGAAATAGGAATGGTTTTCAGTTAGAATGCCATTTTCTTTTTCTCGGTAGTATATTGTGTTTCAACTTGAACAAGTTTCCTTTTCAATTTCTCAAGGTAAAAACTCATGCACGCTGTTATCGCCCATTTCTGTTAATTTTGAACTAGGTAAAGTCTATGGATTAATTGGGCATAATGGCTCTGGGAAATCAACGCTTATCAAATTAATGGCTCGTCAAAACCCTATTTCTGCAGGGACTATTTTACTTGATGGAAAAAATATTAATCAGTGGTCAAGTCGTGATTTTGCAAAACGTGTAGCCTATCTACCACAGCATTTACCTAGTGCAACCAATTTAACTGCTCGTGAATTAATCGCAATGGGGCGTTATGCGTGGAATGGTTTATTTGGACGTGAGACGGAAAAAGACCGACAAGCTGTGAGTGAAGCATTAGAACGTACCCATACACAGCAATTTGCAAATCAGCTCGTGGATACGTTATCGGGTGGAGAACGGTCGCGTATTTGGCTTGCTATGTTATTAGCCCAACAAAGCCAATTCTTATTACTTGATGAACCTTTAGCTGCATTAGATATTGCTCATCAGGTTGAAGTGATGCAATTAATTCAACAGCTAAGCCGAGAACTTCATTTAGGTGTGATAATTGTTATCCACGATATTAATTTGGCGTCACAATTTTGTGATCATTTAGTTGCTTTACATAGTGGTAAATTATTAGCACAAGGCGATGCATTTCAAATTGTGAATACACCATCTTTGCAAGAGATTTATGGCATTGAACTAAATGTGATAACCCATCCTAAGAATCATCGCCCTGTGAGCTTTTTTTAATGAACCGCGGAAATTTTTTAAGCCATTTTTTTGTATGTGGAATGTTGTTTTTATTCACGCATTGGGTAAAAGCAGAGACTTATTCTGTTGCTACATTAGATTGGACAACAGCAGAAACTTTAGTCGCATTAGGTCAGCAACCTTTGGCTGTTGGGGATAAGAAAAGTTATCAAGTATGGGTAGCCGAGCCTAAATTAGCGAATAATGTCATTGATTTAGGTATTCGTCTGCAACCGAATACTGAACAATTATTGGCATTGAGACATCATTTTATTCCACAGCATTTGCTATTTATTAATTCTTCTTTCTATAAAAGTACTAATGAATTATTACAACGTTTTGGCAAAGTGCAATGGGTTGATTTTTATCGTGAAGGCAATATTTGGCAAAATGTGCTAGATGCTACCCAACAAATTGCGATTTTTATTGAAAGACAACAAGCATTTCATCAATTAATGGCAGACTATTGGGATCAAATTACACAACTTAAGGCACAAGCATTAGCATTTATATATCGTCCAATTATTTTGGTGCAATTTGCTGATAAACGTCATTTGCGTATTTATGGTGAAAATAGCCTATTTGGTACGGTATTAACCCAACTTGGGTTTAAAAATGCGTGGCAAGGCGCGGTCAATCAATGGGGATTTAGTTTGGTTGAAGTGACACAATTAGCAAAATTGGCAGAAAATAGTCGTTTTGTTGTTATCAAACCTTACCCCGCAAATATTCACAGTACGCTAGCACATAATACCTTATGGCAACATTTATCAATGGCAAAAGATCCTTTAATTCTGCCCGCGGTCTGGACATTTGGTGGAATACCTTCAGCACAACGTTTTGCTAATACGTTGTTGCACGCATTGCAGTTTGGGGGAGAACAATGGTAAATCGTCAATTTTGGTTATGGGGCGTATTGGGATTTTTATTTTTTACACTCCTCTTTAGTCTATTACATCGCCAACTGGGTGAAAATCATCATCTACTGGAATTATTTCAGATGAGTGAAAATTTGGATATTTTGCTTATCCAAAGTTATAGCTTACCACGGATTTATATTGCGTTATTGGCTGGGGGCAGTTTGGCATTAGCCAGTTCATTACTGCAACAAGTGATGAATAATCCGTTAGCATCAGATAATACCCTTGGAATTAGTAGTGGAGCGCAATTAGGTTTATTTTTATGTGCTATTTTTTTGCCACAAGGTATGGGGTTTAGCAATAGTTTGATAGCACTTTTAGGCGCAGGAATTAGTTTAGCCCTTGTGCTTAGCTTATCTTGTCGTCGAACAATGTCCCCTTTGGTATTGATCTTAGCAGGGTTGGTAGTGAATTTATATTTTGGCGCATTGAGCAGTACGATGATGTTATTTTACCCTGAAGAATCGCGTGGACTTGCGCAATGGGGGGCTGGTTCGTTAACTCAAGAAAGTTGGCGTGATAGTCAATATTTAACGGTGCAACTAGTTGGTTGTGTGCTTGTGATCAGTTTATTCATTCGTCCATTAAGTATGTTAGCGTTAAATGAAAGCAATGCTAAAAGTTTTGGCGTGCCAGTTGGAAAATTGCGAATTATAGGTGTATTAATTTCAGCATACCTTATTGCTACGGTAGTGAGTGCAGTTGGTATGTTAGGGTTTGTCGGGCTTGCTGCATCAACCATTGTGCGACAACTAGGCATTCGTCATTTTAAAGTGCAACTTATTGCTGCTTTTGGAATAGGGGCTTTATTACTTGGCATTACGGATTTATTGTTACAATTATTCAATACTTTTTATGCAATAGATCTCCCCACAGGTGCTGTTACTGCAATATTAGGTACGCCGTTATTATTGTGGTTAATGTTTCGCTCTTTAGCACATACGGGGCGTTTAACCTCAAATCCCCCTGAAAAACGACGAGATTTTAGACCGCGGTTTTGGGGAATTGTGATATTACTCAGTATGATATTCTTGTTGCTTGCACTCGGCTTGGGCAAAGGTGAGCAAAGCTGGTCTTTCCGTTGGGATTTTTCGCCTGATTTTTTTGTTTTACGCTATCCACGCGTACTTACCGCTATTGCAGTAGGCATTTTATTAGCAGTTGCTGGTGTGATATTGCAACGTTTAACACTTAATCCAATGGCAAGCCCTGAATTATTGGGTGTGTCATCAGGCGCGAGTATGGGTATTTTAGTTGTGTTATTTGTCTTTTCGTCTCAACACAACGCGATATTTTGGGGGGCAGGAATTTTAGGTGCTGTTATAGCCTTATTGATATTAATGTTAATTAATCAACGTAATGGAATGTTGCCAGAAAAAGTATTGCTAACAGGAATTAGTTTAGCTGCATTTTTTATGAGTTTACAAACCATTGCTATTGCAAGTAATGATCCGCGGGCAAGTCAGCTTATCGCTTGGGTATCAGGCTCTACTCAACAAGTATCGCCCGAATTAGCATTGCCCTTTTTGGTTGTGGCGTTGTTGTTACTCTGTTTTAGTCTGATTTTTATTCGATGGCTTGCGTTATTAGCATTACAAACGCCAATAGCGCAATCCTTAGGGCTTAATATTCGGGTCGTTCGTTTCATTTTAATTCTTTTTAGTGCCATATTGAGTGCATTAGCGACCTTAATTATTGGCCCCTTAAGTTTTATTGGTTTATTAGTTCCTCATTTAACGCGTTTTCTAGGTGCTTATCAGCCTCGTCAGCAACTTTTATTATCTGCCCTGCTTGGCAGTGTGATTATGTTGTTATCTGATTGGATTGGGCGGCAGATTTTATTTCCTTATGAAGTACCAGCGGGGTTGGTTGCAACGCTAATTGGAGGTGCCTATTTCTTAATCGTGATGAGAAAAGTATAAGCTGAAACCATTTAGTAGATTTTTATTGACAAAATTTAGATTAGAACTGACAATTCGCCAGTGCATATCTAAATGCAAATAGCTTTGATTTTCAATCATTACTTTAATGATAATTCTCATTAGAGATACCTTATGGGATTTGAGATGTAATAGGTAATATTAAGGTTTGTGGTAAGCTCAAAATTAGCGCAATGCTTATTAAGCATTTTTATCACAGAGTTGTTATTACGAAAATGATTTCCGTAATAACAGATTGATTTTCATCATAAATTTTATGGTGATTTATACTTGGCTAAGTTGATGTGCTTAGCTTAAAATCATTTAAGGAACATATTTATGAAAAGAACACTTTTAGCACAAGCAATATTATTTGTGATGGCAATGCCGGCAATGGCTATCCAAGATAAAGTTAATGGAGATGTATCAAATAGTGTTGAACAACTCGATACCATTGATGTTATCAGTTCAGGTTCTATGTATAGAATGGGTGAAGTTCCTATTCATCAAGCTAAATCTGCGGTAGCGATAACTGAAGAAGAGTTAAATAAACAAGATATTCGTAAAGCCGATGAAATTGGGCGTTATCAAGCAGGTTTCATTAATCAAGTCTATGGTAATGATACTAATACAAACTGGTTCCGTATTCGTGGTGCAGAAGCATCACAGTCTGTTAATGGGTTACCAACATTTAGTTATGGTTTTTTCACACCTTATATTGATACCTTTGGTTTAGAGGCTGTTGAAGTAACAAAGGGTGCAGATTCAATGACTTTTGGCGCTGCACAATCTGGTGGATTAATTAACTATGTAACAAAACGCGCTCATAAAGAAAATGTTGGACAAGGTTTATTTAAAGTTAATATGGGCAATAAGACTCAATATGGTATCGGTGTTGATTATACAGGTGCAATGAACCAAGATCAGAGTTTACGGTATCGTACTGTTTTCAGTTATAGTGGAAAAGATGGTGAGTGGGACTCAACTAAAAATGAAACTTTATATATTGCACCAAGTGTAGAGTGGGATATTACAGATCATACACGTTTAAGCTTATTAGCTAGCTATCAACGTGATCATGGTATTCCAAGTTCTAATTTTTATCCACAAGAGGGAACATTGAAAGCCTTACCTAATGGTTCTTATTATGCCCGCGATGTAAATTTTGGTGATCCAACCAATGATATTGAAACTAACCGACAGTATAGTATCGGTTATGAATTTCAACATAACTTCCTAAATGGTTTAGAATTTAATAGTAGCTATCGTTATAATGAAAATACTAATTATCATCGTGGATCTTATATTTATCCATCGGTTTATAGCGGTTTTTCTCCTATAGCGCCAAGTGATGCAAATTATACAGTAAGCCGTGGTGTAGTATTTAATGATGGCAAATCAAAATCCCATAGTATAGATAATCATGTAACATGGAATCTCAAGCGAGATAATATCAGTAATACCTTAGTGATAGGTAGCGATTATCGTTATCAAAAAGTTGATGCACTTTATACTCCATCTGGCTTGACTAGTGCTGAAAACCTTTTGGCTTATCATTCAGGTTATAACCAAACGCAAGATGTTAGTTCTGCACCAAGAAGAGATATAAAATCACGTCAACTTGGTTTTTATGTACAAAATCAGACCCGATTCTTTGATCAAATTGTATTAGGTTTAGGTGCTCGTCATGATCGTGCTAAACAAGATGAATATACGAGCACTTCGAGCGTTAAAAAGAATCATACCTCTTATTCAGCATCATTAATGTATGAAGGGCCATTAGGTTTAAATCCTTATATTAGTTATAGTGAAGCATTTCGTTTACCTGTAGGATTAAGCTCAACTCAGCGTTTATATGACCCGAATATTACTCATCAATATGAAGTTGGCGTAAAATATGTTCCAACGTGGTTAGATGGAACCATTTCTGTTGCTGCTTTCCAAGCAAAAGATAAAGGGGCATTAGTCGCGACAACTGATGGAGCAGGGATGACAACGGTAAGTTCTACAGATCTTGTGCGTCGTAAAGGTATTGAGGTTCAAGCGGATGCAAACTTAACACCAAATTGGTCTGCTACGTTGGCCTATACTTATCTTAAGGCTTATAAAGATACATCTACAGGTAACATACGTTTAGAACTTATTCCAACACATACATTTGCACTAAAAAGTGCCTACCACTTTAATGTGTTAGAAGGACTAACTTTAGGTGCTGGTATTCGTTATGTTGGACATAGTGTGACATCAAATGGGTCTTTATATTCTGGTGCGCAAGTACCCTCATCAACAGTGGTAGATGTAATGGCTCGTCAGCAGTTTAATAAAAAATTTGGAATGCAACTTAATATTGACAATGTAGGGAACCGACGTTATTTAGCAGGCTGTGATTATTATTGTTACTATGGCGCAAGTCGCAATATTAATGTTTCTTTAGACTATAAATTTTAATTAATATAATTAAAAACCGCGGTCAAAAACAACCGCGGTTTTTTGTTAGGTGCTTTTATTACATTCCCGCCCATAACAAAATAGCAAGTAATTGTGGTGAGATAATGCGGAGGAACATTACTAATGGATAAACCGTTGCATAGGAAAGTGCCGCTGCACCACTGTCTTGGCAAATCGCGTTAGCGAATGCAAGCGCTGGGGGATCAGTCATTGAACCTGCTAGTAAGCCACAGAGACTTAAATAATTCATTTTATAATAGGCTCGTGCGATTAGCCCCACTGTCATAAGTGGCACAAAGGTGATGATCGCACCGTAGCTCATCCAAGTTAGGCCTGCACCTTGGGTAAGGGTTTCAATAAAATGTGCACCTGATTTTAAGCCGACTGCTGATAAAAATAACACGATACCGAGTTCGCGTAGAGCAAGGTTAGCACTTTGTGGCATAAACCAGTTGAGTTTGCCGATATTGCCAATTCGCGCCAAAAGTAAGGCAACAACGAGTGGACCTCCAGCTAACCCTAGTTTGAGATCCGCAGGCATTCCTGGAATACTAAAGGGAATGGAACCCATTAACACGCCTAAACCAATTCCTAAGAAAATAGGCAACATATGCACTTGTTGCAATTTAGTTTGTACGTTATCCAACATTCCAACGGCACGATCCATTAAATCAGATGGACCCTGAAGTTTTAGCATATCATCAACCCGAATATGTTGCTCAAGGTTGGGTTCAAGGCTTACACCGTTGCGAATAAATTGTAGGCACTGCATTTTTTGGCTTTTTATCCCAGGGACGTGTTGTAGCTGAACTTGATGTAAGTGTCCATTTGTCACTTTAATCGTGAGTGTTGTTGGGGTTTGTTGCATTTGTTCGCCGATTTCTAATTCAAATTTAGCGGCTTCTTGCTTAATTTTAATTTTAAAGAAAATCCGAACTAGCCACATTGTTAACAAGATGCCACAAATTCCGAACGGGTACGCCACTGCATAGGACATCCCCATACTTTCATTGACGCCTTGCATTCCAAGTTCTGCCAGAATTTGTTGACCTGCACTCAGTGAAGGTGTGTTGGTGACCGCTCCCGAATAAATGCCAAGTAGAATATCCAAAGGAACATTACTCGTTTTGTGTAAAATAATGACGAGAATGATATTTAATAGGACAATTAACACCGCTAGCCCATTGAGTTTTAATCCCGATCTTTTTAGAGAGGAAAAGAATGTCGGACCAACTTTAATCCCGATACTGTAAACAAACAGGATTAAGCCAAATTCTTGGATAAAATGCAATGTATGTGCATCTAAGGTTAAACCAAACTTATGGTTAAAATGGGACACCAAAATCCCGCCAAACAATACGCCGCCAATACTAAGCCCAACGCCTTTAATTTTTAACGAACCGAACCCTAGCCCAATTACCGCGACTAAAGAAAGCAGACTGATTGTTACTGCAATATCACTCAAAATTTTTCTCCAACGAATAAAGATTACTATTTTTCAGCATTATAGCAATTTTATTCATTTATATTTGAAAGCAGATCAAGAAAAGTCTAATTGTTCTTCTTTTTCTCGGTTCTTGATGAAATTTAATACAAAAATTGACCTCGGTGTTGTCTATATTCTTACTATTTACAGAACTGATACGCATTTTTACTTGAAAATTTGACTGATTTACTCAACAATACGCCATTCTTTTTAGATTGGATAAAACAATGAATTGGTCAAAAGAACTTTTGGACTCGTTATTTTGGGTGTTGCAAACCCTCGCATTAACCGCGGTTATTTTTAGTTTAGCAGTGTGGGCATTAGTCAAAACAACACGGTGGGCTGCACAATTTTGGGAAATGGCAGGCGGGTATTTATCGCCAAAACGCAGTGTTAAACCCTTGTTATTTTTTCTACTCGTTATCAGCTTTGAAATTCTTGAAGTACGGATTAGCTTAATCTATTCTAATTGGTACAACACAATGTACAGTTCGTTACAAGAACTCAATGCCACGGTGTTTTGGCAGAAAATGATCGTTTTTGCTTTTATTGCGGCATCATCGGTAACCAGTGCGTTAATTAGCTATTATTTAAATCAACGTTTTTCAATTAATTGGATCGAATGGCTAAACCAAAGTTTAGTTGAAAAATGGCTGAATAAACAAGCTTATTATAAAACCCAATATGTATATAATCAGTTAGATAACCCCGATCAACGTATTCAGCAAGATGTGCAATCCTATGTGAAAACATCGCTTTCTCTTTCTACTGGCGTGATTAGCTCGGTAACGTCAATGATTTCTTATACCCTATTATTGTGGGGCTTAGCAGGGTCAATGCAACTGCTTGGCATAGAAATTCCACATATGATGGTGTTTTTAGTTTTTGGTTATGTGATCGTTTCCACAGCGGTGGCATTTTGGTTAGGTAAACCTTTGATTAAACTCAGTTTTGCGAATGAACGCTTGAACGCCAATTATCGTTATTCTTTAATCCGCGTTCGTGAATATGCAGAAAGCATTGCATTTTATATGGGCGAAAAAGCGGAAAAAGTGGTGCTTTATCAGCAATTTAATTCAGTCATTGCTAATATGTGGGCGATTGTATTCCGAACCTTAAAATTTTCAGGATTTAATTTAATCGTGTCGCAAATTTCGGTTGTTTTCCCATTATTAATTCAAGTGGGGCGATATTTTGAAAAACAAATTAAACTTGGCGATTTAATGCAAACTGTGCAAGTTTTTGGGCGTTTACATTCTAATTTATCTTATTTTCGCGAAGTGTATGATTCCTTTGCTGAATATAAAGCGACACTTGACCGATTAACCGGCTTTAATCAGTCTATTAATCACGCACAGCAAGCAGGCGATATTGATATTCAATATCATCCAAGCCAAGTGGTATTTAAACAAGTAAGCGTGCAAATGCCAACGGGTCAAACGCTTATTGACAATCTCAATTTTAGTTTAGAAAAAGGGCAATCCTTGCTGATTAAAGGCCCGTCTGGTTCAGGGAAAACAACCTTATTACGCACTGTTGCAGGACTATGGTCTTATGCTCAGGGCGATATTACTTGCCCAGAACATAGCCTATTTTTACCGCAAAAAGCCTATATTCCGCAAGGGCGTTTGCTTGATGCGTTGTACTATCCACAACCTACACCAGAGCAGAGCGATATGGCGTATACCCAACAGCTGTTGCAACAAGTGCAATTAGGGCATCTCGCGGATAAATTATTGCAAGAAAACGATTGGACAAGGGTGCTATCCTTAGGTGAACAGCAGCGTTTGGCGTTTGCTCGTGCGTTATTACAACGTCCTGACGTGCTATTTTTAGATGAAGCCACTGCCAGTATGGACGAAGGGCTAGAAGATGCGATGTATCGCCTATTAGCGAGTGCATTGCCACAAACAATCATCATCAGCGTTGGGCATCGTTCAACCTTATCCACCCATCATCAACACCAGTTAACACTCAATAGCAACGGGCAAAACTGGCAGTTCATTTAATTAAACCCGCGGTCAAAAAACGGTTGAAATTTTGACCGCGGGTTATTGATTTCTCTCTATTATGTAACAGTTGTACAAAACTTGTCTAATTGAAAACAATTAAAAATTGATAGTAATAAGATTACCTTTTATAAATTTCAAAATCACTGGGATAACCTATTCAATTAGCACATCTAAACAAAGTGATAAAGCATTGTTAATAATTAATGCTTTAACAGAGTAAATTAAAAGTATTTTCTCTTACACCTTTGATATCTGATTTGACTCAAAACTTGATCAGTTTTAAACGAATATTCTTTGGAGGATGAATGAGCTTCAAGGATACACCGCAATTCATTATCATCAACATAACGTGATGAACTTGATGATTCAGATACACAGGATGTTAGGGGAAATGCAACGCATATTATTGTTAAGGTTAGATTCTTAGAAAACATAACTACCCCAACGACTTTTTACGCCTCCAGCAAAATTGAAAGTTCTACCTTGGATCATGGATAATTATGGAACTTGTAACTCTTTCATGGTTTTTCCTTCTTAGTTGTCAAAACTATCATCTTGCATAATACATAATGTTTTATAAATTTAATGTGATCTAATCTATATTCTAGAAAATTATACGTTTTTTTATTAAGTTTTTTCAGTGGAGTGAATATAGCATTAATTGGATTTACTCGCATTGAATCTGATTAAAATGCTAAATCCGCGGTCAAAAAAACACTTAAATTTTTGACCGCGGTATTGGATTAGAAATTGAGATAAAAGGCTTGAGTACGCTGTTTAAATTCGGCGGTGTATTGGTTATCGGGTTGATGAATAATGAGTTCAGTTTGTTCGCACGGCATTGCTTGTGGGCTAAAACACAGTAGAATGCGGTTTGGCGGTTTAGCCTGTTTACTGCGGATAAGGCATTGTGCCACACAGGGCAGGGGGCTGTGTTGTTTTAGCCATTCGCCTTGTTCAACGGGTAAAACAAAATGGATATGCCCTTGTTCAGTTAAACAAGAATATGCAATATTTAACCAATCTAAATGGGTTTGCGAAGCGAGATAGCGTGCGGTATTACGTGCATCATTACGACAATCTACGCCTTGATTAAAGTAGGGCGGATTCGCGACAATACAGTCAAAGCGTTGACGATGTTGCTGTGCGAATTGTGCGATATCCGATCTAACAATACGAATGCGATACGCCCAAGGCGAGTTGGCGACATTATCTTGAGCTTGTTTGGCTGCTAGCGGATCAATTTCAACCCCAATAATTTGAGCTTGGGCGGTACGCTGTGCGAGCATTAGAGCGAGTAACCCCGTGCCTGTACCGAGATCCAAAATGCGTGTTGTTTGACTTACATTGACCCAAGCGCCGAGCAAAATGCTATCCGTGCCAACTTTCATTGCACAGTTTTGTTGTTGTATGCGAAATTGTTTAAATTGAAAGAAATGATTTGCCATAGTCAAAATGTGCGGAATTTTGTCCGCGGTCAAAAGCGGAAGCCGATGAATTTGGGCATTATATTTGAAATGCGAGTGGCTTGGCTATGGATATGAAAAAATAATTGGAAACGTAGGCAATAAAAAGTGTCGCCCAATGGCGACACTGATTTTATTTATTATCAAAAAAAGCTTTTTTAATCCCCAGTTCTAAACCGCGGAATTCCGCGAGTCCACGTAAACGACCGATGGCAGAATAGCCTGGATTGGTTTTTTTATGCAGATCATCGAGCATTTGGTGACCGTGATCAGGACGCATTGGGATAAGGCGTTTATCGCCCTGTGCAAGACGGCGATATTCCTCTTTTAAGAGGGCTTTCACGACATTAAACATATCCACATCGCCTTCTAAGTGATTGGCTTCGTGGAAACTGAGCGGATTGTCTTCCCGTTGGGTAGCACGGAGATGGGCAAAATAAATGCGATCGGCAAATTTTTCAGTCATTGCCACTAAATCGTTGTCAGGGCGAACGCCGTATGAACCTGTACACATCGTAAATCCATTGGTTGGCAGCGGTTGTGTATCTACATACCATTGCATATCTTCTATGGTTGAAACGATCCGTGGTAATCCTAAAATTGGGCGTGGGGGATCATCGGGGTGAACTGCCATCCGAATGCCAATTTCTTGTGCCACAGGGATAATTTCATTTAAGAAATAAGCAAGATGCTCGCGGAATTTTTCGGTTGTAATCTGGTTATAGCGATCTAATTGTGCTTGAAATTCGGTTAATGTGTAACCTTCTTCAGCACCTGGTAAGCCCGCAATAATGTTTTTGGTGAGCTGCTCAATATCTTGTTCAGTCATTTGCTCATAGTAGGCTTTCGCTTGCGACCGTTCAGCTTCACTATAAGTTTGTTCGGCATTTGGGCGTTTTAAAATATGCAATTCAAAGGCGGCAAAGGCGATATGATCAAAACGTAACGCTTTTGAGCCATCTTCAACTTCATAAGCAAGATCGGTTCTTGTCCAGTCTAATACGGGCATAAAGTTGTAGCAGACGGTATCAATGCCACATTGTGCGAGATTGCGTAGGGTTTGTTTATAATTTTCAATCCATTGCTGATAATTGCCCGTTTGCGTTTTAATATCTTCATGTACGGGAACACTTTCAACCACTGACCAAACTAGCCCTTTTTCTGTTAGTAATGATTTACGGGCTTCAATTTCATCAATCGTCCAGACTTGACCGTTTGGAATATGGTGTAATGCGGTAACAACTCCTGTTGCACCAGCTTGTCTAATATCATCTAATGATACGGGATCTTTTGGTCCATACCAACGCCATGTTTGTTCCATAATATTTCCTCTTATATACCCATTGCTAATGGATTAATATTAAACAAGAACCCGTCAAAATTCGGATCTTCAATATCCGATAATTCAAAGAGTTTTTGTCTGACGTTTTCTAAATGCTGCCACATTGCTTTTTTTGCGAGCATTGGATCTTTACGCTGAATTGCATTTAAAATTGCTTCGTGATCTTTAAGCCACAATAAACGGTATTGAGAATTTTTAATATGAGAATGTAATCCCACCCACATTTGATTTTTTCGGTAATCCCATAAATCTTGTTGTAGTTTGATGAGAACTTCATTTTGGGTAATTTCAGCGATAGCGTGATGAAAATCACGATCCGCGGAATAATCCTCATTATTCTCAATGGGTTTTTGTAGTTCAGCTTTTTCTAAATCTAAAATTTCTTTTAAACGCAAGATATCATTTCGCGTTGCTTGAATTGCTGCAAATTCGGCAATACTACTTTCAAGTAGTTGGCGTGCTTGTAAGAGTTCGAATGGTCCTACATCTGCGCTTTTGTCTTCATTAATGGGTTGATTGGGAAGTTTAACAACATAAATACCTGAACCTTTTTTTACATCAACAAAACCTTCTAATTCAAGCATAATTAATGCTTCACGAATGACGGTACGGCTTACACCAAATTTTTCCGCGATATCACGTTCTGGTGGCAAACGTTCACCAATGTGATAAATGCCGTTTTGTAATTCTTGCTTTAATAACTCACCAATTTTTTTATATGATCTTAACGAATACTTTTCACTCATTTGTAGAACCTACCTAATTAATAGCAATGACCCAATGTAATTGGTATGACAAATTGCTATTATAACCTGATTTCTATTTCATTGTCCGAATTTCTTTCACCATTTTATAGGTTTCAGGATCATTTTTTTGTAACGCATCGTAAATCGGTTCAACCGCTTTCTTAAATGGCGTTTTATCTACCTCAATAAAGGTAACACCTTGTTTAAGTGCGGAAGCTTTTTCTTTATTTTCAGATTCCGTCCATAATCCTTGCATTTTTTCACTGGTTTCTTTTGCCGCGGTTTTTAATGCCTGTTGATCTTTTTCACTTAATGAATCCCATACTTTAGTTGAAATCACAAGAACATCAGGCACCATTGTGTGTTCATCTAAACTGAAAATGGGGGCGACTTCGTTGTGGCGGCTTAACGTATAAGATGGAATATTGTTTTCAGCTGCATCAACCACGCCTTGTTGTAAGGCGGTATAAAGTTCACCGTAGGCAAGTGGCGTTGGGTTTCCGCCTAGATAGCTCACCATATTCACGGCTGTTGGACTAGGTTGAACACGAATTTTAAGACCTTTTAGATCTTCTGGGCTTTTAATCGCTTTTTTGGCATAGAAACTTCTCGCTCCCGCATCAAGGTAAGCAATACCAATAAACCCATTTTCTTTGGATGACTGAAGAATTTTTTCGCCTAACGCACTTTCTAACACTTTATGATATTGCTCTTTGCTATCAAATAGATAAGGCAAATTATAAATGCCATAAGCTTTGCTAAAGGCTTCTAATTCAGCCGCATTGGATTTGGCAAAAGCTAATGCACCTTTTTGTACTAGTTCTAAAGACTCACGCTGTGAACCGAGTTGAGCATCAGGATAAACTCGAATCTTAATGTCTCCATCGGATAAAGTTTCTACCCGTTTTGCCATAAATTGCAGGGCTTCGTGAACGGGGTGGCTACGATTTTGGTTATGACTCAATTTAAGAATGGTTGTCGCACTGGCGCTTAAACTTGCACCTAACGCAATTACCGCGGTCAAAAATTGCATTGAAAATTTTTTATTTGCTAACTTCATAGAATGTTCCTCTATTGCCTTTTTCGTCAAAGAAAATGAAATGAAAATTGACTTGATTTTGCATTTCTAAACAAATAATTGTCTTTTTGGTCTAATATGTCAAATATAAATCTTTAATTTTGTATTACAGATCACATTTTTCAATAAAATTAGAATTCCAATTTTAAGAAGTGTGATGTTTGTCACATTTTATTTTGAGAAATTTAGCTAGTATTCGCAGCAAGATTTATTCATTTAAAGGAGCTTCTTATGGCAATGTTAACCAAATGGGTTAATCGGATATTATCAATATTTTCCGTTTTCCTTTATATCGTGCTTGTTTGTTGTGTGATCTGGCAAGTGCTATCGCGTTATGTACTCGGCACACCCAGTATTGTAACGGATGAACTCTCTCGCTTTTTATTTATGTGGGTTGGATTAATTGGTGCGGCTTATGTCACAGGGTTAAAACGCCATCTTGCAATTGATTTGCTTCTTATTAAAACAACGGGTCAGAAAAAGAAAATATTAGAAATCGTAATTTTAGTCATTATGCTATTTTTTGCTAGCTTTATTTTGGTATATGGTGGGGCAAATTTAGCTTGGGATACGCACATTTCAGGACAAATCTCCCCTTCAATTGGGCTTGATATGGGCTTGGTTTACCTTTGTATTCCAATTTCGGGGCTAATTATGATGTTTTACATTCTCGTTGATTTGATTGAGAAAATAACAAATAAACCTTCTTCTTTACCGACAAATACCGCGACAATTACGGAGTAATTAAAATGGAATGGTCAGTTATTCTTACTTTATTTGTATCTTTTGCAATAATGTTGGTGCTTTCCGTACCAATTTCTTTCGCAATTGCGATTTCTACTTTATTAACTATTGGGATGACCTTGCCTATTGACGGTGCGTTAACGGTTGTCACCCAAAAAATGGCATCAGGATTAGATAATTTCGCCTTGTTAGCCATTCCTTTCTTTATTTTGGCGGGTAATATTATGAATCGTGGCGGCATTGCGTTGCGATTAATTGCCTTAGCAAAAGTGTTAGGGGCGCGTTTACCAGGTTCGTTATTTCACTGTAATGTGCTTGCTAATATGATGTTTGGCTCAATCTCAGGTTCTGCCGTGGCTTCTGCTGCCGCAATGGGTGGCATTATGGCACCGTTACAAAAGAAAGAAGGCTATGATCCTGAATTATCAGCCGCGGTAAATATTACTTCTTGTCCGACAGGTCTTTTAATTCCGCCGAGCAATACGTTGATTGTTTATTCGTTGGTGTCTGGTGGCACATCAATTTCCGCATTATTTTTAGCAGGGTATCTGCCTGGTATTCTTATGGGGTTAGGTGTTATGCTCGTTGCGGGTTTTATGGCAAAACGCCGTCATTATCCGCTACAAGAAAAACCAACCTGTAAAGAAGTATTATTTAAAACACTTGATGCATTGCCTTCATTGGCTCTTATCGTCATTGTTATTGGCGGAATTATTGCGGGGGTGTTTACGGCAACTGAAGCATCTGCTATTGCGGTAGTTTATACATTAATTTTAGCGGTATTTTTCTATCGTGAAGTAAAAATAAGTGAATTGCCGTCCATTATTTTAGAATCAAGCGTGACTACTGCCATCGTGTTGTTACTTATTGGGGCATCATCTGGAATGTCTTGGGCAATGGCAAATGCGGATATTCCTTATATGATCCAAGATGCGTTGACCTATGTATCCAATAGCCCAATAGTTATTTTATTATTCATCACTGTGTTATTGCTTATTGTTGGTACCTTTATGGATATGACTCCAGCAGTGCTTATTTTTACCCCAATCCTATTACCTGTGGTTACCGAACTGGGTGTTGATCCTGTGCATTTCGGCATAATGATGACATTTAATTTATGTATTGGTATTTGTACACCGCCTGTCGGCAGTGCACTCTTTGTGGGTTGTTCCGTTGGGAATGTGAGTATTGATAAAGTACTTAAACCAATGGTGCCATTTTTCATTGTGATGATTGTGGCTTTATTATTAGTTACTTTTATTCCAGACATTAGTTTAATTCTGCCAAAACTCTTTTTGAACTATGTTCCAGCCTAAGATTAGGTTTTGAAAAATAATCAATTTAGGAGAAATAAGATGAAACAATTTATGGGCGATGATTTTTTGCTCTCAACGGATACAGCTCAAACGCTATATCATCATTATGCAAAAAATCAACCAATTTTTGATTATCATTGCCATTTAAGTCCTCAAGAAATCGCAGAGAATAAACGCTTTAAGGATTTAAGTGAAATTTGGTTAGCAGGCGATCATTATAAATGGCGAGCAATGCGTACTGCGGGAATATCTGAAGAGCTCATTACAGGCAATGCAGCAGCTTATGATAAATATTTAGCTTGGGCTAAAACAGTCCCTCTCTGTATTGGTAACCCGATTTATCATTGGACTCATTTAGAATTACGCCGTCCATTTGGAATCACTAATTGTCTTTTTAATGAACAAAATGCGGATCGTATTTGGCATCAATGCAATGAATTATTGCAGCAGCCTGAATTTTCTGCGCGTGGCATTATGCAACAGATGAACGTGAAATTAGTGGGGACGACAGATGATCCGATTGATAGTTTGATTTACCATCAAGCCATTGCGGATGATAAAGCTTTTGATATTGACGTGGTGCCGAGTTGGCGACCTGACAAGATCTTTAAAATTGAATTACCGCAGTTCAATGATTACATTCAACAATTAGGACAGGTTGCTGATGTTGAAATTTGTTCTTTTGCCAGCTTACAAAAAGCAATCTTAAAACGACTCGATCATTTTGATAAGTTAGGTTGTAAATCTGCCGATCACGGTATTGAGACTGTCCGTTTTGCACCAATTCCTGATGAGCGTGAGCTTGATCGCATTTTACAATTACGCTTAGCAAATCAACCCTTAGATGAACAAAAAATAGCGCAATTTTTTACCGCGGTTTTAGTGTGGCTTGCTTCTGAATACCATAAACGCCAATGGGTAATGCAAATGCATATTGGTGCATTGCGGAATAACAATAGCAGAATGTTTGCTTTGCTTGGTGCTGACTCGGGCTTTGATTCAATCGCAGATTGTTGTTATGCCGAACCGCTTTCCCGCTTATTAGATGCAATGGATCAAACAGATCAACTTCCTAAAACAATTTTATATTGTTTAAATCCGCGTGATAACGAAATGATTGCTACGATGATTGGAAATTTCCAAACGGGTGGCATTGCCGGCAAAATCCAATTTGGCTCGGGCTGGTGGTTTAATGATCAAAAAGATGGAATGGAACGCCAGTTGCAACAGCTTTCTCAATTAGGTTTATTAAGCCAATTTGTAGGGATGTTAACAGACTCAAGAAGCTTCTTATCCTATACCAGACATGAGTATTTTCGCCGAATTTTATGCGAAATGTTAGGAAAATGGGTGGAAAATGGCGAAATTCCCGCGGACATTAATTTGCTTGGTAATATGGTCAAAAATATTTGTTATGGCAATGCCAAACACTATTTTAAATAGGAGGCAAAATGAAACGTATCGCATTCATTGGTGAATGTATGATTGAGTTAAATGGCGAACCCTTTGGCACAATGCAACAACGTTATGGTGGAGATACCTTAAATTCTGCAACTTATCTTGCGCGAGTGAGTGATCCTGAGCAGATTCAAGTGAACTATTTATCTGCCTTGGGAACGGATCGGCTAAGCCAAGGTATGCTAAAGGCTTGGCAAGCCGATAAGATTAACACTGATTGGGTACTGATTGATGAAAATCGCCAACCAGGGCTGTATTTAGTGCAATTAGATAAGAGCGGAGAGCGTACATTCTTGTATTGGCGTAATCAATCTGCAGCACGTTATCTATTACAACATCCAAATTATCCCGCGGTTTTAGCACAGTTAAGTGCAGTGGATATGATCTATTTAAGTGGTATTTCTCTTGCCATTTTGCCAGTGGAGGATCGCATTCAATTATTGGCACAATTACAGCAGTTAAAAACACAGGGTATTGAAATTGCATTTGATAGCAATTTTCGTCCGAAATTATGGGATAGCTTTGAACAGGTACAACAATGTTATGCACAATTATTGCCATTAGTTGATCTGGCTTTGGTTACCTTTGATGACGAACAGTTACTTTGGAATGATCGTGATGAACAGCAGACTTTACAACGCTTATCGGCATTAGGCGTAAAAACCGTGGTTGTGAAGCAAGGTAAATTTGGTGCTAGCTTTTATCATCAACAACAGGTTCAACAAGTCCCAGCACAGGTTGTACAACAGGTTGTGGATACCACATCAGCAGGTGATGCCTTTAATGCAGGTTTTTTAAATGGTTATTTACGACATAAGCCTTTAGTGCAATGTTGTCAGCAAGGTAACCAACTCGCGAGCATTGTGATTCAGCATAAAGGGGCGATTATTGCTCCCGAATATACTCAACATTTAATCAAACAATTTAATTAGGAGAATAAGATGAATATTGCAAGTAAACATAATTTTAAAGACAAAGTGATTGTGGTAACGGGAGCTGGTGGTGTTCTTTGTGCTTTCTTAGCCAAAGAATTAGCCAAAACCCAAGCGAAAATAGCATTGCTTGACATTAATATTGATACCGCTCAAGCTGTTGCAGACGAAATTAATGCTCTTGGTGGGGTGGCAAAAGCCTATAAAACCAATGTGTTAGATTTAGAAAATATTAAAGAAGTCCGCAATCAGATCGTAAATGATTTGGGTAGCTGTAATATGTTATTAAACGGTGCAGGTGGTAATAATCCGAAAGCGACCACAGATAATGAATTCCACTTAATGGATTTACCTGAAAATATCAAAACCTTCTTTGAATTAGATAAAGCTGGAGTTGAATTTGTCTTTAATCTGAATTATTTAGGCACATTATTGCCGACCCAAGTGTTTGCAAAAGATATGCTAGGCAAGAAAGGGGCGAATATCGTCAATATTTCAAGTATGAATGCCTTTACCCCATTAACAAAAATTCCAGCATATTCTGGTGCAAAAGCGGCGATTAGTAATTTTACCCAATGGCTCGCGGTTTATTTTTCTAAAGTGGGTATTCGTTGTAATGCGATTGCACCAGGATTTTTAGTGAGTAATCAAAATCGTACGCTTTTGTTTAATCAAGATGGCAGCCCGACAGCACGTACCAATAAAATTCTAACGAATACACCACAAGGCAGATTTGGTGAACCTGAAGAGCTATTAGGAGCATTATTATTTTTAATGGATGAAGAGTATGCCAGTTTTGTCAATGGTGTGATTCTTCCTGTTGATGGCGGTTTTGCTGCGTATAGCGGTGTGTAATTCATAACTATTTTCATAAGAGGAATAAATGATGACTTACCCAACTTCACAACAACTTATCACCCAATTACGCCAGTTCAAAATTATCCCTGTGATTGCAGTTGATAAGGCGGAAGATTGTTTGCCCTTGGTTGAAACTTTATCACAAAATGGTCTACCTGTGGCAGAAATTACTTTCCGTTCTGATGCCGCCGGACAGGCTATTCGTCTTGTTAAACAGCAATTCCCTAATGTATTGGTTGCAGCGGGAACAGTTTTGACCAAAGAGCAAGTAATGCAAGCAAAATCTGCAGGGGCTGATTTGATTGTTACGCCAGGATTTAACCCGAATATTGTAAAATGTAGCCAAGAATTAGGCATTCACATCATACCGGGTGTGAATAATCCAATGTCAATTGAAGCTGCATTGGAATTGGGGATTAACTTAGTGAAGTTTTTCCCTGCTGAAGCCAGTGGCGGTGTCAAAATGATTAAAGCATTGCTAGGACCTTATTCGCAACTACAGATTATGCCAACGGGCGGAATCAATGTGAATAACGTAAAAGATTATCTCGCTATTCCGAATGTGGTTGCTTGTGGTGGTTCTTGGTTTGTGGAAAAATCCCTTATTCAAACCAAAAATTGGGCTGAAATTGGGCGGCTAGTGAGAGAAGCTTTAGAGTTATTTTAATCTTTATTTTTTTATTATCATCGCAAGAAAAACTAATAAACCGCGGTCAAAAAACGTTTGAATTTTTGACCGCGTTTTTTGTCATTGGGGGCGAATCTTGAAAAAATACCCTAATTCCGCTATAATAAAACGCTCAAAAAATAATCTTGTTAAGATTTCCATTTGTTTTGGGAGCAGTATGACAGACCTTTCTTTATGTAATTCATCGGATTTCACCACTCAATTACCCCGTTGGCTTGAACAAACAGTTGAACAAAATGCGAGTTTTGAGCTATTGGATCAGCTTTGTTGTTGGCTGCGTAGCACGCCTGATCAGGCTGAGCTAGGGTTGCGTTTGCGTACATTGCTAACGGTATTGCGTCAACATAAATCGCTCGGTCAACAAGTGGCGACGATGTTATGCCATTGGTTGTGCAATCAACGTTTGTATCCGTTATTTATTAGCAATGGCATTTTATCGCGTGAAGGGTTCGGGCGTGAAATGCGAACACGGTTGTATGAGCGGATCAATCCTGCGTTTAAAGATGTAAACGATATGCGTGATGTCTTTTTTCTACTTTTTAAAGATAAAAATGACACCAAATGGTTGCAAGATGTGCCAGTGCGTTATTGGGCAGTATTGTTAGGATTGTTGCATCGTTATACGGGGCAACACGAGCGTGAAACATTGCAAAATCATTTACGTTATGAAGGGCTTTTTGCGATCAAAATGCTGTCAATTTGGGTTGCAGCAGAAGATATGGATCCTGAATTAATGCGTCTTGAACCCGCCTTGCTCAATGCTGATTCCCCCTTTGTTGAATTGCAACAGGAAGTGTCGTTGTGGAGCGATGCACAACATCAAGGGCAGGATTTTGATGATAGCCATTTGCAAGTGATGTTTGAACAAAGTGAAGCATTAATTGAACGTTTACGCAAACGTAGTGCGGTGCAAGGTTCATCTCTGGCGATGGCACATTTATTAGAGCGGTTACAACAAACCTTACAACGCTTAGCCGAATTAATGGGGGTTTTTGAAGCTAACCGTTTCTTACCACGCCGTTTGTTATTATTAACGGGTAAATTGGCGAGTGCATCGGCTGAACAACATAGTATTTCACGTTTGTGGAAGCAAAGTACCAAATTATTAACACGCAGTATTACGCAAAATACCAGCGATCACGGTGAGCATTATATTACACGCGATAAAAAAGAGTATTTTGCTATGGCATATTCTGCCGCGGGTGGCGGTGTGATTATTGCTCTGATGGCGTTGTTTAAAATTTATTTAGGCGATTGGATTGTTGATCCTGTTTGGCGTGGCATTGCCTATGGGTTAAATTATGCAATTGGTTTTGTTATCATCTTTATGTTGCATTTTACCGTGGCAACAAAACAGCCCGCAATGACCGCGGCGCGTTTTGCCGAAGCCGTTGGTAATAATCCGCAAGGGCGAACGCTCAATATGAAATTGGCGGAACTGTTAGTCGATGTAATTCGTTCACAAAGTGTTGCAGTACTAGGAAATGTTACCCTTGCGTTAAGTGTGGCGGCGATTATCGCCTATGTTTATGCTGTTTATATGGGCATACCCTTGTTGGATGAGCATAACGTAGCCTATCAATTACACAGCATTGATCCTTTTAGTGCAACTTATTGGTATGCGGCGATTGCTGGCTTATGGTTGTTTTGCTCTGGGATCATTTCGGGGTATTTTGATAACCGTTGTAACTATTTGAATATGCGAATGCGTTTGCGTGAACACCCTGCACTGAAAGCGATTTTTAGCGAAAATTTACGCTATCATTTTGCCGATTATATACACGAAAATTATGGTTCGTTAATGGGAAATTTGTGTTTTGGTTTGTTGCTTGGTTTAACAGGGGTTGTGGGATATTTGACGCATTTACCACTGGATATTCGCCACGTGGCATTTTCTTCCGCAAATATCGGTTATGCTGCAGTGAGTGGGCATTTTAGTTTCAGTTTGTTTATACAAAGCGTGCTATTGGTGCTAAGTATTGGTTTAGTTAACTTAATGGTGAGTTTTTCATTGACGCTATGGGTTGCTTTGCGTTCTCTTGATCGCCAAATTGAGAGCTGGGCGGCGATCATTAAATGTGTTTGGGAAATCATTAAACAACGTCCGCTAAGTTTATTTTTACCGCTCGGCTTAGATAAAAAATAATCCAGAAAAAAAGCCCGATAATTAATCGGGCTTTTTTAATTACGCATTTTATGCTTTTTTTGCCATTTCAAATTCAATAAGCATCATCAAAATATGGATCACTTTGATATGAATTTCTTGGATGCGATCGGCATAACGGAAATGTGGCACACGGATTTCCACATCTGCTAAACCTACCATTTTTCCGCCATCTTTCCCTGTCATCGCAATTACTTTCATCCCTTTCGCTTTTGCCGCTTCAATGGCATTTAACACATTTTTTGAATTGCCCGATGTGGATAAACCAAATAGAACGTCGCCTTTTTGTCCTACGGCTTCAATATAGCGTGAAAATACATAATCATAGCCAAAGTCATTACTCACACAGCTTAAATGGCTGACATCAGAAATCGCAATGGCAGGATAACCAGGGCGATTTTCGCGATAACGTCCCGTTAATTCTTCGGCAAAATGCATTGCATCACAGTGCGAACCACCGTTACCACAAGAAAGCACTTTACCGCCTTGTTTAAAGCTATCAGAAATTAACAACGCCGCTTGTTGAATTAATTTAATATTATTTTCATCGGCAATAAATTTTGCTAATACGTCTTGTGCTTCAAGTAATTCTGCTTTAATTTCGTTTAAATACATAATTTTCCCTTTTGATGATGGTGGACAGTAAATTAGATCGGCTTATTGTAGCTTATTGTAGCTTATTTTAGGTTGGTTATCTATTTTAGATTTTGATAAGGCTTAGATTCAATGGGATCTTACCGCGGTCAAAAAATCCAGTGTTTTTTGACCGCGGTAAAGACTGTGTTAAGTTAGTTCAATAGGGTATTGAGTAAATTCAACACAAATTCTAAGCGAGTTTTGTTTTCATCTAAGGCACAATTAAAGCGGAATTTTGTTGGTCCATCAAATTTAAATACTGCAGGTTGCTGTTTGATTAAATTTAAAAATTTCATCGGATCAAGTTCAGCGGCGGGATTAAATTCAATAAATCCACCGTGCATTGTAGCATCAATTTTGATGATTTTGAGCTGTTTAGCAAGCATCCGTAATTCTGCAATCTGCATCAGATTTTTACTCGCATCTGGCAGTAAACCAAAGCGATCGATTAATTCAACCTTTAATTCGTCTAATGCCGATTTCGTTTCCGCCCCTGCAATGCGTTTGTAAAAGGATAACCGCATATTGACATCGTTGAGATAATCGTCAGGAAGCAAGGCAGGCACGCGTAAATCAATTTCCACTTGCTGTTGTGTTAATTCATCTAACGATGGTTCACGCCCTTCTTTTAAGGCTTTTACGGCACTTTCTAAGAGTTCCATATACAGCGTGAAGCCGATGCTTTCAATTTGTCCACTTTGTTGATTGCCAAGTAATTCGCCCGCACCGCGAATTTCAAGATCGTGGGTGGCTAATACAAATCCTGCGCCTAAATTATCTAACGTTTCCAAAGCTTCTAAACGTTTTTGTGCATCTTTGCTGAGCGTTTTCGGCGGTGGTGTTAATAAATAGGCATAGGCTTGGTGATGAGAGCGGCCTACGCGTCCACGCAGTTGGTGCAGTTGTGCTAAACCAAAATTATCTGCACGTTCAATAATAATGGTGTTCGCCGTCGGCACATCAATCCCTGTTTCAATAATGGTTGAACAAACTAACACATTAAAACGTTGATGATAAAAATCTGACATAACACGCTCAAGTTCACGTTCACGCATTTGCCCGTGCCCGATAATAATGCGAGCTTCAGGCACAATTTTAGCCAAATGTTCCGCACAGATTTCAATACTGGCAACGTCATTGTGGAGATAATAAACTTGCCCACCACGCAAAATTTCACGCAAAATGGCTTCTCGGATCAGCATATCGTCCGTTTGTCGTACAAATGTTTTAATGATTAAACGGCGCGCTGGTGGAGTGGAAATAATTGACAGATCGCGAATGCCGTGCATTGCCATATTTAAGGTACGCGGAATTGGCGTTGCGGTTAAGGTAAGAATATCAATATTTGCACGTAATTGTTTTATTTTTTCTTTTTGGCGAACTCCGAAACGATGCTCTTCATCAATAATTAAAAGACCAAGGTCGTGGAATTTTACATCAGATTGAATGAGTTTATGAGTGCCGATTAACACATCCACTTTACCGTCTGCTAAATCTTGTAAAATTTGTTTTTGTTCTTTTGCCGTTTTAAAACGGGATAAAACTTCTACATTAACGGGCAGATTCGCAAAGCGATCGCGGAAATTTTCGTAATGCTGTTGGGCAAGCAGTGTTGTTGGCACCAGTACTGCCACTTGCTTTTGGTTCATCACCGCAAGGAAAGTTGCCCGCATAGCGACTTCGGTTTTGCCAAAGCCCACATCGCCACAAACTAAGCGATCCATCGCTTTGGGTTGACACATATCACTGATAACGGCATTAATAGCATTTTCTTGATCAAGGGTTTCTTCAAAAGGGAAGGTTGCCGCAAATTGTTGATATTCTTCGCGTTCGTATTTAAACGCATAGCCTTTTTGTGCGCCACGTTGTGCATACACATCGAGCAATTCAGCCGCCACATCACGAATTTTTTCTGCGGCTTTACGGCGTACTTTTGCCCAATTATCATTGCCGAGCTTGTGCAGCGGAGCATTTTCATCGCTGCCGCCAATATAACGGCTAATTAAATGCAAAGATGCAACGGGAACATATAATTTGGCATCATTGGCGTAGGTGAGCAGTAAATATTCGGCTTTTATTCCGCCATTTTCAATGGTAACTAATCCGCCGTAACGCCCGATCCCGTGCTCAAGATGTACCACCGCTTGCCCGATTTTGAGTTCTGCCAGGTTACGAATTAGCGTATCTGGATTGACACTTTTGCGTTTATCACGGCTTCGTTGTTGCACCCGTTCGCCAAGTAATTCTGTTTCGCAAATAATGGCAAAACCTGATGTTTCATTTGATTGGTCAGGCGAAAATTCAGCGAGATTTTTGACCGCGGTATTTAGAATAAAGCCATTATCAAGGGCGCTAATCAGCAAGCTATGGCGATGTTCAGTGATTTGATTTAAGGTTTGAATTTGTTTGGGCTTTAATTTTAAGGGGGCAAGCAAATCCAGTAGGGTTTCACGTCGTCCTTCACTTTCAACAGAAAATAAAATATTACCATTGAAATGTTCCGTAAATTGACGCAAATGTTTGAGCGGATCTTTTTGTTGCACTTCTATTTGCAAGGTCGGTAACGGTTGCACAGGTAAATTTTGTACACGTGCGCTGTCTTCCCATAAGGTAGATTTTAAGCTCATTCGAGCATAGCGATTAACCTGCTGATTTACTTCATCTGGGCGTAACCATAAACGTTCAGGAGAAAGAAGTGGACGCATTGGATCAACGCGACGGCTTTCAAAACGTTGATTGGCATCTTGATAAAAACGTTGAGCTTGTTCTGGATTTTGTTCAAAGTCAATAAAGAGTGTATTATCGGGAAGGTAATCAAATAACGTTGCCATTTGCTCAAAAAAGAGCGGTTGCCAATATTCAATGCCTGCAACGAGCGTACCTTTGCTAATTTGTTGATAAATATGTTCAGGATCACGGCGAATTTCACCAAAATTATCGCGAAATTGGGCGCGGAAAAATTCAATGCTTTTATCATCGGTTGGAAATTCGTGAGCAGGTAATAAATTAATCGCCTGAATTTCTTGTTGTGTCCGTTGAGTATCGAGATCAAAGGTGCGGATACTCTCAATTTCATCATCAAAAAAGTCCAAACGGAACGGCATTTGGCTGCCCATTGGGAATAAATCCAATAATGCACCACGTACGGCGTATTCGCCGTGTTCAAGCACTTGTTCTACGGCACGATAGCCCGCGTTTTCAAGTTGTAAGCGTAATTTCTCAATTACTAAATGATCGCCCTTTTTGATCAACAATACATTATGCTGTAAAAAAGATGGTGGGCATAAGCGTTGCATTAAGGTTGTGATTGGTAATAACAAAATGGCTTGTTGTGCTTGCTGTAAGTAAAATAATGTACTTAAACGTTCTGAAATAATGTCTTGATGTGGTGAAAAGCTGTCATAGGGCAAGGTTTCCCAATCAGGGAAAAAACGAACATCAAGGTGGCTAAAATCTTGTAAAGCACGTTGCAATCGTAATGCACTTTGGGTGTTGTGTGTGACGATAACGGTTAATCCTTGATACTGGCTAGCAATTTCATTGATCGCAAGGCAATCTGCTCCTGCAATTACATTAGCCAGAATTTTATGATCTTTGTTATTTTTGGGTAAGTTAAGATTAAATAAATTCATAATTGAGAATGTGGTAGTTATTCAGTGCGTAAATAATTGAGAACGACTTGATGATGATCGTTTGTTTTGAATTTATCAAAAACTTGTTCAATTTTACCTTGTTCATTAATTAAAAAACTAATGCGATGAATACCGTCAAAGGTTCGTCCCATAAATTTTTTCTCTCCCCATACGCCAAATTGCCCCGCTACTTGATGATCGGGATCGGAAAGTAGCGTGAAATTTAACGATTTCTTTTGTTCAAAATTTGCTAATTTAGCTGGTAAGTCAGGGCTAATGCCAATAATTTCTACATTTAATTGAGCCAGTTGCTCTTTACTATCTCGTAATCCACAGGCTTGAGTGGTGCAGCCAGGGGTAAGTGCTTTGGGATAAAAATAAACCAGGACTTTTTTCCCGATAAAATCTGTGAGTGAAATCAACTGATTGTGTTGATTTAATAGGCTAAATTGGGGAGCATCATCGCCCACTTTTAATGTATTTATCTTTTTATTCATCTTTCTTTTCCCTTATTTTTGGCTCTTTTACTTTTTTTAAGATAAAAATGTAAAAAATACTTGCAAAACGACGCTATTTTAGCAATCCTTACAACAATTTTCCAAACAAAACCCTATTTTAATTTTATTGAATGAACGAGGTCATTATGCAAGCACACCAATTTTACGGGAGTATTGTGGCGTTAATTACACCTATGAATCAATATGGCGATATTGATTTTGTAGAATTAAAAAACTTAGTTGAATACCATATTCAAGCTGGAACACATGGTATTGTTTCAGTTGGTACCACGGGTGAATGTGCTACTTTAAGTGTAGAAGAACATATTAAAACCATTTTAAAGACCGTAGAATTTGCTGATGGGCGTATTCCTGTGATTGCAGGTAGTGGGGCGAACTCCACTAGTGAAGCAATCACAATGACGAAATTATTGAGTGATACGGGTGTAGCAGGCTGTTTATCTGTTGTACCTTATTATAATAAACCAACTCAGGAAGGGATGTACCAACATTTTAAAGCTATTGCAGAAAGTACAGATTTACCACAAATTTTATATAATGTGCCAGGTCGTACAGGCAGTGACTTGCTTCCTGAAACGGTCGCACGCTTAGCACAAATTTCCAATATCGTTGGTATTAAAGAAGCAACGGGTGATGTCAGCCGTGTCCGTCAGATTAAAGAATTGGCAGGCAATGACTTTATCTTCTTAAGTGGCGATGATGCAAGTGCATTAGAAAGTATGCGTTTGGGTGGGCAAGGTGTCATTTCGGTGACAAATAATGTTGCCGCAGAAGATATGGCGAAAATGTGTGAACTCGCACTAGCAGGTGATTTTGATGAAGCCGAAAAAATCAATCAACGTTTAATAGCATTGCATACAGATTTATTTATTGAAGGAAACCCAATTCCAGTAAAATGGGCTGCGGCAAAAATCTGTTTAATTAATGAGCCTACCTTGCGTTTACCGTTAACGGTTTTAAGTGAGCAGCATCAAGGTAAAGTTGAACAAGCACTCAAAGTTGCAGGCTTGTTATAGTTAAATGGCTTTTAGTAGGATAAAACTTTTTTGTTGTTAAGTTGTCTGATTAATGACTTTTAATCATTTTTGAGTAAGGAAATTTATTTAATGAAACAATGGCTTTTACCTTTAGCGATCATTACAGGGTTAACCGCTTGTTCAAATGACCAAGATCGCCAATTAGCTAATGATAGTTATCAAAAACGAGCAGAAATGCCAACCTTTGAACGCTTAGATACCGCAGGGGTAAATATTATTGGGCAAAATAATACCTATCAATTACCCGCGATTGATAATGTGCAGAAAGCGGATGCAATGGATATTCGCCCACCTGCGACACCAATAGCGATTATTGGCAATTCTGTTGCACAATTTGATGGTGAACGTGCTTCAATTATCTACCCAGTACAAAAGAAAGAAGTCTATAATTTACAACAAATTAGCCGTTTATTAGGCGAAAAAGGCATTAAATTTACTCAAAAAGGCAATGATATTACTACCGATTGGGCGAAAAGTTTTCGTGTAGATGAGATTGGCGATGTGCAACTACGCTATCAAATTAGTGAAATGGGTAACCAAGAAGCGAATGCCTTAGTGGTAACGTTGCTTGAAGCGAAACGTAATAATATTGTCTTTACCCCAACCGTTGCAGAAAAAGAACGTTATACTTCTGATTTTCTTAATACTTTAGTGGGTGAATTAAATAGTGCGTACCAAACCCAAATGCAACAGGTGCAAACTGAAGCAGCAGGTCCAATTGAAGCGGCAATTGTAACAGATGCGAATCGCCAAATTGCATTGGCATTTAGCTCTACTTTTAACCAATCTTGGTCTAAATTAGGCGAAGTGCTACCGCAACTAGGCTTTGAAATTAAAGATGGACAAGCTGGACGTGGTTATCGTGAACTAAAATATAAACCGACAGATCCGCAAAATTGGGCTCGTTTAGGTGTAACACAACCTAATTTAGAGAAAGGAACGTATTCAATGCAATTAAGTGCTTATGGTAAACAAAGTGCGGTTGTGATTACCGATAATGAAAAACACGAATCATTAACTGGCGATCAAGCTCAAGCAGTATATCAAGCACTACAAGTTTTAATGACGAAATAAGAATTGGCTACAAAATAGGGCGAACAAATGTGTAATGCCCTTTTTCTTTTTATTATTCTATTGTTTTATTTATCAATAATTTATGCCTTCAGTTAATCAACAGGCTCTTGTGCCTTATAGTGCTGCTCAAATGTATCAACTTGTTAATGATTATGTGCATTATCCCGAATTTTTGCCTGGTTGTGTGGCAAGCCAAACATTGCAACGTGGCGATGATTTTTTAATTGGCGAATTAACCATTAGCAAAGCAGGCATTCGACAGACGTTTGCAACCTATAATCAACTGATTGAAAATCAAGCTATTCGTATTCAGTTAAAAGATGGTCCATTTCAATCTTTACAAGGCGAATGGCGTTTCGTTGAAATTGATGATCATTGTTGCCAAATTGAGTTAAAATTAGAGTTTGAATTTGCTAATAGCCTGATTGCGATGGCATTTGGGCAAATTTTCAACCATCTCACTCAGAAAATGATTGACGCATTTAAACAACGGGCAAAAGAGATTTACCGATGAGCCAAATTACGATCCAAATTGCATATGCCTTACCAGAACAGCATTATTTAAAATCGTTTCAGGTTGATGAAGGCACTACCGTGCAGACTGCAATCTTACAATCGGGAATTTTACAACGTTATACGGACATTGATTTACGCCAAAATAAAGTCGGCATTTTTAGCCGTGCCGCCAAATTAACCGATAGTTTACAAAATGGCGATCGTATTGAGATTTATCGCCCATTAGTTGCCGATCCGAAAGAAATTCGCCGTCAACGTGCAGAGCAACAAGCACGTGAACAACAAGAAAAGAAACAACAAGAAAAACAAGCTCGTCAGCAAGAGAAATTGCAAGATAGAGAACATTCAACAGTATCAAATTAACCAGCCTTGAATAAAACCGCGGTCAAAAATCCACGTGTTTTTTTGACCGCGGTTTAAATGATATATTGTATTTTATCCAAATTTGTGTGCAAATTTCTCCTTTTTCTGCTAAAAAACCGTAGCAAGATCAAGTTTCTGGCAAAACTTACGAAAAAAAATTCAGTTTGTCTAGCGAGATTGTTATTCTTTCGTTAGAATAATAGTTTAGGATTTTTCCTTTCAAGTTAGTACCGTGGGTGCTATCAAAATAGAATTTGAGATTTAGGATGAATTCAATAGTTAATATTTATTGAAATTCATTGCTCAATGTGCGGTTATCAGGTAATGATAACTATTATTTTAGTCTAACCAAAAGTAGTGCAAACAATATGATTACGATAAAAAAAGGCTTGGATCTTCCTATTGCAGGGAAGCCAGAACAAGTAATCCGTGATGGCAATGCTATCACTGAAGTTGCCTTGCTTGGCGAAGAGTATGTGGGTATGCGTCCTTCAATGAAGGTGCGTGAAGGTGATGTAGTGAAGAAAGGTCAGGTGCTTTTTGAAGATAAAAAGAATCCAGGTGTCTTATTCACTGCTCCTGCGAGTGGTACTGTAACGGCAATTAACCGTGGCGCTAAGCGAGTATTACAATCTGTGGTCATCAAGATTGACGGAAATGAGCAAGAAACCTTTGCGCAATATAATACCGCGGAATTGAATCAATTAAGCGAACAACAAGTACGAGAAAATCTTCAACGTTCGGGATTGTGGACTGCGTTACGTCAGCGTCCATTTAGTAAAATTCCCGCGGTAGATAGCGTGCCGTCTTCCATTTTTGTTAATGCAATGGATACGAATCCATTGGCGGCAAATCCTGAAGTCGTATTAAAAGAACATTGGCAAGATTTCATTGATGGATTAACCGTATTAAGTCGTTTACACCCTAATGGCAATATTCATTTATGTAAGGCGGGCGATAGTAATATTCCGACCGCAGATTTGGCTAATTTACGTATTCATGATTTTGGTGGCGTGCATCCTGCAGGATTAAGTGGTACGCATATTCATTTTATTGATCCTGTGAGTTTAAATAAATCCGTTTGGTATATTAATTATCAAGATGTGATTGCGATTGCGAAGTTGTTTACTACGGGTGAGCTTTATACAGATCGTGTGATTTCCCTTGCTGGGCCACAAGTGAATAAACCAAGTTTAGTGCGTACACGTTTAGGGGCAAATTTATCGCAATTAACCGCGGGCGAATTGAAAGCAGGCGATAATCGCATTATTTCAGGATCGGTTTTAAGCGGTATGACTGCTCAAGGTCCTGTGGATTATTTGGGACGTTATGCGTTACAAGTTTCGGTACTCGCTGAAGGAAATGAAAAAGAGTTTTTAGGTTGGATTACGCCAGGTGCGAATAAGTTTTCTATTACCCGTACGGTGTTAGGGCATTTTGGTAAAAAATTGTTTAATTTTACGACCGCGGTAAATGGTGGCGAGCGTGCGATGGTGCCAATTGGTGCGTATGAACGTGTAATGCCTTTGGATATTTTACCGACTTTATTACTGCGTGATTTATCCGCGGGCGATTCAGATTCAGCGCAAGCATTAGGTTGTTTAGAGTTAGATGAAGAAGATCTAGCACTTTGCACTTTCGTTTGCCCTGGAAAAAATGATTATGCTCCATTATTGCGTGCGACCTTAAATAAGATTGAGAAGGAAGGTTAAGATGGGTTTAAAAAATCTTTTTGAAAAAATGGAACCCGCGTTTCATAAAGGGGGCAAGTACGAGAAATGGTATGCCCTATTTGAAGCGACTTACACGCTCATTTATACACCAGGTACTGTAACGAAACGTGATTCACATGTGCGTGATGCGTTGGATTCCAAACGTATGATGATTATTGTTTGGCTCGCGTTATTCCCTGCGATGTTTTATGGTATGTATAATGTTGGGTTGCAAGCGATTTTAGCAACAGATCACCTAGGCACATTACAACAAGCCTTAGCCAATAATTGGCATTACAGCTTTAGCCAAGCGATTGGTGCGGATTTAACGTCAAGTGCAGGCTGGTTAAGTAAAATGGTATTAGGGGCGACCTACTTTCTACCAATCTACTTAACGGTTTTCTTAGTTGGTGGTTTCTGGGAAGTATTATTTGCGATGGTGCGTAAGCACGAGATTAATGAAGGTTTCTTTGTTACATCAATCTTACTTGCTTTAATTGTGCCGCCAACGCTACCACTATGGCAAGCTGCATTAGCAACAACCTTTGGTGTGGTGGTTGCAAAAGAAGTGTTTGGTGGGGTGGGTAAAAACTTTATGAACCCTGCATTAGCTGGACGTGCGTTTTTATTCTTTGCTTATCCTGCTCAGATTTCTGGTGATTTAGTGTGGACTGCTGCGGATGGTTATTCAGGTGCGACAGCACTTTCGCAATGGGCGCAAGGTGGTCAGGCTGCGTTAGTTCATACGAGTACAGGGCAGCATATCACTTGGATGGATGCATTTTTAGGGAATTTACCTGGTTCAATTGGTGAAGTGTCAACTCTTGCGTTGATTATTGGTGCAGCAATTATTGTATTCGCCCGTATTGCTTCTTGGCGTATTATTGCGGGTGTAATGATTGGTATGGTTGCAATTTCTACCCTATTTAATCTTGTCGGATCTGAAACTAACCCGATGTTTGCAATGCCGTGGTATTGGCACTTAGTGTTAGGTGGTTTTGCTATTGGTATGTTCTTTATGGCGACAGATCCTGTATCTGCTGCGTTTACGAATAAAGGTAAATGGTGGTATGGTATTTTAATTGGGGCGATGTGTGTGTTAATTCGTGTTGTTAACCCTGCTTACCCAGAAGGAATGATGTTAGCAATTTTATTTGCAAACTTATTTGCACCATTATTTGACTATGCCGTAGTGCAAGCAAATATTAAACGTCGGAGAGCACGCAATGGCTAAATTTGATAAAGATAGCGTAGGCGGAACGATTGGTATCGTCTTTGCGTTAAGTTTAATTTGTTCTGTGATTGTGGCAGGTTCTGCGGTATTGCTTAAACCAACACAAGAAGAACAAAAAGCCCTTGATAAACAAAAAAATATTTTGAAAGTGGCTAATCTTTATGATGCAAACAGCAAGATAAATGTGCAAGAAGTATATAGTAAGCATATTGATCCCCGCTGTGTGCAATTAGATACGGGGGATTATGTTCAATGTCCAGCTAACTATGATTCAAAAGCGGCAGCAAAAGATCCTAAACAAAGTACAGTGTTAAGCCACGATGAAGATACCGCGGGTATTCGTAATCGTGAAAATTTAGCTGAAGTGTACTTAGTAAAAGATGATGAAGGCAAAGTGCAACAAGTTGTATTGCCTATTTATGGCCGCGGTTTATGGTCAACAATGTACGGTTTTGTGTCGGTGAAATCTGATGCAAACACGATTAACGATATTACCTACTATGAACATGGTGAAACACCAGGATTAGGGGGAGAAATTGAAAATCGTCCATTCCAAACCCGTTTTAAAGACAAAAAATTATTTGATGAACAAGGCAAACCTGCATTACACGTTGGTAAAGGTGCATCATCAGATAAAGAACATGGTATTGATGCGATTTCGGGTTCAACTTTAACCAGTAAAGGTGTTAATAACACGTTTAAATTTTGGCTTGGTCCGAAAGGTTTTGGTCCATATTTAGCAAAATTACAAAAAGAGGGGATTAACTAATGTCTGATAAAGCAACCCTGAAAAAATTATTTTTTGATCCTGTTATTCACAATAACCCAATTGCGTTGCAGATTTTAGGAATTTGTTCTGCTTTAGCAGTGACAACTAAATTGGAAACGGCAATCGTTATGGGGATCTCTGTAAGTTTGGTAACAGGCTTTTCTAGCTTCTTTATTTCAATGATCCGAAATTATATTCCAAATAGTATTCGTATTATTGTGCAAATGGCAGTGATTGCATCCTTAGTAATTCTAGTTGACCAAATCTTACGAGCTTATGCGTTTGGCTTATCTAAACAGCTTTCTGTTTTTGTCGGTTTAATTATTACAAACTGTATCGTAATGGGGCGTGCGGAAGCCTTTGCAATGAAATCATCGCCTGTTGAAAGTTTGGTTGATGGTTTGGGTAATGGATTTGGATATGGCGTGATGTTAGTTGTCATCGCGTTTATCCGCGAGCTATTTGGGTCAGGGAAATTATTTGGTCATACCATTTTCAAAACCATTCAAGATGGCGGTTGGTACCAAACTAATGGATTATTTTTATTAGCACCAAGTGCATTCTTTATTATTGCCTTTTTAATTTGGGGCTTAAGAACTTGGAAACCTGAACAGGTGGAGAAATAATCGATGGAACATTATATTAGTCTATTCGTTAAGTCCATTTTTATTGAAAATATGGCACTTTCTTTCTTCCTAGGGATGTGTACTTTCCTTGCGGTATCAAAGAAAATATCCACTGCCTTTGGATTAGGTATTGCGGTAACTGTTGTGTTAGGTATTTCTGTGCCTGCTAACCAATTTGTGTATGAGCATATTTTAAAAGAAAATGCGTTAGTACAAGGTGTAGATTTGAGCTTTCTTGGCTTTATCACCTTTATCGGCGTTATTGCAGCGATTGTTCAAATTCTTGAAATGGTATTGGATAAATATTTCCCTGCGTTATATAACGCATTAGGGATTTTCTTACCGCTGATAACCGTAAACTGTGCGATTTTTGGTGGGGTATCATTTATGGTTCAACGTGATTACACCTTCTCTGAATCTGTTGTGTACGGTTTTGGTGCGGGATTGGGCTGGATGCTTGCTATCGTTGCCCTTGCGGGTATCACCGAAAAATTGAAATATGCGGATGTGCCAGCAGGGTTACGTGGTTTAGGCATCACCTTTATTTGTGGTGGACTTATGGCGCTTGGCTTTATGTCATTCTCTGGTATTCAATTGTAAGCTAAGAAGGAAATTCAATGGAAATTACACTAGGTATTGCAATGTTTACCGTCATTGTTTTGGTATTAGCTGTGATGATTTTATTTGCTAAATCCAAATTAGTGAATGCAGGTGACATTACAATTGAAATTAATAATGATCCGTCTAAAGCAATTCATTTGCCTGCGGGCGGAAAATTACTTGGCGCATTAGCAAGCAAAGGGATCTTTGTATCTTCTGCTTGTGGTGGCGGCGGTTCTTGTGGACAATGTGTGGTGAAAGTTACCGAAGGTGGTGGTGATATTCTACCCACTGAATTGGCACATATTTCTAAACGTGAAGCGAAAGAAGGTTACCGCTTATCTTGCCAAGTAAATGTAAAAAATAGTATGAAAGTTGAGTTGCCAGAAGAGGTATTTGGCGTGAAAAAATGGGAATGTACCGTTATTTCAAACGACAATAAAGCAACTTTCATTAAAGAGCTTAAACTGGCGATTCCTGAAGGCGAAGAAGTGCCATTCCGTGCGGGTGGTTATATTCAAATTGAAGCGGATCCACATACGGTTTATTACAAAGATTTTGATATTCCAAAAGAATATCACGAAGATTGGGATAAATTTAACCTATGGCGTTATGTGTCTAAGGTTGATGAACATATTACGCGTGCCTATTCAATGGCATCTTATCCTGAAGAAAAAGGGATCATTATGCTGAATGTGCGTATTGCAACACCGCCACCGCGTAATCCAGACGTGCCACCAGGTCAAATGTCATCTTATATTTGGTCGTTAAAACCGGGTGATAAAGTCACGATTTCTGGTCCATTTGGGGAATTCTTTGCCAAAGATACGGATGCGGAAATGGTCTTTATCGGTGGTGGTGCAGGAATGGCTCCAATGCGTTCACATATTTTTGATCAGCTTAAACGTTTACATAGTAAACGAAAAATCTCATTCTGGTATGGGGCGCGTTCAAAACGTGAAATGTTCTATCAAGAAGACTTTGATCAACTTGCTGCAGAAAATCCAAATTTCGTATGGCACGTTGCTCTTTCAGAGCCGCTGCCAGAAGATAATTGGACAGGCTATACGGGCTTTATTCATAACGTGCTTTATGAAAATTATTTGAAAGATCACGAAGCACCAGAAGATTGTGAATATTATATGTGTGGGCCTCCGATTATGAATGCATCAGTTATTAAAATGTTGAAAGATCTTGGTGTTGAAGACGAAAACATTTTACTTGATGATTTTGGCGGTTAGGTTTTAGACGCTTTAACAAAAGTAGCGGTCGGGTAATGCTGACCGCTTTCATTATTTATTTTCAGCCAAAACCGCGGTCTAAAATGCGAGCGTTTTTTTGACCGCGGTTTTGGCGAAATGAGCTAAAAGATGAATTTAATCTTTCAGCTCCAGATAACAGGGCAGAGAATGTAAATGAATAAAAAGGTTATATCTATTTTTTCTATGCTGATCGTCAGCGTATTTTGCTTAACGGCTTGTCAAAAAGAGCCACAAGTGGTGAGTTTAAGTGGCAAAACGATGGGGACGACTTATCATATTAAATATCTTGATAAGGGGGATAGCAAACAAACACCTGAGCAATTGCAAGCCAATGTGGGCAGCATCTTGCGAGATGTGAATGATAAAATGTCAACCTATATTCCTACATCGGAATTAAGCCGTTTTAATCAATATTCTGAAGTGAATACGCCGATAGAGATTTCTGCGAATTTGGCAACGGTTATTCGTGAAGCAATTCGCTTAAATAAGGTAACGGAAGGGGCGCTTGATATTACGGTAGGGCCTGTGGTGAACCTATGGGGATTTGGCCCCGAAAAAGCCAAAGATCAAGAACCGAGTGCGGCACAAATTGCGGAACGTCAAGCTTGGGTTGGTATTGATAAACTTACCTTGCAAGAACGTGATGGGAAAGCCTATCTTGCGAAAGCGGTACCACAACTTTATGTTGATTTGTCTTCTATTGCCAAAGGATTTGGGGTGGATCAAGTCGCTGATTATATTGAAAAACAAAATATTTCCAATTATTTGGTGGAAATCGGCGGCGAAATTCGTGCGCAAGGCGTAAATTCTGAGAATAAGCCTTGGCAGATTGCAATTGAGCAACCAACCTTTGATGGTTCACAAGTGGCACAACAAGTGATCGGTTTAAAAAATTTCGCGATGGCAACTTCAGGCGATTATCGTAATTATTTTGAACAAGATGGCAAACGTTTTTCACACGAAATTGATCCGAAAACGGGTTATCCGATTCAGCATAAATTAGCGTCTATTACGGTGCTTGAACCGCGTTCAATGACCGCGGATGGATTATCTACGGGTTTATTTGTGCTAGGCGAAGAAAGAGCCTTGGCGGTGGCAGAACAAAATAATCTTGCGGTTTATTTAATTATCAAAACGGATAAAGGTTTTGAAACGAAAATGTCGAGTGCGTTTGCAAAATTAATTCAGCAATAGCAGTATAGGAGCAATGATGAAATTATTTATGATTACCTTTGGTATCTTTATTTTAGTCATTTTAGGAATGGCGATCGGCTATATTTTCCGCCGTCAAACTATTAAAGGCAGTTGTGGTGGCATTACCGCATTGGGAATGAAAAAAATGTGCGATTGTGAAGAACCTTGCGATAATTTGAAACAAAAAGCCCAAAATGGTGATGAACAAGCTCAAGCGGAATTAAAAGCCAATTTTGAACCGAAATTTTACGAAGTAAAATAGCTAATACCGCGGTCAAAAATCCTGTCTTTTTTCATTCAATGATTGGCATTGTGAATTGGTGATTTTAAGACGAATGCGGTATGATTTTGTTTCGCCAGAAAGAAAATATCTATAAAGGGCATTATAGCCCTTTATTATTAACCAAATGAATGTGATAACGAGAGATGTATGCAATCAATAACCTATAATCAATATTTTCCCTCACTTAGTCTCGAACAACTTGCCCAAAATGCGCGTAAGAAAGTGATTTGTGGTATGTCGGGCGGTGTTGATTCGTCTGTTTCCGCGTTTATTTTGCAACAACAAGGCTACCAAGTGGAAGGCTTGTTTATGAAAAACTGGGAAGAAGATGATGATACCGATTATTGTACTGCCGCGGCAGATTTAGCTGATGCACAAGCGGTATGCGACGGATTGGGGATCAAATTACATAAAATTAATTTTGCGGCAGAGTATTGGGATAATGTATTTGAGCATTTTTTACAAGAATATAAAGCGGGACGTACACCCAACCCTGATATCTTGTGCAATAAAGAAATTAAATTTAAAGCATTTTTAGAATATGCCGCGGAAGATTTAGGGGCTGATTATATTGCCACGGGGCATTATGTGCGTCGCCGTGATGTTGATGGGCAATCGCAACTGCTGCGTGGGTTAGATGCGAACAAAGACCAAAGTTATTTTTTATATACCTTAAGCCACGAGCAAGTTGCACAAAGTTTGTTCCCCGTTGGCGAAATTGAAAAGCCGATCGTGCGGAAAATTGCTGAAGATTTAGGTTTAGCCACGGCGAAGAAAAAAGATTCAACGGGAATTTGTTTTATTGGTGAACGCAAATTTCGTGATTTCTTAGCCCGTTATTTGCCTGCACAACCTGGGGAAATTCACACAACGGAAGGCGAGTGTATCGGACGCCACGATGGATTAATGTATCATACCTTAGGGCAACGCAAAGGGTTAGGGATTGGTGGCATAAAAGGCAAAGATGAAAATGCCTGGTATGTGGTTGAAAAAGATTTAGTGAATAATGTGTTAGTTGTTGCACAGGGATTAGATAATTCAGCGTTGCTGTCCACAGGGCTAATTGCTCAGCAACTGCATTGGGTTGACCGTCAACCTATCCGTGAACCGCTACGTTGCACAGTGAAAACGCGTTATCGTCAAACGGATATTCCTTGCCAACTGATTCCTCTTAATGATGATTGTCTTGAAGTGCGTTTTGACGAACCACAAATTGCGGTAACGCCAGGGCAATCCGCGGTCTTTTATCAAGGCGAAATTTGTCTTGGCGGTGGGATTATTGAACAGCAATTAAAAGCATAAATCCCCACTCAAACCCAGCCAAAACCGCAGTCAAAAATCCAATCGTTTTTTGACCGCGGTTTAGTGTTAAAATTCTTGGCGTGTTGGGCGTACTGTAATTTCGTTGACTGCAACATCGTCAGGTTGTTCAATCGCATAAGCCACTGCACGAGCAATGCTATCTGCCGAAATTTCATTTGCCTTATAAAACGCTTCAACGCCAGCGGCACTTTCTTTATCTGTGCTATGCAGTTTCAATTCGCTATCTACCGCACCAGGATAAATTGTTGTTACACGAATATTATCAGGCGCAACTTCCATTCTTAACCCTTCTGAAATGGCTTTCACGGCAAATTTTGTTCCGCTATATACTGTGCCGATCCCTGCAGAAATACGTAACCCAGCAACCGATGAAATGTTGATGATTTGCCCGCTTTTTTGTGCTTGTAAGGTTGGTAGTACCGCGGAGATACCGTAAAGTACACCTTTAATGTTAATATCAATCATTTTATCCCATTCTGCGACTTGTCGTTTCGCTAATGGGGCGAGAATCATCACGCCTGCATTGTTAATTAACACATCAATTTTGCCAAAGGCATTTGACGTTTGGGTAGCAAGATTTTGGACATCAGCGAGTTTTGTAACATCTGCCACGACTGACATTGCACGCCCACCTTTCGCTTTTATTTCCTTTTCAATCGTTTGTAGTCGATCAGCACGACGTGCAGAAAGTACAACAATCGCCCCTTTTTTAGCTAAATGGCGCGCCATTGCTTCGCCTAAGCCACTTGATGCACCCGTGATGATAATTACTTTGTCTTGAATATTTTGCATAGTCATTTACCTCTTAGTAGATATTCATTATTGTGGAAAACGTTTTTCGCTTTCCATTTTAAGTTCCTTATTAAATTTTTCAAATTCAGCAATTTGGTTTTTTGCTAGCATTTCTGCATTTATTGTGGCGGTTGCACCTGTGTAGGTATCGAGTTGAATAAATAAGGTTTTGCCATCATCTGTCTCGCTGACGATAAAATGATGATCATCGTTCAAACCTGCCATTCCTGCGATAGGATCGGACCACGAAAATTCAATTCCACCTACAATTTTTAATTTTTTATGTGGAAATTCTGTGAGTCCATTAGCGAGTAAATAAATTGAGCGAATAGATTGCCCATTTTTAAATTGCCCTTTAATTCCCTTAAATGATGATGTCCAATTATAATGTGCGAAATCAGTTAAGGTTGCCCAAACTTGTTTTGGTGTCGCGTTAATTATTTGACTTGTGTGGGTTTACCATTGGTTGTCAGCGTGTTTAATTGCATAGCCCTCCGCTTGTGCAAAGCCCACTGAACCGAATAATGCGATTGATGTCACAAAAGTCATTATTTTCATTGTATTCTACAGTTATAAAGGTTGATTGGGTAATTGATAGCGAGAGTATAAACTTGAGAGTAAACTCTCAAGCAAGTACTTTTTGAAATTTTTTTAATTAGGAGAATAGAATGTCTTTTACTGTTGCTAAAGCGGCGGCTCAGGTTGGCATTTCTGCTCATACACTACGTTTTTATGCTAAACAGGCTTTATTACCTTTTGTTCAACGTTCAGCGGGCGGTATTCGTCTATTCACTCAGCAAGATATTGAATGGTTAGAATTGATTCAATGCTTAAAAAATACGGGTATGACGTTGAAAGACATTAAATATTTTGCGGATTGTGCGGTAAATGGCGATGAAAGTATTGCCGAACGACTAGCCATTTTTGAACAACAAAGAATGAAAGTTCAGCAACAAATCCAAGAATTAAAAGGCTATTTGAAAGTGATTGCTCACAAATGTGAATTTTATCAACGGGCACAGCAACTTGGCAGTATTCAAGCGGCTTTAGCAGAAATTCCAGATGGTACTCAAAATCAATAGATAGGCTTTGAGAAGTTATTTTAAATAAAATTGGTTAAAACCGCGGTCAAAAATTCAATCGCTTTTTTGACCGCGGTTTTTTTCAATGATAGAGAACAATTTATTTTGTCAATGAACTGTAAAGATGTTGATAAACGGCTTGCAATGGAACCTAACACACAATAAACTTAAAAAAGTGGTAATAAGTGGAGTTTTGTGGTAAAAATTGGTTTTTATTGTAAGATAACACATATCAATGTAATAAGCGGACTAAAGGAACAATCATGTTTCGTGGTACAACGGCAGTAAATCTAGATAGCAAGGGGCGTTTGGCGATCCCAACACGTTATCGTGCCGAGATTTTAGCTGAAAACCGCGGTCAAATGGTTTGTACTATTGATCTTAATCAACCTTGTTTATTGCTGTTTACCTTAGCCGAATGGGAAAAGGTTGAGCAAAAGTTGCTCGCTTTACCAAATGGTAATCCTAAGCATCGTAGCATTCAACGGATGTTGATTGGGAATGCCTTAGAGTGTGAGTTAGATGGTAATGGCCGTATTTTGTTGAGTTCGCATTTGCGTCAACATGCAAAATTAGAAAAAAGTCTTATGTTGGTTGGTCAGCTCAATAAATTTGAGATTTGGTCTGAACCTGCTTGGCAAGCTCAAATGGCACAAGATATGGCATTTGCCACAAGCGAGGAATTTATTACATCCGATGAATTTAAAACGCTGTCATTCTAAGAAAGGAATAATCCTTCACGGCAGCGGCACTAGCAAGGTAAGCGGTGGTTATCACCGCATTATCTTTTCTTTTTTCGTTTTGTTTTATGGTGAATAACGTGCAAAATACTTTTTCTTGTTCTAAACATACTACCGTGTTATTAAATGAGGCGGTAGAAGGTTTGGCGTTGAAAGAAAAAGGGATTTACATTGATGGCACCTTTGGACGTGGAGGACATTCCCGTCTTATTTTATCCCAACTTGCTGAGACTGGTCGTTTGATTGCGATTGATCGTGATCCGCGAGCTATTGAAGCTGCTCAGCAAATTCACGATCCCCGTTTTCAAATTATTCATAGTAGTTTTTCAGCCATTCCTGAAATTTGTCAACAGTTAAATTTAATCGGCAAAGTTGATGGGATTCTTCTTGATCTTGGCGTATCTTCTCCGCAACTTGATGATGCCGAACGCGGTTTTAGCTTTATGAAAGATGGGCCGCTTGATATGCGAATGGATACAAGTAAAGGGCTTTCTGCAGCACAATGGTTGCAACAAGTATCAGAACAAGATTTAGCTTGGGTGCTGAAAACCTTTGGCGAAGAACGCTTTGCAAAACGGATTGCCCAAGCAATCGTTAACTATAATCGATCAGCTTTACAGCAAAATCAGCCCCCTTTAACACGGACATTACAACTCGCTGAATTAATTGCACAATCAGTACCATTTAAAGATAAACATAAGCACCCTGCGACACGCAGTTTTCAGGCTATTCGTATTTACATTAATTCCGAACTTGATGAATTAGAAAGTATTTTATCTTCAGCATTGGACGTTTTAGCGCCAGCTGGGCGGTTGTCTATCATTAGTTTCCATTCATTAGAAGATCGAATGGTAAAACATTTTATGCGTAAACAAAGCAAAGGCGAAACCATTCCAAAAGGATTGCCGTTACGTGAAGATCAGATTCAGCGTAATCAAACGTTAAAAACCATTGGGAAAGCCATTTTACCAAGTGAGGATGAAATTAGCCTGAATCCCCGTTCACGCAGTGCGGTGTTACGTATCGCTGAACGGCTTTAATGGAGAAAAATATGTTATCAAATAGTGAACGTTATCCATTAAATACGATTATTGCTGATGATTTATTTTCATCAAATAAATTAATTATGATTTTGCTCTTCGCCATTACTCTCACGGCTTTCGGTACAGTCTGGTTGACAGATAAAACGCGAGAATTGGTCTCGCAAAATGGCGATTTAGTGATTGAACAGCAAGCGTTAGAAAATGAATACATTAATCTTCAGCTAGAAGAAACAACATTAAGTGATAATGCGCGTGTTGAAGCGATTGCCAACGTGAAGCTCGGTATGAAAAAAGTTGTACCTGAACAAGAAGTCGTTATTCTGGAATAAAAGTATGTTTAAAAAAGATTCCAATAAAAAGCCTAAAACTCAGATTGGTGCTAAATCAAGCTCAGTCAAAAAGAATGTCGTTACGCCTAAAAAACCGAAAACGGTTTATGCTAATTCGTTTTTAAAAGAGCGCTATTATTTTGTGGTGATATGCGTTGTTGCGGTGCTATTTTCATTAGTAGTGCGTGCGGCTTATGTGCAAGTTGTGAATGTTGATAATTTAAATGATGAAGCGGATAAGCGTTCGTTACGTAAACAAGAGATTTTGGCTGTCAGAGGGGCTATTCTTGATCGTAATGGACAATATTTATCGGTCAGTGTTCCGATGAATTCGATTGCTGCCGATCCAAAATTTATTTTAACTGAAGCGGGTGGATTTAAGGATGTTGAACGTTGGCGTGCACTCGCAAAAGAATTAGGAATGAGTTATAAAGAACTTGTGCAACATATTGAAAATAAACCCCGTTCACGTTTCGAGCATTTAGCACGACAAGTTTCACAGAATGTGGCTGATTATGTGCGTCAGCTTAAATTACCAGGATTAATGATCAAACCCGAACCTCGCCGTTTTTATCCGCGGGGAGAAGAAATTGCGCATTTAGTTGGATTTACTGATATTGATGGTGATGGGATTGAAGGTATTGAAAAAAGTTTTAATTCATTATTGATTGGTAAATCTGGTTCTCGCACATATCGTATGGATAAATCGGGTAAAGTGGTAGAAAATATTGCCGATGTAAAAAAATATGTTGCCAATGATGTGATGTTAAGCATTGATGCAAAATTACAATCAATGGTGTACCTTGAGATTAAGAAAGCGGTAAAAGAAAATAATGCGAATTCAGGGACCGCGGTTTTAGTTGATATTCAAACGGGAGAAGTGTTGGCAATGGCAAATGCCCCTTCTTATAACCCAAATAATCGGACGAATGTGAATAGCGAACAGATGCGTAATCGTGCGGTAACGGATACGTTTGAACCAGGTTCAACCGTGAAACCTTTCGTTGTTTTGACCGCGCTACAGCGTGGTGCGGTACGCCGAAATGAAATCATTAATACTGGCGAATTAAAGTTAAATGGTGTTGAAGTGAATGACGTGGCACCACGTCCGCAACAAACTTTAGATGAGATTTTAATGAATTCGTCTAACCGTGGGGTTAGCCGTTTAGCCTTGCGTATGCCACCTAGTGCATTAATGGAAACTTATATTAGTGCGGGCTTGGGCAAACCAACTGAATTGGGGTTAGGGGGTGAACAAGCAGGTTGGCTCAATTCAAAACGTCCACGTTGGTCGGATATTGAACGAGCAAACGTTGCCTTTGGTTATGGTATCAATGCAACACCATTACAAATAGCACGTGCTTATATGATCTTGGGAAGTTTTGGTATCTATCGTCCATTATCCATTACAAAAGTTGATCCGCCAGTTATTGGTAACCGCGTATTTTCAGAGAAAATTACAAAAGATGTAGTGAATATGATGGAACAGGTTGCAATTAAGAATAAAAAAGCAATGGTTGATGGATATCGTGTGGCGATCAAAACAGGTACGGCGAAAAAAATTGAAAAAGGGCATTATGTGGACAAATATATGGCATATACCGCAGGCATTGCTCCTGTCTCTGATCCGCGGTATGCACTCGTGATTTTGATTGATGAACCTAAAGCGGGCCAATATTATGGCGGTGCGGTTTCTGCACCAGTCTTTTCACGAATTATGGGTTACGCTTTGCGTTTGAATAATGTTGCACCTGATGCTGAAGCAAGTGATAAAACGCCTAAACGAACAGTGCGTTTAAGCGAGAAATTCAATAACCGAATCGAGAATGCAACGAATTAGTGAGAAAATAATGAAAAATTTGACCGCGGTTTTACCTGAATTAGTCGATAACGCAAAATTGAATGCCACTCAACTAAATGAAATGAGTTTAGACAGCCGTGCCGTTCAGGCGGGCTGTCTTTTCGTTGCAATTAAAGGGCATTCTGTGGATGGACGTGAGTTTATCTCTGCTGCAATTGAGAAAGGAGCAAATGCCGTGCTAGTGGAAACACAGCAAGCCAACGAACATTTACAGATTCAATTTGTACAAAATGTGCCGTTGATTTCTTATTATCGTTTAGCCGAAAAGCTTTCTGAACTTGCCGATCGTTTTTATGATTACCCTTCTCGTGCTTTAACCTTAGTTGGTGTGACTGGCACCAATGGCAAAACAACTATTGCTCAATTATTAGCACAGTGGGTACAAATTTTGGGGCATAAACCCGCAGTAATGGGGACCATCGGCAATGGCTTACATGGCAACTTACAAGAAGCGGCGAATACAACGGGTTCTGCAATTGAAATTCAATCATCGTTGGCAAAATTTGTTGAGCAAGGGGCTGATTTTGCTGCAATTGAAGTGTCATCTCACGGTTTAGTACAGCATCGGGTTGAAGCGTTACAATTTAGTGCTGCGATTTTCACCAATTTAAGCCGCGATCACCTTGATTATCATCACAGTATGGAAAACTATGCGGCGGCGAAAAAACGCTTATTCAGTGAGCTTAAGAGTCAATGTCAAATTTTAAATGCCGATGATCCTATTGGTGCACAATGGCTAAAAGACTTGCCGCAGGCTGTGGCAGTGAGCTGTCGTCCTGATTTTCAAACGCAACAAAAAACGTGGCTAAATTTGACCGCGGTTTCGTTTTATTCGCAAGGGGTACACATTCAATTTCATTCAACCTGGGGCAATGGCGAGATTAAAAGCCATTTAATTGGGGCATTTAATGTCCAAAATGTCTTATTGGTATTAGCGACATTGTTATCCTTGGGTTATCCATTAGCTGATTTAATGCAGACTGCACCGCAATTAACGGGCGTTTGTGGACGAATGGAAATGCTGAGTGTGCCGCAAAAACCGACAGTCATTGTGGATTATGCCCATACACCCGATGCACTTGAGAAAGCGTTACAAGCTGCACGCATACATTGTTTAGGTAAATTGTATTGCCTTTTTGGTTGCGGTGGTGATCGTGATGCAGGAAAACGTCCGCTAATGGCAAAAATAGCTGAGCAGTTTGCGGATAATGTGATTGTAACTGATGATAATCCGCGTACAGAAGATCCTGCCTTGATTATTGAAGGAATTTTGACAGGGTTCTCGCACCCTGAACAGATTAAAGTAATTCATCAACGTGAGAAAGCTATTCAATATGCGATTAAACAAGCTCAAGCCAATGATGTGATTTTAATTGCAGGCAAAGGGCACGAGAATTATCAAATTATCGGCAAAACAAAACACCATTTTTCTGATCAAGAAATGGCAAAATGTTATTTAAACCAATGCGAATAAATAAAATGAAAATATCACTATTATTGCTTGTTACTTTATTGCTAGGTTGCTCTGTAACAGCACAACATAATTCGATTGTATTGGGTGGGTCAACAGATTCTCACGGTTGTTTAAGTGCGGCAGGGCAAAGTTATTCTTTCTTGAAAAAAGAATGTGTTCAAGTATTTAATGTAGCAGATATTAAATTAGTGGATCCCGATCATTCTACACAAGCGGTGTATGTGATTTTATCTACAGATAAAAAACAGGCGGAGATTTTTGCTTCTGATTTACCTGAAAATACGGTTTTAACCCAAGTTAAATCGGGATATTTATCCAAAGATGAAAAAATTCAGTTAATAAAAATTAAGAATAAATGGATAATAAAAAAATAAAAGAAAATAAAGTTACGCTTTGGCAATTTATTTTCAAAATGGATGATAATTATTTGGCGTTTTTAAGAAACCTAATGCCAACAATTTTATTTTTGTCCTTAGCTTTATTTAGCTTAGGGAAAATAAAACAAAGCATTTCACCACTTGATGATATTGTTTTTATACTTTTCTCTATGGGAGCATTATTTATTGCTGTAAGTACGATGGCAGTCAATGTGGTTTTGTTTTTTAAGAAATCATTAAAGGTATTGCAACAATTACACAATATAGAACCGCAAGAACCACTTGGCTTTTTTGCGACGTTAACATTATTATGGCGAGAAAGTAATACAAAATTAATTGTCTTTTTTTGTTTTATGATGACAGTGGCGATAATTATGGTGTCAATTTATGGCATTAATTATGCGTTTAATTTTTATCGCACTATTTCAATAATGGCATTATAAGATTTATAACGATAAGAATAGTAATTATGATTAGATTAGATTTACACACCATTGCTCAGGTTTTGCACGCCAATCTGATTGGCGATGGAAATGTTTGGGTTGAAAATGTCAGTACCGATACACGTGAGTCAACGAAAAATGGCTTATTTTTTGCGTTGAAAGGTGAAAAGTTTGATGCTCATCATTATGTAGCACAAGCGGTACAGCAAGGCTGTATTGCCCTTGTTGTTGAGCAAGCGACTGAAATGACTGTTCCCCAATTGGTTGTGAAAGATACTCGCTTAGCTTTAGGGCAATTAGCTCAATGGTTAAAAGCGAAACTAGCACCTAAAACGGTAGCGATGACAGGATCATCGGGTAAGACCACGGTAAAAGAGATGACCGCGGCGATTTTACGTCAAACCGCAGGTGAATTGGCAGAAACCGCGGACAAAAATCAGCGAGTTTTATTTACCAATGGCAATTTTAACAATGATATTGGCGTACCATTAACGTTATTACGTTTAACCGAACAACATCAATTTGCCGTGATTGAATTAGGCGCAAATCATCAAGGCGAAATTGCCTATACCACCAATTTAGTCAAACCTGATGTGGCGTTAGTCAATAATGTTGCCGCAGCACATTTGGAAGGGTTTGGTAGTATTGATGGGGTTGCACAAGCCAAAGGGGAAATTTATTTAGGGTTGCCTGAAAATGGCACGGCGATTATTAATTTGAATTGCCATTATTTAGATAAATGGCAAAAAAATATTGCGGGTAAAAAATTGCAATCTTTTTCTGTGGATAATACCGCGGCAGATTTTTATGCGACAGATGTGCGTTTAACTGAAACGGGATCGCATTTCACCTTGCATAGCCCAAATGGGAATATTGGGATTGATTTACCTTATTTAGGTGAACATAACATTAGCAATGCGTTGGCAGCCAGTGCGCTTGCGATGAATGTTGGGGCAAGTTTGCAGAATGTGAAACAAGGATTGGAACAAGGATCATTTGTTAAAGGGCGATTATTTCCGATTAAACCTTGTGACAATTTGTTACTACTAGATGATACTTATAATGCCAATGTGGATTCATTACAGTCAGCGATCCGTGTTTTGCAAAAATATCCTGCATTTCGCATTTTAGTTGTTGGTGATATGGCAGAATTAGGCGAAAATACTAAGCTTTGTCACCAACAAGTTGCCGATTTTGCACAACAAGCCAAATTGGATTTGGTATTGAGTTTTGGGCAAGATAGTGTTTGCATTAGTATGGCTTGTCAGGGTAAGCATTTTGATGATAAAGCCGCATTGGTTGATTATTTAATACCAATTATTGAACAAAATTTAGAACAAAAACAACAGGTTGTATTATTAGCGAAGGGATCGCGCCGTATGAAGATGGAAGAAGTGATTAATTTATTAAAAGGTCGTTTTGTATGTTAGTTTGGTTAGCTGAATATTTACAACAGTATTTTACTGGATTCAATGTTTTTTCTTATATTACGGTGCGTTCAATCTTAGCATTGTTAACTGCGTTATTGCTATCTTTATGGATTGGTCCAAAGGTTATTCGCCGTTTGCAGATTTTGAAATTTGGACAAGAAGTGCGTAACGATGGACCTGAAAGCCATTTTAGCAAAAAAGGTACGCCAACAATGGGCGGTATTATGATTTTGTTTGCGATTGGCGTGAGTACTTTATTATGGGCGAATTTAGCTAACCCTTATGTGTGGTTTAGTTTATTTGTTCTATTCGGTTACGGTGCAGTAGGTTTTGTTGATGACTATCGTAAAATTACGCGTAAAAATACCGATGGTTTAATTGCACGTTGGAAATATTTTTGGTTGTCATTGATTGCCTTGATTGCTGTATTTGGTATGTATGCGATTGGTAAAGATAACCCCGCAACTCAGTTGGTCGTGCCATTTTTTAAAGATGTTATGCCACAGCTTGGATTATTTTATGTGGTGTTAGGGTACTTCGTGATTGTGGGAACCAGTAATGCTGTCAATTTAACCGATGGATTAGATGGTTTAGCGATTATGCCAACGGTGTTTGTTGCGGCGGCATTTGCCTTGATTGCTTGGGCTACGGGAAATATTGAATGGTCAAAATATTTATATATTCCTTACATTAAGCACACATCAGAATTGGTGGTATTTTGCACTGCGATCGTCGGTGCGGGGCTAGGTTTCCTGTGGTTTAACACTTATCCAGCGCAAATTTTTATGGGTGATGTGGGTTCGCTTGCTCTCGGTGGTGCATTGGGAACGGTAGCGGTATTAGTGCGTCAAGAGTTCTTATTGGTGATTATGGGTGGTGTGTTTGTGATGGAAACCCTGTCAGTGATTTTACAAGTGGGTTCATATAAATTGCGTAAAAAACGGATTTTTAAAATGGCACCGATTCATCATCATTTTGAATTACACGGTTGGCCTGAACCACGCGTGATTATTCGTTTTTGGATTATTTCATTAATGTTGGTGCTACTGGGTTTAATTACCCTAAAATTGCGTTAATTCAGGGTAAAACCGCGGTCAAAAATGGCGATGTTTTTTAAAGGGTAGAGAGTATGCGATATCAAAATCAGACGATTACAGTGATTGGCTTGGGGAAAACGGGGTTATCTTGCGTGGCGTATTTGTTACGTGAGGGGGCGAATGTTCGCGTGATTGATACGCGTGAACACCCAGCAGGTGCAGATCAGTTGCCTGCTGATGTGCAGTTATGCACGGGTTATTTGAACCAAGAATGGTTATTAAGTAGCGATATGATTGTGATTAGCCCTGGGCTTTCTGTAAAAACACCTGAAATTTTGACCGCGGTTCAGGCGAATATTGAAGTCGTTGGCGATATTGAACTCTTTTGTCGTGCGGCAAGCAAGCCAATTATTGCGATTACGGGGTCAAATGGAAAAAGCACAGTAACGAGTTTAGTAAATGCAATGGGGTTAGCAGCAGGATTAAAAATGGGAATGGGCGGAAATATTGGTATTCCCGCGTTATCTTTATTGGAACAAGATTGCGATCTTTATGTGCTTGAATTATCCAGTTTTCAATTAGAAACCACTTATAGTTTGCATGCAGCGGCTGCAACGGTATTGAATGTTACCGAAGATCATATGAATCGCTATGTGGATTTGGAAGATTATCGTCAAGCTAAATTGAAAATTTATCAAGGTGCGCATACCGCCATTATCAATGCAGAAGATCCACTCACTAGAGAAGATAATCAGCAAAGTGCATTGGTGCAGTTAAGCTTTGGCGAATCTCGGGCAGATTATTGGTTAAAAACAGAAGAAGGTCATTCTTATTTAATGGCACCAACAGGATTAGTGCTAGCTTGTGATGAAATGAAATTAGTCGGGCGTCATAATTATATGAATGCGTTAGCGGCGATTGGATTAGCTCAAGCAGCAAATATTCCGTTAGCGGGGATTCAGCAAGCATTGCGTGAATTTTCAGGGTTAGATCATCGCTTCCAGTTAAGCCATTTTGCAAATGGTGTGCGTTGGGTAAATGACTCTAAAGCGACAAATGTGGGGAGTACAGTTGCTGCCTTGACAGGCTTACAAGTGCAAGGAAAGTTGCATTTATTGTTAGGCGGAGATGGTAAAGGGGCAGATTTTTCTGAATTAGAAAAACTGATTAATCAACCGCATATTTATTGTTATTGCTTTGGACAAGATGGTGCACAGCTAGCAAAACTTTCCCAACAAAGTCAATTATTTGACACAATGCAACAGGCTATTGAAACACTACGCCCGACCTTGAATGAAGGGGATATGGTGTTGTTATCGCCAGCTTGTGCTAGCCTAGATCAATTTAGCTGTTTCGAGCAACGTGGCGATGAATTTAGTCGTTTAGCTCGTTTGAGTTAAGGATAAACTATGCAGGTTTGGCAGAAATTCAAGCAAGAATGGCAACGGTCGGTATGCATTACACCGAACAATTTACTTTATGATCGTTCATTGTTATGGTTATTCGTGGTGCTAATTTTAATTGGCTTGATAATGGTTACCTCCGCGTCTATTCCTGTTGGGGTAAAAAATTTCCACGATCCGTTCTATTTTGCCAAACGTGACATGGCTTATGCCTGTGTTTCGTTTTTCATTTTCTATTATACTGTACGCATTCCAATGGAGCGTTGGGAGAAATGGCACGTTAAGATTTTTATTATTGCGATCGTGCTTTTGTTCCTGGTGTTAATGCCAGGAATTGGTAAAGCGGTATATGGTGCAAAACGTTGGATTGGTATTGGCGGAATTAACTTTCAGCCTGCAGAATTTGCAAAATTTGCGTTGATTTGTTTCTTATCAAGTTATTTTCATCGTCATTATAATGAAGTCCGCGATAAAAAACTTAGTGCAGGGAAACCCTTTATTGTGATGGCAATTTTGTCCGCGGTATTGTTATTGCAACCCGATTTTGGTAGTACGGTAATGTTATTTGCCATTACATTTGGTTTATTGTTTATTGTTGGTGCACGTAAACGGCAATTTGTGGTGTTATCTATTATCGCGGTCTTATTGGGTGCGTGGTTGATTATTACCGCAAGTTATCGTTTAAAACGTTTTACAGGCTTTTTAGATCCATTTAAAGATCCCTATGGCACAGGTTTCCAGTTAACTAACTCATTAATGGCATTTGGGCGTGGCGAAATTACAGGGGAAGGCTTGGGTAATTCAATTCAAAAATTACAATATTTACCCGAAGCACATACTGACTTTGTAATGGCAATTGCAGGCGAAGAGTTGGGGCTAATAGGTATTATTGTGATTATTAGCTTACTTGGGCTGTTGGTTATGCGTGCGTTAAAAATTGGGAAGGAAAGTTTATTATTAGAACAACGCTTTAAAGGTTTCTTCGCTTTTGGTATTGCCTTCCAGATTTTAGGTCAAGGTTTCATTAATTTAGGCGTGACATTAGGGATGTTGCCGACAAAAGGATTGACGTTTCCATTGATTAGCTATGGTGGCTCAAGCCTTGTAATGATGGCTATTTCCATTGCGATTTTATTGCGAATTGATCACGAAAATCGCCTGATGCGTGGCGGTCAAGCACATTTAAAGGATAGTTAAGAGATAAAAAGATGTCAGAAAAAAAACGACTATTAGTTATGGCTGGCGGTACAGGTGGGCATGTATTCCCTGCTATTGCTGTTGCTCAATATTTGCAACAACAAGGTTGGGAAATTTGTTGGCTTGGCACGCAAGATAGAATGGAAGCCCAATTAGTGCCTAAGCACGGTATCCCTATTCAATTTATTCAAATTTCAGGATTACGTGGCAAAGGATTAAAAGCATTGTTAAAAGCGCCTTTTGCGATCACAAAAGCGGTATTACAAGCGAAAAAAATTATCAAATCCTATCAACCACACGCAGTATTGGGAATGGGGGGATATGTGTCAGGGCCTGGCGGTATCGCGGCGAAATTATGCGGCGTGCCTGTGATTTTGCACGAACAAAATGCCGTAGCAGGGTTAACGAATGTATGGCTCGCTAAAATTGCTAAACGTGTTCTGCAAGCCTTTCCAAGTGCTTTTCCAAATGCCGAAGTGGTTGGCAATCCCGTTCGTCAAGATTTATTTCAAATGCCACTGCCAGAACAACGTTTTGCTGGGCGTGAAGGTAAATTACGAGTATTAGTGGTAGGCGGAAGCCAAGGGGCGCGTGTATTGAATTTGACAATGCCTGATGTGGTGGCACGGTTAGCCGATAAATTAGAGGTTCGCCATCAAGTCGGGGCGGGTGCTATCGCACAAATTCAACCGCTTTATCCCGCACAGGCCCAGGTTAGCGTAACCGAATTTATTGATAATATGGCAGAAGCTTATGCTTGGGCAGATATTGTGATTTGTCGCTCAGGGGCATTAACGGTCAGTGAATTGGCCGCGGTCGGCACGCCTGCTATTTTTGTGCCATTTCAGCATAAAGATCAACAGCAATATTTGAATGCAAAATATCTAGCGGATGTTGGCGGAGCAAAAATTGTGCAGCAATCAGAGTTAAACGCTGATATTTTGGTGGATTTTCTCACACAATTTGATCGCCAAACTTTATTGGCAATGGCAATAAAAGCAAAAGCAATGGCGAGACCCTTGGCTGCACAACGTGTTGCTGAAGTGATTATTGATAATGCCAATGCATAAAACCGCGGTCAAAAAAATAAGAATTTTTTATAGGTAGCAAAATGAATAAAAATTATCCTTCGCAAATTAGAAAAATTATCCCTGAAATGCGCCGTGTTAAGCAAATCCATTTTATCGGTATTGGTGGTGCGGGAATGTGTGGTATCGCTGAGATTTTATTAAATGAAGGCTACCAAATTTCGGGTTCGGATATTGCAGAAAGTCCTGTAACTCAGCGGTTAGCTAAAGCGGGTGCAATGATTTTTTTCGGTCATCAAGCTGAAAATATTGTTGGGGCAAATGTGGTGGTGGCTTCTACGGCAATTAATGCCGATAACCCAGAAGTGATTGCGGCGAAACAGGCACGGATTCCCGTGATTCAACGTGCACAGATGTTAGCTGAAATTATGCGTTTTCGTCACGGGATTGCAGTGGCTGGCACACACGGCAAAACCACTACAACCGCGATGATTGCAATGATTTACACTCAAGCTGGATTAGACCCTACTTTTGTTAATGGCGGATTGATTAAATCAGCAGGGACGAATGCACATTTGGGAAGTAGCCGTTATCTGATTGCCGAAGCTGATGAAAGTGATGCTTCATTCTTACATTTACAACCGATGGTGTCAGTGGTAACCAATATTGAGCCTGATCATATGGATACCTATCACGGTGATTTTGAAGAGATGAAACAAACCTATGTGAATTTCTTACATAATTTACCGTTTTACGGGCTGGCGGTGATGTGTGCGGATGATGAAGTCTTAATTCAATTAGTGCCACAAGTGGGGCGTCAAGTGATCACCTACGGTTTTAGTGAACAGGCAGATTACCGTATTGAGCAATATGAACAAACGGGCTTCCAAGGGCATTACTTGGTAAATACCCCAACAGGCGAGAAAATTAATGTTGTCTTAAATGTACCAGGTAAACATAATGCACTTAACGCAACGGCTGCGTTAGCTGTTGCAAAAGAAGAAGGCATTGCTAATGAGGCTATTTTGACCGCTTTAGCTGATTTCCAAGGGGCTGGACGCCGTTTTGATCAACTCGGAGAATTTTCTCGTCCAAATGGCAAAGTGATGTTAGTGGACGATTACGGACATCATCCAACCGAAGTCGGCGTAACCATTGAAGCTGCTCGTCAAGGCTGGGAAGGTAAGCGTGTTGTGATGATATTCCAACCGCACCGTTTCTCACGCACCCGTGATTTATTTGATGATTTTGTCCAAGTTCTTTCACAAGTTGATGCGTTAATTATGCTTGATGTTTACCCGGCAGGTGAGGCACCAATAGCTGGGGCGGATAGCCGTTCGCTTTGCCGTTCTATTCGGAATTTAGGAAAAGTTGATCCAATTTTAGTTACAGATCATGCACAACTTCCTGAAATTATGGATCAAGTTTTGCAAGATGGTGATTTGATTTTAGCGCAAGGGGCAGGGAATGTGAGCAAGTTATCACGCCAGCTCGTTGAATTATGGTCAGCAAAATAGAATTAAGTTAAACAGGATAATCAATGAAAGCATTAAAACAACAAAAAATCGCGGTTCTTTTGGGCGGTTCATCTGCAGAACGTGAAGTATCATTAAATTCGGGCAATGCGGTATTAACTGCGTTGCGTAACTTGGGTTATGATGCACACCCTATTGATCCACAGCAAGTGGCAGTTGCAAATTTAAAGCAAATGGGATTTGATCGTGCATTTAATATTTTGCACGGACGTGGCGGAGAAGATGGCATCGTGCAAGGCGTATTAGAGTCAATTGGCTTGCCTTATACGGGATGCGGTGTGATGACCTCTGCGTTGACAATGGATAAAATGCGAACAAAAATGTTATGGAAAGCTTTTGGATTGCCGATTGCTGAGATGGAAATTGTGACAAAAACGGATCGTGCTACTTTTGATGCACAGCAAGTTGTTGAGCGTTTAGGGTTACCTCTAATGGTAAAACCGTCTCGTGAAGGGTCAAGCGTTGGGTTAACTAAGGTTAAAAAAGCCGAAGAATTAAATACTGCGGTTGATTATGCGTTGCAATTTGATGAAACAATTTTGATTGAAGAATGGTTAGATGGCGATGAAATGACGGTGCCAGTGTTAGATGATCAAGTCTTGCCCGCGGTCAAAATTATCCCTGAAGGCGAATTTTATGATTATGAAGCGAAATACGTGTCGGATAATACGCAGTATGTTTGTCCTGCACCAATGAGTGAACAACGTGAGCAAGAATTAAAAAAATTAGTCAAACAGGCTTATGATGTGGTAGGCTGTCAAGGGTGGAGCCGTATTGATGTGATGACGGATAGTCAAGGTAATTTCCGTTTAGTTGAAGTGAATACGACCCCAGGTATGACTAGCCATAGTTTATTTCCAAAGTCAGCGGCGACTGTTGGCTATTCGTTTGAACAATTAGTTGAGAAAATTCTGGAGTTAAGCGTTTAATGGCAATGATAAAGAAAGTATCAGTTAAGAAGCCGAAAGAAGTAAAATTTAAGCTGACTATACTGATCAAGCCATTAATTATCTTATTTTTGACCGCATTGTTATATATTATATATAACAACTGGCAGACGTTATTAGAAAAGTTGGATGATAAGCCTATTAGCGCATTTGCTTTAATTGGAACACCACAATATACAACGAATGAAGATATTCGTGATGCGATAACGAAAATGGGCAGTTTAAAAGGATTTTGGGGACAGGATGTTGATGAAGTAAGAGAACAAATTCAAGACTCAATGCCTTGGCTGAAAGGTTCTGTTGTTCGCAAAATTTGGCCTAATCGTTTGAGTGTAATGGTTGCCGAGTATCAACCTATCGCATATTGGAATGATGATGCGTTTTTATCAAGCGATGGTGTAATTTTTCACTTGCCTAAAGAAAAACTAAAAGAAAGTCATTTACCACGATTATCTGGGCCTGATTACCAAAGTGAAAATGTGCTTGCAACTTGGAATCAAATTTCAAAAGTGTTACAAGTTAAAGGAATGACCTTATATTATGTTGCAATTGATGAACGTGGTTCGTGGGATATTCAAGTCAATAATGGCATTTTATTAAAATTAGGACGTGGAGACTGGAAAGCAAAATTGGATCGCTTTATGACTATTTATCCACAAATTGAAGTGCCAGAAAATAAAAAAATTGATTATGTTGATCTTCGCTATCAATCTGGTGCAGCAGTCAGTTTTCGTGATGTAAATTAATGGGCTAATATTAAAAAAATAACGGTATTTTTGACCGCGGTTTTGGGAAAAAGAATAAAATCTAAATGATGTGATTAATACATAGTGAAGTGTAAATATGACAGAAATTGATGAATCGAAAATTGTAGTGGGTTTAGAAGTTGGCACCTCAAAAGTGGTGGCGGTAGCCGCAGAAATGTTGCCTGATGGTGTGGCAAATGTGATTGGTGTTGGTAGCTGTCCAGCAAAAGGGATCGATAAAGGTAGTATTATTGATTTAGCCGCGGTTAAAAGTTCAATTCAACGTGCTATTGAAAATGCTGAATCAATGGGGAGCGGCTCGGAAAGTAATTTACGAATTATGAGTGTTACCTTAGCAATTACCGGGGAGCATATTCGCAGCCTAAATGAGAGTGGTTTTGTGCCTATTGCTGGCGGCTCAGTAACCCAAGATGAAATTGATGAGGCAATGCATATTGCTAGCTCGGTAAGTATTGGTGAAGGATTAAATTTATTACATGTTATTCCACAAGAATTTGAGGTGGATAATCAAAAGAACATTATTAATCCATTAGATTTAAATGGCGTTCGTCTGAAAGCACAAGCTCATTTAATCGCTTGTCATCGAGCTTGGTTAACAAATTTACAAAAAGCAGTAGAAAGCTGTGGTTTAAATGTTGAACAAGTTGTTTTTTCAGGGCTTGCGTCTGCTTATTCAGTATTAACTGAAGATGAAAAAGATTTAGGCGTTTGTTTAATTGATTTTGGTGGTGGATCAATGGATATTATGGTCTATACCAATGGTGCCTTGCGTTATAGTAAAGTCATTCCCTACGGTGGCAATACCGTTACTGACTATTTAGCTCAAAGTTTAACAACTTCTCGTAATGAAGCCGAGCGGATTAAAGTGAGCTATGGGAGTGCGGTGAAACCTAATGCGGAATTAGCTGAAGCCTATTCTAAGAAGAAAGTGGAAGTGGCGGGATTAGGCGGTAGTGCACCACGCACATTCACGAAATCACAGATTGTTGATGTCACTTCATTATGTTATGGCGATTTACTTGATGTGGTTAAAAAAGAATTAGAAATTTTATATGCAGAATTGACCGCAAAGGGAATTAAAAAAGATCTTATTGCAGGTTTTGTCTTAACGGGCGGTGGTGCACAAATGGATGACGTAGCGAAGTGTGCCAGTGAAGTATTTGGTTCTCATGTTCGTATAGGATATCCTTTAAAAATCAAGGGGTTAACCGATTATGTGAATAAACCACAATATGCAACCGTACTCGGATTATTGCAATATAATTTCTACCACTCTGATAATGACAAAATTCAAGGTGGATTTGGCGATACGGATGAAGGGCTACTGACAAAAGTTTGGAATTGGATGAAAAAAACGGGCAGTAAAGTAAAAGATGAATTTTAAAATCAGTTGATTTTGCCAATATTGACAACAAATTTTAGTGTGTTTTGATATTTTAATGAAATTTTTTTAATAATTTGTGGTCAAAGTTTTGATAATTTTAATTTTTCATCTACAATAGTAATATTTAGATTTAGTTTAGATAAATGTTAGAGCGATCTAGCGTTGACGGAGAGAATAAATGTTTGAGCCAGTTGATTATGGATTTGACGAGATCGGTCGTACACTGATTAAAGTAATTGGTGTCGGCGGTGGCGGTGGTAATGCCGTAAACCATATGGTTGCGAGTATGACGAGCAACGGAGCTAACTTAGTTAGTGAAGATTCAATGGTCAGTGATGAACATGGTGAAATTTTGTTCTATGCAGTCAATACTGATGCTCAGGCATTACGCAAAAGCCTAGTTCAGCAAACAGTGCAAATTGGTGCGACTCAAACAAAAGGACTTGGTGCAGGTGCAAACCCAAACGTAGGGCGAAAAGCGGCGGAAGATGATCAGGATGCAATTCGTGCGATGTTAGAAGGTGCGGATATGGTGTTTATCGCTGCAGGTATGGGTGGTGGTACAGGAACAGGTGCTGCCCCCGTGATTGCTCAAATCGCAAAAGAGTTGGGGATTTTGACCGTTGCGGTTGTGACGAAACCTTTTGCATTTGAAATGAAAAAGCGGATGGCTTTTGCTGAATTGGGAGTAAAAGAACTCTCTAAGTACGTTGATTCTATTATCATTATTCCAAATGAGAAATTGTTAAAAGTGTTAGGCAATAAGATAACCTTATCTAACGCATTTTCTGAAGTGAATGATGTTTTACGTAATTCGGTGATGGGTATTGCCGATATGATTACCTCCCCTGGCTTAATCAATTTAGACTTTGCCGATGTGAGAACCGTAATGTCTGAAATGGGTCGAGCAATGATGGGAACTGGGGTTGCGCATGGTACTGCTGGTGATGGTCGAGCAGAGGCAGCTGCTCGTGAAGCTGTAGCAAGTCCATTATTGGAAGATGTTGATTTGAAAGGTGCCCGTGGCGTTTTAGTCAATGTGATTTCTGGTATGGATCTTATGCTTGAAGAATTCTATCAAGTTAACAATACCATTAAAGAATTTGCTTCTGAAGATGCAACTGTGGTCGTCGGGACAACCTTAATTCCAGAAATGGAAGATCAAATTCGTGTAACCATTGTGGCTACAGGAATCGGTGAAATTGATGAACCAACAAGTAGCCTAGCACCAAATCGTCCACAGTTTGGACAAGGTCAGATGAGCAATCAAAATGTTGCTTATAACCAACAATCAGGACAAACAATGCAATATGCACAGCAGCAAGTTGGACAAGCTGTAGTGGAAGAAAAACCGCCAATTCGTGAAGTACCGAAATTGCAACCTGAACAAATGTTTAAGCCTGGTTTTTTAAATAATAAATAATGTTGATCTCTTAGTATCATACTTATTTAATTGAGAAAAATTTATGATCAAACAAAGAACATTAAAACAATCTGTCAAAGTGACAGGCGTAGGATTACATAGTGGTAATAAAGTTACCCTAACGTTACGCCCTGCTGCACCTAATACGGGAATAGTATATTATCGAACTGATTTAGATCCTGCTGTCGGGTTTCCAGCGAACGCACATTCAGTGCGTGATACAATGCTTTGTACCTGTCTTATTAATGATCAAGGTGTTCGGATCTCGACGGTTGAACATTTGAACGCTGCATTAGCAGGTTTAGCATTAGATAATTTAATAATTGAAGTGGACGCACCTGAAATTCCAATTATGGATGGTAGCGCGAGTCCATTTGTTTATTTATTACTTGATGCAGGTATTGAAGAGCAAGATGCGCCAAAGAAATTTATTCGTGTAAAACAAAAAATTCGTGTTGAAGATGGCGATAAATGGGCTGAGATCGCACCGCATAATGGTTTTCGTTTAGGTTTTACTATTGATTTTCAACATCCTGCGATTAGTAAAAAAGTGAGCCATTATGAGCTAGATTTTTCGGCACAAAATTTTGTACAAAAAATTAGCCGCGCGCGGACGTTTGCTTTTATGAAAGATATTGAATATCTTCAATCACAAGGCTTAGCGCTTGGTGGTAGTTTAGATAATGCGATTGTTTTAGATAATTATCGTGTATTAAATGAAGATGGTTTACGTTTTAATGATGAGTTAGTTCGCCATAAAATGCTTGATGCGATTGGTGATTTATTTATGTGTGGCTATAATATCATTGGTGATTTCAAAGCCTATAAATCAGGTCATGGATTGAATAATAAATTATTACGAGCATTATTAGATAATCAACAGGCTTGGGAATTTGCAACATTTGATGATAAAGAGAATGTCCCACAAGGTTATATTGTTCCTTCGCAAGTCTTTATTTAATTATTCATTAACTAATGAAAATAAGGGTACATTTTGTACCCTTATTTCTTTTTCTACTCTTTATTTTTCTTGAATTTCCCATATACTGATATTTTTCTACAATGATATTGAATACACTAAGGAATTTTTATGTCATTAGATTTATCGGATATTCGGCAACAGATTACTCATATTGATCGCAGTTTACTTAAGTTATTATCGGAGAGGCATCGTCTTGCTTTTGATGTAGCAAGAAGTAAGGAAGTGAATAAAAAGCCCTTGCGTGATACCGATCGTGAGCAATTATTATTAAAAGATCTTATTAATTATGCGAATAATGAAGGTTATCAGCTCGAACCGCAATATATAACTCAAATTTTTCAGCGTATCATTGAAGATTCAGTATTAACTCAACAGGTTTATTTGCAGAAAAAATTGAATGAGAATACGGAATTAGCAATGAAAATTGCATTTTTAGGTAAGCGTGGTTCTTATTCCAATTTAGCAGCTCGTAATTATGCAACACGTTACCAAAAATCGATTGTTGAAATGAGCTGTCACTCTTTTGATGAAGTTTTTGATAAAGTCCTTAGTGAAGAAGCAGATTATGGCGTATTGCCACTAGAAAATACGACATCAGGCTCAATTAATGAAGTGTATGATTTATTGCAGCATACCAATCTCTCTATTGTGGGAGAGTTAGTCTATCCTATCAAACATTGTGTTTTAGTAAACGAATTTGTTGAATTAAATCAAATTGATACGCTGTACAGCCATCCCCAAGTGATCCAACAATGTAGTCAATTTATTCGAGGTTTAAATCGTGTGCATATTGAATATTGTGAGAGTAGTTCTCACGCAATACAATTGGTTTCGAGTCTCAATAAACCTAACATTGCCGCATTAGGCAATGAAGAAGGGGGAGAATTATATGGTTTGCAGGTGTTGAAAGCAGGAATAGCAAATCAGCCAAATAATATTACCCGTTTTATTGTGGTTGCACGAAAAGCTGTACAAGTATCGCCACAAATTCGTACGAAAACGTTAATTATGATGAGTACGGGGCAGCAAGCGGGCGCATTGGTCGATGCACTGTTAGTATTGAAACAGCATCAAATTAGAATGACAAAATTGGAATCTCGCCCGATTTACGGTAAACCTTGGGAAGAAATGTTTTATCTGGAAATTGAAGCAAATATTCATCATCCTGATACGCAACAAGCATTACAACAACTTAAATTATATAGCAGTTTCTTGAAAGTACTTGGTTGCTATCCTACTGAAATTGTAGAGCCTGCGAGTGTGTCTAGTTAGCATAAGAAAACCGCGGTCAAAATTTGAATTAAAATTTGACCGCGGTTTGAGCCATTAACCGCCAGCTAATTTGACGGTAAACCCTTTTTGTTCAAGCAATTGTTTGAGTAATTCACGCTTCTCCCCCTGAATTTCAATATTGCCGTTTTTTACTGAGCCGCCGCAACCACAGCGTTTTTTTAATTCTGCGGCGAGTAATTTAAGTTCGTTGTCTTCTAAATCTAGCCCTGTAATTAGGCTTACGCCCGCACCTTTACGACCACTTACTTGTCGTTGTATGCGTACAATCCCATCGCCTTTAGGGCGGATAGAAGGCTCTTTTTCTGGTTTTATGCGTCCAAGTTCAGTTGAATAAACGAGATGATCATTCATTACGCTGTAATTCCTGCTAAAGATTGGTTAATTGAATTTAAGATAGCTGCAGGATCTTTTGCTTGCGTAATTGGACGACCGATAACTAAATAGTCTGAACCTGAACGGATGGCAGCGGTTGGCGTCATCACTCGGCGTTGATCGCCAAATTCTGAACCAATTGGACGAATACCTGGAGTAATTAATTTAAAATCTTTTCCTAAGTTTTTGCGTAAGACATCGACTTCTTGTGGGGAACATACGACGCCATCTAATCCTGCCCGTTGTGTTAAATGGGCAAGGCGAATAACTTGTTCAAGTGGGGATGAATTGATGCCGATTTGTAATAAATCAAGATCTTCCATACTAGTTAAGACGGTAACCGCAATGAGTATTGGTGCATCTTTACCATAAGGTTCAAGAATTTTTTTGGATTCTTCCATCATACGCAAACCACCGCTTGCGTGTAGATCAACCATCCAAACGCCAAGATCTGCTGCTGAACGTACGGCACGAGCCACGGTATTAGGAATATCGTGGAATTTTAAATCAAGAAAAACATCAAATTTACGATCTTGTAGCTGCTTGACAAAATGTGTCCCAAGTGTGGTAAACATTTCTTTACCCACTTTTAAGCGGCATTGGCTGGGGTCAAGCTGATCTACTAGCGATAGGGCTTCATTTTCACTTTCATAATCGAGTGCGACAATTATTTTGGTATCCATTATAATTCCTCTTAATTTTCAATACGTTGATATGGATTAACAGTTTCCCAATGGCGACAAGACGGACAATTCCAGATTAATTTATGGCTTTGATAACCACAATTTATACAGCGATATTCAAAGCTTTGTTTTAGGTGTTCTTCGACTAAATGATGTAGTTGGATTAAGCTTTCACGCCCACGTCCTTGTTCTGCATCATCAATTTGGTACTCAATAAAGCGATAGAATAAAGGCAAACTTGGATTTCGTCCGAGTTGTTGATAGATTGTATTTTGGGCTGCAGATTGCCCATCTTTTTTGCTTATTAACTCTGCGAGAGCGAGATCAACCGTACTGTTTTTATATTCTTGGCTTGCTTTAATGAGAAAGAATTCGTAATTATCTAATTGATTTAGCTGTTGATAGCAGATTTTAATATTGGACAGGACTTCACCAATGTAATTTGGATTCTGATTAAGCACATTCTCTAGTATTGGTATGGCATTTGAATAGTCTTGCTCATCAATTAGTTGTTGACCTAATAACATAGAGGCTCTTATGCAAGTTGGAGATATGTTTAATGCTTGTTGCAATAATTTTTTTGCTTCTTGAGAAGATAAGGATTTGGTATATTCACAATAGTATTGTGCCAATTCCATATTGTCTTCTTGTGGCATTATTTTAGCAAGTTTTTCGGCTACATTAATCGCCTTTTTCCATTCTTTTGTTTTTTGATAAATAATGGCGAGTTGCTGTAATGCACCTTGTGCAAATTCAGGTTCGTCAACTAATTGTATGTAGAGATTTTCCGCTCGATCAAAAAAACCAACGCCCATAAAATCTTTAGCGAGTTGTTGTTTGGCGAGTAATTTTTGCTCAAAGCTATATTTTGGGCTACGTTCAAGGGATTGATGAATACGTAATGCACGGTCAACTTCGCCACGTGAACGAAACAAGTTGCCTAACGTTAATTCCGCTTCAAATTGTGAATGGTGTTCGATTTCATTTTCTGATTCTTGCTGTTGCAACATATCTAAAAATAAATCAACAGCTTTTTCTGTTTGGTTAGATAATAAAAAATTGACTCCAGTGACATAATCTCGAGAGAGTTTATTGCTTATATCATCCTGATCTTTCTTTGCACTACGTTGCCCCATATACCATCCATAAGCAGCGGCAATCGGCAATAGTAGAAAGAGTAACTCAAGCATTATGCATTAGCCTTATCGCGACTGGCACTAAGTTCAGTAATTTGCTGTGTTTGACGTTTAACTTGGCGTGTTAATGCTATATTTTTAAATTTAAGTTTAAGGTAAAAAAAGCCCGTGATAAACCAACCAAGGATAAGGCCAAATCCAAATAAGATTGCAACAAGTGTTGACAGTTTAAATTCACTTTGGGCGATAACATAGTTAAATGTAATTATTTGATCGTTATTCGCCCCAACGGTAATTGCTACAATGATAATCGCAAGTACAATAATTAATGCTAGAAAATATTTAATCATAATCTTTCTCCAAATCGTAAATAGTTTATACAATAAAAGTACATTAAAAAACGACACTTAATCTACATTCATTTTGGTAGTTTGCTAGTGTCGTTTTTATTATTTAATATGATGACTAAACGTTTACACGTTCACGTAATTCTTTACCCACTTTAAAGTGTGGTACAGATTTTGCATCAAGTTTAACTTGTTCACCTGTTTTTGGATTACGTCCTATACGAGGTTGACGAAAGTGCAATGAAAAACTACCAAAACCGCGGATCTCAATTCGATTGCCATTTTCTAATGAAGACGAAAGCTGATCGATAATTTCTTTTACGGCATTTTCAATAGATTTAGCAGGGAGATTTGGATGTTTAGGCATCAACGCATCGATAAGTTCTGATTTTGTCATAATGTCATCCTTATTTCTCATTTGTTTTAGTTAGATAATGTAACAATTCTTTTAATAAAAATGGTTAGATTAGCTAACATATGTAATGTTAATAACTGGTGCATTGATAATGCACCAGTCTAATTTAGATAGTGAAATTATTCACCTTTAGCCGCTTTGAATGCTTCAGCCATTGCATTTGGAATAGCAACTTCTTCTTGTTTGTTATTCACCGTTGCAACTGCTGCCGCTTCTTCAGCTTGATCTTTCGCTTTTACTGATAAGTGAACGATACGTGCTTTACGATCAACGCCCGTATATTTTGCTTCAAGTTCATCACCGACTGCAACTTCATTGGTTAAGTCAGCTGCACGGATGTAACCTTCAACACCACCACTTAATTCAACTTTAGCACCTTTTGCATCTGCTTCAATCACTTTAGCAGAAACTACAGCACCTTTTTTATTGATAGCAACGAAATTATTGAATGGATCTTCTTCTAATTGTTTGATACCTAAAGAGATACGTTCTTTTGCTGAATCAACCTGTAATACTACTGCAGCAACATCATCGCCTTTTTTGTAGTTACGCACAGCCTCTTCACCTGGGATATTCCAAGAAATATCTGATAAGTGAACTAAACCGTCAATGCCACCTTCAAGACCGATGAAGATACCAAAGTCAGTAATTGATTTGATTTTACCTTCAACTTTATCGCCTTTATTATGTGTTTCAGCAAATTGTAACCAAGGGTTAGGTTTGCATTGTTTTAAACCTAAAGAAATACGACGGCGTTCTTCATCAATTTCTAATACCATTACTTCAACAACATCACCTAGGCTAACAACTTTAGATGGGTGAATATTTTTGTTTGTCCAATCCATTTCAGAAACGTGAACTAATCCTTCAACGCCTTCTAAAATTTCAACGAAGCAACCATAATCAGTTAAGTTGGTTACTTTACCTGTTAATTTACTATTTACAGGATTATTTTGTGCGATTGCAGCCCAAGGATCTTGACCTAATTGTTTTAAGCCTAAAGATACGCGGGTACGATCTTTATCAAATTTCAATACTTTAACAGTGATTTCATCACCTACATTTACGATTTCGCTAGGGTGTTTAACACGTTTCCAAGCCATATCGGTAATGTGTAATAAACCATCAACACCGCCTAAGTCAACGAATGCACCGTAATCTGTTAAGTTTTTAACGATACCTTTAACTTCTGAACCTTCTTCTAGGTTTTCAAGTACTTGATCACGTTCTTGACTGTTTTCAGATTCAATCACTGCACGACGAGAAACAACAACGTTGTTACGTTTTTGATCTAATTTGATAACTTTGAATTCTAATTCTTTACCTAATAAGTGGTCTGCATCACGAACAGGACGCGTATCAACTAATGAACCTGGTAAGAATGCACGTACGCCGTTTAGCTCAACTGTGAATCCACCTTTCACTTTGCCATTGATTAAACCGATAACGGTTGCTTGTTCTTCGTATGCTTTTTCTAATTCGATCCAAGATTCGTGACGAACCGCTTTTTCGCGAGAAAGTTTAGTTTCACCGAAACCATCTTCAACAGCGTCTAAAGCAACATTGACAACATCACCAACTTTAACTTCTAACTCACCTTGTACGTTTTGGAATTCTTCCACTGGGATTGCTGATTCTGATTTTAAACCTGCATCAACAAGCACAAAGCCTTTTTGGATAGCAACAACGGTACCGCTAACGATTGAACCTTGACGAGTTTCAAGGTCTTTTAATGATTCTTCAAATAGTTGAGCAAAAGATTCTGACATAATTAATCTTCTAAATAAATGTTAATAACGTCCACTTAAAAATCCATAACAAGTGGGGTTGAGAATAATTGTTTATCCATCCTTGAATAAACAGGATAAGGGATAATCCCTACTGCTGATTTTAGCTTAATTTTTGCTGAATGTAACTCAACGCTTGCGCAATCACTTCATCAATTGATAATTCTGTGCTATCGAGTAAGAGTGCATCAGAAGCAGGTTTAAGTGGTGCCACCGCACGATTACGATCACGTTCATCACGTTCTTTAATCTCGGCTAAAATCTGTGCAAAGTTACCATTAATTCCTTTGTTTTGCAACTGTTTATAACGTCTTTTTGCCCTTTCTTCTGCGCTAGCATCTAAAAATAATTTTACCTGAGCTTGTGGGAAAACAACGGTTCCCATATCTCGCCCATCAGCAATGAGCCCTTTTCCTTGTTTAGCAAAATCTTGTTGCAGTTGTAGCAAGGCTTGGCGAACTAAGGGAAAGACGGCAATTTTGGATGCAAATTCTGCAACTTCTTGAGTGCGAATTTGTTGACTGACATCTTCGTTATTGAGTAATACGCTGACTTCGCCATTTTTAGTTGAAAATGTGATCGTTAATTTATTGATCAAATTCACTATTGCCGCTTCATCATTAAAATCGAGTTTATTTTTTGAAACGGCAAGCCCTGCCACGCGGTAAATCGCACCGCTATCAAGTAGAACAAAATCCAGTTTTTGCGCTAACGCGTAGCATAGGGTACCTTTGCCTGCACCACTTGGGCCATCAACAGTAATAACAATAGGTTGCATTTTATTTCTCACTAAAAATAGATTGTAATTGGGTAACTAAGTTGTCGTACATCTCAAAACGTTTACGATACATTGAACGTTTTTTACTCGGGATCTTATCTAACGTTTTTCGTTCAATATGGCAGGGGAGTTGCCAATAGTCTTCAGCAACGAGATTTCCTTGATTTTCTTGCCAAAAATTATCGTAATTAAATAATAGCTTTGTGTGATCGTTCCAACGGTATTTAGATTGATTTTTATGTGCGATGCCATATAATTCAACACCAATTTGACGGCTAAATATCCGAAAAGCATCAACTAATAAATACATTGGTCGTGCGCCATGTAATTCTTTGGTCGCTAATTTAACTCGCTCTTGTGCATCATCGCTATTTGGACCTTGAATAGACGCAATTAATAATTTATTTGGTGATAAAAAACTAAATGATGCATCATAAATATGTTGTTCACGCGCATTTTGAATGTTTAATGCAAAAAAACCTTCAAAGGGATCAATTTCGTTAATGGTTAAAAATAAAGACAATTCATCGGTTAGCTGTGCTAGACAAATTTTTTCTTTTTGAATTAATTTATTACAAATTTCTTTGCCTAAATATTGCTCTGCGAGTCTAAAATTATCTTGTAATGCATGTAAACGTTGTGCGACATTAAAACGCTGATCGCAATATTTAGCTAATAACGTATTGACGTTGTAATAATTATTAGTAAACAACGGGATCCAATGCGGATGCTGATTTAGAAATTGGCAAAATTGTTGAATTTGGTTTTGGTAAAAAATACGGCGAAGGTGATAACGCAAAAATTCGCGTAAGCGTTTTCCCCAACGTTTTTCAACAGGGAATAATTGTTTAAATGTTGGAAATTGAAAGCGATTTTCCACAGTCTTATCCTTAAAATTTTTTGCCGAAGTCTAGCATAAAAATGCGTTTATCCATAGCGAAGAATCAGTTGGGATAATGAAAGGAAGTAAAATAAAGGGGGTAAACCGCGGTCAAAAAAACGCTTAAATTTTTGACCGCGGTATGTGAGATTATTTTTTATTGAGTTCAGGGAGTGCGGAATGTTGGCTTGCGGTTAATAAGCCTGTGTTGCTATAAATCCCTAATTTTGCACGTGTATCAACAATGTCTAAGTTACGCATTGTTAATTGACCGATACGATCACTTGGGTCAAATGGTGCATTTTCCACTTTTTCCATACTCAAACGTTCAGAGGCGTAAGTGAGATTTGGCGAGTCGGTATTTAAGATTGAATAGTCATTACCGCGGCGTAGTTCAAGGGTCACTTCGCCTGTGATTGCACGTGCTACCCAACGTTGTGCAGTTTCGCGTAGCATTAAGGCTTGCGGATCAAACCAACGACCTTGATATAATAATCGTCCTAAGCGTAAGCCGTTAATGCGGTATTGTTCAATGGTGTCTTCATTGTGAATACCTGTAACTAAACGTTCGTAAGCAATATGTAACAATGCCATTCCTGGTGCTTCATAAATACCGCGGCTTTTTGCTTCAATGATTCGGTTTTCAATTTGATCAGACATTCCTAATCCGTGGCGACCGCCAATGCGGTTTGCTTCAAGAAAGAGTTCAACGGGATCGCTAAATGTTTTGCCATTTAACGTGACTGGCACGCCTTCTTCAAAACGTACAGTTACTTCTTCCGCCTTAATTTGTACTTCATCTTTCCAGAATGCAACCCCCATAATTGGGTTCACGATGCGAATACCTGAATTTAAGTATTCCAGATCTTTGGCTTCGTGAGTGGCGCCCAGCATATTGGAATCCGTAGAGTAGGCTTTTTCTACCGACATTTTATAATTAAAACCGTTAGCGATTAAAAATTCTGACATTTCGTGGCGACCGCCTAATTCATCAATGAATTGCTGATCGAGCCAAGGTTTATAAATTTTGAGATTTGGATTAGTCAATAAACCGTAACGATAGAAACGTTCAATATCGTTGCCTTTGAAGGTGCTACCATCGCCCCAAATGTTGACATCATCTTCTTTCATCGCTGATACTAACATTGTGCCAGTGACCGCACGACCAAGAGGCGTGGTATTAAAATAGGTTACGCCCGCGGTTGAAATATGAAATGCGCCACATTGAATAGCGGCAATACCTTCGTGGGCGAGTTGGCTACGACAATCAATTAAGCGTGCTTTTTCTGCACCATATTCCATTGCTTTACGTGGAATTGCGTCATAATCTTCTTCATCGGGTTGACCTAAATTCGCCGTGTAAGCATAAGGTACAGCCCCTTTTTGGCGCATCCATAAAAGAGCAGCACTGGTATCTAAACCGCCAGAAAACGCGATACCGACTTTTTGACCTTTGGGTAAATGTTGCAAAATGGTAGTTGACATTGTTTTTCCTATTTTATTGAGAGAAGTTTAAGCTTTTGATATCCCTTGAATTAGATTGCGGTAGCATATCAAAAGGGTTTGGGTAAAGATAATTAAAATTCAGTTCACGGCAAATTTTATCGCCATTAATTTGCCGTTGCAAATCGTCAGAGCTGCAAATAAATTGTGGTGTATTAACTTGCCATTTGTCTGCCATTGCTACGTAATATTGCGCTCGTGAGGGATGTTGCGGTGCAACTAAATGATAACAACGTTTGCCTGATGGCGTTTCAAGCAGTGATTGTAAGGCTTGCACACAATCATCAATATGCACTAAATTAATCGGAGTGTTGCCATTGTGGAGTAATGGACGTGTTGCTAAGGTTTGCACGGGGTGCGAATATGGGGTGACGATCCCACCAAAGCGAATAATATCCACGTTAATATGGTTTAAATTTAACAGATAATTTTCAATATTAATGAGGGCTTGATCAGTTGGATTGTTTGCTTCAGGGACGCAATCTTCCGTAAATTGCCCCGTTCGTTTAGGGAGAACAGTGGTCGAACTGGTGAAGATAATCTGGGTTACACCGCGGTCTAAACCCATTTGCACGGCATTTTTAACCGCTTGTTCGTATTGAATGGGGGAAAGTAATTGGGTTGGTGGCAGTGTGATGACTAATGCATTTACAGCAAATAATTGTTCCAGGTCATTTGGCGTTGCCTGAATGTCTGGCGTGAATTGTAGAAAATAGCTGTCTAGCCCTTGTAAACGCAGTTGATTCACTTTATCTGAGTGGCTATTTGAACCTTTCACTGTCCAACCCAAATTATGCAAGCGGTGTGCTAATCGCACACCGACTTTTCCTAATCCTACAACGGCAACCTTGTTCATACTTTCCCTTGCACACTCATTGACAATTTAACTTTTTGAACCGGTTGATAATAATGGAATTACGCATTTTGTCAATCAGTGTTACTTAGTTAACAGATCAAGTGCTTCTTGGTATTTTGCCACCGTTTTAGTGATAACCTCTGTTGGAACTTTAGGTGCTGGCGGTTGTTTATTCCAACCACTTTGTTCAAGCCAATCGCGAACAAATTGTTTATCAAATGAAGGGGGATTAGTGCCTTTTTTGTAAGTATCTACTGACCAAAAACGGCTTGAGTCAGGGGTTAGCACTTCGTCCATTAAGGTTAGCGTGCCCTTCTCATCTAAGCCAAATTCAAATTTTGTGTCGCAAATTATAATGCCTTTTGTCAGGGCGTAGGCGGCAGCGGCGTTATAGAGTGCGATTGCTTTTTCGCGAACTTGTGCCGCTAATGTTTTACCGATAAGTTGTTCGCATTCCGAATAACTAATGTTAATATCGTGATTTCCCACTTCTTCTTTGCTTGATGGCGTGAAAATCGGTTCGGGTAATTTACTCGCTTCCACTAATCCTGTTGGCAAGGTTAGCCCGCAAATTGATCCTGTTTTTTGATAGTCTTTTAATCCACTTCCTGTTAAATAACCACGTACAATAGATTCAATTTTGATTGGCGTTAAGCGTTTTACCACCACTGCACGATATTGAAGCTGCTCGGCTTGTTCGCGTGGTAACACATCATAAACGGTGTCGCCAGTAAAGTGATTTGGCATAATATCGCGGAGTTTATCAAACCAGAAATTTGAAATTTGCGTCAGAATTTCCCCTTTGCGTGGAATAGGATCGTCTAAAATTACATCAAAGGCGGATAAACGATCGCTCGCCACCATTAGCATTCGTTTGCTATCAATTTCGTATAAATCGCGGACTTTTCCTGAATAAATTTTTTTTAGATTGAGTTCGGACATTGTGTTGTACCTGTATCGATTTAAGATTTAAAAGAATTGGCATTGATATGGTTTGAAATTATACGCAACTTTCTTAAATAAGCAATGATAAAACGCAATCGTTTGCTTTGTTCAGAGAATATGAGAAAGGGAGAATAACCGCGGTCAAAAAAATGAATGAAATTTTGACCGCGGTATAAACGTAGGCAGGCTTGAAATGGTGTGACTTGCACATTAGCTTGATTTCAGCGACAATAGCCGCCAATTTTTTACTAGCGAACGAATCAAAGATGACTTATCCACAACAAGTAAATAAACGTCGCACTTTCGCGATTATCTCTCACCCCGACGCAGGTAAAACCACAATAACTGAAAAAGTCTTGCTTTACGGCAATGCAATACAAACCGCAGGTTCTGTGAAAGGGAAAGGGTTAGCGGCACACGCAAAGTCCGACTGGATGGAAATGGAAAAGCAACGCGGCATTTCTATTACCACTTCGGTAATGCAATTTCCTTATAATCATTGCCTTGTCAATTTATTAGATACTCCAGGGCATGAGGATTTCTCGGAAGATACTTATCGCACATTGACCGCGGTAGATAGCTGTTTGATGGTGATTGATAGTGCGAAAGGGGTGGAAGAGCGGACGATTAAGTTAATGGAAGTTACGCGTTTACGTGATACCCCTATTTTGACCTTTATGAATAAACTTGACCGCGATATTCGTGATCCAATGGAATTGCTCGATGAAGTAGAAAATGTGCTAAAAATTCGTTGTGCACCAATCACTTGGCCAATAGGCTGCGGTAAATTGTTTAAAGGGGTTTATCATTTAGCAAAAGATGAAACCTATTTATATCAAACAGGGCAAGGGCATACCATTCAAGCATTGCGTGTCATTAAGGGGTTAGATAATCCTGAGCTAGACAATGCGGTGGGCGATGACTTGGCTCAACAGTTGCGTGATGAATTAGAATTGGTGCAGGGTGCATCAAATGAATTTGATTTGCAACAGTTCTTAGCAGGCGAATTAACCCCTGTGTTTTTTGGTACTGCCTTAGGCAATTTCGGGGTAGATCATTTCTTGGATGGCTTAACAGAGTGGGCACCTGCCCCACAAGCACGTCAAGCGGATATGCGAGTGGTAGAAAGTTCAGAACAAAAATTCACTGGGTTTGTGTTTAAAATTCAAGCGAATATGGATCCAAAACACCGTGATCGTGTTGCTTTTATGCGTGTGGTATCAGGCAAATATGAAAAGGGAATGAAACTTAAGCACATTCGGCTTGGCAAAGGGGTTGTGATTTCCGATGCTTTAACCTTTATGGCGGGCGACCGCACCCACGCTGATGAAGCGTATGCGGGGGATATTATTGGTTTACACAATCACGGTACAATTCAAATTGGGGATACCTTCACGCAAGGCGAAGATCTGAAATTCACGGGTATTCCAAACTTTGCCCCTGAATTATTCCGTCGCATTCGTTTAAAAGATCCACTCAAGCAAAAGCAGTTGCTCAAAGGATTGGTACAGTTATCAGAAGAAGGGGCGGTACAAGTCTTTCGTCCATTAAGCAATAATGATCTGATTGTCGGTGCGGTTGGGGTATTACAATTTGATGTGGTGGTTTCTCGTTTAAAAACGGAATACAGTGTGGAAGCCATTTATGAAAATGTGAATGTTGCTACGGCACGTTGGGTGGAATGTGGCGATGTGAAAAAATTTGAAGAATTTAAACGCAAAAATGAGCAAAATTTAGCCCTAGATGGTGGCGATAATTTAACCTATATTGCACCAACGATGGTTAATCTTAATTTAGCTCAAGAACGTTATCCTGATGTGCAATTCTTTAAAACTCGTGAACATTAATGTTGTTGCCGTTGTCAGCTAGCGACTTAATCCTAAAACCGCGGTTTAAAAACGCTTGAATTTTTGACCGCGGGTTTCGTTATTAACATTAGACATTCCATAGGTAAACGTATAGAATACCGCCCTTTTTTCTTACTTGAATGATAACTATAATGAAAAATTCTCAATTTATCTTTTTCCCTCTCATCTCCGCACTCGCGTTAACTGCTTGTTCGTCTAACTCATCATCTCAACTTGATAATGAAGCTCATCGGGATTTGATTTCAATTTCACAATCACAAAAGCGTATTAATACCATTGAATGCAAAGATTTTGATGACTGGTATTTGGATGGTAACCGTGTTGGGCGGTCATATTCAAATTATAAAAATCAATTACTTGATTACCGTGTGTCCTATTGCAAAAATAAATTATCATCATCTGAATTAGCCAATTTTAAACAAAATTGGGAACTTGGCTATCAATCGGGTAATAAAATGAGTGTGTCGCATTCAAAAATACAAGGGCGTAAAGTTGCTAAAAAACGTCACGTTTAAGATAAATGGGGAAAGAATCGGGTGGTTTGGCTAAATAAAAGTTGCAAAACAATCCAGACAACTTTAAACTTTGGCTCCAAGTTTTATCTAGTTTAAATTATAGTAAAATAATTATGAATACAGAATCTACTCAATCTACGTCATTGCTTTCTCTTGGGGAGCAACTTGCTCAAGCTCGTCAAGCACAGAATCTTTCTATTGATGATGTATCGAGTGCATTGAATTTACGTCCTACCATATTAAAAGCTATTGAAAATAATGAGTTGGTTAATAAAACCATCCCAGCTATCTTTATGAAAGGTTATGTACGGAGTTATGCTCATTTCTTACGTTTGCCTGAAAATATTTTAGAGGGACATGAGAAAGAGTTTGCTGGCGCTCCAAAAAATGATTTAAGTAAAAATGCTCGTGAACGTAAGGCTGTTAATCCCCATTCGCATTCTCGTTGGGTGGGGTATTTAACTGCATTAGTGATTATTGCCGTTGCAGGAATGACAGCACTTTGGTGGTGGGAAAATTATCAACAATCAAATAATGAACGGGATCACCTAGTTCAAAATTATACCACGCCAGAAAATGCTTCAGCGAGTCAAGCTAATACGGCTTCTGAAGTTGTGCCTGCGACAGTAACAAATGATAGCAACAGAGAACAAACAAATACGTCAACGGTAGAAACTGCTCCTACCCCTATTGCTGTGCAGGCCATCCCCGATAATTCAGCATCCTTACCAACCGCGGTAGAGTCGCAAACAACTCAACCTTCTGATCCTATTCCTGCACCACAACCTGTGCAAAATGATAATTCAGCTCAAGCAATGTTAACTCAGCATAGTAATGACAATGCTGAGAAAAATGAAAATGCAGTTGAACAGGCAGTTCCAGCGGTGGACGGTGATTTGCAAATTCAAATAACTAATGCGAGCAGTTGGATTAGTGTTAAAGATGTAAAACGTAAAGTTTTAGCTCAGAAAGAGTATAAACAAGGCGAAGTGTTAACTTTTAAAGATGGGGCACCTTATGCGGTGATTATTGGTGCACCGAGTAATGTAAAAATTACTTATAAAGGTGAAAATTATCCATTGAAAGTTGACGGGCGTGTTGCCAAATTTAAATTACAATAATTCAAGATGTTAGCAAAACCAACAATTAAGCGTCGTCAATCGACCAAAATTTATGTGGGCAATGTGCCTGTGGGCGGCGATGCACCTATCGCTGTACAATCAATGACGAATACGCGAACCACTGATGTGGACGCAACGGTTGCTCAAATTAAGTCCCTTGAACGTGTGGGGGCAGATATTGTGCGTGTTTCCGTACCAACAATGGATGCAGCGGAAGCCTTTAAGATCATTAAACAGCAAGTCAATGTGCCATTAGTTGCGGATATTCATTTTGATTATCGTATTGCATTGAAAGTAGCCGAATATGGCGTGGATTGCTTGCGAATTAACCCTGGCAATATTGGTCGAGAAGATCGTATTCGTGCCGTAGTCGATTGTGCAAAGGATAAAAATATCCCGATTCGGATCGGGGTAAATGCTGGTTCGCTAGAAAAAGATATTCAAGAGAAATATGGTGAGCCTACGCCAGAAGCCTTATTGGAGTCAGCTTTACGCCACGTTGAAATTCTAGATCGACTTAATTTTGATCAGTTTAAAGTGAGCGTAAAAGCTTCCGATGTGTTTTTGGCGGTAGAAAGTTACCGTTTGCTAGCTAAAGCTATTAAGCAGCCACTGCATCTCGGTATTACAGAAGCGGGTGGTGCACGTGCGGGATCTGTGAAGTCAGCCATTGGTTTGGGTATGTTATTAGCTGAAGGGATTGGCGACACGTTACGAATTTCGCTTGCTGCGGATCCTGTAGAAGAAATAAAAGTGGGTTTTGATATTCTCAAATCGTTGCGTATTCGCTCCCGCGGTATTAATTTTATTGCTTGTCCAACCTGCTCGCGTCAAGAATTTGATGTGATTGGCACGGTAAATGCCCTTGAACAACGACTAGAAGATATCATTACCCCAATGGATGTTTCTATTATTGGTTGTGTGGTAAATGGACCAGGTGAAGCCTTGGTTTCAGATTTAGGGGTAACAGGCGGCAACAAAAAAAGTGGCTATTATTTAGATGGTGAACGTCAAAAAGAGCGTTTTGATAATGATGCTATTATTGATCAATTAGAAGCAAGAATCCGAGCCAAAGTGGCAGCACAGGATCCGAAGAATCGTATAATTTAAGGAAAAAATTGTGGCAAAAACAATTCAAGCAATTCGTGGTATGAACGATTGCTTACCAACAGAAACGCCATTATGGCAGTGGGTTGAAAATAATGTGCGTGGCGTATTAGAAAGTTATGGCTATGCTGAAATTCGAATGCCGATTGTAGAAAGCACACCATTATTTGCACGTGCAATTGGCGAAGTCACGGACGTAGTTGAAAAGGAAATGTTTACCTTTAATGATCGTGATGATGAAAGTTTGACCTTACGTCCTGAAGGTACCGCAAGCTGCGTGCGTGCGGGTATTGAACACGGCTTATTATATAATCAAGAACAACGCTTATGGTATATGGGACCGATGTTCCGTTACGAACGACCGCAAAAAGGACGTTATCGTCAATTCCATCAGGTTGGGGTTGAAGTCTTTGGTATTCCTAATGCCGAAGTTGATGCCGAACTGATAATGATGACTGCGCGTTTATGGAAAGCCTTAGGCATTTTTGAACAGGTTACGCTACAACTCAATAGCATTGGTTCGGTACAAGCACGAAAAGCCTATCGTAGTGCTTTAGTCGCATTTTTGCAAAACCATCTAGATATTTTAGATGAAGACTGTAAACGTCGTTTAGAAACAAATCCACTGCGTATTTTGGACACCAAAAATGCTGCGATTCAGCAGGTATTAAATGATGCACCGAAATTACACGATTATTTAGATGAAGAAAGCCGTGAGCATTTTGCTCAACTTTGTCGTTTGCTTGATTCGGTAGGCATTCATTATGAAATCAATCAAAAATTAGTCCGCGGTTTAGATTATTATAATAAAACCGTGTTTGAATGGGTAACCGATGCATTAGGTGCACAAGGCACTGTGTGTGGTGGTGGACGCTATGATGGTTTGGTTGAACAGCTTGGTGGGCATGCGACTTGTGGCGTAGGCTTTGCGATGGGATTAGAACGCTTAGTTTTATTGGTGCAAGAAGTCAATAAACAAGTTGTGTTGGCTAATCCTGTGGATATTTATGTGGTTTATGCAGGAGAAGGCACGATGTTAAATGCTTTCCAATTAGCTGAACAAGTCCGTTCTGAGTTGCCTAATTTGCGTACGATGACTCACTGCAGTGGTGGTAATTTTAAAAAGCAATTTAAGCGTGCAGATAAAAGTGGGGCAAAAATTGCGTTAGTGATTGGCGAAACGGAAATGGCAAACCAACAAGTTGTCGTGAAGGATTTATTCAGTGGCAATGAGCAACAAACTATTGCTCAGTCTGAACTTATTTTTTATTTAAAAACAATGTGTTAAGGATTATCAATGGCATATACGATTGAAGAAGAACAAGAGATTGCCGCACTAAAAACGTGGTGGCGTGATAACTATAAAAGTTTATTTGCAGTGATTATCATTGCCTTAGGTTCGATAGCTGGGTGGCGTTATTGGCAACATTCGCAAGTAGCGAAAGTACAACAAATGTCCGTGCAATATGATCAATTGCTGTTTTCAACGCAAGATGATGCAAAGAAAAATGCACAAATTGATGAATTTGTCAAAGCTAATGGAAATACGGGTTATGCAACGTTCGCATTATTTGAACAAGCGAGAATGGATGCGGCGAAACAGGATTTTGCTGGGGCAGAAAAAGCGTTGAAGCAAGCGATAAGCAATGCACCTGATCAAATTTTGTCGTCTGTCGCTGCTTTGCGTTTATCATCAGTGCAGTTTCAACAACAGCATTTTGATGATGCTCTAGCAAGTTTGAACCAAGTGATTGATCCGAGTTGGGCAAGCCGTAAAGCATTATTTACAGGTGATATTCAATTAGCCAAAGGTGATAAAGCAGCAGCAAAATTAAGCTATGAAACGGCTCAAAAAAATGCAAGTCCTTTAGAGCAACAATGGGTACAAATGCGTTTGAATAATTTATAAATGCATTCAGCGATTGATTAAAAACCGCGGTCAAAAAAACGTTTGAATTTTTGACCGCGGTTTTTTTATATTTTTATGACGAAAATAATGTTATTCTTTTTTAAGCAAGAATATACCTTGTGAGTTGAAATGAACATAGGCTTGTTTTTGATTATCATCAAATTGTTCTGGTCGGCAGTTGATGAGCAAGTCTTTTCCAGCCCAGTGAGCAATAATTTCCCAGTGATTGCCCATATACACCGCACGTTGAATCGTGCAATATTGGCTTGGTTCGCCTTGTGTTTGCAATTCAATTGCTTCGGGGCGAATCCCAATTAAACATTCGCCATCATCTATGCCAAATTGTTGAGCATTAGGTAGAGCAAATTGATAGCCTTGAATATTGACGACATTATTTTGTAATGTGGCAGGAAAAATACTACTTTCGCCCATAAAGTTCGCTAAGAATAATGAATTAGGGCGTAGATAAAGTGTTTTCGCTGACGCTTTTTGCACGATTTTGCCTTTGTTCATCACAATGACTTCGTCTGATACGGCAAAGGCTTCGGTTTGATCGTGAGTAACATACAAGGACGTAATACCTAAACGTTGTTGTAATTCGCGGATTTTTTCACGCATTGAACGCCGTAAATTTGCATCAAGATTACTTAAGGGTTCATCAAATAATAAGACTTTGGGTTTTAAAATCAACGCACGAGCTAGCGCTACGCGTTGTTGCTGCCCGCCCGAAATTTGATCCACAAAACGATTCTCAAAGCCGGAAAGATCAACTAATTCAAGGGCTTCTTTAATGCGTTGTTGACGTTCTTTCGGTGCGATACCCTGCATTCGTAAACCATAACCAACATTATCGCCAATTGACATATGTGGAAATAGTGCATAAGACTGAAACACAATACAAATATCACGTTGTTGGATTGATGATTTTGTTACATCTTCGCCATCAATAAAAATTTGCCCTGAGGTTGGGCTTTCAAGCCCTGCAACTAAACGAAGCACGGTGGTTTTCCCACAGCCTGATGGGCCGAGCAAAGTAACCATTGTGCCTTGTTTGATTTGTAAATCTAAATGATCAATCACAACAGATTGACCAAAAGATTTAGTGATATTTTTTAACACTAAGAAATCATTATTCATTTTATTTCCTTATATTAATTCATTTTTTTCGCTTTTGAACGTGCAATGCGTGTATCACCAATAAGCCAATCAAAGAATAGAATAATTGATAGCATCACAACAATTAGAATGGAACCATAGGCAATGGCAATGCCATATTCGCCGTCTTCAACGCGGTTTAAAATATAAGCGGTTGCAACACGCGTATCCGCGGTCACTAAAAAGATGATGGCACTTACAGTTGTCATTGCCCTAACGAAACTGGTAATGAGAGCGGATAAGAGTGCAGGCTTGAGTAACGGTAAGACAATATAATAGAGCGTTTTTAATGAGTTACCTTTTAGGGAAAGTGAGGCTTCGTCTAAGGATTTGTCTAACTGCCTGAGTCCTGCAATAGCTGAACGCATACCAATAGGGAGATCACGCATTACCATTGAAATAATAATGATGATACTGGTTCCTGTGATGTATAGTGGCGCACTATTGAATGCTAAAATATAAGAAACGCCAGCCACAGTTCCTGGCACGGCAAAGCATAACATTGTGAGAAATTCGAGTGTTTTTTTCCCTTGAAATTCTTTGCGTACAACAATATAAGCAATGAGTAATCCAAATAATGCAGTTAAAGGGGCGGCAATGGCGGCGTAGAAAATGGTGTTGAGTAATGAAGGCCAAGCACCATCACTGAAACCCTGTCCAAAGAGCAGGCCATAATTGCGTAAAGTGAGTGTGTAATCTACGCCCCAATTAACCGTAAAACTGCCGTAGAAAATACTGCCATATAAAGCAAGATTAAACGCAATCCAAGCGATCAGCGTGACAATGATTGTCCATTTTAGCCCCGATGGTAATTCTTGCACATCGCCCCGATAGGATTTCCCTGATACCGTGACATAGGATCGATTGCTGATCCAAATATACTGCACAATAAAAATCAACAATGAGAAAATAAGCAACATTGACCCTAAAGTACTGGCTGAAGCATAGTCAAGTTGTGATCCCGCAATATAGAAATAAATTTGTGTGGCGATAACATCAAAATTGCCACCAAGTACTAGCGGATTGCTAAAATCTGCCAATGATTGAATGAACACAATCAAAAATGAATTTGCCAGTGCTGGACGTAATAACGGAAGAATAACCTGATAAAAGGTTTGGTAACGATTTGCACGCAATGTATAGGAGGCTTCTTCAATAGACGGGTGAATGGATTTTAATGCCCCGTCTAAAATCATAAATGAAATGGGGGAGAGAGCCAGAATTTGCGCAATCGCAATCCCACTAAAGCCATATAACCAGTTTGCGTTGGTGAAACCAAGATAATGTTCCATAAATTCAGTGAGATAACCCGATCTACCTAGCATTAATGTGACACCAAGCCCTACCACAAACGGCGGCGTGACAATGGGCAGAATGGAAAAAAGCTTACCAATGAATGCGGTTTTGCGTGCAATTCTTGTGGTATATAGGGCGAAAGCAAATCCGAAAAGGGTGGAGAAGATCCCTACAAAAGTGGACAAACTCAGCGAATTGATAATGATTCGAAGGATATAATTTTGCCCTAAAATGCGGAAAATTTGTTGCGGGGCAAAGGTTTCGCCATCGTAAAACATTGACATAAAAATGGCGAGCGTTGGGTAAACAATAAAAAAGAAAATTAAGAGAACAATGCTTATTAAGGAAGCAATGATAAATTTATCGCCTTGCATTATTTTCAATTTTGCTAAGGCTAAGGTTGCCAAGGCAATTAAACTCATTAGCAATACTATCGTTGCATAACCCATTCCAACATGAAAAATGGCCGCGGAAAAGAAGACAAATAATGCAATAATAAGGCTTAAATAAATGGTGATTTTTGCTTGTCTCTGCTCTGAATTTGCTAATTTGGGGGTAAGCAGAAAAAGTAGGATTGGTGTAAACCAAAGAAGAGGTAAGCCTAATTTTGACCAACCCATCGCCGAAAGAAATTCTTCTGATGTGCTATCAAATAAACCATAGTCCAGAGAGATTGATGGTAAACAGCAAAAAGCCAGTAAAGGTAATGTAACCCAGAAAGCCGTATTATTAAATAATGTGTCTTTTTTTACGTTCATAAATTCTCTTATTATAATGAGTGAGTAAAAGCAAAACCGCGGTCAAAAATGGCGTTATTTTTGCTTTTACTCACTTAATTCCTTTTGTTATGTGTAATTATTGGGCTAATTTTACATCATTGACCCATTTTTCAATTAAACGCTTGCGCTCTGTGGTTTGACCGTATTTTTCAAAGTCATAGTTAATCAATTTGAGTTTGGTTGGATCAAGTGCATCGGGAGATTGCTCCGCGGTGGTATTCGTTAAGGTTTGGAATGACTTACCTTGACGCCAAGCGACTTCTTGCCCTTCTTTTGATAGAACATAATCAACATATAATTTTGCATTATCAAGATTACGTGCACCTTTTAAAATACTGACGCCACCTAATTCATAACCTGTTCCTTCGCAAGGCACGACTAATTCAATCGGTGCCCCTTGCTGTTTTAACAATGCATAATCGTGTAAAAAACCGATACCAATAGTGGTTTCACCGCGAGCAGTATTTTGTGCAGGAGTCATCCCTGATTTAGTGTATTGCGATATATTAGGACTGAGTTGTTTAAAATAATCAAAGGCATTATCTTCTCCCCACAGCTGCACAAATGTGGCTAATGCAGTATAGGCGGTTCCTGCACTTTGTGGATCAGAAATTTGCACTGCTCCTTTATATTTCGGATCGGTCAGATCTTTCCAGCATTGTGGCGTTTTTTCTATACCCAATTTTTTCAAACTCTCGGTATTAACACCATAGCCTAATACACCAAGATAAATCGCTGAAACATAATGCCCTTTAGTTTTGACAGGATCTTGAAAGCGTTGCTGAATTTGCTCAATATTTTTAGATTGATAAGGTTGCAATAACCCCATATCTGCGGCTTGGGCTTGTGGATCTAATGTACCGCCATACCACACATCAGCTTGCGGATTATTTTTTTCCGATTCAACTTTAGCGAGCGTTGCCCCCGAGCCGTTACGAATAAAGGCAGTTTTGACATCATATTTTTCGCTGAAGGCTTTGGTTACCGCCTCACACATTTCATTGGTTGCACTACAATACACGATCAAACGCCCGTTGGCATTGGCTTGTGCTGAAAAAAGAACGCTAGTTGTGAGAAATAGGCTTGAAATAGCAAAGGAAATTTTTTTTCGTGAAATCATATTAACCTCGTTTTTATTGAGAAAACAAACATTTAATTGATATATCATTGAATATAATAACGAGATTTTAAGGAAAATACAGTGAACTAATTCACAAAATCATTTATTCCTAAGCACGATGAAATCAATTTTGCTATAATCAAATCTCATTTTATTGTGAGGTAGCGTTATGTCAACAAAACAACCCCCAGCTTGTATTATTATCGCAATCACTGGTGCTTCGGCATCGGGCAAGAGCCTGATTGCATCAACGGTGCATCGTGAATTATGTGAAGAATTAGGTTGCGAGGAAATCGGGATTATTTCGGAAGATAGTTATTACAAAGACCAAAGCCATTTAGATTTTGAAACCCGTACCAAAACCAACTACGACCATCCGAACTCAATGGATCGTGATTTATTAATTCAACATTTACAAGCTTTAAAAGCGGGAGAAACGGTAGATATTCCGATTTATAGTTATGTTGAGCATACTCGAACGGATAAAGTAACCCATTTTACCCCGAAAAAAATCATCATTTTAGAAGGTATTTTATTATTGACGGATGAACGTGTGCGTAATGAAGTTTCGGTTTCCGTCTTTGTTGATGCCCCCTTAGATATTTGTTTTATCCGCCGTTTACAACGCGATATGCAAGAACGCGGGCGGAGTTTGGAATCTGTGGTGGAGCAATATCGTAAAACTGTGCGTCCAATGTTTTTGCAATTTATTGAGCCTTCAAAACAATATGCAGATATTGTGATCCCACGCGGTGGCAAAAACCGCATTGCAATTAATATGTTAAAAGCACAAATTCTTCATTTGCTTGGGAAAAATAAGGATTAATTATGCGACTTTGCGATAGTGATATTGAACGTTATTTAGACGAAGGCATTATTTCATTAACGCCACGCCCTGATAATGACAAAATCAATGGTGCAACGATTGACGTGCGATTAGGTAACTCTTTTCGCGTATTTCGTGAACATTCCGCACCCTATATTGATTTAAGTGGCCCTCGTGAAGAAGTCAGTGCGCAGCTTGAACGTGTAATGAGCGATGAAATTTTGATTGCGGATAATGAACCCTTTTTCTTGCACCCTGGTGTTCTAGCTTTAGCCACAACCCTTGAAACCGTGAAATTGCCTGCGAATATCATTGGTTGGTTAGATGGGCGTTCATCGTTAGCTCGTTTGGGGTTAATGGTACACGTTACCGCTCACCGAATCGATCCAGGTTGGGAAGGCAAAATTGTTTTGGAGTTTTATAATTCAGGCAAATTGCCCTTAGCATTACGTCCAAATATGATTATTGGTGCGTTGAGTTTTGAAGTGTTAAGTGGCAATGCAGCACGCCCTTATAATGCTCGCCGTGATGCGAAATATAAAAATCAGCAAAGTGCGGTAGCGAGTCGGATCAATCAGGATTAACTCAATTTTTTATTGCATATAGGCACAAAAAATGGCAAAAAAATTGACCGCGGTTTTGGTGTTATTTGTCGTTGTTTTAGTCACCCTAATTTATGTGGCAAAAGGCAAATTATTGACACAGGTGACTGCCCAATTACAACAGCAAGGCATACAAGTTGCACAATTAGAGGTTGATTTTTTACCTGTGCCGAGTTTATCGGCAAAAAATGTGCAGTATTCTGCTGTGATAGGGCAAAAACCGCGGTCAATTTTTGCTGCGTTTTTGCGTGTTGAATTCAATCCGTGGCAAGCCTTGTTTGGCAAAATGGAAATTGCCAAATTTGCGATTAAAGATGGACAGCTTTGGTTGTCGGATAACGTGAATAACCCTGAGGATTTTACTCAAATCCAATTTATTGCACAGCCAAATCATTCATTTTTGCTCGGTGATATTTTTCAGCATCCCGAATTTGTGCTGAACTCAACTCAAATTGAGCTTAGTGCAATGGATATTGCAAAAAACGCAATATCATTTCGTGGCGAATTGCGTTGGCAAGAGAACAATCGGGATGAAAGCCTGTTACAACTTAATGCTGTAACTTTACACTTTGCCTTTAGTCAGCCGATTTACAACAATCAAGCTATTGATATGGCGTTATCAAAAGGGGAATTTACCCTTGGCAAAAATTACACTCAATATCGCTTAACCGATCTTCAATTGAATAATGAAAATTTTGGCGAGAGTTCGGGGGAATATCGTGCTGAAAACAATAAATTGAGTTGGAATGGGCAATTATTGGGGGCGGGAAAAGTGAGCGTGAAGTATATAAAAGGGCAAGATATTGCGGTTGCTTTTTCCGATCAGCCCTTGGGGAAATATTTACGCACATTGAATATTCCTGAGCTTGCGGACGGCACTGTCAGCGGAAATTTGTATCTGACCTTTGCACCCTTTGCGAAGACGGAATGGCGATTTGAACGTGGAAACGCGAGATTGCATATTGCCAATGGAAAAATCAAAGGGATTAATTTATTGGCATTATTAAGCCAGTATTTTCCGTTAAATTACGACCCTTCCGCCACAATAACAACATCATTTCAGGATTTAGACACCGAATTTACCTTTGATCCAATGTTTCTCATGGTCAATCATATCGCAATGGATGCGGAGCAAGTGGCGTTGAAAGGCTCAGGTGAGCTAGATTTACGCTATCAACAATGTGATTTTCAACTCACCTTAAGCCCACAGGAGCAAAAATACCAACAATTCGCTTTACCCATTCATTTTTTTGATCGTTGCGATCAACCAAAATATGAAGTCAAAATCAATAAAGTATTTCAAAATCAATTAAAAGAGTTTATTAAAGAGAAGTTTAAGTAATGCAGTCTGAACAAGTTTCGCCAAAAATGGCTTATTTCCGCGTTGTTATTATGGCATTCGCCGCTTTTATTTTTAACACCACCGAATTTATCCCCGTTGCCTTATTATCCGATATTGCACAAAGTTTTGCGATGCCCGTGGAGCAAGTCGGTTGGATGATGACAATCTATGCGTGGGTGGTGTCTTTAATGTCGTTGCCTTTTATGCTTTTAACCGCCAAGGTTGAGCGACGGGGGCTATTGTTAGTACTATTTGGATTATTTATTGCGAGCCATATTTTATCGGCTTGTGCGTGGAATTATACCGTCTTGTTGATTTCGCGGATCGGTATTGCGTTTGCCCACGCAATTTTTTGGTCAATTACCGGCGCATTAGTTTTACGCATCGCCCCCGAAGGCAAGAAAACCCAAGCCCTTGGTCTATTAGCAATGGGCAGTGCTTTAGCGATGGTATTAGGCTTACCGCTTGGGCGGATTCTTGGTCAAGCATTTAATTGGCGTGTTACTTTCGGCACGATTGGTGTGATCGCATTGATCGTAATGTTGTTGTTAGCAAAATTGTTGCCCCGTTTGCCAAGTAAAAATGCAGGCGCATTGGACAGCGTACCACTATTAATGAAGCGTCCATTGTTACTTGGAATTTATCTGTTAACCATTATTGTGGTGTCTGCTCATTTTACGGCTTATAGCTATATTGAACCCTTTATGCTAAAAATCAGTGGAATGAGCGAACACGAAACGACCGCGGTCTTATTAGTGTTTGGTTTATCGGGCATTGTGGCAAGTTTGCTGTTTGGGCAAATTTACCGCCGAATGCCAATCGGTTTTTTGATTTTCTCTACCTTGTTACTTAGCGTATCGCTTTTGTTGCTATTGCCTGTCAGCACCCATAATGGACTGGTTTACGTTCTAATCTTTATCTGGGGCATTGGCATTTCATCGTTGGGCTTAAGTTTGCAAATGAGAGTGCTACAACTTGCCCCCGATGCTACCGATGTAGCAACCGCAATTTATTCAGGAATTTATAACATTGGCATTGGTGGTGGTGCGTTAATTGGTGGGCAAGTGATGCAACAATGGGGGCTGCCACATATTGGGCAATTTGGTGCAATACTCGCACTAATTGGGTTGTGCTTATTTATAATTAATTATTTCAAATATCGTACCCCAAAAGCCTAAAACCGCGGTCAAAAATCCGCGTGAAATTTTGACCGCGGAAATAGCAAGTTATTTGTGATATCAGTAGAATAATTTAAATTAACTATTTAGTAATTCCAACGTTCAAAGGAGTTTTTTATGACTAATACTAACCAACAAAGCCAGGAACAGGATGAACAACTATTAAAAGCAGCATATAAGCATTATGAGAAGAAATATATTGATAAGGTAATAGAATTATTAGCCCAAGTTTCCCCTATAAATAAAGAGCCATATGCGAAGGCACAATTTAACTTAGGTGTTGTTTTAGAGGAAAAAGGAGAAATAGACGAAGCCATTGAAGCATATAAGCGCGTACCTGAAGAGATAAAAGAGCAATATGCGAAGGCACAACTTAATTTAGGTGTTACTTTAAAAGAAAAAGGAGAAATAGACGAAGCCATTAAAGCATATAAGTGCGTACCTGAAGAGATAAAAGAGCAATATGCGATGGCACAATTTAACTTAGGTGTTACTTTAAAAGAAAAAGGAGAAATAGACGAAGCTATTAACGCCTTTACCAATGCTAAGGTAAATTATTATTATGAGTCTGAGTCTAAAATTAAAATTTTAAATATTTTTCAAACTGACAATGGAGATGGAGCGGTTTTCTCTGATCAGCTTAATAAATTATATACTGATGTAGTAAAAATATTGAACGAACTAATTATTTCTGATGATACAATAACATATGAAAAGCGGTTTGCGCATTATACTCGTTGTCAAATTGCATACAGTTTATTGGAACCTGATGAAAAAGAAATTCCCACTTTTCGTCTTAATGCTTTGCATAAAGTGAATGATCCAACGGAAGGAAAAGTATTATATCAGTTTTTGGATAAATATGATTTAGATAAGCAACAAAATATGCTCCCTTCTCTTATTCCATTTATAAGTTGTTTTACCTTTAATCATGATAGTTTAAATCAATTTCGGTTATATGGGAAAGAAGACAATAAAGAAGCCTTAGGTGTAAGTTTAGTGTTTGGTAAAGGATTTTTTAGCAAAGAAACAGATTTTCTTAATTCATCTATTAATCCATTTGAGAACTTAAAAAAACAAGTGAATGAGAAAATTTTTGTAAATGTATCAGATTCACATAACAAAAATGATAACGAATCATCTAATGCTATTGGACCTTTACATTTATATCGTTGTATTTATTTATCACCTGAGAATGGTTATATTTCAATAGCTCATCGAGATAAATATACATTTTTTGAAGAGATGAATGGTAAAGATAGAGAAACGATTGAAATGTGTTGGGATGAATATAAGGGTAAAATTAAAGAAAAAACTGAAAAGATTTATAAGACTCTTGAATATATTTATAAAGAAATATTACGTAAACTGTTTAAAAGATTGAATAATGATGAATGTAAAGTTGATTGGGAGTTTAGAAGTGAAATTATTTCTACTATTAATTTTATTCTTTTACCATTACGTTATTTAATTAAGCATTATGGCTTTGAAGATGAACAAGAATGTAGAATGATTTATATTACTGAGTTTACTAAGCATATACCGCATAATAAAGAAGAAAATTCAATTTATGTTGAGTACTCAGAGCCAGTTAGAGATAATATTAAAAAAATTTATCTTTCTTCTGGTGCTGTAGATAAACAAGGTATGTTCCAAATAATGTTAGAAAAACCTATTGTAAGGTTATCCAATAAACCATTTAAAAATAAATAAAGAGATTATTGATCATTAAGGAGGATTAAATGAGTAAGATTTTACCATTGCATGCGGATACTGTAGGCAGTTATTTAAGAACCGAAGCGTTGAAACAAGCACGAGTGCAGTTTGCCAATGGCGAGATAACTCGTGAGAAATTAACGGAAGTGGAAGATCACGAGATTGCTAAATTGGTGCAAGATCAGTTAGATGCGGGAATCCAAGTGATTACGGATGGCGAATTTCGCCGTGCCTTTTGGCATATTGATTTTTTGGAAAACTTAAATGGCATTGAAGGTTATACACCAGAACACGGCTATAAGTTCAACGGGGTGGAAACCCGTGCATATAATACGCGTTGTTGTGGCAAGGTATCTTGGAACCCAGAACACCCGTTTATTGCACATTTTAAAAAGTTAAATCAAATTGTCGCAGGGCGTGGAATTGTGAAATATACCATTCCTAGCCCAAACCAATTAATGTATCCAATTCAATGGGATACGGGCGTTTATCCTAATCGTGAAGCCTTTGCTAAAGATGTTCAACAAGCGTATAAAGAAGCTATTCAGGCGTTCTATGATGCGGGCTGTCGCTATTTGCAATTTGATGATGTGTATTGGGGATCGTTGTGCAACAATTATCTTAAACCTGAATTTGAAGCAGACAAAGCACAAGCCCTTGAAAATATTCAAGTTGTATTAGCGGATAAACCTGCGGGTATGGCAATTACCACGCATGTTTGCCGTGGTAATTTTCGTTCAACTTATTTATTATCGGGTGCTTATGATCCGATTGCCGACGCCCTTTTCGCTCAAACGCAATTTGATGGTTATTTCCTTGAATATGATGATGAACGTTCAGGCGGATTTGAGCCATTGAAACACTTTGCAGGTAACAAAGGACGTGTGGTTTTAGGGTTAGTGAGTTCCAAATTTCCAACGCTGGAAAATAAAGAGGTTATCAAAGGGCGTATTCAAGACGCGTCACAATATGTGCCACTTGAACAACTTTGTTTGAGTCCACAATGCGGATTTGCCTCAACGGAAGAAGGCAATATTATGAGCGAAGCGGAACAATGGGCGAAAGTGCGTTTGGTTGAAGAGATCGCTCGCGAAGTTTGGGGCGAAGACTAACGCGTTAAAATAACAAGAACCGCGGTCAAAAAAACGGTGAAATTTTTGACCGCGGTTTAAGATAAAAAATGATTAAGCCGTTTGGCGATTAATCTTTTTGAACATTAAAGGCTTCTAATGCACGCAATGAATAGGTATAAGCAGCGCCTGCATTTAGTGCAATCGCCATTGCTAAAGCTGCTGCCACTTCTTCTTCCGTAGCCCCAGCTTTGACCGCATCTGCTGCGTGTACGCCAATACAGCTTTCACAACGGGTTGTCACCGCAACTGCTAAAGCGATTAATTCACGGGTTTTCGCATCTAATACATTACCTTCTGCTGCCGCTTCGCCAAGTGCCGCATAAGCTTTCAACATTTTAGGATGTTTTGCACCTAATGCACCAAATGATTTTTTCACGTGAGCAACGTCATTTTTCCAATCTGCAAACATAATAAACTCCTTATTTTCTATTATAAAATGGATATCAAATTTGAATAAGTGTATTTGATAGATGTATTATGTGCTAAACTTATTTCATACACTTGGCTATTCGTCTTAAGTTTTATTTAAATCGTCTTATTGGGTATTGGGAATGGATATTTTAGATCGGTTAATTCAAATTTCGCAGGTGGAAGGAAGTATTTATCCGCATTGTCGTTTTGAAGGGGATTGGTTGTTAGCACATCAACCAACAGAGAATGAACACAAAGGAGTTTTCCATATTATTTTGCAAGGGCATTGTGTTTGCCATATTGGGGAACAAGCATTTGAACTTGTCCAAGGGGATATTCTCTTTTTTCCACGTGGCAATGCACATTCTTTAAACGGAATTTCGTCCTCGGTTAAGCCGTCTTCATTTGCTTTACAAGAAAAATTGTCTAATCAGACTTATCAAAATGCACAAACCGATATGTTTTGCGGTCATTTTTATTATTCAAAGCAAGCCACGTTGATTGAAACCTTGCCCGATATGATTCATTTGTCTATGCGTCATTCGCCTTTAGAACAATTAATGTCCCTTTTAGAAGTTGAATCGGTACAGTCGGATTTTGGTTCACAATCCATCATCAATTCGCTATCTAATGTGTTATTTGCCTATATTTTGCGTACTTATATGGCACAACATCATTCACACCAAGGTATCCTCAATGCGTTGCGTGATAAGCGATTATTAAATGTCATTACCGCGTTACTTAAATCGCCAGAACAACATTGGAATATGGATAAGTTAGCCGAATTAGCTTGTATGTCACGTGCGAATTTTATTCGAGTTTTTCAGCAACAAGTGGGGATAGCACCAGGGAAATTGTTAGTGAATTTGAGAATGCAACAGGCAGCAATGTTGTTGGCGAAAACGCAAAAAACGATCTTAGCGGTGGCACTGGAAATTGGGTATCAATCGGAATCTCATTTTAGCAAAGCCTTTAAAAAAATATATGGTTTTCCGCCGAGTGTTTATCGTAAAACTGTTAATCAGGTATAAACTCAAAAAGGATGAAATTTCTACCGCGGTTTATGCATAACAATGAAAGATTAAGGAATTTTACGTTAAAATCGCGGTTAATTTAGCGTAAGTTGGGGATCAACGCTTCTTTATGTTATACTGCGAGCAATATTGATCATTGAGTAAATTTCATTTTTTATGCAAACAAACCATTTAAGTCAGCAACGTTTTGCTGATCTGCCATTACACCCACAAGTTTTATCTGCACTTACCCAAAAAGGATTTGAATATTGTACGCCAATTCAGGCGTTGTCTTTGCCGTTAAGTTTGGCAGGGCGAGATGTAGCAGGGCAAGCACAAACGGGAACAGGGAAAACGATGGCGTTTTTGACCGCGGTTTTTCACCATTTATTGACCCATTCTACGCCAGCATCGCATCAACCTCGTGCATTAATTTTAGCACCGACGCGTGAATTGGCGGTACAAATTGCAAATGATGCCAGTGCGTTGGTGGCGAATACAGGATTAAAAACAGGGTTGGCTTATGGTGGGGATGGGTATGATAAACAGCTCAAAGCTTTAGAAAATGGTGTGGATATCCTTATTGGCACGACAGGACGTGTGATTGATTATGTCAAACAAGGTATCGTTCAGTTAACCCATATTCAAGTGGTGGTGCTTGACGAAGCGGATCGAATGTTTGATCTCGGTTTTATCCGCGATATTCGTTATTTATTGCGTAAATGTCCCCCACCTACTGAGCGTTTAACTCTGCTTTTTTCTGCAACCTTATCTTATAAAGTACGAGAACTGGCTTTTGAAGATATGAATGAACCTGAATATATTGAAATTGAGCCGTTGCAGAAAACAGGGCATCGTATTCAAGAAGAATTATTTTATCCGTCTAATCAGGATAAAATGGCATTGTTGATGACTTTATTAGAAGAAGAGTGGCCTGAACGTGCGATTATTTTTGCGAATACCAAACACCAATGTGAGCAAATTTGGGGTTATTTAGTGGCGGACGGGCATCGTGTTGGGCTGTTAACTGGCGATGTGGCACAGAAGAAACGCCTTGCATTGTTAAAACAGTTTACTGATGGGCAATTGGATATTCTGGTGGCGACTGATGTTGCCGCACGCGGATTGCATATCCCCGATGTGACGCACGTCTTTAACTACGATTTACCCGATGATTGTGAAGACTATGTGCATCGGATTGGTCGTACGGGGCGTGCAGGGGAAAGTGGCGTATCTATTAGTTTTGCTTGTGAGGCTTATGCGATGAATTTACCTGCAATTGAAACCTATATTGGGCATACCATTCCCGTTAGTCAATATGATCCTGAGTCATTATTAACGGAATTGCCAAAACCTTATCGTTTAAAATCAGCACAAGCACGTACCACACGCTCGCATTCGCAAATGGGAAAACGTCGTTTTCGTTCGTGAAGCTAACGCGTAAAATAGGCAAATTTTAGACCGCGGTTTTACGAACTGGGCATTAAAAGGTTCAATGTACGATAGACCTTGGGGCATGACTATTTCGCTTTCGCCAATCTCGTGTTAAAATTCTTACCTTTAAACCTTTTTAATTGAAATAAAAATGAACTTAGTTGAATTTATTATAGATAAACTTGATGAGCTGAAAGCGACCGATATTCAGCGCTTTAATGTACGAGGCAAGTCCTCAATCACTGATGATGTGGTTGTTTGTACGGGAACCTCAAGTCGCCACGTTTCTGCTTTAGCCCAACGCTTGATTGACGAAAGTAAACAAGCGGGCATTGAAACCTTTGGTGAAGAAGGAAAAGCCACAGCGGATTGGGTTGTCGTGGATTTCGGGCAAGCAATGGTTCATATTTTGCAAGTGGAAAGCCGCGAAATGTATCAATTAGAAAAGCTCTGGGCGTAATGTGAAAATTCAACTTGTTGCCGTTGGCACAAAAATGCCTGCTTGGATTAGCACTGGGTTTGAAGAATATCAACGCCGTTTTCCCAAAGATATGCCCTTTGAATTGATTGAAGTGCCTGCCGGAAAACGCGGTAAAAATGCCGATATTAAACGCATTTTGGAGCAGGAAGGGAAAGCAATGTTGGCAATGTGTGGGAAAAACCGCATTGTCAGTTTGGATATTCCTGGTAAGCCTTGGACAACGCCTCAACTAGCCCAGCAACTTGAACATTGGAAACAAGATGGGCGTGATGTGAGCTTATTGATTGGCGGACCAGAAGGACTATCGCCCGAATGTAAAAATGCAGCGGAGCAAAGTTGGTCATTATCTGCATTAACCTTGCCACATCCTTTGGTGCGTGTTGTTGTCGCAGAAAGTCTATATCGTGCGTGGTCGTTAACCACCAATCATCCTTATCATCGAGAATAATCTGCAATGCCGTCGTTTAAAAAGCTATTATCTCAATCTAACATTGATCCTATTCGTGATGGAAAAGCTGAACGTAATTTGTTCGCACGTCGTGCGTTAGTGTCATTTATTGTGGTATTGAGTTTAATTGCGGTGTTATTGACCAATTTGTATCATTTACAAGTGGTAGATTATGATAAGTACCAAACGCGTTCTAATGGCAACCGTATCAAATTGTTACCTGTCCCGCCAACCCGCGGTCTAATTTATGATCGTTATGGCAAGTTGCTTGCGGAGAATTTAACTTATTTTGGCTTGTATATCGTGCCTGAAAAAGTAGAAAATTTGCAACAAACGCTCGATGAATTACGCGAAATTGTGGGATTAACTGATGATGATATTGAACAATTTACCAAAGAACGCCGACGTTCAACCCGTTATACGCCAATTTTATTAAAAGCCGATTTAAGTGAAGAACAGATCGCCCGTTTTGCGGTTAATCAATATAACTACCCAAGTCTTGATGTTCGTCCTTATTTTGAACGTCATTATCTTTATGGTGAGCCGATGTCGCATATTTTGGGCTATGTGTCAAAAATTAATGATAAAGATGCCGAACGCTTGAAAAAAGAAGAAAAAGACGGCAATTATGCTGGCACACAAGATATTGGTAAACTCGGTATTGAACGCTATTATGAAGAGCAATTACACGGCACGGCAGGTTATGAACAGGTTGAAATTAATAGCCGCGGTAAAGTTATTCGTAAATTAAGTGAGCAACCGCCTGTCGCAGGGAAAAGCATTAAATTAACCATTGATTTAGAATTACAACGTTATATTACGGATCTATTGGGTAACCAAAAAGGAGCAGTGGTGGTGCTTGATCCAAAAGACAGCAGTATTTTAGCGATGGTATCAAGCCCAAGTTATGACAATAATTTATTTGTGGGAGGGATCTCAAGTAGCAATTATAAAATGTTATTAGATGATCCTAATCGTCCATTGTATAGCCGTGTCACACAGGGGGCATATCCGCCAGCTTCTACGGTAAAACCTTTTGTTGCGGTGTCAGCATTAACCGAAGGCGTGATTACACCAAGTACCACTTTCTTTGACCCTGGGTATTGGATTTTACCAAATACCACCAAACGTTTCCGTGACTGGAAAAAAACAGGGCACGGCAATACGGATTTGCAAAAAGCGATTACGGAATCTTCTGATACCTATTTCTATAATGTCGCCTATCGAATGGGGATCGATCGCCTGTCCGAATGGATGAAACGATTTGGCTTTGGTATGCCGACAGGAATTGATATTCAAGAAGAAACCGCGGGTATTATGCCGAGCCGTGAATGGAAGCAGAAACGTTATAAGAAACCTTGGGTATTAGGCGATACCATTCCTGTTGGGATTGGTCAAGGTTATTGGATTGCAACGCCGTTACAATTAGCCAAAGCAACGGCAATTTTGGTGAATAATGGTAAGATTAATACGCCCCATTTAATGAAAGAAACTATGGGAATAAGCGTTGAGCCTTATAAAGATCCCTTACTCTATGAAGACATTACCGAGCCGCAAAAGAGCTATTGGGACGCGGCAAAACGCGGAATGTATGGGGTCGTTCACGCTGCATCGGGTACGGGTCGTAAAGCATTTGCAGGAGCAAATTATGATGTAGCAGGTAAATCAGGTACTGCACAGGTCTTTAGCTTAAAAGAAAATCAAAAATATCAAGCCAGTGCATTGAAGAAAGAGTTACACGACCACGCATGGTTTACCTCTTATGCCCCTTATGAAAACCCTAAAATAGTGGTGTCTATTATTTTGGAAAACGCAGGTGGTGGTTCGGGCAATGCCGCACCTGTTGTTAGAAAAATTATGGATTATTATTTGAACCAACGTTTGCCAGAAGTGACTAAACAAGCAGAGCAAAATATGGCAACAGATAAACAAGGTAATGCAATGCAACAGTCTGCTCAACCCACGGATCAAAATTCGGCTGTTTTTTCATCCCAAGGGGATACGCAATGATGGATGAAAAGAAATCTTTGCCTAATCGTGTATGGCATAAAATGCACCTTGATTTCTTGCTATTTGTCGGTTTGATTATGATTTCCGCTTACGGATTGTTGGTGCTATATAGTGCAAGTGGCGCTAGCGAAGTGATGTTTCGTAATCGAATTATGCAGGTTGCACTTGGGTTTATCGTGATGGGCGTGATGGCACAACTTCCGCCCCGTTTCTATCAACGTATTGCCCTACCCTTGTATATTGTTGGCATTATTTTGCTGGTGATGGTCGATGCCTTTGGTGCGATCAGTAAAGGGGCGCAACGTTGGTTAGATCTCGGTTTTTTGCGTTTTCAACCTTCAGAAATAGTAAAACTTTCGGTGCCATTAATGGTGGCGACTTTTCTCGGTGGTCGCCCTGTGCCAGTTAGCTTTAAAGATACCATTATTGCGTTAGTGATGATTATCGTGCCGACATTGTTGGTGGCGATTCAGCCCGATTTAGGGACGTCAATTTTAGTCATTGGTTCAGGGCTATTTGTGGTATTTTTAGCGGGAATGAGCTGGTGGTTGATTGGTGCCGCTGCGGTGGCGTTAGCTGCGTTTATTCCTATTATGTGGCTGTATTTAATGCATGATTATCAACGTATGCGTGTGTTGACCCTGCTTGACCCCGAAAAAGATCCGCTTGGGGCGGGTTATCATATTTTGCAGTCTAAAATTGCTATTGGGTCGGGTGGCATTGCAGGTAAGGGTTGGATGCTTGGCACACAATCACAACTAGAATTTTTGCCTGAACCCCATACGGATTTTATTTTTGCGGTCTTAGGGGAAGAACACGGTTTAATTGGTGTCATTATTTTGTTGGCGATTTATTTATTTATTATCGCTCGTGGATTGATTATTGGCGTACAAGCTCAAACGGCGTTTGGACGAATGTTAACGGGTGCGTTAACGCTGATTTTCTTTATTTATGTTTTTGTGAATATTGGTATGGTAAGTGGTATTTTGCCCGTAGTGGGTGTGCCGTTACCGCTGGTAAGTTATGGCGGCACCTCGTTTGTGGTGATTATGGCTGGGTTTGGGTTAATTATGTCAATTCATACCCATCGAACGCGTAACTTATATGGCAACCGATAAGGATATTATGAAAAAAATTACCTTTATTTTAAGTTTATTTATTATTATTTTTCCAATACGCCTTATGGCGTTAACCAATGACGGAATGGCGAGCTATTATGGCAGTGAATTCCAAGGTGCACGTACCGCCAGTGGCGAAATCTTTGATAGTACTGATTTTACCGCGGCTCACCGCAGTTTGCCCTTTGGGACGCATTTAAAAGTAACGAATTTACGCAATCAACGTAGTGTGATCGTGCGTGTTAATGACCGCGGTCCTTATTCGCACGGGCGTGTGCTAGATTTATCTAAAGGGGCGGCAAAACAATTAGGAATGACAGCATCAGGGGTGGCACATATTCGTTTTGATGTAATTAGTGGCGAACAACTTCAACAGGAAAAGGCACAACAGGCGCAATTACATTCTAAAGCGAATAGTTTATTTGCGAAATTACACAAACATTCGCGTAAAACCGCGGTCAAAAAGCGCCACGTTTTTAATGCTTCTGCTAAACATTCAGTGAAAACAAAAAGCATAAAGATGCGTACAAATGCAATAAAACAGCGTAAAATACACAAAAATAATGAGTTGGTTAAGCATAAGATGATAAATCAACCCAAATTAAAGAAAAGTAAATTGAATATTCGTTCAAAAAGTCGTCATCATTAAGGAAATTAAGGATTTTAAATGCTCAATAACGTGATTAAAAAATCAAAACTTGCATTAGTTACAGGTCTTATTGCAATGTCTTTGCACGCACAGGCAGAACCAGAAGATATGCAATATGGCATTGCCCCCCCACAAATTAATGCACAAACCTTTATTTTAGTGGATTATAACTCGGGTGCGGTGTTGGCATCATTAAATCCCGATCAACGCCAATATCCTGCATCGTTAACCAAAATGATGACAAGTTATGTGGTGGGCGATGCACTTAAACAGGGTAAACTGCATAATGATGATATGGTTACTATTGGAGAAAGTGCATGGGGTAAAAATTTCCCAGGTTCATCAAAAATGTTCTTAAATTTGAACCAACAGGTTTCTGTGGCAAATTTAAACCGCGGTATTATTATTGTGTCGGGTAATGATGCTTGCGTTGCGATGGCAGAGCATTTAGCGGGGACAACGGACAAATTTATTGAGTCAATGAATAAATTTGCGGAACAGTTTGGTTTAAAAAATACCCATTTTACCACCGTTCACGGTTTAGATGACCCTAACCAATATTCTTCTGCTCGTGATATGGCAACGATTGGTATGCACGTTATTCGTGATTTACCTAATGAATATGCTATTTACTCTGAAAAATCATTTAAGTTTAATAATATCACACAGCAAAACCGTAATGGTTTGCTATGGGATAAAACAATGAATGTTGACGGTATGAAAACAGGGCATACCGATAAAGCAGGGTTTAATTTGGTTGCATCAGCAACGAACCCAAGCAATATGCGTTTAGTTTCAGTGGTAATGGGCGTGCCGACATTTAAAGGACGAGAAATTGAAAGTAAAAAATTATTGCAATGGGGATTTAATAATTTTGAAACCTTTAAAACCTTAGAAGCGGGCAAAGCCATTTCTGAAGAGAAGGTGTATTACGGTGCAGAAAATAAAGTAGCAGTTGGCGTATTGAAAGATGGTTTTATTACGATTCCGAAAGGACGTACAGCTGATTTGAAAGCAAGTTATCAATTTGAAGGAAAAGCCTTACAAGCCCCATTAGTTAAAGGTCAAGTGGTGGGTAAAGTAGTGTATCAGTTAGATGGCAAGGATGTGGCGAAAGTTGATTTACAAGTAATGCAAGATGTACCTGAAGCAGGCTTTTTCGGTCGAGCGGTGGATTGGATTGTGTTAACAGTAAAAGGTCTATTTAGTTAATCTTGATAAGAGAAAAGGTAAGGTAGGTTCAAATGACAGATTTAGAAAATAAAACCATTACAGTAGAAGAAGTGCCAGAAGCAAAATTAAAAGATTTGCTCGAATTCCCTTGTGATTTTACCTTTAAAGTGGTTGGCAGTAATCGTCCTGATTTAATGGATGATGTCGTTGCAGTAGTGCAAAAATACGCAAAAGGGGATTATAAGCCACGCCAGCATTTAAGCAGTAAAGGCACGTATAATTCGGTTTCTGTGGATATTGTGGCAGAGAATATTGAGCAAGTGGAAACACTTTATGCTGAATTAGCGAAAATCGACGGCGTAAGAATGGTATTATAATCATTTTTATTTTAACGTTTTATTTTATTAAACCGCGCGTTAGCAAATGCTCAACGGGCGGTTTTCCCATAAGGAGAAAGCGTGAAAACTCAATTAATCGTTCGCCAGCTTGGGATACAAGATTATCAAACTACGTGGCAACAAATGCAGGAATTTACCGATCAACGTAATGAACAAACCGCGGATGAAATTTGGTTGGTGCAACATAATCCTGTATTTACGCAAGGGCAAGCGGGCAAACCAGAGCATTTATTGCAAATAACGACAATTCCGATTGTGCAATCGGATCGTGGCGGGCAAATCACTTATCACGGTTTAGGTCAGCAGATTATGTATGTGTTAATTGATATTAAACGGCATAAAGCGAACGGTAACGACTTAACAGTGCGTGATTTAGTGTCTGCCTTGGAGCAAACCGTCGTCAATACGTTAGCTGACTACGGCATTCAAGCCTATCCGAAAGCTGATGCACCAGGTGTCTATATTGATGAGAAAAAAATCTGCTCATTGGGGCTACGCATTCGCCATGGTTGCTCATTTCACGGACTGGCTTTAAATATTAATATGGATTTAACCCCCTTCCAATTTATCAATCCGTGTGGTTATGCGGGGTTACAAATGTGTCAACTTGCCGATTTTATTACACCACAACAGGCTGATTGTGATAAGGTCGCACCAAAATTAGTCGCACATTTTTCTGCACTTTTAGGTTATAATACGCAACAAATTTGTAACAAATAAGGATAAGAGTTTGGCAACCCCTTTTAAAATGGAACGCGGTGTGAAATACCGCGATGCAGCAAAAACATCAATTATTCCCGTAAAACTTATCGATCCCAATCAAGAGTTATTGAAAAAACCTGAGTGGATGAAAATTAAATTGCCAGCCAATTCAGCCAAAATTGATAGCATAAAAAATGGAATGCGTCGTCATGGTTTGCATTCGGTGTGTGAAGAAGCTTCTTGCCCAAATCTGCACGAATGTTTTAATCACGGCACGGCAACCTTTATGATTTTAGGGGCAATTTGTACACGCCGTTGCCCATTTTGTGATGTTGCACACGGTAAGCCATTGCCGCCTGATCCTGAAGAACCTAAAAAATTAGCTGAAACTATTCAAGATATGCGTTTGCGTTATGTGGTGATTACATCTGTGGATCGTGATGATTTGCCCGATCGTGGTGCTGGGCATTTTGCCGAATGTGTGAAAGAAATTCGCGCTTTAAATCCGAATATCAAGATTGAGATTTTAGTACCAGATTTCCGCGGTCGGATTGAACAAGCATTAGATAAGCTCAAAGATAATCCGCCTGATGTCTTTAATCACAACTTAGAAAATGTGCCACGTTTATACCGCGATATTCGCCCAGGGGCAGATTATCAATGGTCGCTGAAATTACTGCACGATTTCAAACAAATGTTTCCTGATATTCCAACGAAATCGGGGCTAATGGTGGGATTAGGCGAAACCAATGAAGAAATTTTACAAGTAATGCAGGATCTGCGAAGCAATGGTGTCACAATGTTGACTTTAGGGCAATATTTGCAACCAAGCCGTCATCATTTACCCGTTGCTCGTTATGTTCCGCCTGCGGAATTTGATGAATTCCGCGATAAAGCCCAAGCAATGGGCTTTGAACACGCTGCTTGTGGACCTTTTGTTCGGTCATCCTATCACGCCGATTTACAAGCCAGTGGCGGCTTAGTCAAATAATAGTAAAAACCGCGGTCAATTTTGACCGCGGTTTTTTGCTATTTGCGGTATGATGTTACCGTTGTACAAGGTAAGTTGAGCTAATGATTAATCAGGAGGAAAGAAAAATGGAAAAATACAAAATATTTTTAGGAAGTGTGAACTCTAAAACCTATGATGAGGCAAAAAACTTTACATTTGAAGCAGTAAAGGTATATGCTGAGAGATTAAATATATCACTCAACGCAATAAATACATATATAGGACATGTGTTTTCTGTGATATCGTCCCTTAGGGATTATCATAGCGCATTAGCCTCTAAAGCTTTATTAGAAAATAATCTTACGGGATTTAAACAAAATGCTTATGTTGCTGGCTTTTTAACTATTTTATCTAAAGATTATTCTCAATGGGCTTATCAGGGTTATAATACTGATTATTTTGCTTTAATCTTACTTTCCGACAATCAACAGTTGATTGATTATTTAGTCACCCATCGTGATGAAATTGTTGATATTTCCGTACCTTATCGGCGTAATGATACTCGCGCTTTTTTTAATGCCAACACCCTACTCGCACTAAGTGGCGATTGGGCATTGCTAAAAGAGTGCGCGTTAATCTTCCTAAATGATGAAAAAAAATCGAAAGGGGAAACAAAACGTATTCCTGATCAGGAGTTTTATGTTGCTTTAGCCGATAAAGATGTAGAAGGCATGAAAACCGCGTTAGCCAAATTATTAGAACTGAAATTGCCAAAACGTGCGTCAAGAGATACTTTGCTCCATTTTGATTTTTATTTGCAACCACAAGTGCTGATGTATGCCAAAATTGCCGCCATACATGGTTTTGATTTGGGTATTGATAGCCCGATAGCGCCAAAAGAATGAATCGAAATCAATCCATTGCCAGAATATACCATTCCTTACGATTTTATGAAAAAATTCGATTCCAACGCTCCCCATCAGGTTTGGGTGGATGATGTTAAGCAAAAAATGGCAGAAGCGAGAGCTCAGAAGGAAAGTAAAAAAGGATTTTGGGCTTCATTGTTTAACCGTTTTAAAGCGTGATTGCGTTTTGGGATTTATTTATTTATTGATTTTAATTTAGATATATTCATATTGAAATAATAAAAAGCCGTCAGTAAGACGGCTTTTTATTTGTATCGTATGATAAATTATTTGCTATAACGACGGAAAATTAAGGTTGCGTTGGTGCCACCAAAACCGAAGCTGTTTGACATCACGGTTTGCAGACCTGCATTTTCTTTTGTTTGAGTAATGATATTCATTCCTTGTGCTTGTTCGTCAAGGGTATCAATGTTAATACTTGGTGCGATGAAATCATTGTCTAACATTAATAAGGTGTAAATGGCTTCGTGTGCGCCCGCTGCACCAAGCGAGTGACCCGTCATTGACTTGGTTGATGAAATTGCTGGGGTTTTATCGCCGAATACTGCACGGATTGCACCCAATTCTTTTACATCGCCAACAGGGGTAGAAGTGCCGTGGACATTGATATAATCAATTGGGGTATCTACGGTTGCCATTGCTTGTTTCATACAACGTTCTGCACCTTCACCGCTTGGTGCAACCATATCATAGCCATCAGACGTTGCACCGTAGCCAACGATTTCAGCATAAATTTTCGCACCGCGAGCTAATGCGTGTTCTAATTCTTCTACTACTACAACTGCACCGCCGCCTGCAATAACGAAACCATCACGGTTTGCATCGTAAGCACGTGATGCTTTGGTTGGGGTGTCGTTGTATTTTGTGGATACCGCACCCATTGCATCAAATTCAGTTGCACATTCCCAAGATAATTCTTCTGCGCCACCCGCAAATACGATATCTTGTTTACCTAATTGGATTAATTCCCACGCGTGGCCAATACAATGAGCTGAAGTTGCACAAGCTGAACTTAGGCTGTAATTCACTCCGCGGATTTTGTAGGGGGTTGCTAAACAAGCTGAAACGCTTGATGCCATGGTTTTGGTTACGGCATAAGGTCCGATGGCTTTAATACCACGCGGCCCACGCACTGCATCACAAGCAACCAATTGATTATGTGCTGAACCTGTTCCTGCACCAATAACCAAACCCGTGCGATCATTAGAAACTTGCTCTTCGGTTAAACCTGCGTCTTCAATTGCTTCTCGCATTGAAAGGTAAGCATAAGCTGCGGCATCACCCATAAAGCGATATACTTTACGATCGATGTGTTCTGCAGGGTTAAGTTTAATCGTTCCTGCAACGTGGCTACGCATCCCAATTTCAATAAATTCAGGAACAGACTCAATACCTGATTTACCCGCTTTCAATGAAGCCAACACTTCTTCTTTATTATTGCCGATACTAGAAATCACACCGAAACCAGTAATAACCGCTCTTTTCATTAATTCTTCCTTCCACAGAGTTTATAAATTTGGGCGTAACGTTACTATGAAATAAAAATATTTCAAGCACAAATTGAATTGTTTGACCAGTTGCCCAACTTGAAAAATATCGGCTATTATAAGCAGATTCGCCTATAAGATAAAGGAATAAAACGCCCGTGAAAAAGATTTGCTATGCCAATATCCATTTTGATCAAGATAACCAGCCGATTTCAGCGCAATTTGATGATATCTATTTTTCAAAACAAGACGGTTTACAAGAAGCGGATTATGTATTTTTACAAGGCAATCAACTTTGGCAGCGGTGGCAGCAATTTCACGGTGAACATTTTGTTATTGCTGAAGCGGGGTTTGGAACGGGATTAAATTTTTTTGCTACGCTTGCATTATTTCGTCAATTTCGTAGTCAATATCCCGATTCATCCTTAAAACGCTTATTTTTCATCTCTTTTGAAAAGTATCCTTTGCGAGTAGAACAACTGAAGCTCGCACAGCAAGCCTATCCCCAATTTTCAACGTGGGCAAACCATTTGCAACGTTATTGGCATCATTTGGTTGAAGGTTGTCTGCCGATTCATTTTGATGACGTGCGTTTGGATTTGTGGTTTGGCGATATCGCAGATAATTTGCCTCAATTAGGCGATGTGATGATTGAACGGATTGATGCGTGGTTTTTGGACGGTTTTGCACCGAGCAAAAATCCGCAAATGTGGAATGATGAACTTTATCAATTTATTGCACGTTACACTAAACTCAACGGCACCTTTGCTACCTTTACTGCCGCTAGTGCGGTACGCAAAGGGTTGCAAAATGTGGGATTTCAAATTAGCAAACGCAAAGGCTTTGGTAAAAAACGTGAATGCTTGCAGGGCATAAAAACGGCGGAAAATTTGACCGCGGTTTTGGCTGACAATGCTCCTAAATTTCCTTGGTATTTGCCACAAATGGCACAGGATTGCGTGCCAAATAAACCGCGAGATATTGCCATTGTCGGCGGTGGCGTGGCGGCGTTTTTTTGTGCTTATGCATTAATGCAACGTGGGGCAAAGGTCACATTATATTGTGCAGATCAGCACACCGCATTGAATGCGTCTGGTAATAAACAAGGGGCGTTTTATCCACAACTTAGCGATGATGATGAGCTAAATTGCCGTTTTTATGTGCATTCTTTTGCCTATGGACGACAACAATTTGATAATTTAAGTGATCAAATTGATTTCCCGATTGATTATTGTGGTGTAGCATTGTGTGGTTATGATGCGAAAAGCCAAGCAAAATTAGAGAAAATAGCACAATTAGATTGGCTAGCGGATGGGTTTTATCAACCGCAAACTGCACAGCAATTAAGTGAAAAAGTTGGATTGGCTTTGCCTTGTGGGGGAGGATTGATTGCCCAAGGTGGTTGGCTTGCCCCGCAACAACTTGTGCAACAGGGCTTTGCTTTTTTGCAAAAACAAGGGCTTGTGCTGAAAACACAACAGCAAATTCAAGCATTATTGCCTAATGGAACGCATTGGCAACTTGAAAACCAAAATGGCGAACGATTTTCTCATCAAATCATTTTGTTGGCGAATGGCGATCAGATTAATCAATTTAGCCAAACACAAGTATTGCCAACGTATCCTGTTCGCGGTCAAGTGAGCGAAATTGCAACCACGCCTAATTTGCAAAAACTTAAGGCCGTATTGTGTTATGACGGCTATCTCACGCCTATAAATCAGACGCGTACTCGCCATTGTCTTGGTGCAAGCCATTTGCGTGATAGTGCAGATCGTCACTTTAGCCAACAGGAACAGCAGGAAAATCAGGCTAAAATTCAGCATAATTTAGCAGGCGTGGATTGGATTAGCGACATTGATACTTCTGACAATCACGCCCGTGTAGGCATACGCTGTGCAGTGCGAGATCGTGTGCCATTAGTGGGAAATGTGCCAGATTACACGGCTCAATTAGCGGATTATAAAAATGTCTTTAATCAGCTACGGCGTAAACAAACTTGCAAAACCGCGGCTGTTTTTTCAAATTTATTTTTGCTCGGTGCGTTAGGCTCGCGTGGTTTCACGAGTGCCCCCTTGTTAAGTGAAATTTTGGCATCACAAATTTATGGCGAACCTTTGCCAATAAGTGCAGATATTTTGCATAATCTCACACCCAACCGCAGTTGGATGCGAAAATTGCTGAAAGGTTGTGCTTTGAAAGATTTGTAAGGTAATGAAAGTGTTAGATTAAAATACTGAGCGTTGGATAGGCTAAAATAAAAGAAAATAAGCCAATCTATATTATCCAAAAAAACGCGGTCAAAAATTTGCTCATTTTGGAGACAATTCAGAGAATGAAAGTGAGATAAGCTAGAAATTCGCTAAATGATGAAATTTGCGTTAGAATTAAGCCTACTTTTACTTTATCTTTTGGACTATTATGAGTATTCGAATTCTTCCTGAATCAGAAATTAAGCAAGCCGCAAGCTCTTTTCAAAATCCACCGTTATTGTTTGCTAACCCAAAAAATTTGTATGAACGACGGGCTAAGCGTTTGCGTAAGTTAGCTGAAAATCATCCCTTTTCGGATTATTTATTGTTTGTAGCGGAGATTGTGGATAGCCAATTATCGGTGTTGCAAAAACAACCGTTGGAACAAGATCCTCGTTTATTAAAAGAAAATTTGTCCGCGGAATTTTTAGCCACGCACCCATTAGATGTGGAAAAATGGCAATTAGATCAGCATTGGATTGCAATTTTGCACGCATTGTTAGCTGAAATGAAAACGAAATCTAATCCGTTAGCATTGGAAACGATAGATTGGTTGGAAAAGGCAAGTAATGATGACTTAAATCAACGAGCCAAACAGCTTTTACAACAAGACGTTGCACAAGTCAGTGCCGATCAAGCAGTGTTTATTTGGGCTGCGTTGTCGTTGTATTGGGTACAGCTTGCACAGCAGCTTCCACACACTAGCAACGCAGAAAGTGGAGAAGGATTGCACGTTTGTCCTGTTTGTCGTTCTGCCCCCGTGGCGAGCGTGGTGCATTTTGGCGAAACCCAAGGATTACGTTATTTGCATTGTTCGTTATGTGAAAGCGAATGGAATATGGTGCGAGCAAAATGTTCAAATTGCGATCAAGCACAACATTTGGATTATTGGTCAATTAATCAAGAATTGGCAGCTGTGCGAGCAGAAAGTTGCGGTGATTGCCACAGTTATTTAAAAATCTTATTCCAAGATAAAGATCCGCAAGTGGAAGCGGTTGCTGATGATTTAGCTCAAATTTTCTTAGATATTGAAATGGAAGAAAAAGGTTTTGCTCGCAGTGGGTTGAATCCGTTTATGTTCCCGAATGAATCTGCCTAAAATTTCAATTTAACCTATTTAAACCGCGGTCAAAAAACGCTTGGATTTTTGACCGCGGTTTTTTATTTTTATTGAAAATAATGTGGTGTGATCTATCCATTTTTCATAAATATATTGTACAAAATAATGATGATAAAAAAGCGATTCAAATAAGTATGATAAGAATTTATTGATTTTATTCTTATTTTTTCTTGTTTTTCTATCTTTTATAGTGTAGCATATAAAGAAGATAAATTGTTTTAGTGTTTTAATTTATGCTTTATTTTAAAGAGGTTTTATGTCAAACGAACGTTTTATTACTATTTTAGGCTGGGTTGCAACCTTTACCGCGGTGTGTATGTATGTTTCTTATTTGCAGCAGATCAGTATGAACCTTTCAGGAATGAAAGGTGGGGCAATTCAGCCACTTGCTACAACCATTAACTGTACGTTGTGGGTATGTTACGGCGTCTTGAAACAAAAACGCGATTGGCCTGTAGCATTGGCGAATTTCCCAGGTGTTGTACTTGGTTTGATTACTTTCGTTACCGCGATCATGTAGTTTCAATATAATGAGGTTATCTATTTGGTAACCTCATTTTTTTTCTCTCTCTCCTAAGTTGAATATCCGACTAAATCCATTTAGAATACCGACTTAGGTTGAATTTCTAAGGATTTTTTTATGCGAGACGAACACCAGATAGCGAATGTTGATTTTGTTAAACAGATGAATAGTGCCACTGTGTACAAACTCATTGATCAACAGGGACCGATTTCTCGTATTCAAATTTCTGAATTAAGCCAACTTGCTCCTGCGAGCGTTACGAAAATCACGCGTAATTTTTTAGCCCGCGGTCTGATTAAAGAAGTAGAACAGCAACAATCTACGGGCGGTCGTCGTGCAACTTCCATCGTCGCAGAGCAAAAAACGTTTCGTACCTTGTTGTTAAGACTTGGTACACATCACGCCACCTTGGCAGTGATGGATTTATCCGCAAAACTTATTAAAAAACAGCAAATTGAGTTACCTGATGAAAAAAATGTTCTTAAACTTGAAGCATTTTTATTGCAAAAAATGGCAGACTTTTTAGCTGAAAATCAAAAGCGTGGTTATGAATTTATTGCGGTGGGAATCACTGTTGGTGGGTTTGTGAATACGAAAACGCAAGCGATTGAATCTCTTTCCCAATTTGAGCTTAATGAGCCTTGGTATTTCGCTCGTCAAGTTGAAACGCAATTTGCTTTACCCACATTTGTCGGACACGAAGTACGTAGCCTAGCCTTAGCGGAACATTATTTTGGGGTAACCAAAGATTGTAGCGATTCGCTATTATTGCGTGTGCATCGTGGTGTTGGTGCGGGTATTGTGATTAATCACGAAGTGTTTCAAGGGCATAAAAATAGCGTGGGCGAAATTGGGCATATTCAAGTTGATCCCCTTGGTAAACGTTGTTTGTGTGGCAATGTGGGCTGTTTAGAAACCGTGGTGAGCAATAATGCGATTGAAGATAAAATGCAGCAAATGTTGCAAGATGGTTACCATAGTAAATGGTTGTCACTAGATAGCCACGACATTGAGCAAATTTGCAAAGCAAGCAATAAACAAGACAGCGTTGCGACAGATTTAATTGAGCACGTTGGCGTGCAAATTGGGCGTGTACTTGCGATGAGTGTCAATATGTTTAACCCTGAGAAAATTGTGATTTCTGGCGAAATAACCCAAGCCAAACATACGTTGTTTAGTGCTATTCGCAAGACATTAGAAAGTCACGCATTGCCATCTTTTGTGGCAAATACGCCCTTGGTTGCATCGGAATTGGAAAATGAAGATGTAATTGGTGCCTTTGCGTTAATCAAACAAGCTTTACTTGATGGGCTATTATTGCAATCGCTATTGAAAGAATAACCTCATTTTTGTAAATACCGCGGTCAAAAAATGCTTGAATTTTTGACCGCGGTTTTTTATTGGTTTGATTTTTCACGCCAATAGGTTGCGAAACGGGGTTTTCCTGTGTTTGTTAGTCCGCGGTATTTGTAAGTAATGATCGCACCAATCGGGGGCGGATTGATACGCTCACTGAGCTTAAAACCTGAACCGATTTTAAATTTTCCTCGCTGATTTTCACAAGTGAGTGATCCCATAACATTGGCAAATTGCCCTTTGCCATTTTGATACGCAATGACCGTACATTCTTCATCTAATGTGCGTTTGATTTTTAAAATTTGGTTACTTCGTTTACGTTCGTAGGGCGCGTTGGGATTGCGTACAACAATGCCTTCGCCTTGTTTATCTTCAATTTGTTGTAAAAATTCGTCCACTTGGCGACTGTTTTGGATCGGAATTTGTTCAATGATATGGATATATTTATTGGGGCGATCGGTGAGATACTGACGTAGAACCTTAAGCCGAGCAAATAAATCGCCTTGTGCATCGGGAACATCAAACACATTCAATGTGAGTTTGTCCCAACCTTTGTCCTGTTGAGAGCGAACAATGGACGAAATCGCCGCAAATTGATTACGCTGGCTAAACAATTCACCATCAATCGCAAAGGGTGGAAAATCTTGAATGAAATAATGCGGAGGGTGGAGAACTTGCCCTTGTCTTGTGAATAATTGTTTTCCGTCCCAATAACCTCTAACGCCATCCAATTTTTCACTCATCACCCAGCCTTGAATATTTTGCTGTTGATAGGTTCCCACGAGCATAAGTTCGGGTGAATTAGCATAACTTAAATCACTTAGTAGGTTCAAAAACAAACCTATAATAAAAATAAGAAATCGCATAATTTTCCTTTTCGTTAACTTAATAAAATGTCTTTTATTAGCATAATGCCGTAGGGTTTATGATAAAAAATTTCAAATTTGGAATATTGATCGTAAAAATGGAAGTATCAGTAAATAGGAATGATATTTTATATCGTGAACTAAGATTGCTTTTTTTGTCTTGATGTTACGATATTTTAGGGGCTGTACTAGATAACTAGAATAAATTCTGCTTTACTAATTGTTTTAAAAT
>JAUNAB010000018.1 GCA_030527795.1 Pasteurellaceae bacterium | reverse complement strand
AAGCAGAAATCAATGATAACAATAAAAACCGCGGTCAGAAATTTAAGGATTTTTTTGACCGCAGTTTTATGGTTTGATAACGACTTTAATCTAATGAAAAAACGTAAAAATCATTGTATTATGTAGTAGTTGCACAAAATCTAGAATACAATCTTGACCGCAGTGAATTTTTGATGTCCTTAATCGTTAAGGAAATTTCTTTTGGTTGATTTTATCTGATTTACCCACCCGTTTGCGAAATTTGTTGTCTTGATATATAAGTAGGAATAATAAATATGCTCAACTTTACGGAAGGTAAGCTACTTTAAAAAGTAAAATTGCAACCAAGCAAACGGTTAAATCTAAACTGAAAGCTGATTTCAGCTTAACGCTAAATCGTCAACAAATCCAGTCAATTTATTTCTTGATAAGACCTTTTCACCTATGACTAATTTCTCAATCGGCTTATAACCCGAATTAGTTTTGACTTCCATATCACTACGAAATGAGTCATATTATAATTTAAAAGTTATCTTCTATTTTGGTTTCTCTCCAAAATATAAAAAACCGTGTAGTACATAATAAAATACACTCCATATATTTTCAATGAGATGAATATATTATCTCTAGTAAAAATTAATTTAATTTGATCTATAACCCCTGTAGCCATATAGAGTTCAGACCAATAAATTTAGTCATTTTTTCCTACCCACTTTTCTCGTTTAATTGATTAATAAATTTACCAATAAACATTTCTATATTTAGATAAAACAATGATGTATTAAATTTTAATAAAATAATTTAACCCACCGTTGTATGATTTTGGTATCGATTCTATCTAATAAATTAGGTTTTAACGGAAAACTGACATTAGACTACTTTCGTATTCAATAACCTTTTTATCCATGACTGTTATTTAATAAAAATTAAGAACAACTTAAAAACCTATTTTATTTTCACTAAAAACTTACAAACTATTCTATAGATAAGGAACAAAAAAGGAACTTGAACTAAATTGGTAGGTACAACAAGAATGATCAATCTTAATAAAGCGAATTGATTAAAAAATGTTCATGATAATCTTTTAAAGTTTCCATCTCTTCTGAGGCACAGCGTAGGTAATCTAGGCAGGTTTCTAAATACCAATAGAAACCAGTCCAAAGATTTACACATAAAAATATCAATATGATTATAGAGATAAGAATCTTTTTCATTTTATCAACTCCAATTATCAATAATTGCTATTATTCATAGAGCAACATCGATTCTATAAAAATCGTTTTAGAATCAAACAGCCGCGAATTGATGGTACATTATATTGCTTTGATAGACACCAGTTTTTGGGTGTCAAATTAATACTGGATAGATGGTTAATTTTATTTGGGGGTTATAATTCAATTATTTTTAATTCAGATGATTTTGATGAATTAGAAAAAGAGTTGAATATTCAAATTAATTTTATTGAAGGTAAAAGTTGGGAAGAGATTGTAGAGTATTGAGAACATATTTTCTATGGAAATATGGGTATGAGGCTTGTAAATCTAGTTGAGTTGATTAGCTTAGAGCTAGGAGTTTATAAACCACAGTCAAAAAATGAATGAATTTTTGATCGCGGGTTTTTTATTTACTGTTAGGATGACTTAATTTATAAATTGTTTGAGTTGGGTGCATTATTTGATCTGCTCTATAACCTGCTTTGATGCAAGCTGGTGAATCTAAGCCATAGCAATCATCGGGGCTAATCTCATCTGTGCTACAGCCATTGAGTAATAATAGCGAAAACAAAATTATTATTCTTTTCATTAGATTTATCCTCTTGTTAGCAAATATAGATTCCTTTAACACTCATAAATGAATTTTATTAAGATTTCAAGCTCAGATTACTCTCTTTACGATTAGTGCTGAGTTTCTTATTCAATAAGTCGAAAACCGCGGTCAAAAATTTTTTTATTTTTCGCTATTTTCTTAGATTTTGATAAGTTTTGATTAAAAAGATTTACCCGTTTAGCCAACTTTGATAGAATTCAATTCTATTTGAGAGTAATTCTCAATATTTTTCTTATTTCTAATGTTTTTTAAGGATAAAAGATGCCCGTTCTATTTGAATTTCTAAAAAATTATGTTGATTACATTATTCTTGGGTTGCTAGGCGTAATGAGTTTTGTGATGTTGTGGTATGTGATTGAACGTTTTCTATTTTTGGGAAAAGTGAAAGTATCATCTTATTCAAATATTCATCAACTTGATATTGATTTAAATCGCCATTTAACGATTATTTCAACCATTGGGGCGAATGCACCTTATGTTGGTTTGCTTGGTACGGTTATTGGTATTTTGTTAACCTTCTATGATTTAGGTAATTCATCGGGCGATATTGATGCAGCGGTGATTATGTTGCATTTATCATTGGCGTTGAAAGCGACCGCGGTTGGTATTTTAGTCGCTATTCCGTCGATGGTGTTTTATAGTGCGTTGCAGCGTCGTGTGGAAGTTAACCGTTTAAAATGGAAAGCATTGAATAGCCAAAAAAATATAGGTGAATAGCGTGAAAAAATTTGATGAGATCAATATTATTCCGTTTATTGACATTATGTTGGTGTTGTTGGCGATTGTGCTGATTACGGCATCCTTTATTTCGCAAGGGAAAATTCAAGTTAATGTGCCAAAGGCATCATCCACGGTGGCATTTAAATCGGATGATTTGGCGAAATTGCTTACCGTCACTGAAAATGGCGAGATCTTTTTTAATGATAAGCCGATTGAACAAGAGGCGTTAGCAGTGGAAGTGGCGAGTTGGCCAAAAGATCAAAAAGTTACTTTAAAGGTGGATGCGAAGGCTTCTTTCCAGAATTTTGTGTCCATTACTGATCTGATGGCAAAAAATGAGATCAAGAATGTGGCGATTGTCACAATGAAAGATAAAGGCAAATAATATGCGTAAATTGTCAACGCAGTCATTAGTTGGTTTTCTGGTTTCTTTATCGTTTCATTGTGCATTATTTTATGGAATATGGTATGCCCTGCGTACCGATGATTCGGCAAATAGTCAATCTGCGGAGACTATTGCAACCAATATCTCTATGGAAATGATGATGGCGACGGTAGTAGATGAACCGCCTCCTGAATCAGAGCAAGAAGTTGCACCAGAACCTGAGAAAGAAGCGGTTGCTGATCCTACCTTAAAGAAAGCACCAGAAAAACCAAAGGAAAAGGTTAAGTCCGTTGAGAAACCGATAGAAAAGCCAAAACCAAAGAAAAAACCACGAGAAAAATCGGAAACCAAAGCACAACCGAAGGAAGTGACGAAAGTAAAAGAGAAATCGCAACAAGTTAATGATGCGGAGAAATCTGATAAAGTTGTAGTGAGTGCGATGAATGCGAATTCAAAAGCGACCGCGGTAAGTGCCAATGTGAATAGTTCAAACCCAAATTTAGCGGGTACGGGTGCCAGTGCGTCCGAAATTGATGGTTATAAAGCAGCTATTCGCCGTGAAATTGAACGCAATAAAGTGTATCCGCAGCGTGCTAAGATGATGCGTAAACAAGGCACGGTAACTGTTGCATTTACTATTGGGGCGGACGGAAGTTTGAGCGGTGAGCGAGTGATTAATTCTTCGGGAAGTGAAGATTTAGATAATGCTGCGCTGCAAGCTGTACAGCGTGCTCGTGCCGTGGGTGCACGTCCTGCTGGAATGCCAAGTTCACTGACCGTGCCGATTAAATTTGCGATTATGTAGGTTTGAATTTGATATAAAAAAGGCTTGAATATTCAAGCCTTTTTGATTTTGGATTAAACGAATAATCTGTTGATTATGCGCCCAAACGTTCTTTAATACGTGCAGATTTACCTGAACGTTCACGTAAGTAGTAAAGTTTCGCTTTGCGAACTGCACCTTTACGTTTCACAGCGATACTGTCAATGATTGGTGAATGTGTTTGGAATACACGTTCCACACCGACACCGTTAGACATTTTACGTAAGGTAAATGCACTGTGCAAACCGCGGTTACGAATTGCGATAACCACGCCTTCGAATGCTTGCAAACGTCTCTTACTTCCTTCAACTACCCATACTTTAACTTCTAACGTATCACCTGGGCGGAAGCTTGGTACATTTTGTTTTAATTGTTCTTGTTCAAGTTGTTTAATGATGTTGCTCATTTTTAAACCTTTTCCTAGTGTTAACTGATAGAACTGTCAGCTTTAATTTGCTGAAGCAGTTTGATTTGTTCGTCAGTCAGAGCTAGGCTTTCCAATAGCTCAGGGCGTCGTTGCCACGTTCTCGCTAGCGATTGCTTCAATCGCCATTGGCGAATATGTTCATGGTTACCCGACATCAGCACCGCGGGAACAGTTAAGCCGTCAAGTGTTTCAGGGCGAGTGTAATGCGGGCAATCTAATAAACCCGTGGCAAAAGAATCTTCTTCTGCAGAGGCTTGTTTGCCTAACACTCCTGGGATAAATCGGGCAACGGCATCAATTAATGCCATTGCGGGAATTTCCCCCCCTGTCAGTACGTAATCACCGATTGACCATTCTTCATCAATTTCAGTTTGAATCAACCGTTCATCAATGCCTTCATAACGACCGCAAACTAAAATTAATTTTTCGTTCTGCGATAACGTCTTTACACCTGATTGATTGAGTTTACGTCCTTGTGGCGAAAGATAAATCACCTTTACGCCATCCCCTGCTACATTTTTGGCTGCTAAAATGGCATCACGCAATGGTTGCACCATCATTAACATACCAGGGCCCCCACCGTAAGGGCGATCGTCCACCGTTTTATGCTTATCGTGCGTATAATCACGCGGATTAAAGCACTGCACTTGTAGCAAGTTTTGCTTTACAGCACGTCCTGTTACCCCAAATTCTGTAATTGCTTTGAACATTTCAGGAAAAAGACTAATAATTCCTAGCCACATTGTAAATTACCTTGTGTCAAAATGTTACCGCCAAAGCGCACAGCATGCCTGAGATTAGAAACCAGCGTCCCAATCCACTTCAATAGTCTTTGTGGCGAGATCTACTCTTTTAACTACTTGTTCATATAAAAACGGAATTAACCGTTCTTGTTTGCCAAAGGCATCTTTGCTTGTGGCTCGCACGACTAATACATCGTTTGAACCTGTTTCCATCATTTCAGAAACTATGCCCATATTGTAATTTTGAAGATTAATCACTTGGCAACCGATTAAATCATGCCAATAAAAATCATCATCGTCCAATTTAGGAAAAACTGCCAAATCCACACCAATTTCAACATTGGCAAGGGTTTGTGCAGCTTCGCGATCGTCGATGCCTTTTAGCTTAACGATCAATTCGTGATTATGATGTTTCCAGCTTTCTAACGTTGTGGCTTGCCACTGTCCTTTGATTTTTAAAAACCAAGGTTGATAGTCAAAAATGCTTTCAGCTTGTTCTGTTGATGAATAAATGCGCAACCAACCGCGGATGCCGTAAGTTGAACCCAATTTACCGACTACTTCGATTTTCTGCTGTTCCATTTATTTCACCTTAAAATAACCTGTTGAAATTAAGCCGCTTTTTGTGCTTCTTTCACTAAGCTAGATACGCGATCAGATAAGCTTGCGCCTTTTTCTAACCACGCATTTACGCGATCTAAATCAATGCGTAAACGCTCTGCTTTACCCGCTGCGATTGGGTTGAAAAAGCCAACGCGCTCGATAAAACGACCGTCACGTGGACAACGACTGTCAGCCACAACGATTTGATAGAATGGGCGTTTTTTTGCTCCGCCACGAGATAAACGAATGGTTACCATAACCTTCCTCTAAGTATTTAATAATAAAAGAAAACCCACATCGAAGGGGTGGGAATGCTTACTTTTTTCTCTGTATATATAGACAAAAAGCCCACGAATTATACAGAAAACCCAAAAGAAAAGCAAAGGAAATGCACGGGATTGGGCTGTTGGCATAATGCGTTGATACCGCGGTCAAAACCACGGATAAATTTTGCAAAGTTTTTGATGAACCGCTACAATGCGAGCTTGTATCGTAGAGAAAAAATAATAGCAAAAAACAGGGAAAGAGAATGCAAAAATTGTTAGTTATTCGTAATGATAAATTGGGCGATTTTATGCTTGCTTGGCCTGCATTTGCATTATTGAAAGCCTCGGCACCGCAACTTCAGATTACAGCATTAGTGCCAAGTTACACCGCTCCCCTTGCACAAGTTTGCCCTTATTTAGACGCGGTAATTATTGATGCTAAGGATAAAACGGACAAAAACGAGCAACGCCGTGTATTAAATGAAATTAAGGATCAGCATTTTGATGCGGTCATCAGTTTTGTGTCGGATTGGTATAATGCAAAATTAACTTTTTGTAGCCGTATTGGCTATCGTCTGGCACCTGCGACTAAATTGTTTCAATTTTTGTATAATCAACGACTTACTCAACGCCGTTCACGCTCTGAAAAGGCAGAATTTGAATATAATCAAGATCTCGCACGGCGTTTTCTACACGATTTTCATTTTTCTGTTTGTGAGCCTGCGTTGCCTTATTGGCAATTACCACCTACCGCGGTCAAAAATCAGCGTGTTTTTTTGAGCCAACAGCTCAATCTTGATCCACAGAAAAAGTGGGTTTTTGTGCATAGTGGTTCGGGCGGTTCTGCTAATAATTTGTCATTGCCACAATATGCTGATTTGATTAAAGGGATGTTGAACGAATTTGATTGTCAAATTGTGTTAACCGCAGGGCAGAACGAAAGCGAAAAAGCACAGCAATTAGCTCAATTAATTCAGCATTCCGCTGTGGTGATTTACGATAAAAATAATGGTTTGGTAGATTTTGCTCATTCCATTGCTTGTGCTGATTTATTTATCGCAGGCTCAACAGGGCCTTTGCATTTGGCCGGGGCGTTGAACGTGGCAACCATTGGGTTTTATCCGAGCCGTTTATCTGCCATTCCACGCCGTTGGCGACCAATAAATCAACCCGATCGTCATCTTGCTTTTTGTCCACCGTTTAAAAAAGAAGTGGAAAAAAATCTGACCGTGATTTCAATCGCTGAATGTTTAAAAGACATTCTGCCCTTTGTTCATCGGCTATGGGATCATTAGCCAAAGGCTGAAATAGTTTTAGAAGTGCGAATTATCCGCTATAATTCGGTCATTTTTAGCTAATTGAGATTCTTTATGCCCCAAATTGCCCCTAATCCACTTGTTCTAGTGGACGGTTCGTCTTATTTATACCGTGCATTCCACGCCTTTCCGCCGTTAACCAATAGTCAGGGTGAACCGACAGGTGCGATGTATGGCGTGTTAAATATGTTAAAAAGCCTGATTGCACAGGTGCAACCGAGCCATATCGCGGTCGTTTTTGATGCCAAAGGCAAAACCTTTCGTGATGAAATGTTTGAGCAATATAAAGCCCATCGTCCTCCGATGGATGAGAATTTGCGTAAACAAATTGCACCTTTACACGAGATGATCCGTGCGCTCGGCATTCCGTTATTGTCAGTGGAAGGGGTTGAAGCGGATGATGTGATTGGCACCTTAGCCAAACAAGCGTCAGCACAAGGCAAAGCGGTGCTAATTAGCACGGGCGATAAAGATATGGCACAGCTAGTTAATGAGCAAATTATGTTGATCAATACGATGAATAATAGTTTGCTTGATTGTAATGGCGTGATTGAAAAATACGGCATTCCGCCAGAGTTAATTATTGATTATTTAGCCTTGATGGGCGATAGCTCGGACAACATTCCTGGCGTGGCAGGCATTGGCGAGAAGACTGCTTTGGGATTATTGCAAGGTATCGGTTCGCTTAAACAAATTTATGCGAATTTAGATAAAGTGGCTGATTTGCCTTTGCGTGGTGCAAAAAAAATCGCAGAAAAATTGGCCGCGGGCAGTGCCGATGCGGATTTATCTTATGCCTTAGCTACTATTAAAACTGATGTGCAGCTGGATGTTACGCTTGATGATTTGGTTTTAGCGGCAGCGGATAATGATAAATTAATCACGTATTTTGCCCGTTATGAATTTAAAAAGTGGCTGAATGAAGTGATGAGCGGAGCAAGTTCAATTACACAAACACAGCTTAGCGCCTATTCAAATTTATCCTCGTCAAACTCTGAACAAACCGCGGCTCAAAATCCGAGCGTTTTAGTTGACCGTAGCCATTATGCTTGTATTCTCAATCAAACGGATTTAAACCATTGGTTAGATAAATTAACGCAAGCGGATTTATTTGCACTGGACACCGAAACCGACAGCCTTGATTATATGCAAGCTAATCTCATCGGCATTTCTTTTGCCTTTGAAACAGGCGAAGCGGCCTATTTGCCGTTAGGGCATAATTATATTGGTGCGCCTGAACAACTTGATTTGAACCAAACCTTAGCGCAACTGAAACCCATTTTGGAAAATCCTGCGATTAAAAAAGTGGGACAGAATTTTAAATACGATTTAGCAATTTTTATGCGTTACGGCATCAATGTACAGGGTTTTGCCTTTGATACAATGCTCGAATCTTATGTGTTAGATAGCACGGGGCGACATAATATGGATGATTTAGCATTGCGTTATTTGGGGCATCAAACAATTGCTTTTGAAGAGATTGCAGGCAAGGGCAAAGGGCAACTTACATTTAATCAGATTGATATTGAACAAGCCACTACTTATGCAGCAGAAGATGCCGATGTGACGATGAAATTGCATCAAGTGCTGTGGGTAAAATTACGGCAAGAACCGAAATTAATGCAACTGTTTGAACAAATGGAATTGCCGTTAACGAAGGTTTTATCACAAGTAGAACGTGAAGGTGTGTTGATTGATAGTGATTTGTTATGTTTACAATCGAATGAGATTGCTGCACGCCTTACCGAATTAGAGCAACAAGCCTATGAATTGGCAGGACAGCCATTTAATTTAGCGTCAACAAAACAATTACAAGAGATTCTATTTGATAAATTAGGGTTGCCTGTTTTGCGTAAAACGCCAAAAGGGGCGCCGTCAACCAATGAAGAAGTGCTAGAAGAACTTGCCTATGAACACGAATTGCCAAAAGTGTTGGTTGAACACCGTGGGTTGAGCAAATTGAAATCAACTTATACGGATAAATTGCCACAAATGGTTAATCCACAGACAGGGCGAGTGCATACAAGTTATCATCAAGCGGTAACGATTACGGGGCGTTTGTCGTCTAGCGATCCAAATTTACAAAATATCCCAATCCGAAATGAAGAAGGTCGGCGGATCCGCCAAGCCTTTATTGCACGTCAAGGCTATCAAATTATGGCAGCCGATTATTCGCAAATTGAACTTCGTATTATGGCACATTTGTCGGGCGATCAAGGCTTAACACAGGCGTTTAGCCAAGGCAAAGATATTCATCGCTCAACCGCGGCTGAAATTTTTGGCGTATCATTAGAGCAAGTGACTAGCGAGCAGCGGCGTAGTGCAAAAGCCATTAATTTCGGCTTGATTTATGGAATGTCTGCCTTTGGATTGGCGCGTCAACTTGGCATTGGGCGTAATCAAGCGCAAGAATACATTAATTTATATTTCCAACGTTACCCGAATGTGCAAACATTTATGCACGATATTCAGCAGCAAGCTAAAGCACAAGGTTATGTTGAAACTTTGTTTGGTCGCCGTCTATACTTACCTGAAATTAATGCCAGCAATGCAATGCGTCGCAAAGGGGCTGAACGTGTGGCGATTAACGCACCAATGCAAGGTACGGCAGCGGATATTATTAAGCGAGCAATGATTGCCATCGCCGATCAAATAGCTCAGCAAGATGAGATTAAGATGATTATGCAAGTCCACGATGAATTGGTGTTTGAAGTGCGTGAAGATCGCCTTGAATACTATCGTGATAAAATCAAAATGTTAATGGAAAATGCCGCGGATTTAGTTGTTCCGCTTATTGTTGAAGTGGGCGTTGGGGCAAATTGGGATCAGGCACACTAAAAATGATTCCATTTTAGACCGCGGTTTTGCGTGGTAATCGTGCGAAATTACAGTATAATCAAGCAATATTTAATTTAATTTTTGAAAAACTATGACGAATACAAAATTTAATGTAAAAACTTTCCAAGGAATGATTTTAGCCCTACAAGATTATTGGGCGCAACAAGGTTGCACCATTGTTCAACCTTTTGATATGGAAGTGGGGGCGGGAACGTCGCACCCAATGACCGCATTACGTGCATTAGGTCCTGAACCAATGGCGTTTGCTTATGTGCAGCCATCTCGCCGCCCAACAGATGGACGTTATGGCGAAAATCCAAACCGTTTGCAACATTATTATCAATTTCAAGTAGTGATTAAACCTTCGCCTGATAATATTCAAGAATTGTATTTAGACAGTTTAAAAATGCTCGGTTTTGACCCAACGCAAAATGACATTCGTTTTGTGGAAGACAACTGGGAAAACCCAACCCTTGGTGCGTGGGGACTCGGCTGGGAAGTGTGGCTTAACGGGATGGAAGTAACGCAATTTACCTATTTCCAACAAGTAGGCGGTTTAGAATGTAAACCTGTGACGGGCGAAATCACCTATGGTTTAGAACGTTTGGCGATGTACATTCAGGGCGTGGATAGTGTTTATGATTTGGTTTATTCCGATGGCCCACTCGGCAAAACCACTTACGGTGATGTATTTCATCAAAACGAAGTGGAACAATCTACCTACAATTTTGAATACGCCAACGTTGATTTCTTATTCAAATGTTTTGATGAATACGAACGTGAAGCCAAAGCCCTATTGGAGCTAGAAAAACCTTTGCCATTGCCTGCGTATGAACGTATTTTAAAAGCCGCTCATAGCTTTAACTTATTAGACGCACGCAAAGCGATTTCTGTTACTGAACGCCAACGATATATTTTACGCATTCGAGCCCTAACCAAAGGCGTTGCCGAAGCCTATTACGCAAGCCGTGAAGCGTTGGGGTTTCCGGGGTGTAAATAAATTTATTAGAGGTTTGTTTTTTATAATAGGTAAGTAACAATGAAAAAATTTTTAATTATGTTAATTTCTGTCTTACTATCAGCTTGCTCTGTTAGTGATGAAGAATTACGTGATCAATATATGGATTACTATCATCAAAATGATGGATATGTTGAGCAATACCAAAAACAAACGCAAAATTTATCTGTACAACAATTAGCACTCCAAGGTGCCAAAAAAGAAAAAGCAAAATTACATGGTCAAACGCATTTTTATCTCGGCAATGGGCTTTATATTGAAAATGTACAGGCAGACAATAACCAAGTTATTTTTGAATATTCTTTTGATAAATCGTCTTGGTCAAATTTGAGTAAATCAGCTCAAGATAATATGCACGCTTCTATGAATAAAGATTTAATTTATCGGACATGTTCTTTAAGAACGGTAAAATTAGCGCAGGAAAAAGGCTTAGAAGAACATCATAGATATTATTATGATTATCCAAATAAATCATTGGCGTTTGAATTAACAACGAGTAAACAAATTTGTTTAGATAATGGATTTCAGAGATAAATTAGAAAAAGAGAAACAAAATGAATAAAACCTTTCTCGCCGAAATCGGCACTGAAGAGTTGCCACCGAAGGCACTCAAAAAATTAGCAACGGCTTTTGCACAAAATGTGGAAGCGGAATTAACCCAAGCGGGTTTAGCGTTTGATAACGTTGAATGGTTTGCTAGCCCACGTCGTTTGGCAGTTAAAGTGTTAGGTTTAGCGGATGCTCAACCAAGTAAAGAGATTGAAAAACGCGGCCCTGCGGTTGCGGCAGCGTTTGATGAAAACGGTAAGCCGACTAAAGCTGCAGAAGGTTGGGCTCGCGGTTGTGGCATTAGCGTTGAGCAAGCAGAACGTGTGGCAACGGATAAAGGCGAATGGCTAGTTTATCGTGCCACGGTTGAAGGGCAGCCAACCAAAAATTTATTAGCCGAGATTGTTGCCAATGCGTTAGCGAAATTGCCGATTCCAAAACCAATGCGTTGGGGCGATAAAACGGTGCAGTTTATTCGCCCTGTGCATACGGTTACGCTATTATTTGGCGATGAATTAATTGATGACGAAATCCTTGGCGTGAAAAGCGGTCGCACTATTCGTGGGCATCGTTTTTTAGGCGAACGTGAATTTGACATTCAAACCGCGGATCAATATCCGCAAATTTTAGCTGAACGTGGTAGTGTGATTGCTGATTTCAACGAGCGTAAAGCACAAATTTTGGCACAAGCACAAGCGAAAGCACAGCAACTTGGTGGCGTAGCAGATATTGAAGAAGATCTATTAGACGAAGTTACTGCGTTGGTGGAATATCCAAATGTGCTAAGTGCAAAATTTGAAGAGCGTTTTCTTGCGGTGCCGTCGGAAGCCCTTGTTTATACGATGAAAGGCGATCAGAAATACTTTCCAATTTATGACAAAGACGGCAAATTATTACCGCATTTTATTTTTGTTTCCAATATTAATCCTTCTGATCCAAGTGCGATTATTGAAGGAAATGAAAAAGTGGTTCGCCCACGTTTAACTGATGCGGAATTTTTCTTTAAAACCGATTTAAAACAAACTTTAGCGGATCGTTTGCCACGCTTGGAAACCGTATTGTTCCAACAACAACTTGGTACATTACGTGATAAAACTGACCGTATTGAACAGCTTGCGGGCGAAATCGCGAAACAAATTGGGGCAGACGAAAACAAAGCGAAACGTGCGGGTTTGTTATCCAAATGCGATTTAATGACGAATATGGTGTTTGAATTTACCGATACGCAAGGCGTAATGGGCATGCACTATGCGCGTCACGATGGCGAAGACGAAGAAGTGGCGGTGGCGTTAAATGAACAATATATGCCACGTTTTGCGGGTGATGATTTACCGCATTCATTGGTCGCTTGTTCTGTTGCGTTAGCGGATAAAATTGATACCTTAACGGGTATTTTTGGCATCGGTCAGCATCCAAAAGGCGATAAAGATCCATTTGCTTTACGTCGTGCTGCCTTGGGCGTATTACGCATTATTGTGGAGAAAAAATTGCCATTGGATTTGGTAGATCTGGTGCAAAAATCCGCGGTTCTTTTTGGCGACAAATTAACGAATAACAATGTTGTTGATGACGTGGTTGATTTTATGCTCGGACGTTTCCGTGCGTGGTATCAAGATGAAGGCATTGCTGTTGATGTGATCCAAGCTGTATTAGCTCGCCGCCCAACACGACCTGCTGATTTTGATGCCCGTGTGCGAGCGGTCGCTCATTTCCGCACCCTTGATTCTGCGCAAGCCTTAGCTGCCGCGAATAAGCGTGTGAGCAATATTTTGGCAAAAGTGGAAGGCGAAATTGGCGAAATCAATTTAGCGGCTTGTATTGAACCTGCGGAAAAAGCTTTAGCAGACAATGTGTTAGCCCTAGATAAAACGGTTCAACCATTAATTGCACAAGGCGATTATACCGCGGTGTTAGATAAACTGGCGAGTTTACGTCAGCCTGTGGATAATTTCTTTGATAATGTGATGGTGAATGCAGAGGAGCTTGCCTTAAAAGCGAACCGTCTTGCGATTTTGAACAAACTACAAGGGCTGTTCTTGCAAGTAGCCGATATTTCGTTATTGCAATAATCTCGTATTTATTCAGCTTTGAAATAAAACCGCGGTCAAAAAAACGTTTGAAATTTTGACCGCGGTTTTTTTAGTTTAGCAATCTTGTGAACCGTATTCGGCTTGGCGTAGCAATGTGCGTACGCTGTGGTCAAATGCGGCTAGGACGTCTGCGGCTTGCGATTGATCTTGCCCACGTACGTCTAAATAGAACTTAATTTTTGGTTCGGTTCCCGATGGGCGTACGATTAAACGGCTGCCGTTGGCAAGTACGAATACCAAAATATCATTGTGATAATCTGTTTTGAGATGATCGGTAAATTGTGTCACTGCAATGCCGCCAATTTCGCTTGGGGAATTTTGGCGTAACGCATTCATTAATTTGCTGATTTCTGTGAGATCTTGCACGCGGATAGAAATTTGTCCGCTCGCATAAACGCCAAATTGACGTGCAAAATCCGCGGCATAATCGGACAAGGTTTTGCCTTGTTTTTTCAATGAGCGAACTAAATCTAAAAAGACTACCGCAGCTGAAATACCGTCTTTATCGCGGACTTTGTCGGGGTCAACGAGATAGCCGAGTGCTTCTTCAAAACCAAATAATAAATCAGGTACTTTGCCGATATATTTAAAGCCCGTGAGCGTTTCTTGGAAGCGGAAACCATATTGCTGTGCAATTTTTTCTAAGGCAGGGGATGATACTAATGAGCAGGCAAATGCCCCTTGTTTGCCTTGCGATTGGTATTGTTGTGCCAGATACCAAGCTAAGAAACAACCGACAACGTTGCCGTGCAAGGCTTTCCAGTTGCCTTGTTGGTCAGGCACTGCTACGGCTAAGCGGTCTGCATCGGGGTCATTGGCGATGATAAACTCTGCATTTTGTTGTTTTGCTAATTCAATGGCTAAATCCAACGCTCCTTTCTCTTCTGGATTTGGGAAGTTTACTGTTGGGAAATTGCCGTCTGGTTGGATTTGCGCTTCCACTAAATGCGGTTGTGGCAATCCTGCTTGGGTTAAGGTTTTGCTTAATACTTCATAGCCTACGCCGTGCATTGCGGTATAAACATAATTGATTTCACAGGCGGGTTCTTTGGCTAAACTTGCCGTTTTGGCAATGTAGGCATCTACGACGTCATCATTGAGTACGGTAAAGCTTTGGCTACGTGGTAGTTTAGTAATTGAACTTGTGGCAACTTGATTGATAAGTGCAGAGATTTGTTGATCTGCAGGAGAAACGATTTGTCCACCGCCATTGGCTTTGCCGAGATAGACTTTATAGCCATTATCTTCAGGCGGATTGTGGCTCGCTGTAACCATTACGCCACCCGTACAATCAAGATATTGAATTGCGAAAGCAAGCACAGGGGTTGGCAATTTGCGTGGTAATAAATAGGTTTTAATGCCTACACCTGCCATAATTTCCGCGGTATCGCGGGCAAAAATATCGGAATTTTTACGCCCATCGTAACCGATTACAATTGACGGTGTAGAATCATAGCCTTTTAGAAATTGGGCAAGTCCCGCAGCAGCTTGTGCTACAAGTACGCGGTTCATCCCCATTGGTCCTGCTTGTAAACGCCCACGCAATCCTGCTGTGCCAAATTGCAAGCGTCCGCTAAAGCGAGCTTGCAATTCTTTTTGTGCGCGCGTATCGCCATTTTTGGCGTCGGTTAATAATTGGTTTAATTCAGCTTGCGTTTCGTTATCTGGATCTTGGGCAAGCCAATTTTGAGCGAGTTGAAAGGTTGTATTCATCTTTTTCTCCTTAATTGTGTGATGATTTGGATTGCTCACGTTCCCATAATTCTGCATATTTTACAAAAGTGGAGTGAGCAGAGAGAACCGCTAATAAAAAACCCTGTTTGCCATCTAAAAAGCCTGCTTTTAACAAGTACATTTTGAGAAAACACGTGATCCCGTGTGTTATCCCTTGAAAGAGTGAGGCTTTTTTGCCATTGCGTTGGCGTTGGTCTGCCCACGCTTTCGCATAGCCCGCGGATTTAACTAAATAATGATGTATGCTTTTATAGGTGAAATGTAAGAGATCGCCGTGGAGTTTTTCAACTTGTGCGTGATGAGGGTAATGTACGCGTTCGTGGACTAATTCGTCACCATAATGGGCGAAGGCGGTGGGGTAAAGGCGTACCACATAATCGGGATACCAACCCGCATGACGAATTTCACGCCCAAAAACCGAACTTAAACGCCCAATTTGATACACAGTATCCGTTGGCGGTTGACTGATAACTTGTTGAATAGATTGTCGCAATTCGGGTGTGACACGTTCGTCAGCATCGAGCCAAAGGACATAGTCGCTAGTGACATATTGTTGGGCAAGCTGACGTTGTTTGCCGAAGCCTTGCCAGTCGGTGTGGCGATAAAATTTAGCCTGAAATTTTTCCGCGATTTGTTGTGTGTTGTCTTGGCTACCACTATCAACAATCACAATTTCATCTACCCAATCTTTCACGGTTTCTAAACAAGCCGCAAGATCTTGGCTTTCATTTTTGACAATCATCGCAACGCTTAAAGTTGGCATTGGCTATCCTTTGTTGTTGAAAATTTTGGCTATTTTAGCATAAAAGCCCTGTATTTAAACCCTTTATCACCAGGATAAAACAAGCAGAAGAGTAGCTAAATTGTGTAAATATCGTTATAATCAGTGGGCTTTTTAACTTTAATTAAAGGAAATCATTATGAGTTTAGAACTCGTTCCAGCAGGTAAAGCATTACCTGATGATATTTATGTGGTCATTGAAATTCCCGCTAATTCTGATCCAATTAAATATGAAGTGGATAAAGAAACTAGTGCATTATTCGTTGACCGTTTTATGGCAACTGCTATGTTTTACCCAGCAAACTACGGTTATGTAAACAATACGCTTTCTTCAGACGGCGACCCAGTTGATGTATTAGTGCCAACACCTTATCCATTACAACCGGGTTCTGTTATTCGTTGCCGTCCAGTTGGGGTATTAAAAATGACCGATGAAGCAGGTGGCGATGCAAAAGTGGTGGCTGTACCGCATAGCAAATTAACCAAAGAATACGATCACATTAAAGATGTGGGTGATTTGCCAGAATTACTAAAAGCACAAATCAAACACTTCTTTGAAAGCTACAAAGCATTAGAAGCAGGAAAATGGGTGAAAGTTGAAGGTTGGGAAGGCGTGGATGCGGCTCGCCAAGAAATTTTAGATTCCTTTGAACGTGCTAAAAAATAATAAATAAATGGTGCCGCTTTGTGAAATGCAAAGCGGTATTTTTTTATCTAGGAAAAGCTATGAATGCATTAAAACGAATCATCTTATTGAGTGTTGTCACTCTCGCATTATTTGGTTGTGCAGATAGTGCACAAATCAATCAAGAATCTGCACAAAGTTATCTGCAAACCGTCAATAAAGCACGCAATGCAGGGGTGTTAGACACGACTTCCACAACTGCAAAGCGTGTGCAAAATGTTTTTTACAAAATGGTGCCTTATGCTGATCGTGAAAATCAGACGGGGCAGAAATTTGATTGGCAAATTAATGTGGTTCGCGATAATGAACTGAATGCGTGAGCAATGCCTGGTGGCAAGATGATGTTTTATACGGGATTAGTGGAACGTTTAAAACTCAATGATGATGAAATTGCAACGGTGATGGGACACGAAATGGCTCACGCGTTAAAAGAACACGGTAAAAAAGCACGGAATATTGGAGTGTTTACCTCAGTGCTTGGTGCGATTGGCGATGCTGCTGCAAGCGTTGCCTTGGGCGTGGATACGGGCGGTTTAGTGCAAACTGGTGTTGCGGTCGGTGTGGATATGCCGTATTCACGTAGTAATGAAACAGAAGCGGACGAAGTGGGCTTAATGTTGATGGAGAAATCGGGGTTTAATCCGCAATCAGCCCCTGTATTATGGGATAAAATGCAAAAAGTCGGTGGTGGCTCAAAAGGTGCGTTAAATGCGTTATTATCCACTCATCCTACGGATGAATCTCGACAAGAGAACCTGAAACGTTTACTGCCCGAAGCGATGAAATATTATAATGCGAGTGTGCATTAATTTGAGTATAAATAACGGGCGATGTCGCAAAAACCGCGGTCAAAAATGGCGTTGTTTTTTGAGTCACAAAAATCAGCAATCGTTTGCGAATTGACTTGCTCATCGCCTAAGAGTTCTTTAGAATAAAAGTACGATTTTTGTTTTTTACGGGCAAAATCTGGTTAATGGACGTTTGTAAGCGTTCAACCCCGACAATTTGATTAAAGGAAATATTTATGTCCCATTCCTCAGCCATTTTAGTTCTTGCTGACGGTAGCATTTTCTATGGCAAATCCATTGGTGCTGATGGTCATACGCTAGGCGAAGTGGTTTTTAATACCGCAATGACTGGCTATCAAGAAATTCTCACCGATCCTTCATATCGTCACCAAATCGTTACTTTAACTTATCCCCACATTGGTAACACAGGCACTAACGCGGAAGATTGTGAATCCTTAGCCGTTCACGCCGCTGGGCTAATTATCCGCGATTTACCCTTAACATACAGTAATTTCCGTGCCAACTCATTCCTTTCTGATTATCTTAAAGCCAATAATATTGTGGCAATTGCCGATATTGATACTCGCCGTCTAACACGTATATTGCGTGATAAAGGGGCGCAAGCAGGCTGTATTTTGGTGGGGGACGATGTACAAAAAGCATTACAACTGGCACAAAGTTTTGGTTCAATGGCGGGTAAAGATTTAACTCAAGAAGTGACTTGTGCTGAACTTTATCAATGGACACAAGGCGAATGGCAACTTGGTAAGGGGTATGTCACAGCAGAGAATGCGGAGTTTCACGTTGTCGCTTATGATTTTGGTGTGAAACATAATATTCTGCGAATGTTAGCAGAACGGGGTTGTCGTTTAACCGTTGTGCCAGCTAAAACATCAGCGGAGGCGGTGTTGGCGTTAAATCCTGATGGGATTTTTCTTTCTAATGGGCCTGGCGATCCCGAACCTTGCGATTATGCAATTCGAGCGATTCAGAAATTGCTTGCCACGAAAAAACCGATTTTTGGCATTTGCTTAGGGCATCAGCTATTAGGTTTAGCAGTCGGGGGCAAAACGCAAAAAATGCCATTTGGGCATCACGGGGTAAATCATCCAGTACAAGATTTAGCGACACAAAAAGTGTTAATCACTAGCCAAAACCACGGTTTTGAAGTAGCAGAAAAGAGTTTGCCTGCCAATGTGAGAGTAACACATCGTTCATTGTTTGATCATTCTGTGCAAGGTATTGAGCTTGTAGATCAAGCGGCTTTCTCATTCCAAGGGCATCCCGAAGCTAGTCCTGGTCCAAATGATGTCGCTTATTTATTTGATAAATTTATTGATGAGTTGCGTAAGGCGAAAGTTGCCTAATAGATTGATAACGTTGTTTGAGTATCACAAAAGGAGAATAATGTGAAGACATTCGTTTTTGATTTAGACGGCACGATCGTACAAAATGGTAAGCCTGTTGATGAACGACTAAGTAAACAATTACAACGAATGAGTCAACAGTATCAATTGGTTTTTGCATCGGCGCGCCCAGTGCGTGATATGTTACCTTTGTTGCCACTTAGCGTGCAGGATTCCATCTTGATTGGGTGTAACGGTGGAATGGCGAAGCAAGGCGAAAATTGGTTATTTAGCCACGTTTTTGATGAGCAGTCAATTCTTAAGATATTATCTTGGTTAGATCAACAGGAAATTCCTTACCTTCTTGACGGCACTTGGAAATTTTCTGTTTCAGCTACATTTCATCCATTTCACGATTATGTGCGTAGTCTTTCTACTGAAGAAATCCCTTTAGCTGAGTTATTACAATTTGGGGTAACGAAAGTATTAATATTGGATGGTCAAAGTAAAAAAGAATGTTCTGCTTTTTTAGATAAAAATGGTTATAAATTTAATCTGAATTATCACAAATCTGATGATTTGTATGATATTACGCCACAAAAAGAAAATAAATACCAAGCGTTACAAAAATTAGGCATAAAAGATTATGTAGCTTGCGGTAATGATAGTAATGATTTTGCGATGCTTGACCAAGCTGATATAGAGGTTTTTTTGGGTAACGAAAGGGATTATCCGAATGCGGATTATTATTGCCAAACAAATCAATTAGCAGAATTATTAGCATAATTAATGGAACAAAATTAAGGAGAAAAAATGGATATTAACGCCTATCAAGATTGGGTGAGTAAATTTTATAAACAGCGACAATGGTATGATTATGATTCTTTTGTACGAACGGTATTTTTAGCTGAAGAAGTGGGCGAGTTAGCTCGTGCGGTACGTGCAATTGAAATTGGCCGCGATCGCCCTGATGAAAATGAAGCCGCTCATCAAGCTAAAATAACGAACTTACGCGAAGAGATGGGCGATGTGTTAGATAATTTGCTTATTCTCGCGGATAAATATGGCTTTGATATGGCAGAAATTATCGCTGAACATCAACAAAAATTTTTACAACGTTACGGCTCAAATCAGGAATAAGAAATGAATATTACAGTTTATTGTGGTGCAAACCTGGGCAATCAACAAGTGTATCAACAAGCGACAGTAGATTTGGCTAAATGGATCGCAAAATGTGGCACATTGGTTTATGGTGGTGGCAATGCAGGACTAATGGGCTTATTGGCTGATACCGTTTTAGCTGAAGGGGGCAAAGTGATTGGCGTGATGCCTACCTTTTTACAACAACGTGAATTAGCTCATCAAGGTTTAACCGAGTTGATTTTGGTTGAATCAATGGCGGAACGCAAAGCGAAAATGTTGGCATTAGCGAATGTTTGCATTGCCTTACCTGGTGGACCTGGCACCTTAGAAGAAATCACGGAAGTGTATTCGTGGGCGAGAATTGGCAAGAATACCGCCCCTTGTATTTGTTTTAATGCGAATGGATTTTATGATCCGCTCCAAACATTATATCGCCAAATGTGTGAATCAGGTTTTTTAACTCAAGCAGATTTTGACAAATTATTATTTAGCCAAGATTTCACTGAAATTGAGCATTTTATTCAGGACTATGAACCCCCAATGGTACGGAAATATTAGTCAAACCGCGGTCAAAATTAACGATATTTTTTAAACATAACCACAAAGAGATAAAACGATGCCAAAACGTAACGACATAAACAAGATTTTAATTATTGGAGCTGGGCCAATTGTCATTGGGCAGGCTTGTGAGTTTGATTATTCTGGTGCTCAGGCGTGTAAGGCGTTGCGTGAAGAAGGTTATCAAGTGGTGTTGGTAAATTCTAACCCTGCAACCATTATGACCGATCCCAATATGGCGGACGTGACTTACATTGAACCGATTGAATGGGCTACGGTGGCGAAAATCATTGAAAAAGAACGCCCTGATGCCATTTTGCCGACAATGGGGGGGCAAACGGCGCTAAATTGTGCGTTAGATTTAGCGAAAAATGGCGTGTTGAAGCAGTTTAATGTGGAATTAATTGGTGCAAGTGAAGATGCTATTGATAAAGCGGAAGACCGCGGTCGTTTTAAAGACGCAATGGCGAAAATTGGTTTGCATACGCCGAAATCCTTTGTGGCACACAGTTTTGAAGAAGCCTTGTCTGCACAAGAACAAGTGGGTTTCCCAACCTTAATTCGCCCTTCATTTACTATGGGTGGTTCGGGTGGCGGAATTGCCTATAACCGTGCGGAATTTATGGCGATTTGTGAACGTGGATTTGATGCGTCGCCAACCCACGAGCTGTTGATTGAGCAGTCGGTTTTGGGATGGAAAGAATATGAAATGGAAGTGGTGCGAGATACCGCGGATAATTGCATTATCGTATGTTCAATTGAGAACTTTGACCCGATGGGCGTGCATACGGGAGACTCAATCACGGTCGCACCTGCACAAACTTTAACAGATAAAGAATACCAAATTATGCGTAATGCAAGTTTGGCGGTATTGCGTGAAATTGGCGTGGATACGGGCGGGGCGAATGTGCAGTTTGCAATCAATCCTGAAAATGGCGAGATGATTGTTATTGAAATGAATCCACGTGTGAGCCGATCTTCTGCTCTTGCCAGTAAAGCGACAGGATTTCCTATCGCCAAAGTGGCGGCTAAACTGGCAGTGGGTTATACGCTTAATGAATTGCGTAATGATATTACGGGGGGGTTGAACCCTGCTTCTTTTGAGCCTACATTGGATTATGTTGTGACCAAAATCCCTCGTTTTGCTTTTGAAAAATTTGCCCTTGCTGATGATCGTTTGACTACGCAGATGAAATCTGTTGGCGAAGTAATGGCGATGGGACGCACATTCCAAGAGAGTTTGCAGAAAGCTTTGCGAGGGTTAGAAACGGGCATTTGTGGTTTTAATTTGCTGTCGGAAGAACCTGAAAAAATCCGTTATGAATTAGCAAACCCAGGACCACAACGGATTTTATACGTGGCAGATGCCTTTGGTGCGGGATTTAGCTTAGAAGAAGTACAACATTATTCCAAAATTGATCCGTGGTTTTTAATTCAAATTCAAGATTTAGTACAAGAAGAGTTAGCATTAGAGAAAAAAACGCTCGATCAGCTTGATTATGCCGAGTTACGCCGTTTAAAACGTAAGGGATTTTCCGATAAACGTATTGGGCAACTGACTCAAACCGATGAAACCGCGGTCAGAAATCGCCGTGAATTTTTAGGTTTGCACCCTGTTTATAAACGGGTTGATACCTGTGCGGCAGAATTTGCGACGGATACCGCTTATCTTTACTCGAGCTATGAAGAAGAATGTGAGAGTCGCCCAAGCGATCGTAAAAAAGTGATGATTTTAGGGGGGGGGCCAAACCGCATTGGACAGGGCATTGAATTTGATTATTGCTGTGTTCACGCCGCCCTTGCGTTACGAGAAAGTGGCTTTGAAACCATTATGGTGAATTGTAATCCTGAAACGGTTTCTACGGATTTTGATACTTCAGATCGTCTTTATTTTGAACCCTTAACATTGGAAGATGTGCTTGAGATTGTTCGCGTTGAACAACCTTGGGGAGTGATTGTGCATTATGGTGGGCAAACGCCATTAAAACTTGCTAACGCATTGCACGACAATGGGGTGAATATTATCGGCACATCAGCTGACAGTATTGATGCGGCAGAAGATCGTGAGCGTTTTCAACAAATTCTGTATCAATTAAATCTAAAACAACCTGCTAATCGTACGGCACGCAATGCACAGCAAGCCTTAGCTTTGGCACAGGAAGTGGGCTATCCCCTTGTTGTTCGTCCGTCTTATGTGTTGGGTGGGCGCGCAATGCAAATTGTGTATAACGATGATGAACTGAATAAATATATGCGAGAAGCGGTGTCAGTATCAAATGATAGCCCAATTTTGCTCGATCACTTTTTAAATAATGCGATTGAAGTGGATGTGGATTGTATTTGTGATGGCGAAGATGTCGTGATTGGCGGAATTATGCAACACGTTGAGCAGGCAGGTATTCATAGTGGCGACTCGGCTTGTTCATTGCCTGCTTATTCCTTAAGCCAAGGGGTGCAAGATCAAATTAGACAGCAAACGGCAGCAATGGCACTTGCCTTGGGCGTAAAAGGCTTGATGAATGTGCAATTTGCGGTGCAAAATGACGTTATCTATGTGCTTGAAGTCAATCCACGAGCGAGCCGAACGGTGCCATTTGTGAGTAAAGCCACGGGGCAACCACTAGCGAAAATCGCCGCGAGAGTGATGGCGGGAATGCCTTTAAAACAACAAAATGTGAAAGAAGAAGTGATTCCACAGCATTATTTTGTCAAAGAAGCGGTTTTCCCATTTATTAAATTCCCTGGCGTTGACACCATTTTAGGGCCTGAAATGCGTTCAACAGGGGAAGTGATGGGGATTGGTAAAACCTTTGCGGAAGCCTTTTTCAAAGCTCAATTTGGTGCGGGTGAACGTATCCCGAAAGTTGGAAAAGTGTTTATTTCTGTACTCGATCAAGATAAACCCGCGATTTTAACCATTGCTAAACGTTTTCAAGAGCAAGGCTATGGGTTGTGTGCAACGCTCGGCACGGCGGAATTCTTGCGTGAAAATGGCGTCGCAGTGCAAAGTGTGAATAAGGTGCGTGAAGGTCGTCCGCATATTGTTGATGCGATCAAAAATGGCGAAATCGCTTTAGTGATTAATACGGTGAGCGGTGATCCTGATGTGATTGCGGATAGTCATTCTATTCGTCGCACTGCTTTGCAACAACGTGTTGCGTTGCATACCACCGTTGCAGGTGCTGATGCGGTCAGTTTAGGGGTGAAACATATCAACGAGTTTGATGTTTATTCACTGCAAGCATTGTATCGTTCATAACAGAAAAACGCTTAAATAAATAGTAAAACCGCGGTCAGAAAAACGATTGAATTTTTGACCGCGGTTTTTATTAGCTAGAATACAAATACTGAGAGTGTTTTTAAATGGGCAGTTTGATAAAATCGCCATTTTTTTCTTGTGCGAATTGGAGATAACGCTGGTGTAATTGTTGCACTTGCTGTTGTAATTTTGGCAAATTCGTTGCCAGTTCCGCATCATTTTGAATAATATCATCCGCATAGCTTAACCGTTCAGAACGGCTAATTTGCGATTGAATAATTTTTTTGATTAATTCCTGTTTATTGTTATCACGTTGGCTTGCTCGATGTAATTGTGTTGCGGGTGCTACATCAATGACTAATACCCGATCGCATAATGGGGTTAAATGATTTTCAATTAAGAGTGGTACGACAAATAATGTATAGGGCGTAATTTGTTGATTTAATTGCTTTTGCATTTGCTCACGAATAGCTGGGTGCATCAGTGCGTTTAACCATTGTTTTTGTTTCGGGTCATTAAAAATTTGCTCGCGTAATTTGGGGCGGTTGAGTTCACCATTATCTAACAAAATCTGTTGTCCAAAATGGTTTTCAATTTGTTTAAGTAAGGGCGAACCTTTGGCGACAACTTCTCGTGCGACAATATCGGCATCCACAATACTGACGCCTAATTGAGCAAATAAATCTGCAATTGTGCTTTTTCCGCTACCTATTCCGCCTGTGAGTCCAACGATATAAGGCATTTTATTGACCTATTGTAAGTGGAAATAAAGGTTATCCTAGCACGTTTAACAATAAAGTGACTAGCCCTGCAAAACATAAAAAAGGGGCGAAGGCTAAAAATGATGCCATTTTTGACCGCGGTTTTGGCGGTATTGTGAAATGGGTTACACATACCCATAGCAAGGCACTGCAACTGGCTAAACAAATGAGTTGAGCTAATTGGGCGAGCGGAATAAAACCTGTTAAACCTGCAATGAGCCAATAATCGCCCCGACCAAAGACTTCTTGTTGATAATAGGCTTTAGCAAGTTGGTAAATTAGCCAAAACAACATAAAGGCAATCCCCATATTTGCTAGGCTTTCATTGATGTTGAGTGCAAAGAGTTTCCACTTTGCACTCAATAGAGTAAGAATGATTAAACCTTGGCAAAGTTCAAGGGGGATTAATTGGTAATGCCAATCTAATTTGGCGATAGGGTAAATTAAGGCGAGATATAAGCTGATAGCGATTGCCAATGTGAGTGGCAAGCTCAGATAGCAGAGGGCAAATATTGTGCTAAAAGCCACAGCGTAAGCGTATTTATTGCCTAATTTGAGTGGCGGTAAAGTGGAGAGTGGGGGTAAGTTGACTTGGAATAAACTTTGGCAAGCTTGCGAAACGTCTTGTTCTAAGCGAGTGGAAAATGTGCGACAAAAGGAATGAATGGCAAGCCCGATTATTGCACCAGTGAAGATAAATAAGCACATCATTGGATAATTGATCCCATATTGAAAATAGGCAGATACATTCCTAGCATAATGATTCCGATTAAACTGCCAATAATCAGCATTAATACGGGTTCAAGCAGTTGTGATAATAAATCAATTTGATGTTCTAAGCGTTGCCTGTAATTATTCGCAATATGCCTTAGCATTGTGCTGAGTTGCCCTGATTGTTCACCGATACGCAACATTTGCTGAGCTTGAATAGGAAAGAACTCACTACTTAAACAATGGGAAAGTGGGTATCCTTGTTCAATGTAAGTAAGCATTTGTTCAACTTGGGTAATTAACGCCCAATCGCTTTGTCGGGTTGGTCGAATTTGCCAACTTTTTTGTTGGGGTAAAAATGATTGTAGGGCTTGTTTAAGTGGAACGCCTGATTGCAACATTATTTGTAAGCTCTGGCTGAAATTCACTAAACGTCCAAGTTGGATAAGTTTATTCACTAAGGGGATATGGGCAATCAATTGGGTTTTGTACCGTTGAATCCGCAATGAGTGGCGGAATTGCCAACGTAAAAAGGCACTAAGGCTAATGAGAATAGCGAAGATAACAATAAAATGATTGCGTAGAACATTAGAAAGATATAACAATATTGCGGTGAAAGTGGGTAATTGGGCTTGATTGCTATCATACATTTCAGCAAATTGGGGGACAACAAAGAGTAGTAACAGTATGCTTAGGCTGATAGAGATAATGAGTACTAATAAAGGATAGAGCAAAATTTTTTGTAGTTTTCGTTGCAGATGTAGTGCTTGCTGGCGATGTTGTGCAATTTGTGTGCAGATTTGTTCAAGTTTTCCTGTCATTTCCCCAACAATGATAAGTTGTTGTTCTTGTGAACTGAGATATAACCCTTGAAATTCAATGGCTTGAGAGAAGGAAAGCCCACTGTCTAAGCTTAAAATTAATTGGCGTAGCCATTGATTAAGTCCAATTTGTACGCAACCTTCAAGTAAAATTTGCAAACAGGCTTTGAGCGGAATTTTTGCTTGTAACAAGCGAGCGAGTTGATTTAATAATTCGCTCAGTTCCGCTTTGCGAGGTTTACTGGAAAGCTGCCAGTTTTGTTGTAGTTTGATGTGTTGTAACTGGCGAGCCATTAATTCAATTTTCGCTTGTTGCACATTTTCTGCAATGATCATTCCGCGTTGTTTTTGCGAATGTAAATCTTGTGCTTGCCAGTGGTAACTTTTCAATTTTATGCTAGGCATTATGTTCCCCCAGTATGCGATTGATTTCTGCTAAATCAGTGAGTTGGGCATTGAGCTTTTCCTGTGCTGCGAGATGTAGCGTGGCAAAATCAAGGGTATAAGTTTGTTTATTGGGCTGTAAAAATTGGTAGATTCCAATTCGCCCTTTATAACCTTGATAACAATCGCAAGTTGAAAAATGCGGCTTTTTTTGACCGCGGTTTTGGTTGCATTGGCTGCAACATTTACGCAATAGACGTTGTGCAATGACTAACAATAAGCTACTGTCAATTTCGTGTTGTTTAATGCCGAGCTGTAATAAGCGAGAAATCGCGGATGGTGCATCATTTGTGTGCAAGGTTGAAAGCACTAAATGCCCTGTTTGAGCTGCACGAAGGGCGATAGCGGCACTTTCTTCATCACGAATTTCGCCAAGCATAATAATATCGGGATCTTGGCGTAGGAAGGTGCGTAATAGGCGACTAAAATCAAGCCCGATTGCTTTATTTACTTGTGTTTGAATGATCCCGTTTAGCTCAATTTCAATGGGATCTTCAGCAGTCATAATGTGTTTCTCTGGTTGATTGAGCCATTCCAGTGCGGTATATAAGCTGATACTTTTGCCACTTCCCGTTGGGCCGGTTACTAAAATTAGCCCTTGCGGTTGGTTCAATGCTTGTTGGAATAAACGCTGTTGATGAAGGTTCATTCCTAATTCGGCAAAGCTAAATTGAACAGGTTTATTATGTTGTAAGCGTAATACGGCTTTTTCGCCTTTTGGCGTGGGCAAGGTGGACAAGCGAAAATCAATCGTATCTGATAGCGTGGTTTTAAATTGAAAGGCCCCGTCTTGAGGCAAACGTGTTTCGCTAATATCTAACTTTGCTAATAATTTCAACCGAGAAATCAATCGGTTAGCTAAATTTAAGCTAATCGGTTCTTGCACTTGTAGCACACCGTCAATGCGAAAACGAATTTGTAATTGATTGGATTGGGTTTCTAAGTGAATATCTGATGCATTTTGTTGTAAGGCTTGTTCAAAAATATGATTTAATAATTGAATGACAGGTTCATCAGGCGAATTTTCTGGTTCGTTTTCTGTTATCGGATTGGGATAATACAGTAACGGTTCTTCCAGTTTGTTCGGATGTGGGGAAAGTTGTTGTAACAGTTGTTTTAATTCCTGTTTATCTATGGCAACGGGTTCAATCATTTTGCCTGTTAAAAAAGAAAAGGTTTCGCACGCAGATAAATTGGTTAGGCTATCTAAACCTAGCCATAAAGTATGCTCATTCTCTTGTAAGGGAAAGGCAAAATAGCGTAATAAAAGTTGTTGATTTTGCTGGTTTTGTTGCCACATTGATGGCGAAATCGAAAAGATCTCGCCATTTAGTGAGCGAGCAACATTATTGTGAATGCCTTGCATTGGTTGCTCGCTTGGATTATTGTGCCGCAGAAGCGTTATGACAAAAACCTGATGGGAAAAGCTCAGCAGGTCGGCAACTGGTTGTCCAAGTAACTCCATTTTGAGCAGATCCTGTTGCGGTCATTGAATAACTAATATTTTCTAACGCACCTTTGCCAGTTACTTCAATCACATTGTCTTTAACCGTGATAGATTTAATATATTTTCCTTTTTCTCCGCTGTCTGCTTGAACTCCATTTTTCCCAGCAGAGCATTTTGTGTTACTGTCTGTTAAACCGTAAATACAAAGTTCCACGTCAGATTTATAGGGGGCGGAGGCTTGCAATAATTCGGAAAGTGCCGCTTTTTTGGTATAATTTTGGTAAGATGGAATAGCGATCGTAGCTAAAATAGCAATGATTGCAATAACAATCATTAGCTCAATCAGCGTAAAACCGCGGGCGAAATTAAGTTTATTTTTCATTTTGGGTCCTTTTTGTTGATACTCGTCAGTTGAGCAAGGCAACTTTGCCTAAATTGATTTATGGGTGCAAAAGGGAACGTTTGATTTTGGAATGATGATCGTAAAAAACTATGTTGATGTCACAAAAATTAAAGTTACATATTAATAATGGCTGGTTAAACCCTGTGCGAAAAGTGCTTTCGCCACATTTTGATGCACGTCCTGATGTGCGAGATATTTCATTATTGGTCATTCACTACATTAGTTTGCCGCCAGAGCAATTTGGTGGAGGGTTTATTGATGAGTTTTTTCAAGGCAAACTTGATCCAACTTTGCACCCTTATTTTGCCGAAATTTATCAAATTCGTGTTTCAGCACATTGTCTAATTGAGCGAGATGGGCGGATTACCCAATACGTTAATTTTAATGATCGTGCGTGGCATGCGGGTTTATCCGAATTTGCAGGGCGGGAGAAATGCAATGATTTCTCTATTGGGATTGAGCTAGAGGGGAGCAATGAGCAACCTTTTACTGATGCACAATATCAGGCGTTGTCGCAACTGACGGAACAGATTATGCAAACGTATCCCTTGATTAATAAAGAGCGGATTGTGGGGCATAATCACATTGCTCCTGAGCGTAAAATTGACCCAGGTCAGTATTTTGATTGGCATAGATATTTTAGTGCTATGAAATAAAAGCAGAGAAATGGACGGTTATGCCGCAGTTTCGTAAATATTATTTGATATAAAAGAAACGCATCATAATGCTGTTTAAACAAGTTATAGTATTCTATATAATATAAATGATTATTTATTAACAATTAAGGAATTTGAAAATGACTGCATCTCAGCAACGAGCCGAATTACAAAAAAAAATCTGGGCAATCGCCAATGAAGTTCGTGGTGCTATTGATGGATGGGATTTTAAACAATATGTTTTAGGTTCTTTATTCTATCGTTTTATCAGTGAAAACTTTGTAAGCTATATTGAAGATGGTGATGAAAGCGTTAATTATGCAGAGCTACCTGATTCGGCTATTCCTGCAGAGATTAGGGATGAAGCAATCAAAACCAAAGGCTATTTTATTTATCCTAGCCAATTATTTAATAAGGTTGTTGCTACTGCTAATACTAATGAAAATTTAAATACTGATTTAAAAAGTATCTTTGATTCGATTGAAAGTTCTGCTAATGGCTATCCATCAGAGGCAGATATAAAAGGATTATTTGCTGACTTTGATATAACAAGTAGCCGCCTTGGCAATAGTGTACCCGATAAAAATAAACGATTAGCCGCGGTATTACAAGGCATTGCCAATTTAGATTTTGGAGAGTTTGCTGAAAATCATATTGATCTATTTGGTGATGCTTATGAATATCTTATCTCTAATTATGCCGCGAATGCGGGTAAATCTGGCGGCGAATTTTTTACCCCTCAAAGTGTATCAAAATTACTTGCAAAATTAGCGACCCATAAACAAAGCAATATAAATAAAATTTATGATCCTGCTGCCGGTTCTGGATCTTTATTATTGCAAGCCAAAAAACAATTTGATGATCACATCATTGCGGATGGATTTTTCGGGCAAGAAATCAATCATACCACTTACAACCTTGCCCGTATGAATATGTTTTTGCACAACATCAACTATGACAAATTTAATATTCAATTAGGTGATACGTTAATCAATCCTAAATTTAGCAGTGATAAACCTTTTGATGCGATTGTTTCTAATCCACCCTATTCGATTAAATGGGTAGGAAGCGATGATCCAACCTTAATTAATGACGATCGTTTTGCTCCTGCTGGCGTATTAGCACCTAAATCTAAAGCCGATTTTGCCTTTATACTACATGCATTAAGTTACCTTTCTGCTAAGGGGCGTGCAGCCATTGTCTCTTTTCCTGGTATTTTTTATCGTGGCGGTGCAGAGCAAAAAATTCGTCAATACCTCATTGATAATAACTATGTTGAAACCGTTATTGCTTTAGCGCCTAATCTGTTTTATGGCACCTCTATCGCTGTGAATATTTTGGTGTTAGCGAAACACAAAGCCAATAATGAAACCCAATTTATTGATGCCAGCGAACTTTTCAAAAAAGAAACTAATAACAATGTGCTTACTGATGAACACATTGAAACCATTCTAAAAGCCTTTGATAAAAAAGAGAATGTTGCTCATTTTGCTCAAATGGTTGCCAATGATGAAATTGCTAAAAATAACTATAACCTTGCTGTTAGTTCGTATGTAGAACAAAAAGACACTCGAGAAATTATCAATATTACACAACTCAATACAGAAATTCAGCACACAGTAGAAAAAATCAACCACTTGCGTAGTGAGATTGATCAAATTATCCAAGAAATAGAAGCTTAACCAATGAGTATTATTTTATATTCCACAGATGACGGCAAAGCGAGGCTTGCGCTACAAGAATTTGATGAACAACTTTGGCTGACTCAAGCCGATATGGCTGAGCTTTATCAAACCACCAAGCAGAATATCAGCAAACATATTAATGCAATTTTTGCAGAAGGCGAGCTTGATGAAAAAGTGGTTGTCAACTTTAAATTGACAACCACTCAACACGGAGCAATGGCAGGGAAAACACAAACCAGACCCGTGAAATATTACGCCTTACCATTGATTATTGCTGTTGGTTACCGCGTTCGTTCATCACGAGGCACACAATTTCGCCAATGGGCAACCGAACGCCTAAGCGAATACCTAGTAAAAGGCTTCACCATGGACGATGAACGTCTAAAAGGAACGGGAGGAGGCAACTACTGGAAAGAATTACTCAATCGCATTCGGGATATTCGTTCTAGTGAAAAAGTCATGTATCGCCAAGTATTGGATTTATATGCAACTGCCGTAGATTACAACCCCAAAAGCGAAATCAGTCAGCAATTTTTCAAAATCGTACAAAACAAATTGCACTATGCCACCAATGAACAAACTGCGGCAGAACTTGTTTATTACCGTGCGGACAGCAATAAAGCCTTTATGGGATTAACCACCTTTAAAGGTGCAATGCCAACCTTAAAAGAAGCAAAAATTGCTAAGAATTACTTAACCGAAGAAGAACTCTTCCGCCTAAATCGCTTAGTTTCTGCCTTTTTTGATTTAGCAGAACTTAAAGCGCAAGAGAAAACGCCGATGACCATGCAAAACTGGATTGAAGAGTTAGACAAATTTGCTATTATATACGGCAAAGGTGTATTGCAAAGTGCGGGTAAAATCAGCCGAGGAAAAGCCGATGCCAAAGCAGAAAAAGAATTTCGAACTTATGAAGCCAAAACCCTTTCACCCGTAGAACAAGCCTATTGGAAAAGTATTCAGGCGATTGAAAAAACCGCAATAAACAAAGTCAAAGAATCCGATAAAAAGGTGAAAAAATGAGCAAATTATTAGAGATGATAAAAAACGCTAAGGTTGAATGGAAGCCTTTGGGAGAAGTTGTCACAACAATAGTAGCCCCTATAAAAATTAAACGGGAACTATATCAAACAAATGGGATAATTCCTATTATTGACCAAGGAGAAAAATTTATAGCTGGATTTACTGATAAAAACTTAGCAGCGGTAGAAAAAGGAGAATATGTGATTTTTGGAGATCACTCTGAACACATAAAGTATGTTGATTTTGCTTTTATTCAAGGAGCTGACGGATTAAAAATACTAAAACCTAAAAAAGACAATGCTAGATATATTTATTACACTTTCAAAAATTTTTATAAAAAAGAATTAAGTTATAAACGACACTGGTCTACTGCAAAAGAAACCCTAATCCCTATCCCGCCACTTCCCATTCAAGCCGAAATTGTCCGTATCCTGGACAAT
>JAUNAB010000017.1 GCA_030527795.1 Pasteurellaceae bacterium | reverse complement strand
AATAATCTTACGTTAACGTAAAAACAAAGGGCATCAAAAGATGCCCTTTTTGTTTAGTTATTAAGGTTGTTATTGAGTTTTTGCAATGCATTCAATAAAAGTTGGCGATTGTAACCGCGGTATTCTCGTTCACCACTTTCCCGAATTTCTAGTGCTGAGCCTGATAAGTCGGCTAAATATTGTCCTTGCGAGTTAAATAAGAAAAAACGTGGATAGCTATAAATACTGCTGGTATCTATACTAACTTGCCGTAGTGCTTCCCTTCCATTCGTGTGATCGCCTTCAATATGTGCCACGATAAAATGATCTGCAACGTAATGATTTAAAGCTTTTGCCTGTTGTATATCATTTTCATTACTGATTTCCTGCATCTGCATTCTGATTAAATCACCTTCATTGATACGCCATTTATAATCATAATTTTTTTACTTGTCCGCGAATATACTTATCAAAAACGTGGCACCAGATACACCATTCAGCACCATAAATAATCAGTACATTTTTATGATGCATTTGAGCAGCTTGTATCGCTGCTTGCAAAATTGTATTTTGATTGCTACATTCATCATACAGTTTTGCTAAGCCATCACCACAATTTTTAGGTAATTGTTTAGGGAAAGACTCAATTGATTTGAGTGTTGGATTATTCATTTGGGGTTGCGTGGCGTTTATTTGATTGGGGCAAGATGAGAAAAATACTTGCTAAGAATAGCCATGCAGGATAACCTGTGTTCATTTTCATTATTGGATCCATTAATAAATTAAATGATTTTATTATATCTATATCATAATTGAATCAAGAAAAAATACCGCGGTCAAAAATTTCATTGAATTTTGACCGTGGTATTGGCAATGCAAATAAAAAAGCGTGGTAATTACCACGCTTTTGCGATTAAAGAATATGTTTAAATTCGATTAATACTGATTTTGGCCACACGCTAGATTGGACTTCGCCGATGTGGTGTTTTTGTAATAATAGCATCGCTAAACGGGATTGACCGATACCGCCACCGATTGAAAGTGGTAAGCGACCGTTTACAAGATCTTGGTGCCAGTCAAATTTTAAACGATCTTCATCGTTAGTGATAGCTAACTGTTTACGCAATGCGGTTTCATCTACACGAATCCCCATTGATGATAACTCAAATGCACGATCTAACACTGGATTCCAAACTAAAATGTCGCCGTTTAAACCTTTGTATTCGCCTTCAGAAACGGTTGTCCAGTCATCGTAGTCTGGTGCACGGACATCGTGTGGTTTGCCGTCAGATAATTCACCACCGATCCCGATTAAAAAGACTGCACCGTATTCTTTACAGATTGCATTTTCACGTTCTTTATCGTTCATATTTGGGAAGCGTTTGACTAAATCTTCGCTGTGGATAAAGGTAATCTCTTTTGGTAAAAATTTCGATAGACCGAATTTTTGATGTACCGCTTCTTCCGTTTCTAATAGTGCCGCATAGATCTCACGTACGGTTTCTTTTAAATAGTCTAAATTGCGGCGTCCAGCAGGAATCACTTTCTCCCAGTCCCATTGATCAACGAATACCGAATGGGTTTGGTCTAAGCTGTCTTCATCAGGACGTAATGCTTTCATATGAACAAATAACCCTTCGCCTTCCGCAAAACCGAAACGTGCAAGGGTGTGGCGTTTCCATTTGGCTAAAGAATGCACAACTTCAAAGGCTGCATCTGTGATCATCTTCACATTTACTTGAACTGCTTTCTCTTTTCCTGATAAATTATCTTGAATACCATTGCCAACTTGGCTTAGGATAGGACCTTGCACTTCAACCAAGCCTAAATGCTCGGCAAGTTTTTCGGTAAAAGTGTTCTTTGCGAAGCTAATTTCTTGTTGTTGTAAAATAAATGATTTTTTCATTGTTAATACCTTATGAATGTAATGAAATTTAAAGTTTGGGTATTATTCAATGATTCAGCTTATTTTCAATGCTTTTTTTATTATATATTTTAAAATATAGAGAATTTTTAAAAATAATATCTAATTATTAGAATTTTTCTAATTTATTGTTCAAATGGAATCTTATAATGAGTCAAATTGATAAACTTGATCAACAAATCTTACACGTTCTTACCCGAGATGCACGCACGCCTTATGCCGAAATGGCGAAAGCCTTTGGGGTGAGTCCTGGGACTATCCACGTTCGTGTGGAAAAAATGCGCCAATCAGGCATTATTGAAGGCACAAAAGTTCGGATTGATGAACGTAAACTAGGTTACGATGTGTGTTGCTTTATTGGGATTATTTTAAAAAGTGCCAAGGACTACGATAAAGTCATCAAGCAGTTAGAAACCTTTGACGAAGTGGTCGAAGCTTATTACACCACGGGGAATTATAGTATTTTTATTAAAGTAATGACCCACACTATTGCAGAATTGCACACCGTGTTGGCGACTAAGATCCAATTAATTGATGAAATCCAATCTACCGAAACCCTGATTTCCATGCAAAATCCGATTTTACGCGATATTAAACCTTAAAAAAACCGCGGTCTAAAAAACGTTTGAATTTTTGACCGCGGTTTTTTGACGTTAAATGAAATGGTTAGACCACAGGACCTATGAAAATCGTTATAATCCGCTCGTGCTAATGATGTGAACTAAAAGAAAGGAACAAATATGGCAAAAACATTCAACATTTGGGTGTTAAATGGTCCAAACCTAAATATGTTAGGGGTACGTGAACCGACGCATTACGGTGCGTTATCATTAACCACCATTGAAAATCAACTGATTGCCTTGGCAAATCAGCATCAGGTTGAATTAAGCTGTTTTCAGGCAAATAGCGAAGAAAAGTTGATCAATAAAATTCATCAAGCATTTCAACAGGTTGATTTTATTATTTTTAATCCCGCCGCTTATACTCACACGAGCGTTGCATTGCGTGATGCGTTGCTCGCTGTACAAGTTCCTTTTGTGGAAGTACATTTGTCAAATGTGCATAAACGTGAGTCTTTTCGCCATCATTCTTACTTTAGCGACATTGCCGAAGGGGTAATTTGTGGCTTAGGGGCGAAAGGATATCAGTACGCTTTTGATTTTGCCCTTGATTTTTTGAGCAGAAAAGACTAATTTCGCCAAAAATCAGAGAAATTTGTCGCAAATTGGGCAAATTTCGGGTAATCTTGCAAACCGAAAAATTTATCATCAGGAAAGGTTATTTCGTCGGCAATAGTGCCTTATTTTCACCTTAAAAAGTTGTTGTGGAAATGACGTGATTAAAATAACCCTTATCACTTTTTTAATTTAACCATAACGGAAAAAATCACTATGGCAATGGATATTCGTAAAATCAAAAAACTTATCGAATTAGTAGAAGAATCAGGCATTATGGAATTGGAAATTTCCGAAGGGGAAGAATCCGTTCGTATTAGCCGCGGTAGTGCTGCGCCAAGTTCGGTACAATATACGCTTCCTGCTGCACCAGTTGCCGCACCTGTTGCAAGTGCGCCAGCACCTGTTGCACCTGCCGCCACTGCTGCACCTGCTGAAGCTGTGGCAGAAGTTAGTGGGCATACTATTCGTTCTCCGATGGTGGGGACGTTTTATCGTAGCCCAAGCCCAGAAGCAAAAGTGTTTGTTGAAGTGGGACAAAGTGTCAAAGTTGGTGATGCCCTTTGTATTGTTGAAGCAATGAAAATGATGAACCGTATTGAGTCGGACAAAGCGGGCGTGGTAAAAGCAATTTTAATTAACGATGGTGAAGCAGTTGAATTCGATGAGCCATTAATCATCATTGAATAATCCCATTATTTTAGGGTGACCAGTTCACCCTTTTATCTATATATAGGAATGCTTATGTTAGAAAAAGTCGTTATCGCTAACCGCGGTGAAATTGCGTTGCGTATTTTGCGTGCATGTAAAGAATTAGGAATTAAAACAGTGGCGGTACATTCCACTGCAGATCGTGATTTAAAACACGTTTTACTTGCAGATGAAACCGTTTGTATTGGTCCTGCACCTTCTACTAAAAGTTATTTAAATATCCCTGCTATTATTGCTGCCGCTGAAGTGACCGGAGCGGATGCAATTCACCCTGGGTATGGATTCTTATCTGAAAATGCAGATTTTGCAGAACAAGTTGAACGTTCAGGTTTTATTTTTATTGGACCAACTGCTGATGTGATTCGTTTGATGGGCGATAAAGTGTCAGCAATTAATGCGATGAAAAAAGCGGGCGTACCTTGTGTGCCGGGTTCTGATGGTCCTGTTGGCACGGATATGGACAAAAATAAAGCGATTGCAAAACGGATTGGCTACCCTGTGATTATCAAAGCATCGGGCGGTGGTGGCGGACGCGGAATGCGTGTTGTTCGCAATGAAGCGGCATTAGAAGAGTCGATTGCGATGACCAAAGCGGAAGCAAAAGCAGCGTTTAATAATGATATGGTGTATATGGAAAAATACCTTGAAAATCCACGCCATATTGAAATTCAAGTGTTGGCAGATACGCACGGTAACGCGGTGTATTTGGCTGAGCGTGACTGTTCAATGCAACGTCGCCATCAAAAAGTGGTTGAAGAAGCCCCAGCACCAGGGATTTCTGAAGAACTGCGTCGTGATATCGGTTCACGTTGTGCGAAAGCTTGTGTTGAGATTGGCTATCGTGGTGCGGGAACATTTGAATTCTTATACGAAAATGGCGAGTTCTATTTTATTGAAATGAATACGCGTATTCAAGTTGAGCATCCTGTCACTGAAATGATTACAGGCGTTGACTTAGTGAAAGAGCAGTTGCGTATTGCATCAGGTTTGCCTTTATCTTTCAAACAAGAAGACATTAAAGTCAAAGGTCACGCGATAGAATGTCGTATTAATGCGGAAGATCCGACTACGTTCTTACCTTCCCCAGGAAAAGTGGCTCATTTACATTCGCCTGGTGGGCTAGGTGTGCGTTGGGACTCTCACGTTTACGCTGGCTATACAGTGCCACAATATTATGATTCAATGATTGGTAAATTAATTACGTATGGTGAAAATCGTGATGTGGCAATTCGCCGTATGCAAAATGCCTTAGGTGAAACCATTATTGACGGCATTAAAACGAATATTCCGTTACACGAATTAATTTTAGCCGATGAGAATTTCCAACAAGGTGGCACAAATATCCACTATTTAGAGAAAAAACTCGGGTTACACGACTAAAACCGCGGACAAAAATCAGTACATTTTTTAGATTAAACTATTCGATAGTTGGTATCTTAAGTTGTTATTGATTAACTAGACTAAAGCGAATATGTATTCGCTTTTTTTATACCTTCAATTTACACCAAGGAAAATGGTATGAATTTAAAACAGAAATATCAGCAAGCAGCGAAAGAAGCGAAGATTGCCTTATTTTGCACATTTGCTTATTTAGCAGGCTGGTGTGCATTTGCTTATTTGCCGCCGAATTCAGCAGGACCGATAGGATTCCCACTTTGGTTTGAACTCTCTTGCATTTATTTACCCATTTTGTTTGTGGTAATCGCCTATTGGGTTATTCAAATTTGGTATCAAGATTTTGATTTAGACCAACATAATGAGGATCAACAATGAATTTAGGTATTATTTTCCCTGTGGTAATTTATCTCGTCTTTATTTTTGGTGCCGCATTATATGCCTATTTAAAACGTCAAAAAGGCGATTTCTTAATGGAATATTATGTCGGCAATCGGTCAATGACGGGTTTTCTGCTTGCGATGACAACCGCATCAACTTATGCCAGTGCCAGTTCGTTTGTCGGCGGACCCGGGGCAGCCTATAAATACGGCTTAGGCTGGGTTTTATTGGCGATGATCCAAGTTCCTGCAGTTTGGTTAGCCTTAGGAGCATTAGGTAAAAAATTTGCGTTATTGTCGCGTGAAAGCAATGCGTTAACCATTAACGACTTGTTGATGTATCGCTATAAAAATAAATATTTAGTTTGGATTGCTAGCCTTGCCTTATTGGTTGCGTTCTTTGCCGCGATGACGGCTCAATTTATTGGCGGTGCACGTTTATTAGAAAGCACAATGGGCATTAGTTATACCACATCATTGTTAATTTTTGCTCTTACCGTTGGACTTTATACCTTTATTGGTGGTTTCCGAGCCGTTGTACTAACCGATGCTATTCAAGGTACGATAATGATTATTGGTACCATTATTTTGTTAATCGGCGTGATTTATGCGGCGGGCGGCGTAGAAACCGCGGTCGAAAAACTCAATGAAATTAATCCGCAATTAACTTCGCCTTATGGACCGAATGATATGCTTGATTTCTCATTTATGACATCGTTTTGGGTATTAGTCTGTTTTGGTGTGGTTGGTTTACCTCATACTGCGGTGCGTTGTATGGCGTTTAAAGACAGCAAGGCGTTGCACCGCGGTATGTTAATCGGTACAGTCATTCTGAGCCTTATTATGTTTGGTATGCATTTAGCCGGCACCTTAGGGCGTGCAGTGATCCCTGAACTTGACGTGCCAGATCAAGTGATTCCCAAATTAATGTTGCAAGTGCTTCCGCCAATTATCGCAGGCATTTTCTTAGCCGCACCAATGTCGGCAATTATGTCCACCGTTGATGCCCAGTTGATTCAGTCTTCATCAATTTTTGTCAAAGATTTGTATTTAGCTGCAAGACCTGAAGCTGCACGCAATCAAAAACGGATTTCGTGGCTATCATCTGCGATTACCTTAATTCTCACTATATTGCTTATTTTTGCCGCCCTTAATCCCCCTGATATGATTATTTGGTTAAATCTTTTTGCTTTTGGTGGATTAGAAGCTGCATTTTTATGGGTTATTGTGTTAGGGCTTTATTGGGACAAAGCCAATGCTTACGGTGCAATCAGCTCAATGTTAGTTGGTTTGCTCAGCTTTATGTTATTAACGGAATATAAAATTAAATTATTCGGTTTCAATGCTATAGTCCCTGCATTAGTGTTCGGATTAGTTGCATTTTTAGTGGCGAATAAATGGGGTGAGAAACGTCAGTTAAATGTAAGTTAATGTTGTGATAGAGAGTTACCTTTTAGAAAAACTGATTGGGAAGGGATAAATTATTATCAATAATCAATCAGTTTTTTACATTTTTATAACTGTAATTCAAATACGGCTTTTTTATCGTTTATCTGAAAACCTTCTTGCACCCAAATGGATTGATAAGGCAGTTCTTGTTCAACGACTAAACGATTGGATTGGGTGAAACAGACAAATTCTTTGGCTTTTTCAATTAATGCGGCATAAATGTCCATTTTATTGGGCAAATCTTGCACGAAAATATCAGTGAGTTGCCAGTAGCGTTGTAATTGCAATGAAGAAAGGCGGGGATAAAGTTGAACAAAACCAATGCCTTGTTCTTTATGGGTTGCAATGAATAAAATACTTTCACTAAAGCGAATGCGATTACTTAAAAATGTTAAGGTACGTTCGGGATTTTGTGTCATACCGTGAGCAAGACGGTATTCTTCAAATAAAGGCAATAGAATATCTAAATTCCATTGTTCAACTTTAAAAATTTTCATAATGGTTAGGTTTAATTAGTGTTAAAGCAAATCCAACGAAGTTGGTTAAAAATTAAAAAATTTGTACAGTAGATTGTAGCCTTTTTACACGAAATAATCATTAAAAAGATAAAAAATTTAGAAAAAGTTGGCTAAAATTTGGTATAGTACGCAACAATATTTTTTAATTATCTTCATAGGAGAAAACAAATGGCACGTCGTCCTTTAGTTATGGGTAACTGGAAACTCAATGGTAGCAAAGCGTTTACTAAAGAATTGATTGAAGGCTTAAAAGCGGAATTATATGGTGTGACAGGTTGTGATGTTGCAATTGCTCCGCCTGTAATGTATTTAGCTGAATCAGAAGCGGCATTGGCTGGTTGTAGTTGCAGCGGTGGCGATCTGATTGCATTAGGTGCTCAAAATGTTGATGTGAATTTAAAAGGTGCATTTACTGGCGATATTTCAGCGGATATGCTAAAAGAGTTTGGTGCGAAATACATTATTATCGGTCATTCTGAGCGTCGCACTTATCATAAAGAAAGTGATGAATTTATTGCACAAAAATTTGGTGTGTTAAAAACCGTAGGTTTAACGCCTGTATTATGTATTGGTGAAACTGAAGCGGAAAACGAAGCGGGTAAAACTGAAGAAGTGTGTGCACGTCAAATTGATGCAGTTGTGAATGCCTTAGGCATTGAAGCTTTTAATGGTGCAGTGATTGCTTATGAGCCTATTTGGGCGATTGGTACGGGTAAATCTGCAACCCCAGCACAAGCACAAGCTGTACACGCATTTATCCGCGGTCATTTAGCGAAAAAATCGCAAGCAGTGGCAGATCAAGTGATCATTCAATACGGTGGTTCAGTGAACGATGCTAATGCGGCAGAACTTTTCACGCAACCTGATATTGACGGTGCATTAGTGGGCGGTGCATCACTTAAAGCCCCAGCATTTGCTGTGATTGTGAAAGCAGCGGCAAAAGCGAAAGAGTAATTAAAAATGAATCAAAATGCGGTATTGAAATGATACCGCATTTTTTATGGGGCATTCTTGATTGTTATTTAGGGGGTTTTTCATTAAAATACCCTTAAATTTTGAAGGGTTAGAAGGATAGTTATGGCACATTGGGACGGAAAATACATCAGCCCCTATGCTGAACACGGCAAGAAAAGTGAACAAGTTAAGAAAATTACCGTATCGGTTCCCATTAAGGTATTAGAAATTTTAACGAATGAACGGACTCGTCGCCAGATTAAAAACTTACGCCACGCCACAAACAGTGAATTGCTTTGTGAAGCCTTTTTACACGCGTTCACAGGGCAACCCTTGCCGAGTGATGCCGATTTGCAAAAAGAACGGCATGATGAAATTCCTGATGACGCCAAAACGATCATGCGTCAATTAGGGCTTGATCCTGAAAAATGGGAATATTAGCCAAAACCGCGGTCAAAAATTCACGCGTTTTTTCTTTGTCTTCTTCTTAGCAAAAGATCCCAACTAAGAAAGCGAAAAAGACCGCCATTCCAAAATAATTATTATTTAAAAATGCCTGAAAGCAATTTTCACGCTCACGACTTCGAGTGAGCTTGCATTGATAAATAAAAAAGCCTGCCGCTCCAGCTAGCACAATGAAATAATAAACCGAGAGTTGAGCTTGAACACCGATGAAAATGAGCAATAGCAAACTGATGAATTGGAGTAGAGCAATGATTTTATTATCATACTGTGCAAATAAAATCGCCGTTGATTTAACACCGATGCGTAAATCGTCATCACGATCAACCATTGCATATTGCGTATCATAAGCGACCGTCCAACTGAGATTTGCCATAAATAATAGCCAACATTCAACAGGTAAATGATTACTCACCGCAGCATAAGCCATCGGAATTGACCAACCAAATGCAGCGCCTAAAATAAATTGTGGCAAATGGGTGTAGCGTTTCATAAATGGATAAATACACGCCAAAATCACTGCGATAAACGAAAGTGCGATTGCATAGAAATTTAAAAATAAGACCAAAATAAAGGAAAAAAGCACTAATATGGCAAAGAGTCCTTTCGCTTCGGTGACAGTAATTTGCCCTGTAGTTAGTGGGCGGTGCCGTGTTCGTTTTACCTTATGATCAATATGCCGATCGGCATAATCATTAATGACGCAACCTGCTGCTCGCATAAAAATAACACCGGCTATAAAAATCAGCAGAATAGAAAAGGTTGGCACCCCTCGTGCACTCAAAAATAATGCCCATAATGTGGGCCAGAGTAATAACAACGTGCCTATCGGGCGATCAAAACGCATTAATTGAATGTATGCGATGATTTTTTGTTTTGACATCGGCATTGAATAATGTTGAATTTTAGAAAGTCTTATTGCGTATTCTACTGCATATTAGGTTAAATTTCTTTAACAAATTTTTATCAACCTTTCTGAAAAATGAACGGATTTTCGTCCGCGGTATAGCATTTTTTCTTATTCTAATCATTTGAGCGAAATCAATCAAAAATACTGTGAACTCGCTCACAAATCTATAACAAATAGTTTTTAAGTTTTGATAAGTTACGTTATCTTAATACTCCATATCTATTTATTATTTATAAACAATATCTTAAACAACAAGTTGGAGACTTATTATGTTTGGTCCATTTAAACCCGCTCCGCATATTGCAGAGCTTCCTGCAGAGAAGGTTGATTCGACGTATCGTCGGTTACGTTGGCAAGTTTTTGCAGGGATTTTCTTTGGTTATGCGGCATATTATTTTGTTCGTGCGAATTTTAACTTAGCTCAGCCTGGGTTAATTGAATCTGGTCTATATGATAAAGCGCAGTTAGGTTATGTTGGTACGGCCGCAGGTTTGGCATACGGTTTATCAAAATTTTTTATGGCAAGTATGTCAGATCGCTCTAATCCACGCGTTTTTTTACCATTTGGTTTATTGCTTTCTGGGTTATGTATGACCTTAATGGGGTTATTCCCTTGGGCAACGTCAGGTGTAACCATTATGTGGGTTATGATTTTCTTGAATGGTTGGTTTCAAGGAATGGGCTGGCCACCTTGCGGACGAACAATGGTGCATTGGTGGTCGAAATCTGAACGTGGAACGATAGTCTCTATTTGGAACACCGCACATAATCTTGGTGGTATGGCACCAGGGTTAATGGTAATGTTAGCAGGGTATATTTTTTCTACCACACATGGTGTAAAAGCGACAGCTTCTGATGTGTGGCAACAAACCCTTTATTATCCAGGTATCGTTGCTATGTTGTTAGCTATTCCCGTATATTTTGTGATGAAAGATACACCGCAATCTTGTGGTTTGCCTTCTATTGAAAAATGGCGTAATGATTATCCTGAAGGGTATGATGAGAAAAAATCAGAAGAAGAATTATCAACCAAAGAAATTTTTGTTACCTATGTATTAAAAAATCGTTTACTTTGGTATATCGCTATTGCGAATGTCTTTGTATATTTAATTCGTTACGGTATTTTAAACTGGTCGCCAGTGTATCTAAATGAAGTAAAACACTTTGATATTAAAGGTTATAGTTCTGCTTATACAATTTATGAATTAGCAGCTATTCCAGGAACATTACTTTGTGGTTGGGTATCTGATAAAGTTTTCAAAGGTAAGCGTGGTTTAACTGGTTTTGTATTTATGGTCTTAACCACTATTGCGGTGATTGCTTACTGGTTAAATCCTGCGACGCCGGCAAATGAACTTGCTATGTATGCGGACAAAGAATGGTATCAAAATCCGTACCAATTTAAAGATTTCCTATTAATGACCACGATCGGTTTCTTAATTTATGGTCCCGTGATGTTGATTGGTTTACATGCTCTTGAACTTGCACCGAAAAAAGCTGCAGGGACATCAGCAGGTTTTACTGGATTATTCGGTTACCTAGGTGGTTCTGTTGCTGCTTCCGCGGTAATTGGCTATGCCGCTCAAAACTATGGTTGGGATGGTGGTTTCTATGTCATCATCGTAGGTGCGGTATTAGCTTGTATTCTACTTTTAATCACTATGGTTGAAGAAGGACGGCATAAAGCGAAATTAGCTGAACATTATGGTAAATAATTCAGATTTTTAAGATGTAAAAGGAAGAACCATAGGTTCTTCCTGTTTTCTAATTAATTAAAAGGAGAATAGAAATGAAATTAACTCATTTGACGTTAAGTGTAATAGCGACAGCATTATTGGTTGGTTGTCATGCAAATGTAAATAATTCAGTAAAAACCAGTCCTAACGCAGTGAAATTAGTCATTGCTCACCGCGGAGCGAGTGGTTATTTACCTGAACATACATTAGAAAGTAAGGCTTTAGCTTTTGCACAAAAAGCCGATTATTTAGAACAAGATTTGGCTATGACGAAGGATAATCGTTTAGTTGTGATTCACGATCATTTTTTAGATGGATTGACAGATGTGGCAAGTAAATTCCCAAATCGCCACCGTAAAGATGGGCGTTATTATGTCATTGATTTTACACTAAAAGAAATCCAAAGTTTAAATATGACGGAAAATTTTACGATAAAAGATGGTAAGCAAGTTCAAGTTTATCCTAGACGTTTCCCAATGTGGAAATCGCATTTCAAAATTCATACATTTGAAGATGAATTGGAGTTTATTCAAGGTTTAGAAAAATCAACAGGGAAAAAAGTGGGCATTTATCCCGAAATCAAAGCGCCTTGGTTTCATCATCAAAATGGCAAAGATATTTCCCTTGAAGTGCTAAAAGTATTGAAAAAATATGGCTATGAACATAAATCAGATCGAGTTTATTTGCAAACCTTTGATTTTAATGAGTTAAAACGAATTAAAACAGAATTAATGCCAAAATTAGGGATGGATCTTAAATTATTGCAATTAGTGGCTTATACTGATTGGCATGAAACTGAAGAACAAAATGCCAGTGGAAAATGGATTAATTATGACTATGATTGGATGTTTAAACCAGGTGCAATGGCGGAAGTCGCTAAATATGCGGATGGTGTTGGACCTGGTTGGTATATGTTGATTGATAAGGAAAAATCACTGCCAAATCATATTGTTTATACGCCATTAGTCGAAGAACTTAAGCATTATCAAATGGAACTGCATCCTTACACGGTGCGTAAAGATGATTTACCTGCGTTCTTTGAAAATGTGGATCAAATGTATGATGCGTTGTTCAATAAGGCGGGAGCGACGGGTTTATTCACCGATTTCCCTGATACCGCGGTCAACTATTTAAATAAAAATAAATAGCCTATGTAACGTACTGCTGCGGAAAAATACCGAAAATTTTTTCCGCGGTTTTTTACGTTTTTCTTTAATAAGACGATCTCGTTAGTGATAATGTGATCATCTTCACAAATCCTGTTCTTTTTCGCTCAAATTTCTATTCTAAAACGCTCATTTATACTAGAATAAAGTTCATTTAATTTTGTTTTATTTTATTTGCTTTGTTGTGGGGGTTGGTATGTTATCTCAGCTTTACCAAAATGTTGCTGATTTTTCACCGATTACTACCGATGTAATTATTATTGGTGGCGGCGTGACAGGTGCAGGAACGGCTCGAGATTGTGCGTTGCGTGGTTTAGATTGTGTGCTACTTGAACGTCGTGATATTGCCACAGGGGCAACGGGGCGTAATCACGGGTTGTTGCATAGTGGTGCACGCTATGCGGTGAATGATAGAGAGTCAGCAGAAGAATGTATTATTGAAAATCAAATTTTAAAGCGGATTGCACGCCATTGCGTTGATGATACCAAAGGCTTATTTATTACTCTACCCGAAGACGATCTCAATTACCAAAAAACATTTATTCAAGCTTGTCACGATTCAGGCATTGAAGCTGAACCTATTGAACCTGATTTAGCACGTTATATGGAACCGTCAGTGAATCCTGATTTGGTTGGTGCAGTGGTGGTGCCTGATGGTTCGATAGATCCTTTTCGTTTGGCAACATCAAATATGATCGATGCCAAGGAACATGGCGCAAAAGTCTTTACTTATTGCGAAGTCACGGGGTTGATTCGTGAAGGTGATCGGGTTATTGGGGTGAATGTCTTTGATCATAAAAATCAGGTGCAACGCCAATTCTTTGCATCTATTGTTGTCAATGCTGGAGGCATTTGGGGGCAGGGTATTGCAGAATATGCTGATTTAAGTATTCGGATGTTCCCTGCAAAAGGGGCATTATTAGTAATGGGGCATCGCATTAATCAACTCGTGATTAATCGTTGCCGTAAACCTGCAGATGCCGATATTTTAGTGCCAGGCGATACTATTTGTGTGATTGGCACAACTTCCAGCCGCATTCCTTATGATCAAATTGATAATATGGCAGTAACCCCTGAAGAAGTGGATATTCTTTTCCGCGAAGGTGAAAAATTGGCACCAAGTTTACGTCATACGCGAGTATTGCGTGCTTATGCAGGTGTTCGTCCGTTAGTGGCTGCCGATAATGACCCATCTGGACGTAATGTGAGTCGTGGGATTGTATTATTCGATCACGCTGAACGTGATGGTTTAGAAGGATTTATTACCATTACGGGTGGTAAATTAATGACTTATCGCCTAATGGCTGAATGGGCAACAAACTTAGTTTGTAAAAAGCTAAATAACACTAAGCAATGCGAAACGGCTACGCGTGAGTTGCCTGGCTCTAATGAAAGTCGTGAAGAAACGAGCAAGAAAATTACCTCATTACCCAATACAATTCTCCATTCGGTGGTTTATCGGCACGGCGCACGTGCGATGCGTTTACTTGACAACGAACGTTTAGATCGTTCATTAGTCTGTGAATGCGAAGCCGTGACGGCAGGTGAAGTGCGTTATGCAGTTAAGGAATTAAATATTCATAACCTTGTAGATTTACGCCGCCGCACTCGTGTTGGAATGGGGACTTGTCAGGCTGAACTTTGTGCGTGTCGTGCTGCAGGTTTAATGGCACGTTTTGACGTAACGACACCACACCAATCAACTCATCAGCTTGCTGCGTTTATGCAAGAACGTTGGCGTGGTATTGAACCTATTGCTTGGGGCGAGGCTATCCGCGAAGCAGAATTTACCAGTTGGATTTATTACAGTTTACTCGGTTTAAACGATGTGAAACCGCAACAGATACAAGGAGTCAATAATAATGAATTTTGATGTCGTGATTATTGGTGGTGGGTTAGCAGGCTTAACCTGTGGTATTGCATTGCAAGAACAAGGAAAACGTTGTGCAATCATTAATGGGGGGCAAACGGCATTAGATTTTTCCAGTGGATCCCTTGATCTCTTGGGAAAATTACCCAGCGGAAAAAACGTTGAGAATTTTGACCGCGGTTTTGTGCAATTAGCTCAAGAATCCCCTTTGCATCCCTATGTCATTTTAGGGCAAACTCAAGTGAGCTCTTGCGTACAACGTTTTGAACAGTTGGGGCAACTGTTGGGTTTAAATTTAGTCGGGTCTTATGAACAAAACCATTGGCGGGTAACGCCACTTGGTGGGCTACGAGCAACGTGGCTATCGCCAAATTCGGTTCCTTGTTTGCCAATGAACGCGGATCATTTTCAATATCATAAAATCGCAGTCCTTGGCATTGAAGGCTACCACGATTTCCAACCGCAAATGTTGGCGGAAAATTTAAAGCTCAATCCGCAATTTGTTGATTGTGAACTGATAATCCATTATTTGCATATTCCAGAGTTAGATCATTTGCGAGCGGAATCACGCGAGTTCCGCAGTGTGAATATTGCACAATTGCTTGAACATAAATTAGCCTTTGAAAGCCTTATGCGTGATATTCAACAAGCCGCAGGAAATGCTGATGCGGTATTTTTGCCCGCTTGTTTTGGTTTAGATGATCAGCATTTATTTAATCAATTAAAAGCACAATCAAGGTTGCCGTTATTTGAACTGCCGACTTTACCGCCTTCATTACTCGGTGGGCGTCAACATAAAATTTTACGTCACCACTTTGAACGGTTAGGTGGGTTAATGATCAATGGCGATCGTGCATTAAGAGCGGAATTTGACGGTCATCGCATTCGAGCGATTTATACGAGTATCCACGAGCAAATTGCAATTCGGGCATCCGACTTTGTTTTAGCCAGTGGTGGATTTTTTAGCAATGGTTTGGTTGCTGAATTTGACGGGATAAGTGAACCGTTATTTAAGTCAGATATTATCCAACTAGGGCAGTTTACTGCGAACGATCGCTTCAGTTGGACGGTGAATCAATTTAATCGAGCTCAGCCTTATCAATCGGCAGGAGTGATAATTAATGAACGCTGCCAAGTACAAAAAAATGGTGAGTTTCTCGCTAATTTGTATGCGGTGGGCGATGTGATTGGTGGGTATAACGGTATTGAATTAGGCTGTGGTTCTGGTGTTGCTATTGTTACTGCATTCACTGCGGCACAACAAATTGGGGGGAAAAAATGAATATCCAACAATTAATTGCCAATGCAAAGCAACATTACCAAGCCCCTGTTTCGCATCAATATATTGATGAAAGCTTTGAAAATTGTATTAAATGCACGGCTTGTACCGCGGTTTGTCCTGTTTCAGGCCAAAATCCATTTTACCCAGGTCCAAAACAGTCTGGACCTGATGGCGAACGTTTGCGTCTTAAAGGCGTGAATATGTATGATGAAGCCTTAAAATATTGTACAAATTGCAAACGTTGCGAAGTGGCTTGCCCTTCTGATGTAAAAATTGGTGATTTGATTGTGCGAGCGAGAAACAATCATTTGCCACAACAACATAAACCATTACGTCATAAATTGCGCGATGCTATTCTGAGCAACACAGATTTTATGGGCAAAATGAATACGCCTCTTGCCCCGATTGTTAATCGTATCACTAGCCTGAAAGCAACACGTTTTCTATTAGAAAAAACCATTAACGTGAGTCAGCACCGTAGCTTGCCGAAATATTCTTTTGGATCATTTCGCCAGTGGTATATGAAAAAAGAAATGAAACACCAGGCACAATATCAGGAAAAAGTGGCGTATTATCACGGTTGCTACGTTAATTATAATAACCCACAGCTCGGCAAAGAGTTGATCGATGTCTTTAATGCAATAGGAATTGGCGTTGTGCTGTTGGAAAAAGAAAAATGTTGCGGTTTACCATTAACAGTAAATGGTTTTCCAAAACGAGCAAAACAGTTAGCGGGTTTTAATATCGCACAAATGGAAAAAATCGTGCAAGAACTTGATGTGGTTGGCACTTCATCGAGTTGTACGATGAATTTACGCGATGAATGCCACCATTTACTTGGTATTGATAATGCCAAAGTGCGTCCACATTTGGATATCGTGACACGCTATCTGTATAAATTATTGCAACAAGGCAAAAAGTTGCCATTAAAATCAATGCCATTGAAATTGGCTTATCATACGGCTTGTCACGTTGATAAAGCGGGCTGGGCGCCTTATACCTTAGAGGTTCTCCGTCAAATTCCTGGCGTTGAAATTACAATGTTACCTTCGCAATGTTGTGGGATTGCGGGAACTTACGGCTTTAAATCGGAAAATTATGACGTATCACAAGCGATTGGTAAAACCTTATTTGATCATATTAATCAAGGGGATTTTGATTATGTGGTTTCCGAGTGTGAAACTTGTAAATGGCAAATTGATATGTCAAGTAATTTAACCTGTTTGCACCCGATCACCTTACTGGCAATGGCATTAGATCGTTAGCAATAAACCGCGGTCAAAAATCCAAGCGTTTTTTTGACTGCGGTAAATGTTAATTCCTTTCCTCTTATCTGAGACCATTTTTCACTCTTTTGGTTTATGAATTGAGTGTATCTTTAATCTATATTTTTAGCTGATAAAGTTAAATTGAAATAAGCTCGTATTTTAGAAATTAAAGGACGATTACGAAAGGAAATTTAGTTTGAATGGTCCCCCCTACCGGACTTGAACCAGTGACCAAGCGATTATGAGTCGCCTGCTCTAACCGACTGAGCTAAGGGGGGAAAATTGTGTTGGATTATAGCAAATATTGTCGTTAAGTCTAGGACTTATCATCGTTTTTTAGGCGAATGTTGAAAAATTTAAGCAAAAATTAATGGGTTATAGTATCATATAGCGGATTTTGCCTAAATAATAGGCATTACTAAAAATAACTCACTCATGAAAGGAGAAACTATGTTTATTGGCGATTTAAATCGAGCGGATTTTGACCGCGGTTTGCCCCCTGTCGTAACCAAAATTTGTCATTATTTGAAAGGATTAGATTTGACGAATTTATCAACAGGGCGACACGATATTAATGATGATGTGTTTATGAATGTAATGGAAGTGGAAACAGATATTTCCGACAATAAAAAAGCAGAATTACATCATAATTATGCGGATATTCAAGTGCTTATTGCTGGACAAGAAAAAATTGAGTATGGCGTAAGTTATCCTGATCTTAGCTTGTATGATGCGTATAATGAACCGGATGATTATCAACTCACGGAACATCCAATCGCACATAAAAATGCATTAATTTTGCAACCTAATATGTTCGCGGTTTTTCTACCTTATGAACCGCATAAACCTTGTTTAAATGTCGGCGAGCATTCTACTTGGCTGAAAAAACTTGTTGTTAAAGTGCCAGTGACGTTACTGTAGTTTTTTATGAAAGGGTTAATTATTCGTGTCGCTGCGGCGATCGCGTTGTTGTTATGGGCGATTGATATGGTGTATCCGTGGCAACAAGCGATGCGAGCGGAAGAAAATCGTTTTGACGAAATTTTACACCGCGGTAAATTGATTGTTGGCACGGTGAATAACCCTGTTTCATATTTTATTAATGCTGAAGGCAATTCGGGGTTGGAATATGAGCTGAGTAAAGCTTTTGCTGATTATTTAGGCGTAACGCTTGAGATGCAGGCGATGCCAAATGCCGATACCTTATTTAGTGAACTCACGGATAATAAGATTGATATTGCTGCTGCGAATTTACTTTATCAACCAAGTAAACAGGATAATTTTCAACTTGGCCCTGCCTATTATTCCGCTTCTTGGCAATTAGTCTATCGCAAAGGGGAAACCCGTCCAGCAAATTTAGGGCAACTGAAAGGCAATTTGGTGGTATCCGAAGGTTCGGGTTTGGCTGAATTATTAGCTGCGTCTAAAGAAAAGTACCCGAACTTGAAATGGTCATTTGTGAATAATCAAACCCAAGAAGAGTTATTATTACAAGTGGCAGAGGGCAAAATTGATTACACCATTGCAGACAGTATCAACGTATCTTCAACCCAGCAAGTGAAGCCGAATTTGGCGGTAGCTTTTGATGTGACCGATGAAAGTACGGTACATTGGTATTTAGCGAATAGTTCTTATAATGAATTGCAAGCGGCAATACTTGGGTTTATGAATCAGTCTCTGGAAAATGGCTTAATTGCACGGATTGAAGAGAAGTACTTTAGCCATTTTCGGCAATTTGATTATGTTGATATGAATACTTATACCAATGCGATAGATGAAGTTTTGCCAAAACTTTCCCCATTGTTTCAAAAATATCAAGGTGATTTAGATTGGCGTTTATTAGCCGCGGTTGCTTATCAAGAATCACATTGGAATGCGGATGCGACTTCGCCGACAGGTGTGCGTGGCATTATGATGTTAACGAAACCGACTGCGGATCGAATGAAAGTCAATGATCGTACGGATGCGGAGCAAAGTATTCGGGCAGGTTCTGAATATTTACATTGGTTGATTGCTCAACTGCCCGATACTATTGAAAAAGAAGATCGCGTTTGGTTTGCATTGGCTGGGTATAATATGGGGTTAGGGCATTTACTTGATGCACGTCGTTTAACCAAAACGCTTGGGGGTAACCCCGATAATTGGCTAGACGTGAAGAAGAATTTGCCATTGCTCGCAGAAAAACGTTATTACAGCACGTTGAAATATGGTTATGCTCGTGGTTATGAAGCCTATCAATATGTAGAAAATATACGTCGCTATATGAATAGCATAATCAACTATTATCGTGTGCAACAAAAGCAGGAAAGCGATCAGAGTACATCCGTTGAGAATAAGCAAGTAACCGAACAGCAAAGTGAGCCGAAGGCTGTTGTTCAACCTGAAAAAGCAAAAGAGTCTGAATAAAAAAAGGAAAGATTATGGCGTTAAAACGGAAAAGCTTTTTTAAGAAGAATCGTAATACACAACGCATTGCACAGCGGCGGCGGACTCTGCGTTTAAAGCATCTTTATTTACATAAAGCGAAGATCGCAGATCGCCACGCGTTGTATTTTATGTTTTTGCAAAATGATGAATAATCTATAAGCCTACGCCCACACAATTTGGCGATGAAGGAAATTGCTGACCAAGTTGTAACCATTCATCGGGCGTGTAAAGGTGTAATGCCAGAGCGTGGATCCCATTTGCGAGATCTTGTGCAAATAGGCAATAAATCATCTGATGGCGTGCAACTTTACGCATTCCGTTAAATTTGTCGCTCACTAAGACGATTTTAAAATGCGAATCAGAGCCGCGTCCAGAACTATGCATATAGCTTTCGTTTTCTACTTGTAAAAAGTGGGGGGAGAACTCAGTTTGTAAGTGATCAATCAGTTCTTGTTGTTTTGACATAAAAAATACCGCGGTCTTTTTCAAGGTTGAATTTTGATAAGAATCATATGAAAATACTATACATTTTCGCATAAGTTTGCAAAAATAAACACACTTTTTCTAAACGGAGATAAAATATGTTGATTAAAAAAAGGTTATTCGCAACCTTAGGTTTTACAACCTTATTGTTGTCAGCCTGTTCTTCTATGCCATCAAATACGCTTAATTTTTCAGTGCCATTGCCAATGAATACAACATTCAATACGGCAAATCAAAAAGCAACGGTTGATGTTGTGACCAAAGATGGGCGCGCACAAAGTGAAGTGTCAGCTTATACTTATAATGGTACTAATTTGAAATTAGCAGCCAAGCCAGAGGTGGTGAATTTGTTCCAACAAATTATGCAACAAAACCTAAATAGCAAAGGGTTCCATCTTGGAACAGCTAATAACGCTACCGCAAATGTGTTAGTTATTGTGAAAGAGTTTTATGCGAAAGTTGAAGAAGGGAATTTACGCCATAAAATTACTTCACGTGCGCAACTTGAAATTCACGTGCAAGGTGCAAAAGGGAATTTCACCAAAGAATTGGGTTCAAATCGGACGGATGAAGGGGCATTTGGTGTAGATAATCAAGATGTGCAAAAAGCATTGACGGCGGTATTGAAAGAAGTCACTAGCGCACTTTATCAAGATCAAGAAATTGGTAACGCGATTAGCCAGTATTCAAATTAAAATGTGATAAATGTTGATCGCGGTTTTGGGGGGTAGCTAAAACCGCGGTCTAAATTGAGCTTGTTTTTAGTTTTCGGCTTTTAAGCGTTGAACTAATTTTGCATTAGCGGGTGGAAATTGCCCTTCATCTAATTCGTGTTGTTCTAGCCAAAATCCTTCTTGACCTTCTCGCCCAAACGGTTCACCAATCCATTCTTCCACTAAGTAAAAATGAAAATGAATAATTTTGTTTGGATATTCAAAATTAAAGCGTTCAAATAATTCAGCTTTTAATACGTGAATACCGATTTCTTCTTCTAGCTCACGTTTCAGCGCTTGCTCTGGGGTTTCCCCTGCGTCTATTTTTCCACCTGGAAATTCCAGTGCTTGAGCAAAATCTTGCCCTTCTAAACGTTGTGTTAAATAGATCTGTCCAAATTCATTGCGAATAATGCCAGCGGCGACCTGTACCACTTGTTTATTCATTTGTTTACCTTATTTGAGTTCAATGACCTTGTCTGTTTTACCATATCTGATGCTGATAAGCTAATTATTATTAAAAAATAATTCACAAAATAGAATAAACCGCGGTACAAAAATCATTCAAATTTCTTGCCTTTAATTTAAGTCGTAGGGTAAGGGCAATAATGTCAGCGGTGTATGCTGTTCACTAATCCGGAACGCTTGTTCATTTTCAAGTTTGTTTAAAATTACTTGTAAATACAGCGTTTGATCATTATTGACCGCGGTCAAAATCGCCCCCGTTTTTCGCCAATTGGTTTCTAATTGTATTTCAATGTCGGTGATATCCGTTGCGGATAGGGACGTTTGCGTGCAAAAGGCATACATTGCACGTTTGTTGATACCGCGGTATTTGGCACGTGCAACGGTTTCTTGCCCAATATAACAGCCTTTTTGAAAAGAGATCGCTTGTTCAATGGCTTGCAAATTCAACGCTTGCGGAATCCATTCGCCTTGATCTTTAGCTTGCAAAATTGGATAACCTTGTTCAATATCAGCTTTATCCCACTCATTTATGCTGCCATTGATCTCAATCGCTGTGGTAGGATTAATGGCAAGATAACGGGCACGTGAACCAATTTGCACGAATGTTTCCGCTTGCACTTGGGCTTCGCCAATTATCCCGATTAATTGAGCGTTGAGTTCGGTAAAACTCACTTTAGAAAAAACCGCATATTTTTTTAAATTTGCTAATCCAATGGGGAGCAAATCCGCACGGATCACCCCGTAAAAACGCTGTTCATTGGCTGATTTTTCTGACAGACGAATTAAACGTAACAGTAAATTAACCTTACCTTTCGGATCGCAATGTGCCGTGAGCGTGGATTGCCCTGTTTCAAGCTGATTAACATCACAAGTGAGTTGCCCTTGCAGGTATTTCTCAGCATCTTCGCCTTTAATTTCAATAATACGGTAGGGTTCAAGTTCAATAAATTGTGCCATTGGTGCTTCTCTTTTAGACTGGTTTATTCTAAATTTTGAATTTGTTCACGCATTTGTTCAATTAAGACTTTTAATTCTACTGCCGAAGCAGTAACGTCTGCATTGATTGATTTGGATGCTAGCGTGTTGCTTTCACGATTGAGTTCTTGCATCATAAAATCCAATTTGCGTCCAACTGCGCCGCCTTTGTGTAAAATTGTGTGTGTTTCTTTCACGTGTGATTGCAAGCGATCCAGCTCTTCTGCCACGTCAATACGTTGTGCAAGCATAATCATTTCTTGCTCAAGGCGAGTCGGATCAGGTTGAAGATTGACTTCTTCAAAGCGTTGCAATAAACGTTCACGTTGCCATTGGATAATTTGTGGCATTTGACCGCGAACTTTATCACTTTCAATGTGAATTGCTGCCAAACGTTGTTCAATAAGCTGTTGTATTTTTTCGCCTTCACGAGCCCGCATTGCGATAAAATCTTGTAGCAGTTGCGCAAAGGCGTTGAGCAAATCTTGGCTAATGCGGTCAAAATCTTGTTCGGCATTTTCAACTACACCAGGGTAACGTAAGACATCGGTTAAATTAATGTCGCCGCCGTTGGCTTGTTGTTGCAACCATTTGAGTGATTCGATCACTTGTTGTGCTAAGGTTTGATTGATATGTAAACTTTGTTGCTGTTGTTTAGTTTCAATCCGCAATGTACATTCAATTTTACCGCGGGTTAATTTTTGGCGTAATGTATCGCGTAGCGTATTTTCAAGCCCACGAAATTGTTCGGGTAAACGGAAAAAGGTTTCTAAATAGCGTTGGTTAACTGAACGCATCTCCCATACCGCATCGCCCCATTCTTTTTTGATTTCTGTGCGTGCAAACGCGGTCATACTGTAAATCATTTCTGACTCCTTTGATACTTTAATTATGGACATTGTACTGTTAAATTTCGTTTCTGTCAGTTTGCGTGCTAAAATAAGCGAAATTTTTTGCTAATTAAATGAAGAAAAAGGAAAAATAATGCGTCCGAATGAACGAGCCGTAAATCAGCCTCGCCCAATCAAAATTACCCGCCATTACACAAAACACGCCGAAGGCTCGGTATTAGTTGAATTTGGTGAAACCAGAGTGCTTTGCACTGCGAGTGTTGACGAATCTGTACCGCGTTTTTTGAAGGGGCAAGGTCAGGGTTGGATTACCGCGGAATATGGTATGTTGCCACGTTCAACCCATAGTCGTATGCAACGGGAAGCGGCGAAGGGAAAACAAGGCGGACGTACGATGGAAATTCAGCGTTTAATTGCACGTTCATTGCGAGCAATGGTGGATTTAACCGCATTAGGTGAGCGTTCAATTACCTTAGATTGTGATGTGATTCAAGCGGATGGTGGAACGCGTACTGCGTCGATTACAGGGGCGTGCGTGGCATTAGTTGATGCGATTAATCACTTACTTGCCGAAGGCGTATTGAAAGTCAATCCTATTAAAGGCTTAGTGGCGGCGATTTCTGTTGGGATTGTGAATGGTCAAGCGGTGTGTGATTTGGAATATGTGGAAGATTCAGCGGCAGAAACGGATATGAATGTGGTGATGATGGAAGACGGGCGTTTAATTGAAGTACAAGGCACGGCGGAAGGTGAACCCTTTAGTCATCAAGAGTTGTTAACCTTGCTTGATTTAGCGAAACAAGGTTGTGAGCAGATTTTTGTTGCTCAGCGTCAAGCTTTGGCTCAATAAAATGGCGTAAACCGCGGACGAAAATCCATGCGTTTTTTGCTTCGCATTACTGAAACAAACAATGGATAAAAGGGAGAGCAATATGCATGAGTATAAACGGGCGTTCATTGAATTTGCCTTGAGCCGTCAGGTGCTTCGTTTTGGCAAATTTACCTTAAAATCAGGACGTGTGAGTCCTTACTTTTTCAATGCAGGATTATTTAATACAGGGGCTGATTTAGCACGTTTAGGCGAATTTTATGCCGCGGCAATTCAGGCTTCCCAATTAGATTACGATGTGATTTTTGGTCCAGCTTACAAAGGCATTCCGATTGGAACAACGGTGGCGGTGGCGTTATCTCAACAATTTAACGTGGATAAGCCCGTTTGTTTTAATCGCAAAGAGGCTAAAGATCACGGAGAAGGTGGCAATTTAATTGGTAGTCCGTTGCAAGGCAAGGTGCTATTGGTTGATGATGTGATTACCGCAGGCACAGCAATTCGTGAAGCGATGGAGATTATCGCCACAAATCAAGCACAATTGAGTGCGGTCGTGATTGCGTTAAATCGTCAAGAGCGTGGCAAAGGCGAGCTGTCTGCTATTCAAGAAGTTGAACGTGATTATCAATGCCAAGTGTTATCCATTATTGATTTAGCGGATTTAATGGCGTATGTGGCGCAAGATCCTGCATATCGTCATCATCTTGAGGCAATGCAGCAATATCGCCAACAATTTGGAATATAACCTGATTTTGCTCAAGACCGCGGTCAAAAAATACGTGAATTTTTGACCGCGGTTTTTATTTGGCGTAAAGATCGGTAAATTTCCCCTATTCTACGCAAAATTCATTGCTAATGATGCCGATTAACAGGTAAACTAAAACCATTTTGGGCTGTGGTTTATTTGGTTTTTATTTGCAACACAGCGATGTAATTTACGACTTCCATTAATGATTATCTAAGATGAAATTAACCGTTCGATTTTCTACGCTCGCAGTGTTATTGCTGTTGGGTTTATTCCACTCTAGTGCATTTTCACAAACCGATGAAAGCACTCAATCCACTGATCCCGTCAGTGAAAATACGAATAAAAAAACTAATGCGAATGCCGTTGAATTTAAATTGAAGGGCATAAAAGAAAGCAACATTCGTGAAAATGTTGAAATTTATGTTAATCAAATAGATGAGGACGATCGGGATGGTTCAGAGAGCTATTTGCAATCGGTGCGTGATGCGATTAGCAAAGGCGTGCGCGTTTTTGGTTATTACAATAGCCAAGTGAATTTAGATTTGCAACAACGTGCAGGCAAAAGCCCATTGTTAGTTGCCGATGTGGCGTTGGGTAAGCCTGTAACATTAGAGGGCGTTGATGTTGAGATTGATGGGGCGGCAGAAACGGATCCCGAATTTGAGAAATTAACCCAAATCCTACCGAAAGTGGGAGAACAACTCAATCATGAGCGTTATGATGATTTTAAAAGTCATTTGCAAAAATTAGCTTCGCAGCGAGGTTATTTTGATGCCGATTTCCCCGTGCATCGTTTGGAAGTAATGCCTGCGACCAATCAAGGCTGGTGGCGTTTGCAATTTCATAGTGGCGATCGCTATCGCTACGGTGATTTTACCTTTAGCCACGCTCAAATTCGTGAAGATTATTTGCGTAATATGCTGATTGTTAAATCGGGTGATCCTTATTTAATTCAGGATGTTTCGAGTGTAACCAACGAATATAATTCATCGGAATGGTTTTCATCGGTTGTTTTGAAACCAACCTTGCGTGAACAAGAAAAATTAGTGGATTTTGATGTGCTATTGCAACCAAAAAAGAAAAACGGAATGGAAGTGGGGATTGGTTACTCTTCGGATGTGGGGCCACGTTTTCAACTTGGTTGGAAAAAACCTTGGATTAATGACCGCGGTCATAGTATTCGTAGTGATTTTTATGTGTCATCGCCGAAGCAAACCCTTTCGGTTACCTACAAAATGCCTTTATTGGTTGATCCACTCTATCAATATTATGAATTTGCAGGCGGTATTGAAAATGAAAAAGATGATGATACCCGATCTGTTGCCGCAACGTTATCAGGTATGCGGTATTGGAATAGCCGTGATGGTTGGCAATTCTCTTTAGGCTTGAAATCACGTTATGACAGTTTTACTCAGGCAGATATTAAAAATAAAACCCTATTGCTGTACCCAAGTAGCACCATTAGTCGTACACGTTCATTTGGCGGCATTTTCCCAACTTATTCCGATAAACTCAGTTTGACCGTGGATTTAGGGCGTAAATTGTGGCTGTCTGATGTGGACTTTTTAAGTGTGCGTGCCAGTGGGGGCTTAATTTTTACACTAGCAGAAAATCATCGCTTTTTAACCCGTTTGGATTTGGGGTGGATGAAAACCAATGACTTTCATCGCATTCCGCCTGCAATGCGTTTTTTTGCTGGTGGCGATCGCAGTGTGCGTGGCTACGGGTATAAAAAGATTTCGCCAAAAGATAGCAATGGCAAGGTGTTAGGTGCGTCAAAATTGGCGACAGGCACCTTAGAGTATCAGTATCAGGTTCATCCAAGTTGGTGGGTGGCGAGCTTTTTTGATGCTGGCTTAGCGGCGGATTCTTTTGCGAAAGATGAGCTACGCTATGGTACGGGAATGGGGATCCGCTGGGCATCGCCTGTTGGCGCGATTAAATTTGATATTGCTACACCGATTCGCGATAAAGATAAGAGCAAGAATATCCAATTTTATATTGGATTGGGTACGGAATTGTAAGGGGGCAAGCTAAAAATGACTGAACAATCTCATCAAAATGCTCCCGTGGCGGAAACGGTAAAACCTAAAAAGCGTCGGTGCAAAAAAATAGCCTGTATTTCGTCCGCGGTATTGGGGATTCCATTACTGGCGACAACAGGGGCATTGGTTGCTGGCTTGACAACAGAAAGTGGGAATCAAGCCTTATTCAAACTTGCCCAGAAATTTGTGCCAGAGTTGAAAATTGGCGAAATGCAAGGGGCATTAGCCAGTGGTTTGACGCTCTCCAATTTAACTTTCCAAACCGATGGGGTGGAAACTTATGTGGCGAAAACGCACGCAAAATTAGATTTCCATTGCCTATTACAGCGTAAAATTTGCTTGCAAGATTTAATGCTAGAACAACCCAGTATTCAAATTGATACCAGCAAATTAACGCCCTCCGAGCCTACGGATGAACAAAGCGAACCGATGCACAAAATTGATTTGCCGATTGGTATTGAGATCAGCAATGTGTCGGTTGCGAATTTATCCCTTGCGATTGACCAGAATTATATTGATTTGGCACAATTTCAAACCTCATTGAACTTAACGAATGCACAAGGGTTAGTAGTTGCTCCAACGGACATTAATGGCTTACGCATTACACAAATTGAAACACCTGAGCAAAAATTGGCACGTCAAAAGGAAGCAGAGCAAGCGGAGAAAACCGCTAAACCGCTAGATTGGGTACAACTTGAACAAAGTTTAACGCCCGCATTATTAGGCAATTTAACCGCGGTAACCTTGCCATTTGATATGCAAGTGCAGAACCTGCGAGCAAAAGATTGGCATTATCAGCAATTTAATCTCAATTCATCACAAACCGCGGTCAAAATTTCGCCCGAATTTTTATTGAATGCCATTTCAAATTCAACGCTAGCCCAATATGCAACGCAAACCCAAAATATTTCTGTTTCGGATATTACAATTCAAGCACAAAGCCAAGGTAATGTAACACAGTTGCAACAATTCACGCTACATTCGTCATTGGGTAATATCAGTGCTTCGGGGCAGCTTCAACTGGATAATCAGTTCCCGTTAAATTTGAGCCTTGATGCGGATATTCAGGCTATTGAGCAACAAAAGCAACTGGTATTGCCTGCCACGCAAGCTAATTTGAATGTATCTGGTGCGTTGAAAGAAATAACGTATTTGAATTTGAGTACTCAGGGCGGATTGAATGCTAACTTAACGGGCGATGTGGCGTTAAATCAAGAAAAAATGCCCTTCAAGTTGCATTTAACTAGCGATAAGGTGTCTTATCCTTTCGACAGTCAAGATAAAACGCAGCAATTAACAGTGAATAATGTTGATCTTAATATCACGGGCAATCTGTTAGATTATCATCTCAATTTAAGTGCGCAAGCACAAGGAATGGGGGCGCCAAAAACTCAGTTAAATGCACAAGCTAGTGGTGGAATAAGCCACGCGAATTTAAGCCAATTACAACTTGCAACTCTAGATGGAAAACTTAACTTAACTGGCAACGTGGATTGGCAAAAGGGTGTGCAATGGCAGAGCCAAGCACAATTAAATCAAATTAATTTGGGGGCATATTTGCCGAATCTGCCTGCGGTATTGTCTGGTGGGTTAAGCACCAACGGGTATGCGAACGGGAAAGATTGGCAAGTTGCCGTGCCTGAATTGGATTTACACGGCACTTTGGCGAAACAGCCGTTAAATTTGCAAGGAAATTTGACCGCGGGCTCGCAGCAGTTGGTCAATGTGCCACAATTATTATTAAATTATGGGGCGAACCATATTCGTGCGCACGGGCAGATTAGTCAAAAATCGGATTTTGCCTTAGATATTAATGCCCCCGATTTACGCGGTTTAGTGCCAGAATTAAGTGCCAGTTTAACGGGACAAGTGCATTTGAATGGGGATATTAGTGCGCCGAATCTGGATCTCAATTTAGTGGGTAAGCAAATTGCATTTCAACAGATGCAAATTGGGCAGTTCGTTGCACAGGGTAAAATAACCACGCAAGATCAAATTCAAGGCAATGTGGACGTTACGCTAGATCGTTTCCGCCAAAATGAATTGCAGATCAGCAAAGCCACATTAACGGCTAGCGGTAATGAAAAAAGTCATCAATTACAATTCCGTGCCGATGGCGAGCCCGTTGCGGCAAGTTTAAACTTGGCTGGGGCGTTTGATCGTAATGCACAAAAATGGTCAGGCACGTTGAGCCAAGTGAATATCAAATCGTTGATTGGTATGACTAATAATGATAAAGCGATCGGGATTGTGTATGACAATACAAAACAACAGGCACAGGTATCTGCTCATTGTTGGCATAACTCAGATATTGATTTGTGCCTGCCGCAAAATTTTACTGTGGGTGCTAATGGCGAAGTGCTGTTTGAATTAAAACGCTTGAATCTGGATTTAGTGAATCGTTTGACTAAGCAACAGGATTTACTTAAAGGCGTATTGCGTAGCCAAGGCAAAGTGGCGTGGTTTAGTGATAAACCTGTAAAACTTGATGTGCAAGTCAATGGCGAAAATATGGCGGTGGCTCAGAAAGTCGATATCCGCACTTTCCGTTTAGGCATACCGAAATTGGCAGTCAATGCACAATTAGAAAATAACAATTTGGCAGTAAAATCTGACATCAATTTAGACCGCGGTCAAATTAACACAGATTTAAAAATCGCGGATATTGCGAAAGGGCGTAAATTAGGCGGAAATTTAGTGATCCAAGGGGTGAATTTAGATTTAGCCAATCAGCTCCTGTCAAATAGTGAGAACGTGTCAGGCGAAGTTCAAACCCATCTTAATTTTGCTGGGGACTTGAATGCACCGTTATTAAATGGTGCGTTGAATATCAGTCGGCTACAAGCGAAGAGCAAATCGCTACCTATTCAAATTGTGGGGGGCGAGTTGGGGCTGAATTTTTATGGCAATCGCTCAACCTTAACGGGCAATATTCAAACGCCAGAAAGCCGTTTAAATTTAGATGGCGATGCTAATTGGCAATCTCTTGAGCGTTGGGCGGCACGTGTTCACGCAAAAGCTGACAATTTTTATGTTGAAGTGCCGTCAATGGCAAAATTAAAAGTCAGCCCAGATGTCACGGTGAAAGCCAGTCCAAGTCTGATTGATTTAAGCGGTGAGATTTTGATCCCCTGGGCGAGAATTGCGATTGAGAGCTTACCTGATAGTGCGGTGGCTGTCAGTAGTGATGAAGTGATTTTAACACCACAATCAAAACGTGAAACTGCTAAAGCATTGCCAACTAAAATGGCTGCAACGACTTCATCGGGTATTCCTATTCATTCTGATTTAAAAATCAAAATTGGCGACGATGTGACGGTGAGTGCCTATGATTTGAATTCTGAATTGAATGGTTTATTGAATGTGAAACAAGAAAAAGGTCAGTTGGGATTATACGGTCAAATCAATTTGAAAAATGGACGTTATGCTTCCTTTGGGCAAGATTTGCTCATTCGTAAAGGGCAGATTAGTTTTTCTGGTTTGCCATCAGAGCCAATGCTCAATATTGAAGCTATTCGCAACCCTGAAGCAATGGAAGACAGCACCGTTACTGCTGGGGTAAAAGTTAAAGGTTTAGCAGATAGCCCATCGGTGCAAGTGTTTTCAACCCCGAGTATGTCGCAAGATCAGGCGTTATCTTATATTTTAACAGGGCGTTCCTTAGAAAACAGCGGCGAAGCTGGCTCAAGTGGATCAGTTGGGGCGGCATTGCTGGGTATGGGCTTGGCTAAAAGTGGTAAAGCTGTGGGGAAAGTCGGCGAAGCCTTTGGTATTCAAGATCTTAACTTAGGCACAGCAGGAGTGGGCGATAGCTCAAAAGTGGTCGTGAGCGGCAATATTACACCAAGATTAAAAATTAAATATGGTGTAGGGCTATTTGATGGATTAGCCGAAGTGACATTGCGTTATAAATTACTGCCCCAATTATATTTACAATCCGTATCTGGTGTAAATCAAGCGTTTGATTTATTGTATCAATTTGAATGGTAATACCGCGGATCAAAATAAAAGAGTTTTTATGAAGAAATTTAATCTCCAACCTGCGAGTTGTAAAAGCCGCGAAATTGCTGCGATCGATTTAGGGTCAAACAGTTTCCATATGATTATTGCACGCATTGTGAATGGTTCAATTCAGGTATTATCCCGTTTAAAGCAAAAAGTGCAACTTGCCGCAGGGTTAGATCAGCAAGGTGTGCTTGACCAAGCCGCGATAGATCGTGGCGTGGCGTGCCTTGCATTGTTTGCTGAACGATTGCAAGGGTTTGATTCGAGTAATGTCACCGTTGTGGGAACTTATACATTACGTAGTGCGGTCAATAAACAGGATTTTTTACAGCAAGCCGCGGTAGTTTTTCCTTACTCTATCCATATTATTTCGGGCGAAACGGAAGCTAAAATGATTTATGCGGGGGTATCCCATACGCAACCTGAACAACAACGCAAGCTCGTTATTGATATTGGTGGTGGCTCAACTGAAATGATTATTGGCGAAGGATTTACACCATTACGAGCTGAAAGTCGGAATATGGGATGTGTAAGTTTTGCACAAGCCTTTTTTACCAATGGCGTTATTTCTGAGACGCGTTTTGAACAAGCACGCACAACGGCTATTGAGCGAATTGCGGATTTAGCTGAACCTTATCGGCATTTGGGCTGGACTACGGTGCTCGGATCCTCTGGTACGATTAAAACAGTTAGCCAAGTGATTGAGGCTAATCTTGATCCTGACGGCATCATTACCGCAGGGCGATTGGATAACCTGATTAAACGCACACTTAAAGCAACACATTTTAACGAGTTGCATTTAGCAGGGCTAAGAGATGATCGGGCGGATGTTTTTGTGCCAGGGTTAGCTATTTTGAGTGCATTGTTTGATGTCTATCAAATTGAACAAATGCGTTATTCGGACGGGGCATTACGCGAAGGGATTATGTATAGCCTTGAACAAGATTTTAAAGTTCAAGATATCCGTCAACGCAGTGCGCAGAGCTTGATCGAACAATTTAGTATTGATGTTGCGCAAGCCGAGCGAGTTTGGGAAACCTGTCGTTTGCTTGCTCGTCAATTAAGTCAATGGCAGTCGCCAGAATATCAGCAAGAGATGTTGGCGATTTTAGATTGGGCTGCCGTGCTACACGAAATTGGTCTAGTGATTAATTATAAAAAATTGCAAAAGCATTCTGCGTATTTACTGCAAAATCTTGCTATACCAGGCTTTGATAAAGAACAACAACGCTTACTCAGTTTATTGGTTCGTTTTTATCAAGACAGTTTTCATTTTGATGACATTGCCCAGTTTTCCTATTATCAACTTGCCGATGTACAGCAATTAATTTGCATTTTGCGTTTAGCTGTATTGCTCAATAAATCCCGTCAAGCCACGGAAAAAACGCAAAAAATCAAGCTAAATTTTGACCGCGGTTTTTGTCAGTTGGAATTTGATCACGAATATTTATCACGTAATCCGTTGATTGCACAAGAGCTTAAAAATGAACAACGATACTGGCAAGAAATAGGCTTGCAGCTTAATTATCATTAAAAAAATGCCCGCGGTTGTGGGCGTTTTCCGAATTGATTATCTTATTTCTGCAAAATTAGCACGCCAACGAGTTGGGCTGATTTGATATTTAGCTTTAAAATGTTCTCGAAAGCTGGTGGATGAGTTGAACCCGACTTGCTCTGCAATTGCTTCAATTGAGAGTTGGGTACTTTCTAATAAATCACAGCCGATTTGTAGCTTTGTTTCAATTAGCCATTTTGTGAGCGATATTCCAGTTGCTTTCCGAAAATGACGGGTAAAAGAGCTACGGCTTATAGCTAATTTATCGGCGAGTTGATCAATTTTGTGAGGTAGTGTTAAATTTTCTCTTAGAAAATCTAATAATTGGTTAATTGATTGATCAGGCGTTTTCCGTCCAATAGGTTGTTCTATAAATTGTGCTTGTCCGCCTTCTCGATGTGGCGCAGTAACAAAAAGTCGTGCGAGCGTATTAGCAATTTTCACGCCATAGTATTTTCGTACAATCGCTAAACAACAATCTAGGCTTGCAACCACACCAGCAGAAGTGATGATGTTGTCTTGTTCTACATATAGTGCGTTTAAATCCAGTTTTATTTGTGGAAAACGTTGTTTGAAATCCTTTTCTCCAAGCCAATGCGTTGCTGCACTTTTTCCATTAAGTATGCCTGAATAAGCCAAAGCGTAGGTACCATAGCACAACCCCACAATTAAAGCCCCCCGTTGATTTGCAGATTGCAGTGCATAAATTAAATCTGTACAAGGTTTTGCAGTTAAATCGTGCCAATCTGGAATGATAATAATATCGGCGTGTTCTAATAATTCACTGCTCCCATCAGGTTTGACCCATAAAGGGTGCTCAGATTGTTGTTCTACTTGCATTGAAATGATGTTTAAATTAAATAGAGAACGTCCATTAATTTGGCTTTGAAAATACCATATAAGGCGTTGAGAAATGAAATGGGCTAAAATTAGGATAGAGTACAAGTGCGACAGTCAGCATTTCCTATTCCTATTTCTGAATGATATATTTGACCTAATTCTTATGCTTTTTGATTTAAAAGTCAATTTTTTGTGAGATTTATTCATCGCATAATTATTTACGTAAGTTACCAATGAGTCACTTTGTAAATGATTAATATCGAGTAGGAATAATATGATGAATTTAGAAAAATTAACTTGTAATACGACATCAGCACTTAGTTATCAACATATTCGTAATGCGACGGCTAAAATACAATTTGCTGGGAGTACATTCTTAGTTGACCCTTATCTTGCGCCAGCAGGATCTTATCCTAGATTTGAAGGGACGTTACATAGTGAAAAACGTCATCCGTTAATTAATTTGAACCAATCAATAGATGAGATCTTACAAGGTGTTGATGCAGTGATATTGACTCATACGCATGAAGATCATTGGGATGAAGTTGCACAGGATGTGATTCCTAAAGATATTCCCATTTTTGTACAAAATTCAGGGGATGCCAAAACTGTGCGTATGCAAGGGTTTAAAGACGTGCGCGTTGTTGGAAAAAATACGCCATTTGGAAAAGTGAAATTAACCAGAATTGTTGGTCAACACGGAACTGATTTTATGTATGCTATCCCTGAGTTTGCTGAACGTTTAGGCGATGCAATGGGAGTAGTGTTTAAAGCCGATAATGAAAAGACACTTTATATTGTTGGCGATACTCTTTGGAATGAACAAATTGATAATGTACTAAAAGATTATCAACCAGAGATTATCGTGATGAATACGGGTTATGCACGTTTAATCAATTTTGATGGTGGGATTATTATGGGCTTTGATGATGTTGCTAAAATGAGAAAAGTCGCTCCAAAAGCAAACATTATCACTGTTCATATGGATGCCGTAAATCATACGTCAATATCATCAGATGATATGCGAAAATTTATTCAACAAAATCATTTAAAGAATATTGCTGTCCCTACTGAGAGTGAAATACTTTCGTATTGATCATAATCTTAATTTGCAATGCATTCCTGATCACAAAGGATTAAATCAAACTGTTCAAGCGGAGCTATGTAGGCTTTTTCTACGCGATTGAGTTTTGTGTGGTCAAATACCAAAATGGATTGTTTGCTTTTCGCCATTGCCTTTTGTTTTGTTTTGGCTTCGTCAAAGCTAAAACAAGTGACGCCTTGCGTTGTATGGATACCCGCCGCAGAAATAAAAGCTTTATTTGTACAAATGGCATCTAATTCATTTTGCAAGGTCATACTTGTTAAGAACGAATTATGGCGTGAATATTCGCCACCGCATAGGATTAATTGGCAATTTGGCTTTTCTTGTAAAACCATAAACGTGTTAATTGAGCAACAAATTGCAGTGAAACAAATTTCCGTCCGAATTTGTGACGCAATGTAGGGAATGGTTGAACCGCAATCAAAGAAAATAATATCGCCATCTTGCACGAGATCGGCAGCCATTTTTCCTACTGCCATTTTTTCTGGTATGTGCTTATGTTCTTGTTCGAAGATATGATAACGGTGGAGCTGATTGCTACGATTTTGCACAATGTAACCGCCTAACAACGCCATACCATTTGGGGCATCGCTGAGATCACGCCGAATGGTCATATCGGAAACGTTTAGTATTTGTGCGGCATCACGCAAATGGATTTTATCCATTTGTTTTAGCAAAAAGGCTAATTTTTGGATACGTTCTTGTTTTTTCTGATCCATTGGATTTTCCCGATTTACCGCGGTCAAAAAATTAATTGAAATTTTGACCGCGGTTTTTGCTACTTACCAATAATTGCAATGCTGGCACTTGCACCAATACGCGTTGCGCCTGCTTCAATCATCGCGAGAGCCGTTTTAGTGTCACGAATACCGCCCGATGCTTTTACGCCTAAATTGCCTACGGTCTGACGCATTAAGGCAATATCTTCTACGGTTGCCCCCGCTTTGTTAAATCCTGTTGAAGTTTTGACGAAAGCAACATTCAATGCTTTACAAAGCTCACAGGCTTGCTTGATTTCCTCTTTACTCAGCAAGCAGGTTTCTAAAATCACTTTTAATGGCACACCATTACAAGCAGTTAATACCGCTTGAATATCCGCTTTCACCTCATCCCAACGGTTAGATTTTATCCAGCCAACATTGATTACCATATCAATTTCCTGTGCGCCAGCGTTGATTGCTTCGGTCGTTTCAAAGGCTTTGACTGATGATAAATTGGCACCAAGTGGAAAACCGACGACAGTGCAGATTTTTACCTGACTGTTAGCAAGTTTTTGTTTTGCAAGGGGAATGTAACAAGAATTGATACACACGGAAAAAAACTGATGTTGCAGAGCTTCATCGCATAATTTCAGAATATCTTGTTCCGTTTTTTCTGCACTTAATGCAGTGTGATCGATGTATTGTGCTAATTCGGTTGGGGTCATTGGATGTCTCCTTCAAGATTGATTTGGAAATGATGTGAATACTATAACCTAATTTATTTGAAAATCTGTGATGATTGTCACTTTTTTAATATTTTAATTAAGTTATGCTATTTAAAAGTAAAATTTGTTAATTTTATCACATTTGAAAAAGAGAAGGAGAATGAATATGGGTATTTTTAGTGTGCAACCTGATTTGCCAGTAACTAAAAGTAAGGAAGAAATTGATAAAACCTATCGTTATTGGCGATTACATTTAATCGGTATTATGTAGCAGTTGCACAAAGATTTAATTTGTTGTTTCTGCTACATTTT
>JAUNAB010000016.1 GCA_030527795.1 Pasteurellaceae bacterium | reverse complement strand
GCTGACGGGGTTTTTGCTGTGCTTTATTTTGTTTTACGGTGGGCAGGAGAGAATAGTAAGAAGGAATAAAGAAAGCAGCAAGTCAGAAACCCTTTTAAGTTCTTGTCAAAGCCAACAAGAGAAAATCTTGAGTATGCCTATTGTTTGCACTTTTCCGAAGAGCATTTCCAACAGAAAAGTCAATTAATGTAAGCTTGGTTTTATGAAGGAATTATTGAATAATCCATAACTTAAAAAGTTAAAAAAGTATTTTGCTCAATTCAACATCATACCGAAATAGCCTAAAACCGCGGTCAAATTTTTGTTTGTTTTTTGTATGGCGTAAATTTTACTTAAGTAAGATATTGTCTTGAAAAAGTGACAAATAATGAATTAGAAAGAATACATGCCAGAATAAATGGTTCGTCACAATTAGTTTATGATAGATCTGTTTTTATAAATAGAATAAGGTTCAAAACAGTTATTAAATTATACCACCAAAATTTATTAATTTACCTCATAACGCTTATATACGCTATTACTATCAGTGTATATGAGTTAAATTTTTAAAGAACTACATTTATGTATTTCTACATCTTTGGCTTATTAATAGTATTATAATACCAATAGGGTATTTCTTTTCCTTTTAGATATTTTTTAAAATCATCATTCATATAATAACTATAAGGGTTTTTATTTTCATCATATAGCAATCCTAATCCTACTTGAATTAAATATTCAACCCCTCATATGCATACCCTCCACTACTGCCAAATAGTTTAGGTTCAGGTATATCATGTATATGATTATATTTATAATCACAGATATGATCCCAACATTCAAACCGCAAATTTCTGAAAATTTCACTAACATCTAAATTTTTATTTAGATTAGCAAAAAAGCCTAAATTCCAAACTTTTTTATTAATAACAATGGGAGGGGCTATTAAATATAATTGCTTTATTTTCTCTTCTAGAGACTTGACAGAAAAGTTACTAATATCACTTTCTGAATAATTAACAAGTAAAACAGTTATGGCAATGTTATCACTTAATTCATGATCTAATTTAGTAAGTAATACGATACCAAAATAGTATTGATTATTTATATAGTAATAAAAAATATCCCCTTCCTTTAATTTAGGTCTAGATTTCTTGATAAATTGTAGATTTGTCATTTCTTTAAACATTTACTAATTCCTAATTGTTTAGCTAATTTTGGAGCATTTTTTCTAATCCAGCCTTCTTCCCAAGCAACCGCATCATTATAAATTTTACTCTATTATGTTTTTTAAATTGTCTAGGAAAATTATTAGTAATTCCCGTATATTTATTATTCATAAACCGCGGATCAAAAGTCCAATCGTTTTTTTGACCGCGGTTTTTATTAGGTAGTGCTTTGTATATTACAGTAAAAGGGTATTGTTAGAAAAATGATTGGGAAATATATTTTAGGGAAAACAATATTTCGTTTTCCCTTTTTTAGGGGTTATGGATTGATTTGTTTATTCAAAAATTCTAATACTTCATCTAATAAGAGCAAGGTTTTCTCACCTGTTGCACGATTTTTGTATTCAACCACGCCTTGTTTTAGATTTTTCTCGCCGATAATAATTTGATGTGGAATACCAATAAGTTCCATATCAGCAAACATTACGCCAGCACGTTCGTTGCGATCATCAAATAGTACTTCTGCACCAAGAATTGCGAGCTGTTGATAGAGTTCTTGTGCATAGGTACTGACTAGCTCTGATTTGTGCATATTCATTGGAATAAGGGCGATTTGGAAGGGAGCAATGGCTGATGGCCAAATGATACCGCGCTCATCATGGCGTTGTTCGATTGCTGCAGCGACAACACGAGTTACGCCGATTCCGTAGCAACCCATCGTCATTGTTAGCGGACGCCCGTCTTCGCCTTGCACAGTCGCTTTCATCGCCGCAGAGTATTTTTTGCCTAGTTGGAAAATATGTCCTACTTCAATACCGCGTTTAATCAGCAATGTGCCTTTGCCGTCAGGGCTGGGATCGCCTTCAACGACATTACGTAAATCAGCCACTTGCGGTAATGGAATATCGCGTTCCCAGTTAATGTTGAAATAATGTTTGCCGTCAATATTTGCTCCTGCACTGAAATCGCTCATGAGTGCAACGCTACGATCAATAATGACAGGAATGTTTAAATTAATCGGCCCTAATGATCCCACGTCTGCACCAATTTTTGTTTTGATTTCGTCTTCATTGGCAAATTCAAAGGGCTCAGCGACTTGTTCAAGTTTTGTGGCTTTAATTTCATTGAGTTCGTGATCGCCACGGATAATCAGGGCAACTAAAGGCGATTTTTCATCTGAGCCTTTCACAATCAGCGTTTTTACTGTTTTTTCAATAGGGAGGTTAAATTGTGAAACTAATTCGGCAATGGTTTTTGCATGAGGGGTATCAATTAATTCCATTGCTTTTGTTGGTGCGGCACGTTCGCCTAAGGCAATGGCTTCAGCCAGTTCAATATTGGCAGCATAATCGGATTTTGTTGAAAATACCACATCATCTTCGCCACTTTGTGCAAGCACTTGGAATTCGTGCGATGCACTGCCGCCGATAGAACCTGTGTCTGCTTGCACTGGGCGGAAATCTAAACCTAAGCGATTGAAAATATTACAATAAGTTTGATACATCAAATCGTAGGTTTGTTGCAAACTTTCTTGTGTGGTATGGAAAGAGTAAGCATCTTTCATTACGAATTCGCGAGAACGCATCACGCCAAAACGTGGGCGGACTTCATCACGGAATTTGGTTTGGATTTGGTATAAATTGATTGGCAACTGCTTATAAGAACTCACTTCACGGCGAACAAAATCAGTAATCACTTCTTCGTGGGTTGGCCCCAGAACGAAATCACGTTTACCTCGGTCTTTAAAACGCAATAATTCAGGTCCATATTGTTCCCAACGTTCAGATTCTTGCCAAAGTTCAGCAGGTTGTACCACGGGCATCACCACTTCTAATGCTCCGCTTTTGTTCATTTCTTCGCGGATAATATTTTCAACCTTTTTTAATACTCTGGTGCCAGTGGGTGTCCAAGTATATAAACCTGAAGCAAGGGGGCGAATTAAACCCGCACGTAACATAAGCTGATGGCTTACAACCGATGCTTCGGCTGGGGTTTCTTTTAAGGTGGAAAGCAAATATTGAGTTGTACGCATTAATTTTTCCTTTTCATAAATAGTATTGCGTTAGTGTAACATTGTGTAGGCATTGACAAAAGCCTAAAGTTGTTGAAAGCCGTAGATTAGAAACGTTTGTAGCCGATCGCCCATATTGGCAATGTTAGGATAGCGTCCCCATTGGCTGAAGCCCTGCTTTTCAAAGGCACGGCGGCTAATGTGATTTTCTTCCATCACATAAGCCATTAGGGTGTGAATGTCATAATGGTGCATCTCTTGTTGCATAAATTGCAATGCTTGCGATCCCCAACCTTGTCCTTTCCTTTGTTGATCTAAATACAGGCTAATTTCTACTGTTTGTGCAAAGGCTTCACGTGGATAAAAGGGCGAGAAGCTAAACCAGCCGAAAATTTCAGGCGATAAAAAAACGGCAGGATTTTTGACCGCGGTTTTTTCGGGCTGCGTTTCCATTACCCAAATTGGATAGCTTGGGGAGGTTAAATGAAAGTCAAACCATGCTGAGCGACTGGCTACCGTCACGGGCGTTAAATCTGCGGTAATGGCTCGTGTGGGGATCGCTTGGTTATAAATTTCTACGATGCGAGCTAAATCGCCCGCGGCTGCTTTGCGTATTTTCATTAAATGGTATTCGGTAGGAGCAATTTTACTTCCACACCGCCTGTTATTCTATTGGTTATCATCAAGGTTGCATTAAGTTGTGCGCTACGTTCTTGCATAATATTTAAGCCGTAATGCCCGTCAGGTTCGTGTAAACTGGCAATGCCAATGCCATCATCCCGCACGATAATTTCATTTTCCCCTTCCGCATTGGTGTGGGCGATAATTTCAATGCAATGTGCGTGCGAATGTTTAATCGCGTTGAGCAGTGCTTCTCGCACAATTTGCAGTGCGTGGACTTGCTGTTGGGCGTTAAACAGTTGTGATGGCAAGCTACAAACTAGCGATAATTGAATATCTGTTTGCGAACGGAGTGAATCAATCACTTGTTGTAATGCTAATTGTAAGTTCGCTTCTTGAATCGTCAAGCGAAAAGTGGTTAATAATTCCCGTAATTGGGTATGTCCATCACGCAGAGCTTGTTCAAACTCATTTAGAATGGCAAGGCTGTAGGTTTTGCTTTGCTCATTTGTTTGTTTATTGAGATGATTTTTTAGTAGGGTTAATTGGATTTGCAAAAATGCTAGCACTTGTGCGAGTGAGTCGTGAAGTTCGCGTGCAATGATTGAGCGTTCTTCCATTAGCAACAGTTGTTGTTGCTGACGTTGAGTTTGGTTGAAGTACAATGCCCGAGCTAGAATTTGTACTAAATTGTCCATTGTGCGAGGATCGGCACAAGGTAAACCCGTTTGCCAGCGTAAGTTGCCGAGTTGCTGTTCGTTTAAACTAATGGCTTGTTGTTGCCAAGTAAAATGCGGATTTTCTTCGCCTAATTGAATATTCCAATGTTCTGCCCCAATTAAATCTAATTCAATGGCTCGTAAGTGCTCGCTAATCATAATTTGTTGCAGAACATCGTGAAGCTTGGCTTGATCAATATCTGAACCGCTTAACTGTTGGGAACAGTGATACAAGGTTGATAGGGAATGATTAAGCTGATTGAGTTTTTGCGTTTTTTCATTCACTTTACCTTCTAAATTCATATAAAGTTTGTGTAATTCGCCTGACATTTGGGTAAACACTCGTCCTAAAATGCCAAGCTCAGACTGATCCGCGGTATCGAGTGGAATATGATTAAATTGGTGCATCTGCATTTGTGCCGTCGCACGTGTGAGTTTCTGCAACGGGCGTACAACTTTACTGCGGGTAAACCAAATGACATAAGAAACCATCACTAAAATAACCAGCATTGCGAAGATGATAATGCCAAGCGCCAAACTTTGTTTATGCTCGGCGAAACGTTGTAGCGCAAAGACAAATTGATCTACTTGCATCACATAATGGCTAATATTTTGCCGATAGGCTTGCTGTTGTTGCCTTTGAGCATAAGTTTCCATCTGCTGCCATTCGACAATCAGGTTTTGGTAAGCATTTTTAACCGAACTTGGTGTCCAGAGTTGAGATTGTAAATTTGAAAAGAGTGATGAATGTAATGTTGTTTGATATTGGCGCAACCCCAATTCGAGCGTATCGGGTTCGTATTCCATTGTGTGTAATAGGCGGTAGGCTTGCATACGTAATGAACCTGACACGTTAATCATTTGTGCATCAGATTTATTACTTATCATAATGGCAATACTTAATGCGGTGATAAGCCCAGTAAAGCCAATGATAGCGTATAAATAATAGGCGATCCGTTTTGAAACAGAATGTTTTACATTCACAATAGCGTTGTTGCGTTTAAAAAATCGTAGTGCATTGTAGCATCAAAAAACATTGAAAAAAAAGACCGCGGTTAAGCTATAATTAAGCTCAATCTTAGAGAGGTTTTATCGGAATAAATAATGAAGAAAATGTATATTGCCTTATTGTTATGGGGAGCCGCGACAATAAGCTATGCCACAGAAAGCCCAACGCTAGCTGCGAAGCCAAATGAGAAACAGACACAGCAAGCAAAAGATCAGCAGATTGTGCGTAAACTGCAACAACAAGCAGACGCGGGAGATGCGAAGGCGCAAGATAAATTGGGCGATGTTTATTACTATGCACAATACGGGGTTAAACAAGATGCGTCATTAGCGGTGGAATGGTATCGCAAGGCGGTTCAGCAAAAGCTAGATAATGCCTATTTGCATTTAGGGATTGCGTATATTGACGGGCGAGGCGTTGAGCGGGATTTGTCAAAAGCCTTCTATTATTATCAGCAAGCGGCAAGTTTGGGGAATGAGGCAGCGATGCTCAATCTGGCGACAATGTACCAAAATGGGGTCGGCGTTGCTAAAAATTTGGATAAGGCGATTGAATACAATAAGAAACTCGCTGAAAAAGGTTTACCCCAAGCCTTATTAAATTTAAGTGAGCTATATGGCAATCAGTTAGGGGGCGAAAGCAACCAGAAAGAAGCGGAAAACTGGTTGCGAGCCGCAGCAGCACAAGGCGATCCGAGAGCAATGTACCAATTAGGGATGCATTATTTGCAAGGGCGTTGGGTAAAGCAAAATGATTGGCAAGCAAGCGAATGGATCAAGCAAGCCGCTGAGATGAACTATTTGCCTGCGTTGGCAACTTTGGGCGTGATGTATTATTCTGGCGAAGGTATTCAACAAAGTGATTCACAAGCTTTTAAGATTTTTCAGAAAATGGCCGATCTCAATTCTGCTGAAGGACAATGGCGTGTAGGAATGATGTATTTATGGGGAAAAGGTGTAGCTGTAAATCATCACAAAGCACAGCAATGGTTAGAAAAGTCTGCACAGCAGAATTATGCTAAAGCACAATATGATTTAGCACTTTTTTACTTGTCGGATAAACAGCACAAGCCCAATGGGCAAAAAGCGATTCCGTGGTTAGAAAAAAGTGCGGCACAAAATATGGCGGAAGCCCAAGTTAAATTAGGGCATCTTTATTTAGACGGTCATTATGTGAAGCAAGATGATCAATGGGCAGCAAAATGGTTTAAACAGGCGTTAGAACAGCATAATGTGGATAGCCAATTAATGTTAGCGGGAATGTATTTAATTGGGCGTGGCGTGCCACAAGATATTGAACAGAGTATTCATTTGGCACAGCAGTCGCTTGCACAGCAACCTGCTCGTGCGAGTTATATTTTGGGGTTTGTGTATAGCAATCCGCAAAGTCAATATTATGATTTGAGCAAAAGCCTTGATTATTTCAAAACCAGTTGTCGTGAAAAATTAAGCAATAGCTGTGAGCTGTATCAACAACTTAGTCAGCAAAAAAACTTGGCAAAATAATGCCCTAAAATGTATTTTTAGCTCAAACCGCGGTCAAAAAAACGTTTAAATTTTTAACCGCGGTTTTTTCAATATTTCCTTTCTCTACTGATATTTCCGCTAGTAATTGCTTGATTTAAGTCAATAATTTATTAGATTTTTTGTTAAATACCCCCTTAGAGTGATTATAAAGAATTAAATATTCTTGATAATACGCCAACTTTAATGGTGTGTTTTAAGGTGGGGCAATGGCAGAACATTCGCTTGCACGTCGCCAGTTTTTACGCGGTAAGTTTTTGCAGAGTTTGCAATCCGTGCAAGAACAGCAACAAGGGCTAAACCCCATTCGTTTGCCGTGGGCATTAAGCGAGACTGAATTTGTGCAAGATTGCACCGCTTGTGGCGATTGTTTTTCTGTCTGTGAAAGTCGAATTATTGTTTGGGGAGCAAATGGGTTACCAGAAATCGATTTTTCGCAAGGGGAATGTACGTTCTGCCGTCAATGTGTTGAACATTGTCCGCAACCTTTATTTCGCCCCGTTGAGATGCCTGCGTGGACGCATAAGATTGGAATTAAACACACCTGTTTGAGCCAACATCAAATTGAATGTCGTAGTTGTGGCGATAGCTGTTCGAATAATGCGATTCGTTTTCGCTTAAGTTTAGGCAAAGTTGCTCAGCCACAGGTGGATTTGGATTGCTGTAATGGCTGTGGGGCGTGTTTAACCAGTTGCCCGACAAATGCGATAGCAATAATAACCTTGAATACCAATTTAGAAATAGAATGAAACAAGAAAATTCAATGCAATCAGCGAGCCAGTGGCACGTTTGTGGGTTAGTGGTGCAATGTCGCCCTGAAAAATTAGCACAAGTGCAAAAGGCGTTATTAGTGATTGAAAATACCGAAATTCCCGCAGTGGAAGCGGAAAAAGGGAAATTGGTAGTGGTAATGCAATCGCATCATCAACGTCAATTGCTTAATCAAATGGAAGATGCACGTAATTTGGAAGGTGTGATTAACGTGTCTTTGGTGTATCACGAAGAAGATTTAGGTTCTCAAGCGGAACAATAGTTATATTTTAAAATAGTGGGGGAAACGCTATGCAATTAAGTCGCCGTGACTTTATGAAAGCGAATGCAGCAATCGCCGCTGCAACAGTCGCAGGAATCTCAATTCCAATTAAAAATGTTGAAGCTGTTGAAAATGATATTAAATGGGACAAAGCGGTTTGTCGTTTTTGTGGTACGGGCTGTGGTGTGTTAGTGGGAACACGCGATGGTCGCGTGGTGGCATCGCAGGGCGATCCTGATGCGGAAGTCAACCGCGGTCTTAATTGCATTAAAGGTTATTTTTTGCCCAAAATTATGTATGGTAAAGACCGTTTAACTCAACCAATGTTGCGAATGAAGGACGGTAAATACGATAAAAATGGTGATTTTGCCCCTGTCAGTTGGGAGCAAGCCTTTACGATTATGGCGGAGAAATTTAAAGCGGCGTTGAAAACCAACGGGCGTAATGCGGTGGGAATGTTTAGTTCGGGGCAATCAACCATTTTTGAAGGCTATGCGAAAAACAAATTATATAAAGCAGGCTTTCGTTCAAACAATGTTGACCCTAACGCACGGCATTGTATGGCATCTGCCGCGGTCGGTTTTATGCGTACTTTTGGTATGGATGAACCAATGGGATGCTATAACGATTTTGAACAGGCCGATGTCTTAGTACTATGGGGTTCTAATATGGCGGAAATGCACCCGATTTTGTGGTCGCGTATTACCGATCGCCGTTTATCTAACCCAAATGTAAAAGTGGTGGTGCTTTCTACTTTTGAGCATCGTTCGTTTGAATTGGCAGATTTGGGTATTGTGTTTAAGCCCCAAGGCGATCTTGCGATTTTAAATTACATTGCAAATTACATTATCCAGCACGATGCTGTTGATCACGATTTTGTTAGTAAACACACCAATATTAAACGTGGAGAAACAGATATTGGTTACGGCTTGCGTGCAACGCATCCCCTTGAGCAGGCAGCAAAAAATGTAGCAACCGCGGGAAAAATGTACGACAGTAATTTTGATGAATATAAAAAATTCGTGTCCGAATATACTGCGGAAAAAGCCAGTGAGTTAAGTGGTGTGCCTGTCAGTCAATTAGAAGAATTGGCGAAGTTATATGCTGATCCCAAATTAAAAATTATGTCTTTGTGGACGATGGGCTTTAATCAACATACTCGTGGGGTTTGGGTGAATCATTTAGCCTATAACGTCCATTTATTAACGGGCAAAATTTCCCTTCCCGGTTGTGGACCTTTTTCATTAACGGGGCAACCTTCTGCTTGTGGTACGGCACGGGAAGTGGGATCCTTTGCACATCGTTTACCTGCTGATATGGTGGTGACTAACCCACAACACCGCGAAAAAGCGGAGCAAATTTGGAAATTGCCAAAAGGCACGATTTCTGACAAGGTGGGAATGCACGCCGTTGCACAAGACAGAGCATTGAAAGATGGCAAATTAAATGCTTATTGGGTAATGTGTAACAACAATATGCAAGCGGGGCCGAATATTCAGCAAGAACGTTTACCAGGTTGGCGTGATGAGCGTAATTTTGTGGTGGTTTCTGATCCTTATCCGACAGTGAGTGCGTTATCCGCGGATTTAATGCTACCAACGGCGATGTGGGTTGAAAAAGAAGGGGCTTATGGTAATGCGGAACGGCGTACACAATTCTGGCGTCAACAAGTTAAAGCGCCAGGTGAAGCAAAATCAGATTTATGGCAACTTGTTGAATTTTCTAAATATTTTAAAGTGTCAGAAGTTTGGGAAGAAGAATTAATTGCACAAATGCCTGAATACCGTGATAAAACATTGTACGAAATCTTGTTCAAAAATGGCGAAGTAGATAAATACCCACTTTCTGAACTTGAAGGGCGTTTGAATGATGAGTCTGAGCATTTTGGTTTCTATTTGCATAAAGGATTGTTTGAAGAATATGCGTCATTTGGCCGCGGACATGGACACGATTTAGCCCCATTTGATATGTATCATAAAGCACGTGGCTTGCGTTGGCCTGTGGTGGATGGAAAAGAAACCTTATGGCGTTACCGTGAAGGCTATGATCCTTATGTGAAAGCAGGGGAAGGGGTGCGATTCTATGGGCAAAAAGATGGCAAAGCCATTATTTTAGCCGTGCCTTATGAACCGCCTGCGGAAATGCCAGATGCGGAATATGATTTATGGCTTTCTACTGGGCGTGTACTTGAACATTGGCATACAGGTTCAATGACGCGTCGTGTGCCAGAATTGCATCGTGCATTCCCGAATAACTTGGTGTGGATGCACCCAACGGATGCTGAAAAACGTGGTTTACGCCATGGCGATAAAATCAAAGTGATTTCTCGCCGCGGTGAAATGGTATCCTATTTAGATACACGTGGGCGGAATAAAGTGCCTGAAGGGCTTATTTTTACTACTTTCTTTGATGCAGGTCAGCTCGCAAATAATTTAACCTTAGATGCGACTGATCCGATTTCAAAAGAAACTGACTTTAAAAAATGTGCCGTTAAAGTAGAAAAGGCAGCTTAAGGTTTTTAATAAAAAACGTGAGAATTTTTGACCTCGGTTTTGCCGTTATTGCCAATGAAAACAGCTAATTTAAGCCCTGAACGCCGTAAGTTCCTAAAAAATACCGCTCGAACCACGGGCGGATTAGTCGGGCTGGGCTTGTTACTTGGATTGCAACAAAAACAAAGTTTGGCTCGGGAAGGGGTGGCGTTACGTCCGCCATTTGCATTGGCTGATGATCAGAAATTTGCCGCGGCTTGTATTCGTTGCGGGCAATGTGTTGAAGCCTGTCCTTACGATATGTTGCATTTAGCTTCATTGCTTTCGCCAATGGAAGCGGGAACGCCTTATTTTATCGCCCGTGATAAACCTTGCGAAATGTGTAGCGATATTCCTTGTGCACGGGCTTGCCCAAGTGGGGCGTTAGATGCATTAGCACAGGATATTAATCAATCTCGAATGGGCTTGGCGGTGTTGTTGGATCACGAAACCTGTTTGAATTGGCAAGGTTTACGTTGCGATGTGTGCTACCGTGTTTGCCCGTTGATTGATAAAGCGATCACATTGGATATGCAACGCAATGATCGGACGGGTAAGCACGCGTTGTTTATTCCTACGGTTCATTCAGATGCTTGTACGGGGTGTGGCAAATGTGAACAGGCTTGCGTGCTGGATGAAGCGGCGATTAAAGTGTTACCAACACCTTTGGCAAAAGGTATGCTAGGAAAACATTACCGTTTAGGTTGGGAAGAAAAAGCCAAAGCAGGTCATTCGTTGGCACCTGAAAATATGATTAATGTGCCAAGTCGCTTGCCTGAAAACAGCGAAGTGCCAGAGTTTGTTCCTGAAAGTCCGTTAGTACCAACACGTAGTGGGGGCAAACTATAATGGCAAATGCACCAAAATATGCAGGGCGAGAAGCCAGAGAAAAATTAGGCTGGTGGCACGCAAATCGCTTTTTATTGTGGCGACGCGTGAGTCAATTGAGTATTTTGATGCTCTTTTTAAGCGGTCCTTATTTTGGCGTTTGGATCTTAAAAGGCAATTATAGTGGCAGTTTGTTATTGGATACCGTGCCGTTAACAGATCCTTTAATCAGTGCAGAAAGTTTAGCTGCGGGGCATTTGCCTAGTCGCTTAACCTTAATGGGGGCGTTGATTGTCGTTGTGGTCTATGCTTTGTTAGGCAGCAAAGTATTTTGTGCGTGGGTTTGCCCGTTGAATATTGTGACGGATTGTGCAGCGTGGTTACGGCGTAAATTGGGCATTCGGCAAAGTGCAAAAATCCCACGTAATTTGCGTTATGCTATTTTGCTAGTCATTCTTTTTGGGAGTGCATTAAGCGGTTTGTTATTGTGGGAATGGATTAATCCCGTCGCTGCCTTAGGGCGGGCGTTAATTTATGGGTTTGGTGCCACAGTATGGCTTGTTCTAAGCGTTTTTTTATTTGATTTATTGGTTGTAGAACATGGTTGGTGCGGACATCTTTGTCCGATTGGTGCAACTTATGGTGTGATTGGTGCAAAAAGTGTCATACGAGTGAAAGTGATTGATCGCAAGCGTTGTGATAATTGTATGGATTGTTATAACGTTTGCCCTGAGCCGCAAGTGCTACGTTCGCCATTACACGGCAAAAAAGACGAAAGCTTGCTTGTGATATCACAAGATTGTATCAGTTGTGGACGTTGCATTGATGTTTGTGCCGAAAACGTATTTACTTTTAGTCACCGTTTTGACCGCGGTATTCCCGTGGTTAATCGGTAATTTTATCATTCGGGGGAGTGATTCAATATGAAAAAACAGTTTCTGTTTGTGAGTAGTGCATTATTTGCACTGTTATGTGCGACACCGCTGATGGCAGCGTCTGACAATGCCACGCAGCAGGTGGGGAATAATTTAGAACAATCACCAGAGAATGTGAAACCTGCTTGGCATAATGTGCCAAAAGAAACGGAGTTACCCGCATTGAATTATGTGAATCAACCGCCAATGATTCCGCATTCTGTGAAAAATTATCAAATTAGCAAAAATGTCAATCAGTGTTTAAATTGCCATAGTGTTGAAGCTTCGCGTATTACGGGGGCAACTCGGATTAGCCCAACCCACTTCCAAGATCGTGATGGCAATGTGAGCGGTCAGGTTTCACCACGCCGTCAGTTCTGTTTGCAATGTCACGTTTCACAAGCAGACGTTGATCCAATCGTACCAAATGAATTTAAACCAGAAAAAGGCTATGGTGGGCAGTAAAATGGCAAATAAACCCAATATTTTTATCCGATTTTGGCGTTGGTTTCGCTCGCCAAGTCGTATGGCAGTGGGAACGTTGATTTTAATTTCTGCGTTAGGGGGCATCTTATTTTGGGGTGGTATAAACAAAGGGCTCGAAGCGACAAGTACGGAGCAATTTTGTTCCAGTTGTCATATGAATGATGTGGTGCCAGAATATCGCCATTCGGTCCATTATGCTAATCGTAGTGGGGTAAAAGCAATTTGTTCAGATTGTCACTTGCCGCACGAATTTATACCAAAATGGACACGTAAAATTCAAGCAGCTCAAGAAGTGTATGCACACCTAACAGGGAAAGTGGATACCAAAGAAAAATTTGAAGCGGCTCGCTTAGAAATGGCACAACACGAATGGGCAAGAATGAAAGCAAACAATTCGCAAGAGTGCCGAAATTGTCATAAATTTGATGCGATGGATTTCACATTGCAACGTCCCGTGGCGGCTAAAATGCATACGCTAGCAATTAAAGAAGGGAAAACCTGTATTGATTGCCATAAAGGTATTGCTCATAATCTTCCTGAAATGAAGGATGTGCCATCGGGCATTGTGAGTCCTGCTGAACAGCAATAATCTGCCCTTAAAACCGCGGTCAAGAATTCACCTATTTTTTTGACCGCGGTTTTTGTATAATTGCCCTTTATTTCGGGGTGAGAATGGGAATTTAACTGATGGACATTGAAAATAGAGCAATGGGGGCGTTCTTAGGGTTGGCTTGCGGTGATGCCGTTGGCACAACCGTTGAATTTTTGCCAAGAGGGCGTTTTAAACCTTTAACTGATATGGTTGGTGGTGGAAAATTTAGATTAGCAAAAGGCAAATGGACAGATGACACCTCAATGGCTATTTGTCTTGCGGAAAGTTTGTTATCTAAAAACGATTTTGATCCCTTAGATCAATTGAAACGCTATTATGAGTGGGCGAATAAAGGGGTAAACTCAAGCTTATCAAGACCATTTGGCTTAGGAAAGCAAATTCTTGCCGCATTATGGGATTTCAAGGAAACGGGAGAACCATATAGCAAGAAAGCATTACCTAATTATTCTGGCAATGGCTCATTAATGAGATTGGTTCCCGTCATCCTTTTCTATGCTCGTTACCCTGAATTAGCAATAAAATATGCGGGGTTAAGCTCAAGAACCACTCATGCCTCTGAAGAGTGTATTCAATCCTGTGAATATTTTGCGACGCTTTTGTTAAGAGTGTTTGACAATAAAAGCAAGGAAGAACTTTTTTTAGAAAGTGATGCGGAAAGATTTAACCTATTAGCACCTATTTGTACTGGCGAATTTAAGTCAAAAATCTCTAATGATGTCGGAAGTTATGGTTATGTTGTTCATAGTTTAGAAGCAGCACTTTGGGCATTTTGGCATACTGATAATTTTAGAGATGCGATTTTGGCTGCGGCGAACTTAGGCAATGATGCTGATACCAATGCCGCAATTTGCGGACAAATAGCAGGGGCTTATTATGGCGTTGAAAATATTCCAAAAACTTGGTTAGAGATATTATATCGCAAAGATTATATCCAAAATTTTGCATTACAATTGATTCGTTCAAATTGTGAATCTCAGGCGTAGTCTGATTTTTAAGTAAAAGTTTGCTAGATTAATACAAAATCAAGTTGATTTTGTATGGTAATTTATGCTAAATTTAGCACCCTGTTTGTATTATCAAACAGGTTCGTCCCGAAAGGGTTTCTATTAATTTTAGCGGAGTACTAAGATGATCCAAGAACAGACTATGCTAGACGTTGCTGATAACTCAGGCGCTCGTAGCGTAATGTGTATCAAGGTTCTAGGTGGATCGCACCGTCGTTACGCTGCAATTGGCGATATCATCAAAATTACTGTAAAAGAAGCAATTCCACGCGGTAAAGTGAAAAAAGGTGATGTGTTAAAAGCAGTTGTTGTGCGCACCAGAAAGGGTGTTCGTCGCCCAGATGGATCAGTTATTCGTTTCGATGGCAATGCTTGTGTAATTCTTAACAATAACACTGAGCAACCAATCGGTACTCGTATTTTTGGACCTGTGACGCGTGAACTTCGTTCTGAGAAGTTTATGAAGATCATTTCTTTAGCTCCAGAAGTACTGTAAGGAGAATGTAATGGCTGCAAAAATCCGTCAAAACGATGAAGTAATTGTGCTTACTGGTAAAGATAAGGGTAAGCGCGGTAAGGTAACTAAAGTGTTACCAAATGGTAAAGTGATTGTTGAAGGTATCAAAATCATCACTAAACATGAAAAACCAGTGCCAGCTTTAGGCAAAGAAGGTGGTTTAGTGAAAAAAGAAGCGCCAATTGATGCGTCAAATGTAGCGATCTTTAACCCGAAAACAAATAAAGCTGACCGTGTAGGTTTTAGAATTGAAGGCGATAAAAAAGTTCGTTTCTTCAAATCTAATAATGAAATTATTTAACAAACTGGAGTAATGCGATGGCGAAACTGCATGATTACTACAGAGATCAAGTAGTGAATGAATTAAAAGCAAAATTCAACTACCAATCTGTCATGCAAGTCCCACGAATCGAAAAGATTACCCTGAATATGGGTGTGGGTGAAGCATTGACCGATAAGAAATTGCTAGATAACGCAGTAGCGGATTTAGCAGCGATTAGCGGTCAAAAACCTTTAGTAACTAAAGCACGCAAATCTGTTGCTGGCTTTAAAATCCGTCAGGGATATCCGATCGGTTGTAAAGTAACACTACGTGGCGAACGTATGTGGGAGTTCTTTGAACGTTTAATTACAATTGCGGTTCCACGTATCCGTGACTTCCGTGGTTTAAGCACGAAGTCTTTTGATGGTCGTGGTAACTACAGTATGGGTGTGCGTGAGCAAATCATCTTCCCTGAAATCGACTACGATAAAGTAGATCGTGTACGCGGTTTAGATATTACTATCACAACTAGCGCGAAGAATGATGAAGAAGGTCAAGCACTACTCGCTGCCTTTAATTTCCCATTCCGTAAATAAGGCAGGTTACAAATGGCTAAACAATCAATGAAAGCACGCGATGTAAAACGCGTTAAATTGGCTGAAAAATTCTATGCTAAACGTGTAGAATTAAAAAGAATCATTTCTGACGAAAGCATTTCTGCTGAAGAACGTTGGAACGCAATGTTAAAATTACAAACATTGCCACGTGATTCTAGCCCAAGCCGTCAACGTAACCGTTGTCGCCAAACTGGACGTCCACACGGCGTTCTTCGTAAGTTTGGCTTAAGCCGTATCAAGGTTCGCGAAGCAGCAATGCGTGGCGAAATCCCTGGGCTTAAAAAAGCAAGTTGGTAATTTACCTCTTTATTTTGGAATCGGAGTAAAAGCACAATGAGTATGCAAGATCCAATCGCAGATATGTTGACCCGTATTCGTAACGGTCAAGCTGCGAACAAAGTTGCGATCAGTATGCCTTCATCCAAGCTAAAAGTGGCAATTGCCAATGTATTAGCAGCTGAAGGTTATGTTGAAAGCGTTAAAGTTTTAGAAGGCACTAAGCCTGAGTTGGAAATTACTTTAAAATATTTCCAAGGTAAACCAGTTGTAGAAAGTATTCAACGAGTAAGCCGTCCTGGTCTTCGTATTTATAAACGTAAAGACGAATTACCAAAAGTTATGGGTGGTTTAGGTGTTGCTGTTGTTTCTACATCTAAAGGTGTGATGACTGATCGCGCAGCTCGCCAAGCGGGTTTAGGCGGTGAAATCATCTGTTATGTAGCTTAATAGAGAGGTAGGATACAATGTCTCGTGTTGCAAAGGCACCTGTTAATGTACCTGCCGGTGTTGAAGTTAAACTCAACGGTCAGCTATTAACAGTAAAAGGTAAGAATGGTGAGTTATCTCGTACCATTCATAATGCAGTCGAAGTTAAATTTGATAACAATGAATTAACTTTCTCTCCACGTGATGGTGTAGTTGGTGCGGATGCACAAGCTGGTACATCTCGTGCGTTAGTTAATGCAATGGTTATCGGTGTTACTGAAGGCTTTACTAAGAAGTTACAACTTGTGGGTGTTGGTTACAGAGCACAAATTAAAGGCAATACTGTTGCATTAAGTTTAGGTTTCTCTCACCCAGTTGAGCACACTTTACCAGCAGGTATTACTGCAGAATGTCCATCTCAAACCGAAATCGTGTTGAAAGGTGCAGACAAACAATTAATTGGTCAAGTGGCAGCTGACATCCGCGCTTATCGTCGTCCAGAACCTTATAAAGGTAAAGGTGTTCGTTACGCTGATGAAGTTGTACGTACTAAAGAAGCTAAGAAAAAATAATTTAAGGTAACACTATGGATAAGAAATCAGCTCGTATCCGTCGTGCAACGCGTGCACGTCATATGATGAGAGAGCAAGGTGTAACACGTTTAGTGATTCACCGTACTCCACGTCATATTTATGCACAAGTGATTGCACCAAACGGTTCAGAAGTGCTTGCCGCTGCTTCAACAGTAGAAAAAGAAATTAGTGAGCAAGTAAAATATACCGGAAATAAAGATGCCGCAGCAGTAGTAGGTAAACTTATTGCTGAGCGAGCTCTAGCGAAAGGCGTAAAAGACGTTGCTTTCGATCGTTCTGGTTTTAAATATCATGGTCGTGTCCAATCTTTAGCGGACGCTGCTCGTGAAGCTGGTCTACAGTTCTAATAGAGGAAATTGAGATGTCAAACATCGAAAAACAAGCTGGTGAACTGCAAGAGAAGCTAATCGCGGTAAACCGTGTATCAAAAACTGTAAAAGGTGGTCGTATTATGAGCTTTACTGCTTTAACAGTAGTAGGCGATGGTAATGGTCGCATTGGTTTTGGTTATGGTAAAGCACGCGAAGTTCCAGCAGCGATCCAAAAAGCAATGGAAAAAGCACGTCGTAATATGATCAACGTGGCTTTAAATGATGGTACATTACAACACCCAGTAAAAGGTGTACACACAGGTTCTCGTGTATTTATGCAGCCTGCAAGTGAAGGTACTGGTATCATCGCAGGTGGTGCAATGCGTGCTGTACTAGAAGTTGCTGGTGTACGCAATGTATTATCAAAAGCATACGGTTCAACCAACCCAATTAACGTTGTTCGTGCAACAATTGATGCACTTGCAAATATGAAATCACCAGAAATGGTTGCTGCAAAACGTGGCAAAACCGTTGATGAAATTTTGGGGTAATTGATAATGGCAAAAACTATTAAAGTAACACAAGTTCGCAGCTCTATTGCTCGTTTACCAAAGCATAAAGCTACGTTACGTGGTCTTGGTCTTCGCCATATGCACCATACCGTTGAGTTAATCGATACTCCAGCAGTTCGTGGTATGATTAACCAAGTTTCATACATGGTTAAAGTGGAGGAGTAATAGATGCGTTTAAATACTCTATCTCCGGCTGAAGGCGCAAAGCATAGTGCTAAACGTCTTGGTCGTGGTATTGGTTCAGGTTTAGGCAAAACTGGTGGTCGCGGTCATAAAGGTCAAAAATCTCGTACTGGTGGCGGTGTTCGTCGCGGGTTCGAAGGTGGTCAAATGCCTTTATATCGTCGTTTACCAAAATTTGGTTTCACTTCAATGAAAGCTGCAGTAACTGCAGAAATTCGTTTGGATGATTTAGCTAAAGTTGAAGGTAATGTTGTTACTTTAGATACGCTTAAAGTAGCAAACATTGTTACTAAAGATATTCAATTTGCTAAGGTTATTTTAGCAGGTGAAGTAAAAACTGCAGTAACAGTAAAAGGTTTACGCGTAACTAAAGGTGCAAAAGCTGCTATTGAAGCAGCTGGCGGTGTAATTGAGGAATAATTAACAATGGCTAAACAACCAGGGTATCAAAGCAAAAGTACTCAAAACGGTTCAGGTGAACTTAAAAGTAGATTACTATTTGTATTAGGCGCACTTATTGTTTACCGTATTGGTTCTTTCATTCCGGTTCCTGGTATTGATTCAGCTGTGTTAGCTCAATTAATTGATCAACAAAAAGGCACCATCATTGATATGTTTAATATGTTCTCTGGTGGTGCATTAAGCCGAGCGTCTATTTTTGCATTGGGGATAATGCCGTACATTTCATCGTCTATTATTATCCAATTGCTCGCTACGGTTTATCCTGCATTAAATGAATTAAGAAAAGAAGGTGAATCTGGCCGTCGGAAAATGACGAAGTATACACGTTACGCGACGTTAGGTCTTGCGACATTTCAAGCGATAGGTATTTCAACAGGTTTGCCAAATATGTTACCAGGTTTAGTGCCAAATTTAGGTTTTGGCTTTTATTTTACCGCGGTAGTTTGCCTTGTAACTGGGACAATGTTCTTGATGTGGTTAGGTGAACAAATTACAGAACGTGGTATTGGTAATGGTATTTCTCTAATTATTTTTGCGGGGATTGTTGCTGGACTCCCAGCTGCAATTGGTCAAACAATTGAGCAAGCTCGTCAAGGCCAAATGCATCCACTGGCTCTGTTATTAATCGCAGCAATTGTTTTTGCAGTGACTTATTTCGTTGTGTTTGTTGAACGAGGTCAACGTAAAGTTAAAATTGAATATGCTAAGCGTCAACAAGGACGCCAAATCTTAGGTGGCGGATCAACTTATTTACCATTAAAGATCAATATGGCTGGGGTAATTCCTGCTATTTTTGCATCAAGTATTATTTTGTTCCCTGCAACGATTAGTTCTTGGTTTGGTGAAAGTGCTAATTTAGATTGGTTAACTAATTTGACAATGTTGTTACAGCCTGGACAACCAATCTATTTGATTGTTTACGCTGCTGCAATTATGTTCTTTAGCTTTTTCTATGCTGCAATGCAATTTAATCCTCGTGATACAGCGGATAATTTGAAAAAATCTGGCGCGTTTATACCGGGAATTAGACCAGGTGAACAAACATCACGTTATATTGATAAAATTATGACTCGTTTAACATTAGTTGGCGGTCTTTATATTACGTTTGTATGTTTAGTTCCTTATATTATGACTTCAGTTTGGAATGTTTCTTTCACTTTTGGCGGAACATCGTTATTGATTGTCGTGGTAGTAATTATGGATTTCATCGTGCAGGTCCAAAGTCAGGTTATGTCGACTAAATATGAATCTGCGTTGAAAAAAGCAAACCTCAGAGGTTTTGGGCAATAATTGCCCATTTAATAAAAAGGGATAAGCAATGAAAGTTCGTGCTTCCGTTAAGAAAATCTGTCGTAACTGTAAAATTGTGAAACGTGAAGGGGTTGTTCGTGTACTTTGTAGCGATCCTAAACATAAACAACGTCAAGGTTAATTGATAATTTTTCTTGCAAAGAACCAGTTGAGCAGTTATACTGCTCAGCTCATTTATGTCCTTGCTATACTGTTTGAGTATCCTGAAAACGGGCTTTTCAAGATCAGTATAGCAAATTAGTTAAAATATAGGAGTGCATAGTGGCCCGTATTGCAGGCATTAACATTCCTGATCACAAACACGCTGTAATCGCTTTAACTGCTATTTACGGTATCGGTAAAACTCGTTCACAAGCTATTTGTGCAGCAGCAGGTATTGCCGAAGATGTTAAGATCAGAGAATTGTCTGAAGAGCAGATTGATAAACTGCGTGACGAAGTTGGTAAATTTACCGTTGAAGGTGACTTACGCCGTGAAGTAACCCTTAACATCAAGCGTCTTTTAGATCTTGGATGTTATCGTGGTTTACGTCATCGTCGTGGTTTACCAGTACGTGGTCAACGTACTAAAACTAATGCGCGTACCCGTAAGGGTCCACGTAAGCCGATCAAGAAATAGTCGGGGTAAATTATAATGGCTAAAACACCAGTTCGTGCACGTAAACGTGTAAAAAAACAAGTTGTGGATGGCATTGCGCACGTTCACGCATCTTTCAACAATACAATCGTAACTATTACTGACCGCCAAGGTAATGCTCTAGCGTGGGCAACCGCGGGAGGTTCAGGTTTCCGTGGTTCTCGTAAATCAACTCCGTTTGCTGCGCAAGTAGCTGCAGAGCGTTGTGCTGAAGTTGTAAAAGAATTCGGCTTAAAGAACTTGGAAGTTATGGTTAAAGGACCGGGTCCAGGTCGTGAATCAACAATCCGTGCATTAAATGCAGCAGGTTTCCGTATCACGAATATCACTGATGTGACTCCGATTCCACATAACGGTTGTCGTCCACCGAAAAAACGTCGCGTTTAATTTGACGTTAGGATAATTGGAGAAAGAAAATGGCAAGATATTTGGGTCCAAAACTCAAGCTAAGCCGTCGTGAAGGCACTGATTTATTCCTTAAATCAGGTGTGCGTGCTATCGATTCTAAATGTAAAATTGATACCGCGCCAGGTCAGCATGGCGCTCGTAAACCGCGTTTATCTGACTATGGTAGTCAGTTACGCGAGAAACAAAAAGTTCGCCGTATCTACGGTATTTTAGAACGTCAATTCCGTAACTACTATAAAGAAGCTAACCGTTTAAAAGGTAATACCGGTGAGAATTTATTAGTATTACTTGAAAGTCGATTGGATAACGTTGTTTATCGTATGGGATTTGCAGCAACTCGCGCTGAAGCTCGCCAATTAGTGAGCCATAAAGCGATTGTTGTTAATGGTCGTGTGGTAAATATTCCATCTTTCCAAGTTTCAGAAAATGATGTTGTTGCTGTTCGTGAAAAATCTAAGAAACAAGCACGTATTAAAGCATCATTAGAGCTAGCAGAACAAAGAGAAAAACCAACTTGGTTAGAAGTTGATGCTAGTAAAATGGAAGGTGTGTTCAAACGTGTTCCTGAGCGTTCTGATTTATCAGCAGACATTAACGAACATCTGATCGTCGAGCTTTACTCTAAATAATAGTTAAAGCTTAGTAGCAAAGAGAGGATAAAATGCAGGGTTCTGTTACAGAATTTTTAAAGCCACACTTAGTAGATATTGAACAAGTTAGTTCAACTCATGCGAAAGTGATTTTAGAACCGTTAGAGCGTGGCTTTGGTCATACTCTAGGTAATGCATTGCGTCGAATTCTTCTATCTTCTATGCCAGGTTGTGCTGTAACTGAAGTAGAAATTGAAGGCGTATTGCACGAGTATAGTAGTAAAGAAGGGGTTCAAGAAGATATTCTTGAAGTGCTTCTAAACTTAAAAGGCCTAGCGGTTAAAGTTCAGAATAAAGACGAAGTCTTTCTGACACTAAACAAATCTGGAATTGGCCCTGTTGTTGCAGCTGACATTACCCATGATGGTGATGTTGAAATTGTGAATCCTGAGCATATCATTTGCCACTTAACGGATGAAAGCGCATCAATTAATATGCGTATCCGTGTTCAACGTGGTCGTGGTTATGTGCCTGCGTCAGCACGTGTACATACTCAGGATGATGATCGTCCAATTGGTCGTCTATTAGTAGATGCTTGTTATAGTCCAGTAGATCGCATTGCTTATAATGTAGAAGCGGCGCGTGTTGAACAACGTACTGACTTAGATAAATTAGTTATTGAGTTAGAAACTAACGGCACTATTGATCCAGAAGAAGCAATTCGTCGTGCGGCAACAATTTTAGCAGAGCAGCTTGATGCATTCGTTGATTTGCGTGATGTTCGTCAACCTGAAATCAAAGAAGAGAAACCAGAATTCGATCCAATTCTGTTACGTCCAGTTGATGATTTAGAGTTGACAGTTCGTTCTGCTAACTGTTTGAAAGCAGAAACAATTCATTATATCGGTGATTTGGTTCAGCGTACTGAAGTTGAGTTACTTAAAACGCCTAATCTTGGTAAGAAATCACTTACTGAAATTAAGGATGTACTCGCATCACGCGGCCTATCATTAGGTATGCGCCTTGAGAATTGGCCACCAGCAAGTATTGCTGAAAATTAATGGTCATTAGGTTAAGATTTTTCTGAGAAGGATAAGGTCATGCGCCATCGTAAGAGTGGTCGTCAACTAAACCGTAATAGCAGTCATCGTCAAGCGATGTTCCGTAATATGGCAAGTTCATTAGTGAGTCATGAAATCATCAAGACTACGTTGCCAAAAGCAAAAGAATTACGCCGTGTAGTTGAACCGTTAATTACTTTAGCAAAAGTAGACAGCGTTGCAAATCGCCGTTTAGCTTTCGCTCGTACTCGCAACATTGAAACCGTTGCAAAATTATTTAATGAATTAGGTCCACGTTTTGCACAACGTGCGGGTGGTTACACTCGTATCTTAAAATGTGGTTTCCGTGCAGGTGATAACGCGCCAATGGCATACATTGAGCTAGTTGATCGTCCTGCAGTAGCTGAAACAGCTGCGGAATAATTTCTAGTCAAATTGAAAAGCTCGCTTCGGCGGGCTTTTTTATTTATCTAATTTCCAATGTGATACCCTAATTGAATAAGGTTTTATAAAGAGAACATCGCTGAGAATTCACCCTGAGATTATGTTGCCAATTATGACGTTAAAACCGCGGTCAAAAAAACGTTTAAATTTTTGATCGCGGTTTTTATGATTGGATAACGGTAAATAGAACAAGGTAGTGAATCTGATAACATCTTGATTATGAATCAGTTTTTTCTTGGAAAAAGATAAAACTGTCGTGCAACGTTGGCATTATGTGGTGAATTAATCGTTCAATTATTGTGAGTTGAAATCGGATTAGCTTGGAAAATTCATTGGGATTTTGATCCGCGGTTTTTCTCAATCGCAAACTAAGGTAGAATAGCGTTAATTTTTTTATTCTCTAAGGATCTTTATGTCCGAACCGCGTTTTGTCCACTTGCAAACCCATAGTGATTTCTCAATGATTGATGGGGTTGCCAAAGTGAAACCATTGCTCAAGGCTTGTGCAAATGAAAATATGGTTGCGATGGCACTGACAGATTTTACCAATTTTTGTGGGTTAGTCCGTTTTTATGGTGAAGCTTTATCAAATGGGATTAAACCGATTATTGGTGCTGACGTATTGGTGCAAAGTGAGCAAAATGCTGATGAACGTTTTGAGCTAACCTTGTTGGCTAAAAATAATGTAGGCTACCATAACATTACTCTTTTATTATCAAAGGCTTATTTGCATGGCTATGAGGATTTACCTTATCTTGATCGGCAATGGCTTGCGGATTATGCGGAAGGCGTGATTGTCCTTTCTGGGCGTAAAGGTGAGATAGGTCAGCAATTAATTAAAGGTAATCATCAGGAAGCTGAAAATGGGCTTGCATTTTACCAAACGCATTTTGCAGACCATTTTTATTTGAGCTTAAGTCGCATTGGGCAACCGAATGAGGATATTTATAATCAGGGTGCAGTAGCTTTAGCTCAACAATTTGATCTGCCCTTGGTTGCAACGAATGAAGTGGTTTTTTTAGCTGCAGAGGATTTTGACTCGCACGAAATTCGCGTGGCTATCCACGATGGTTATACCTTAGATGATCCTAAGCGTCCAAAGCATTACACCAATCAACAGTATTTCCGTTCTGAACAAGAGATGTGCGAGTTATTTGCGGATATTCCTAGTGCATTGCAGAATACGGTACGCATCGCTCAGCGTTGTAATGTTACCATTCGTTTAGGGGAATATTTCTTGCCCCAGTTTCCTACGGGCGAATTAAGCACAGAAGAATTTTTAGTCCAAAAATCACGCGAAGGGTTAGAACAACGCTTGGAATTTCTTTTTCCTGATCCCGATGAACGTGCTAAACGACGTGGTGAATATGATGAGCGTCTTGACGTTGAACTGGGTGTAATTAATCAAATGGGTTTCCCAGGGTATTTTTTGATCGTAATGGAGTTTATTCAATGGTCAAAGGATAATGATATTCCTGTTGGACCTGGAAGGGGCTCTGGTGCGGGTTCGCTAGTGGCTTACGCTTTAAAAATTACCGATTTAGATCCCTTAGCCTTTGATTTGCTTTTTGAGCGTTTTCTTAATCCCGAACGGGTATCAATGCCTGACTTTGACGTGGATTTCTGTATGGACGGTCGCGACCGTGTGATTGAGCACGTTGCTGAGACCTATGGGCGTGGTGCGGTATCGCAGATCATTACCTTTGGCACAATGGCGGCAAAAGCGGTGATCCGTGATGTTGGGCGTGTGCTAGGGCATCCTTACGGATTTGTTGATCGCATTTCGAAACTCATTCCCCTTGATCCTGGAATGACGTTAAGCAAAGCCTTTGAAGCTGAGCCGCAGTTACAAGTTGCTTACGATAGTGATGAAGAAGTTAAAGCCTTGATTGATATGGCACGTAAACTGGAAGGCGTCACTCGTAATGCAGGTAAGCACGCAGGTGGCGTTGTGATTTCCCCTGGGCAAATTACAGACTTCTCGCCTTTATATTGCGATAGCGAAGGCAAGCATCCTGTTACGCATTTTGATAAAAATGATGTGGAATATGCGGGCTTGGTTAAATTTGACTTCTTAGGATTGCGTACCTTAACCATTATCAAATGGGCATTGGATATGGTTAATGCACGAATGAAGAAAGAAAATAAACCGCTTGTGGATATTGATCGTATTCCATTAGATGATCAAACGGCATTTTCTGTTTTATTAAACGCCGAAACGACCGCGGTTTTCCAGCTAGAATCGCGAGGAATGAAGGATTTAATTAAACGTTTAAAGCCTGACTGTTTTGAAGACATTATTGCGTTAGTGGCTTTATTTCGCCCAGGTCCGTTGCAGTCGGGAATGGTGGATAACTTTATTGACCGTAAACACGGACGGGAAGAAGTGTCCTATCCTGATGCAGAGTATCAGCATTTATCCTTAAAACCGATTTTAGAACCTACTTACGGCATTATTCTCTATCAAGAGCAAGTGATGCAAATTGCACAGGTATTAGCAGGCTATACCTTAGGGGGGGCGGACTTATTACGGCGTGCGATGGGTAAGAAAAAGCCCGAAGAAATGGCAAAACAGCGTTCTGTTTTCAAAGATGGGGCGGTGAATAATGGGGTTGACGGCGACCTTGCGATGAAAATTTTTGACTTAGTTGAAAAATTTGCAGGTTACGGTTTTAATAAATCCCATTCAGCCGCTTATGCATTGGTTTCTTATCAAACCTTATGGCTGAAAGCACATTATCCAGCGGAATTTATGGCCGCGGTAATGACATCAGAGATGGATAATACTGACAAAATTGTTGGGCTGTATGACGAATGTTTGCGTATGGGATTAACCGTGGTTGCCCCTGATATTAACACGGGGCAACGCCAATTTAGCGTGAATGAACAAGGCGAGATCGTTTATGGTTTAGGGGCAATTAAAGGGGTCGGTGAAGGACCTGTTGAAGCCTTAGTTGAAGCTCGTGAGAAAGGCGGAATTTTCAAAGATTTGTTTGACTTATGTGCGCGTGTGGATCTCAAAAAAGTGAATCGCCGTACCTTTGAAAGTCTTATTATGGCGGGGGCATTTGATAAATTGGGCCCACATCGTGCAGCGTTAGCTAAAAACCTTGAAGATGCGTTGCGTGCTTCGGATCAACACGCTAAAGATGAAGCGATGGGACAGGTGGATATGTTTGGCGTATTGACAGAAAGTCACGCAGATGTTGAGATTGCTTATGCCAATACACCAAAATGGTCTGAAAAACAAATTTTAGACGGGGAACGTGAAACCCTAGGTTTGTATTTAAGTAGTCACCCGATTAGTCGTTATTTAAAAGAACTAAGCCATTACAGCAAAAATCGCCTAAAAGATCTCACGCCAGATCGCCGTGGGCAAGTAAGTATTGCAAGTGGATTGATTACTCAGGCACGTTTTGTAGTAACTAAAAAAGGCAGTCGTTTAGGCATTGCAACCTTAGATGATCGATCAGGGCGTTTAGATATTACGTTATTCGCCGAAGCATTAGAGAAATGTGGCGACAGATTACAAAAAGATCAAATTGTCATCGTCAGCGGACAGGTGAGTTTTGATGAATATAGCCAAGGCTTGCGTATGTCTGTACGCGAATTAATGACCTTAGATGAAGCACGCTCGCGTTATGCAAAAAGTTTAGCAATTTGTATTCAGCAAGCTCAAATTACGCCACAATTCATCCGTCAGTTAAAAGAGATTCTGACGCCATTTAGCGGTGGCACATTGCCTATCCATATTTATTACCGTAGCCCACAGGGGTGCGGTTTACTTAAAATTGGGGTGCAATGGTACGTTAATCCAACTGATGAGCTATTGTCAAAATTGGTTGAGCTTCTCGGCGAAAATAGCGTAGAGCTAGAATTTGAATAGCCAAAACCGCGGTCAAAAATACTGTTGTTTTTATGGCGAAATGAAAAGGAATAATGATGCAAGATAAGCAAACAGAGATAAGTACAATTGAAAAAGACACTATCGTAGCACAAGCCACGCCGATTGGACGTGGCGGTGTCGGTATTTTACGGGTATCTGGACCACTAGCTAATGAAGTGGCGTTACACGTATTGGGTAAAACCTTAAAACCGCGTTTAGCCAATTATTTACCCTTTAAAGATCAAGACGGTAGCACTTTGGATCAAGGTATTGCCTTGTATTTCAAAGCCCCTCATTCTTTTACGGGTGAAGATATTTTAGAATTGCAAGGACACGGCGGACAAGTGGTGCTTGATTTATTATTGAAACGAATTTTGCAAGTTAAAGGCGTTCGGCTCGCTCGTCCAGGGGAATTTTCAGAACAGGCGTTTTTAAATGATAAATTAGATTTAGCACAAGCAGAAGCGATCGCGGATCTTATTGATGCCAGTTCCGAGCAAGCAGCACGTTCTGCATTAAAATCGCTTCAAGGCGAATTTTCTAATAAAGTCAATAAGTTAGTTGAACAGGTTATTTACTTGCGAACCTATGTTGAAGCGGCGATTGACTTTCCCGATGAAGAAATTGATTTTCTTGCTGACGGGAAAATTGAAGGGCATTTGAATGATATTATTGCACAATTGCAACGGGTGCGGGCAGAAGCAAAGCAAGGAACGATTTTACGCGAAGGAATGAAAGTCGTGATTGCAGGGCGTCCGAATGCGGGAAAATCCAGTTTGCTTAATGCGTTAGCAGGGCGTGAAGCGGCGATTGTGACAGATATTGCAGGCACGACCCGTGATGTGTTGCGTGAGCATATCCATATTGACGGAATGCCGCTTCATATTATTGATACGGCGGGTTTGCGTGATGCTACTGATGAAGTGGAACGTATTGGCATTACGCGTGCGTGGAATGAAATTGAACAAGCCGATCGTGTATTGCTAATGCTTGATAGTACGGATCCTGAAAGTGAAAATTTGGCACAAATTCAACGGGAGTTTTTGGATAAATTCCTTCGTAATGTGCCTGTGACCCTGATTCGTAATAAAGCCGATTTGAGTGGCGAAACAGAGAGCTTGTATGAGCAAGAGGGCTTTACTATTATTACCTTGTCCGCTCGTACGCAACAAGGAATAGCGTTGTTACGTGAGCATCTGAAGCAGATAATGGGTTATCAAACGGGCGTAGAAGGGGGCTTTTTAGCACGTCGTCGCCATTTAGAAGCACTTGAGCGAGCGGATTATCATTTACAACAAGGGCATCTTCAACTGACGCAATTTTATGCGGGCGAGTTGTTAGCGGAAGAATTGCGTTTAGTACAAAATCAGTTGAGTGAAATAACAGGACGATTTACTTCCGATGATCTATTAGGGAATATTTTTAGTTCATTTTGTATTGGAAAATAGCCAAAACCGCGGTCAAAAATCATCGTATGTTTTTAGCTAGAAAAAGAATTAGGATCAGTAATTTTAATCAACAAGAAGGATAGTTATTATGGCGTTAAATTTAAAAAATAGACATTTGCTTAGCCTTGTTAATCATACTGAGCGTGAAATACTGTATTTGCTTAATTTAGCCCGTGATTTGAAACGTGCGAAATATTCAGGCACTGAACAGCAAAAGTTAAAGGGCAAAAATATCGCATTGATTTTTGCAAAAACTTCTACTCGCACACGCTGTTCATTTGAAATTGCGGCTTATGATCAAGGGGCGAATGTTACCTATATTGATCCTGAGTCTTCACAAATTGGGCATAAAGAGAGCATTAAAGACACGGCTCGTGTATTGGGGCGTTTGTATGATGCCATTGAATACCGCGGTTTTAAACAGAGTGTTGTTAATGAATTGGCTCAATATTCAGGCGTACCAGTGTTTAACGGCTTAACTGATGAATTTCATCCAACCCAAATGCTTGCTGATGTGTTGACAATGATTGAGCATAGCGATAAACCGCTGAAACAAATTAAATATGTCTATATTGGCGATGCACGTAATAATATGGGTAATTCCTTATTGTTGATTGGGGCAAAATTGGGAATGGATGTGCGAATTTGTGCACCCAAAGCTTTATTGCCTGAACAGCATTTAGTTGATCTTTGTTTGGCATTTGCTAAAGAAAGTGGTGCAAGAATTACCGTCACGGAAGAGATTGATGCCGCCGTTGCTGATGTTGATTTTGTGCATACGGATGTTTGGGTATCAATGGGCGAACCGCTTGAAACTTGGGGTGAACGCATTGCGTTATTGATGCCTTATCAGGTCACCACTGAATTAATGGCACGCACAGGTAATCCTCACGTGAAATTTATGCATTGTTTACCTGCTTATCATAATTGTGAAACCGAACTTGGTCGTCAAATCGCCGAACAATATCCGCAGTTAGCGAATGGGATTGAGGTAACGGAAGATGTCTTTGAATCGCCAATGAATATTGCCTTTGAACAAGCAGAAAACCGTATGCATACGATTAAAGCGGTACTCTACTCAAGTTTGGCTTAACTACCGAAAATCGCGGTTAAAAAAACGAATGAATTTTTATCCGCGGTTTTGATAACAAAAAAGCACCCTTTCAGGTGCTTTTTACTTTGGTTTATTGTCTATTCATCTAAGAAACTACGCAGCGTTTCAGAGCGGCTTGGATGACGCAGTTTTCGCAATGCTTTTGCTTCAATTTGACGAATACGCTCACGGGTCACATTAAATTGTTTTCCTACTTCTTCTAACGTGTGGTCGGTATTCATATCAATGCCGAAACGCATACGCAATACTTTTGATTCACGTGGTGTCAGCCCTTCCAACACTTCATTTGTTGCCAATTTCAGACTTTGTGCTGTAGCAGAGTCAAGTGGCAATTCAAGGGTGCTATCTTCAATAAAATCACCTAAATGTGAATCGTCATCATCACCGATTGGGGTTTCCATTGAGATCGGCTCTTTAGCAATTTTTAGCACTTTACGAATTTTATCTTCAGGCATCCCCATTCGTTCTGCTAATTCTTCAGGGGTCGCTTCACGTCCCATTTCTTGTAAGCATTGGCGTGAAATACGGTTTAGTTTATTAATGGTTTCAATCATATGCACAGGAATGCGAATTGTGCGAGCTTGATCCGCGATAGAACGCGTAATAGCTTGGCGAATCCACCAAGTTGCATAGGTTGAAAATTTATAACCACGGCGATATTCAAATTTATCTACCGCTTTCATCAAACCAATATTCCCTTCTTGAATTAAATCAAGGAATTGTAGACCACGGTTAGTATATTTTTTCGCAATGGAAATCACTAAACGTAAGTTCGCTTCGACCATTTCTTTTTTGGCTCGGCGTGCTTTTAGTTCGCCTTGCGCAATACGTTCGCCAATATCGCGAAGTTGTTGTACGCTTAAGTGACTCTCAATTTCAATTTGTTGTAATTGTTGAATTGCCTGGCGAATGTTATCCGCATATTTTTCAAGTTTAGGAGCCCAAGTTTTGCTTGAGGAAAGTGCTTTAGTTAACCACGCATCGTTAATTTCTTTGCCTGGAAAAACTTTCAAAAATTGGTCTTTAGGCATTTTGGCGTAATCAATAACCCAACGCTGAATTTGACGTTCTTGCGCACGCACACGTTTTGTGATGCTCGTTACTTGATAAACTAAAGTATCAAATTGACGAGGGACTAAACGGAATTGAGTAAAGATCTCCGAGAGCAAGTGCATTTGTTCTTTGGACTTTTTATGTGTACGCCCGTGTTTTTCAATTGCTGAGAGCGTTTTCTCATGTTGTTCTTTGAGTTGGGTAAATTTTTCACGAGCAACTTCTGGATCAATGCTACTATCGCTTTCATCGCTAGTATTGTCATTGTTTTCACTTTCTTCGTCTTCTTCATCGTCATCAAGATCGGCAGGATTAACTTCAGTTTCTTCATCGTCTTCAGCCAGTTCTTCATCAATTTCAGCGACTTCTTCCGTGAGATCATTGGGATCAACAAAGCCACTAATAATATCCACTAAACGAACAGTGCCTTCTTCTACTGCTTGATATTGTTCTAATAGGAACGTGAGTGCTTCTGGATATTCGGTGATGGTGCTTTGTACTTCATTAATACCATCTTCAATGCGTTTCGCAATGTCAATTTCGCCTTCACGAGTGAGTAATTCAACGCTTCCCATTTCACGCATATACATACGAACAGGATCGGTTGTTCTACCGAGTTCTGCTTCAACACTGGATAAAACCTGTGCGGCTTCTTCAACCGCATCTTCATCTGCAATGCTTTCGTTTAGCATAAGGTCATCGGCATCAGGGGCACTTTCAAGCACTTGAATACCCATATCGCTGATCATTTGGATAATATCATCAATTTGATCGCTGTCGGCTAAACCTTCAGGCAGGTGATCGTTGATTTCGGCGAGGGTAAGATAACCTTGTTCACGTCCTTGCGCGATTAACAATTTCAACTGCGACTCTTGATTGTCATCGAAAGATTGTTGAGTTTGGTCCATATTCGGTCTCCGCCTATTAAATTTGTAAAAAGATTGTGGATTTTACCACTGTTAGTAGGGTTTCTCTAGCATTAACTCGCACGATTTGTTAACAATGTTGCCAATTCTTGTTTTTCTGATAAGGATAAACATGTGGTACGATCTTTGGCGATGAGTTCTTCAATGCGATGTTCTGTGAGTTGTGCATATAAATAGCTTAAATTATCAGTAAACGTGAGTGCTATTTTATCTGGATCAATTAGATGATCCCAAGTTGCTAAAATTTCAAGGGGTTGTTGATATTTTGTGTCACGCCAATACTCTAAAATTTGTCCCATTTTGATATCAACATTGTCATAACATAGGGTCATTAACTGTTTAAATAAATCAAACCCTGGTAATCGTAATGGCTCAAGTACATCAAGATCATAGCGATTGCCGTCATAGCCAATTGCTAGTTTAGGATTTTGTAATAGCAAGGCGATGAGCATACGAATAGGCGTTTTTTTTACATCACTTGTTTGCAATGCCCTATTTACTGTTTGCGTTTTTTTAGCCTGAGTTGGCAGCAAGTCATCTAATTGGCGTTGATCGATCACTCCCAGTTTTTGTGCCAAGATATTGCGTAAATATAAACGCAACATTTCGCCAGGGATTTGTTTAATTAAGGGGATAGCTAATGCCGCAAGTTTGCTCTTACCTTCCTTAGTTGATAGATCAACAGGGTGATCAAGATTAGGGTCAAGCAAATGGGCAAATAAAAAATCACTTAAACTTTGAGCTTTTTGTAAATATTGTTCAAATTCCGTTTTACCATATTGGCGAATAAAGGTGTCAGGATCTTCCCCATCAGGCAAAAACGCAAATTTTAGTTGACGGCCGTCTTCAAGCAATGGCAAGGCATTTTGTAATGCACGCCAAGCAGCATCACGACCTGCACGGTCGCCATCGTAGCAACAAACAATTTGGTCGGTAACCCGAAAAGCTTGTTGTAATTGCTCTGGTGTGGTCGCAGTCCCTAAGGATGCCACCGCATAATCCACACCAAACTGCGCCAAGGCAACCACGTCCATATAACCTTCAACAACTAATAACTGTTCTGGCGAGTCATTTTGTTGTAGTACTTCAAATAACCCGTAGAGTTCGCTACCCTTATGATAGGTAACGGTTTCAGGGGAATTTAAATATTTCGGTTTTTCATCGCCAAGTACTCGCCCACCAAAAGCAATGACACGACCACGACGATCACGAATAGGGAACATAATACGATGACGAAAACGATCGTAAATTTTATCTCCTTGCTCATTGCGTGAGAGCATACCCAGTTCTAATAAGTGCTGTTGTTGTGTTCTATCATATCCGAATTGGCGTAGCACAGTGTTAAAACTATCTGGCACAAAACCGATGCCAAAGCGAGTGATAATCTCGTTGGATAAACCACGCTGTTGTAAATAGGCTTGTGCAGAAGAATATTGTGGAAGTTGTTGCTGATAAAATTGAGCAATAGCTCCCATTAGTTCATATAAATCGCGTTTTGTTTGATAGTTGACTTGCGGTTTATCATTTTTCTTGAAATTAGGATCGCGTGGCACATCAAGTCCTAGCATATTTGCCAGTTCTTCAACCGCTTCTAAGAATTCAAGTTTATCATATTCCATTAAGAAACTCAGTGCGTTGCCGTGCGCTCCACAACCAAAGCAATGGTAAAATTGTTTACTTTTACTAACGGTAAAGGACGGCGTTTTCTCGTGATGAAATGGACAACAGGCTTGATAATTATTCGTCCCCGCTTTTTTGAGTTTTACACGCGAGTTAACCACATCAACAATATCTGCTTTGGCGATAATGTCGTTGATAAAGGAACGTGGAACGGGGCCAGACATAATGATTCTCTTGACTAATAGAATTGCAAAAAACCGTGAAACTGCTGTATCACGGTTTTGCTAAACTCGAGTTAATTAAATTAAAAAATCTAATTAGTATAAACGTGTGTTGCGTGCATTTTCGCGTGCTACACGTTTTGCGTGACGTTTTGCACGGGTTGCATTTTCACGTTTGCGAATTGCCGCAGGTTTTTCATAGAATTCACGTGCGCGAACTTCTGCTAAGATACCTGCTTTTTCGCAAGAGCGTTTGAAACGACGTAATGCTACGTCAAATGATTCGTTTTCACGGACTTTAATTACTGGCATATGCCATCACCTCTAATAATATTTAATTTTGCAAAATCGACCGTCTGCAGACGGTATATTCAATAAAGATCGCAATTTTAATCTAATTTGGCTCTAAATGTAAAGTGATTTTGATCTTTTCTATTCAAGGCAAAAAAAGTACGTTAAAATGCACATCAGATTGATGGTGTGCGTGGTGGAAAGAAAAACGAAGCAATTTTTGACCGCGGTTTATTCCAAAAGGAACAATAATGAGAATTTTAGGTATTGAAACGTCTTGCGATGAAACGGGTGTGGCGATTTATGATCAGCAGCACGGGCTTATTGCTAATCAGCTGTATAGCCAAATTGCACTTCACGCTGACTATGGTGGTGTGGTACCCGAATTGGCATCACGTGATCATATTCGGAAAACTGTTCCTTTAATTCAAGCCGCTTTAGCACAAGCCAATTTAACCGCAAAAGAAATTGATGGCATTGCATATACGGCAGGGCCGGGTTTAGTCGGTGCATTATTGGTGGGGGCAACGATCGCACGTGCATTGGCATTTGCATGGGGCGTGCCAGCGTTGGGGGTGCATCATATGGAAGGGCATTTGCTCGCCCCGATGTTAGAACCTAATCCGCCGACCTTTCCTTTCGTGGCATTGTTAGTGTCGGGCGGGCATACTCAATTGGTTCGTGTGCAAGGCGTGGGGCAGTATGAAGTCTTGGGCGAAAGTATTGATGATGCCGCAGGGGAAGCCTTTGATAAAACCGCCAAGTTGTTAGGATTAGATTACCCTGGCGGAGCTGCATTATCGCGGTTGGCACAACAGGGCAATCCAAACCGTTTTGTGTTTCCACGACCAATGACCGATCGCCCAGGGTTAGCGTTTAGTTTTTCAGGCTTAAAAACCTTTGCGGCAAATACGATTAACCAAGTGATTGAACAAGAAGGGGAATTAACCGAGCAATCAAAAGCCGATATTGCTTATGCTTTTCAGCAAGCGGTCGTGGAAACCTTGGTGATCAAATGTCGCCGAGCTTTACAGCAAACAGGCTATAAACGCTTAGTGATTGCAGGCGGCGTGAGTGCCAATCAACAATTACGCCAAGAATTAAGCCAATTAATGCATAGCATAAATGGCGAAGTTTTTTATCCCCAACCACAATTTTGTACCGACAATGGTGCAATGATTGCCTATGCTGGTTTTTTACGTTTACAAGCGGGCGAACGAAGTGATTTGGCGATTGAAGTCAAACCCCGTTGGGCGATGACGGAATTGGCTGGCATTGATACGAAAGAGATCTAAACCAATGGCGAAATTATATTTTTATTATTCAACGATGAATGCAGGGAAATCCACGACGTTGTTACAATCTGCGTATAATTATCAAGAAAGGGGTATGCACACGCTGTTATACACGGCGGCGATTGATGACCGTTTTGGCGTGGGGAAAATTACTTCGCGTATTGGGATTAGTATGCCTGCACAATTATTTGCACCCGATAATAATTTGTTTACCGAAATCAAAACATATTATGATCAGCAACCGCTACATTGTGTGTTAATTGATGAAGCACAATTTCTTACTAAACAGCAAGTGTACCAATTAAGCGATGTCGTTGATCAGCTTAATATTCCTGTTTTATGCTATGGCTTACGCACCGATTTTCAAGCCAATTTATTTGAAGGAAGCCAATATTTGCTCGCTTGGGCGGATCAGTTAGAAGAGTTAAAAACTATTTGCCATTGTGGGCGTAAAGCCAACTTTGTATTGCGTTTAAATGAACAGGGTTGCGTGGTAAGTACAGGGGAACAAATTCAAATTGGTGGTAATCAGCATTATGTTTCGGTTTGCCGCCGTCATTATAAACAGAGTATCGCAAGCGGAAAAATTGCCTAAAAAAACGCGGTCAAAAAACGTTTGAATTTTTGACCGCGGTTTGCTTTAGATTAAACGGTTTGCCGTTTGCAACCAATCTGCTTTAAATTCACGTTGCATATTGTTGATGGCATCAATAATATCGTGGTGAACTAATTGTTCATCTTGAATGCCGACACAATAACCGCCTTTACCTTGTAATAATAAATCCACCGCATAGACGCCCATACGAGAAGCTAAAATACGGTCAAAGGCACAAGGGCTGCCGCCACGTTGGATATGACCTAAGACGGTTGCTCGGGTTTCGTGATGAACGCGTGCTTCAATTTCTTTCGCAAGTGCATTTACGTCGCAAATTAATTCGGTAATCGCAATAATGGCGTGGCGTTTTCCATTAGCAATGTTACGCTCAATTTCTTGAATTAATTCTTCGCGATTAAATTCCACTTCAGATGCCACGATATATTCACAACCGCCTGCAATGCCTGCGGAAATGGTTAAATCGCTACAATGGCGGCCCATAATTTCTACAATTGAAATGCGTTGGTGTGAGCTTGAGGTGTCGCGTAAACGGTCAATGGCTTGAACCGCGGTTTGTAAAGCAGTTTGATAGCCAATGGTGTAATCTGTACCTGCGACATCGTTATCAATCGTGCCAGGTAAGCCAACGCATGGGAAGCCGTGTTCTTCGGTTAACAGTTTTGCACCCATATAGGAACCGTCCCCACCGATAACAACCAGTGCTTCAATGCCGTGTGAACGGAGAATCTCTGCACATTTCGCACGAACTTCAGGGTTTTTGAATTCAGGGAAACGGGCAGATCCTAAGAATGTGCCACCACGGTTGATAATATCGGATACGCTATAACGGTCTAACTTTTTGATTCTATTATTGTAAAGCCCTTGGTAACCATCATAGATACCATAAACTTCCAGACCTGATGAAATCGCAGCACGCACCACGCCACGAATAGCGGCATTCATACCAGGTGCATCGCCCCCACTGGTTAGAACAGCAATCTTTTTAAGCATAAAATATACCTCGAATAAAAGTGATAAAATGGAATGAATTCAAAAATTGGCGTTAAGGTTACCGCATTCAGCAATGCGGTTCTAGCAAAATTTTGGGAATTGCCACAAAATTTGATCTAGTGATCCTTTTCGCAACGCCATTGATATTGTAATTGTGCTAAGCTTGTCATTTCTTTATCAATGACATATTTACGCAAGTAGCCAATTAATTTAATTTTGCTCATATTATTGAGCTTTTGGTTTTTCGCAATTTTCAATGAATATTGATATTGCACGAAGCCACAGCCAACAAAATCTTGCCCTTTGGAAACGTCAACTTGCCAGTTATTTTGGCGAGCGTTGGGTGGGTAAATCACGAAAGAATACAAACTATTGTCTTTTTCGTAGAGATTAAATTGTTCAACCCCATTTGCGTGATAGACTTTTTGGCGTAACGCAATGCGGTCGGCTAAACTGCGTTGTTCTGGGTTGCGATCTAGCAATAATTCCACGCCAGTTTTCCAATTTTTAAGGGTTTCTTTTTTTTCTACATAGAAATAACGGGCGATGGTACCAAGATCTTGTTGACTTGCTAAATAATAGTTTTTGCCGTTATGCTGCAGTTTTTTTGGTACAGGAAGCTGGACATTTGACGCCTTTTTTTCATTTTGCTGAATTGATTGACTATTGACACAACCAATCAGTAATAGCGAGCTGAATAAAGTAAAAAGATATTTAATTTTCATCATTAATCCTGAATATTACGTTTAAACACAAGCTCATTTTCACTTGATGACATTTCATCAAACCAATACCCTCCTAAATCAAACTCTTTAAGTTGTTCTACTTGGGTTAAACGTTGTTGAATAAGGTAACGGCACATCAAACCGCGGGCTTTTTTTGCATAGAAACTGATGACTTTGTAATGCCCATTTTTATAATCTAAAAAGACTGGTTTAATGATACGTGCTTTTAACTTGTTGATTTTCACTGATTTAAAATATTCATCTGAAGCGAGATTGATCAGAATATTATCGCCTTGTGCATCAATTTCTTGTTGTAATAATTCGGTGATGTGATTTCCCCAAAAGGCGTATAAGTCTTTGCCTTTTGGATTGACTAATTTCGTTCCCATTTCTAAACGATAGGGTTGCATTAAATCAAGAGGGCGTAATAAACCGTATAAACCTGATAGCATACGTAAATGCTGTTCGGCAAATTGAATATCATCATCGCTTAAACTCTCGGTATCTAGCCCCGTATAAACATCGCCTTTAAAGGCAAATAAGGCTTGGCGTGAGTTGTCTAGATTATGTTCTTGTTGCCATTGGGCAAAACGTGCGGCATTTAACCCAGCCAGTTTGTCGCTGATTGACATTAATGAGCCGATTTGTTGTGGGCTTAATTGACGGCATACATCAATAAGTTGTTGACTATACTCAAGCAAACGTGGCTGAAAAACCACGGTTTTTTTGACCGCGGTTTCAAAATCAAGGGTCTTTGCGGGAGAAATAATGGCTAACATAATCGTCCTTTATTGAGAAAATTTGTGAAATTATAGCAGTTAAATCGGGTCAAGATGCCAATTAATTTCACTTAATTGATGTTGGCGTAAATAATCATTTGCCTTGGAAAAATGTTGGCAACCAAAAAAACCGCGGTGAGCAGACAGCGGAGAAGGATGCGGTGCATTTAATACACAATGTTTATAGCGATCGATAAATTGCCCTTTCTTTTGAGCGTGACTGCCCCATAATAAAAAGACCAAATTCTCGCGTTGTTCGTTCAGTTTAGCGATAACCTGATCGGTAAAGGTTTCCCAGCCGAAATCGCGGTGAGAATGGGCTTGACCTTGTTCCACGGTCAGCACCGTGTTGAGCAATAAAACTCCTTGTGTCGCCCATTGCACCAAATAACCGTGGTTAGGCGTTTGAAAACCCTCAATATCCGTAGCCAATTCTTTGTAAATATTTACTAACGATGGTGGTGGTGAAACATTGGGTTTTACTGAAAATGCTAATCCGTGCGCCTGATTTGGTCCGTGATAAGGATCTTGACCTAAAATTACCACTTTAACCTGATCAAATTCAGTTAGTTTAAAGGCATTGAAGACATCAGCTTGTGGGGGATAGACAATTTTACCCTGCGCACGAGCAAGTTGGACTTGTTGTAAAATATGTTGAAAATAGGGTTTTTGCTTTTCTTCCCCGATGGCATCTTTCCACGTTCGCATAGGGTTGTCTCCGATTAATTACGATATTGCGTTAGATTAGCGAATTTTCTTTAAAATTTCATCTTTTTCTCAATAGCTGAAGTGTAAATGTTAATTATTTGTTAAATGTAAGTGCGTAATTTTAAAGATTTTCTTTAATTTTGTTAAAAAATATTGATTTAGGTCAAATTTTCTAAATTGTACAAAGAAAAATCAACGCCGATATATCAAATAATTTGAAAAGATAAAATTATTTGATAAAATTTGCACCAATTGTATTAATTAACTTATGCCAAACGGAGGCACTTTATGATTAAAGGTATTCAAATTACTCAAGCTGCTAACGATAACCTATTAAATTCATTTTGGTTATTAGACAGCGATAAAGGCGAAGCACGTTGCTTATGTGCAAAAGGCGATTTCAAAGAAGATCAAGTTGTTGCTATTAACGAATTAGGTCAAATTGAATATCGTGAGTTACCTGTTGACGTTGCACCAACTGTGAAAGTAGAAGGTGGTCAACACTTAAACGTGAACGTATTACGTCGTGAAACCTTAGAAGACGCGGTTAAACACCCTGAAAAATACCCACAATTAACTATTCGTGTTTCAGGTTATGCGGTGCGTTTTAATTCATTAACTCCAGAACAACAACGTGATGTAATTACACGTACTTTCACTGAAAGCCTATAATTGTCTTTTTTCGCTAAAAACGTCTCATTTTGAGACGTTTTTTTATTTTTCTATTCACATAAAAAATGCAAGATTTTTGATCCGCGGTTATTAACTAGCTTAAGCTTTGAGTTTCAGGTACAATTCCCCAATTAACATTCATCATCTTGTCGTAAACTAAATTAATCTAATGAAGAATATTCGTAACTTTTCTATTATTGCTCATATAGACCATGGTAAATCAACCTTGTCTGACCGTTTAATTCAAACTTGTGGCGGTTTGTCTGATCGCGAAATGGCAGAGCAAGTATTGGACTCTATGGAATTAGAGCGTGAGCGTGGGATTACCATTAAAGCACAAAGCGTTACCTTAAATTATCAAGCAAAAAATGGCGAAACCTATCAGCTCAATTTTATTGATACCCCAGGACACGTTGACTTTTCCTATGAAGTTTCCCGTTCTTTAGCGGCGTGTGAAGGGGCACTTTTGGTGGTGGATGCAGGGCAAGGCGTGGAAGCTCAAACCTTGGCGAACTGCTACACTGCGATTGAAATGAATTTAGAAGTGGTGCCAATTTTAAATAAAATTGATTTACCCGCGGCTGATCCTGAACGTGTGGCGGAAGAAATTGAAGATATTGTTGGGATTGATGCGTTGGAATCGGTGCGATGCTCGGCAAAAACGGGTGTGGGAATTGAAGATGTGTTAGAAGAAATTGTGGCTAAAATTCCTGCACCAGAAGGCGATCCTGATGCACCATTGCAAGCCTTGATTATTGATTCGTGGTTTGATAATTATTTAGGCGTTGTGTCTTTGGTGCGAATCAAAAATGGAACCTTGCGTAAAGGCGATAAAATTAAAGTGATGTCCACGGGGCAATCCTACAATGTTGATCGCTTGGGGATTTTTACACCAAAACAAGTGGATACCCAAGTGCTAAATTGTGGCGAAGTGGGTTGGGTTGTGTGTGCGATTAAAGATATTTTGGGTGCGCCAGTGGGGGATACCCTAACGTTACACCATAATCCTGCAACCACAGCCTTGCCTGGCTTTAAAAAAGTGAAACCACAAGTGTATGCAGGGCTATTCCCTATTAGTTCAGATGATTATGAATCTTTCCGTGATGCACTAAGTAAGCTGAGTTTAAATGATGCGTCTTTATTTTATGAGCCCGAAAACTCAACTGCGCTTGGATTTGGTTTCCGTTGTGGTTTCCTTGGCTTATTGCATATGGAAATCATTCAAGAACGCCTTGAACGTGAATATGATTTAGACTTAATCACTACCGCACCAACGGTTGTGTACGAAGTGGAATTAACTAATGGCGATGTGGTGTATGTGGATAGCCCAGCTAAATTGCCACCATTAAATAACATTCAAGAAATTCGCGAACCGATTGCTGAATGTAATATGCTCGTGCCACAAGATTATTTAGGTAATGTGATTACGTTGTGCGTAGAAAAACGCGGTGTGCAAACCAATATGGTTTACCACGGTAATCAAATCGCATTAACCTACGAAATCCCAATGGGCGAAGTGGTGTTGGACTTCTTTGACCGTTTAAAATCAACCTCGCGCGGTTATGCGTCACTGGATTACGGCTTCAAACGCTTCCAAGCGGCAGAGATGGTGCGTGTGGATATTATGATTAATGGCGAACGGGTTGATGCCTTGGCGTTAATTGTACACAAAGACAATGCGGCTTACCGCGGTCGAGAATTAGTGGAAAAAATGAAAGAATTGATCCCACGTCAGCAATTTGATATTGCAATTCAAGCGGCGATTGGTAATCACATTATTGCACGTTCAACAGTAAAACAGTTGCGTAAAAATGTGTTGGCGAAATGTTATGGCGGCGATGTGAGCCGTAAGAAAAAGCTATTGCAGAAACAAAAAGAAGGGAAAAAACGAATGAAATCCTTGGGGAATGTTGAAGTGCCACAGGAAGCGTTTTTGGCGATTTTGCACGTTGGAAAAGACAAATAAGGATCGGCTTATGTCAAAATTTTTCTTACCCATTTTATTGGTTGTCGGTTTTATTTTATGGAAAGTGCTAGATTATTTTGCCTTACCTAATACTTTTTCTATTTTGTTAATTATTTTTACCGCGGTATCGGGTAGTTTGTGGTGTTATATTCGTTTTGGCGTGTTGCCAAAACGTCGTCACCAACTCGCGAAGGAAGAACAACTTAAAGGAAAGGTACTTAGCGAAGAAGAGAAACGCCAAATTCTGCCCGTATCTGAAAGATCGGAGTTTTTATCTTCGTTATTTCCTGTGCTTGCTTTTGTGCTAATTTTACGTTCTTTTGTATTTGAACCTTTTCAAATTCCCAGTGGTTCAATGGAACCAACCTTACGCATTGGCGATTTTTTAATTGTTGAAAAATACGCTTATGGCATTAAAGATCCCGTATTACAGCATACGATTATTGAAACAGGCAAACCGCAACGTGGTGATGTGATTGTGTTCAAAGCCCCAAAACAAGCATTGGTGCGTGCAAGTGGGACGGTTCGTGCGTCGGTTGGCGAAGAGTTCGGTGATGATAATATGTCGCCAACAGATTATATTAAACGCGTAGTGGGTACGGAAGGCGATCGGGTGCGTTATGATTCCGCTCAACGTGTGATTAGTATTATTTATGCCAAAAATGGTCAACCTTGTGAGCAGGATTGTGAACAAAAAACCTTTACTAAATCAGATGAGCAAGTGAATCCAACCTTTGTATATGATAATACCGCACAATTAGAATTTAATGAGAGCGGCGATGTGGAACATAAAATTCTCAATGAACCACAGGCATTCAACATTGATTTTGCGTATTATCCAAACCAAAATGGCGAATGGATTGTGCCGAAAGGACAATATTTTGTTATGGGCGATAACCGCGATCATAGCGATGACAGTCGCTTTTGGGGCTTTGTGCCTGAACGAAATATTGTTGGTAAAGCCACATTTATTTGGTTAAGTTTAGATAAAAAACAAGGTGAATGGCCGACGGGTATTCGTACCGAACGGGTGTTTACAAAAATTAAGTAATATGGACAACTTTGACCGATTACAACGCAAGATTGGGTATCAATTTAACGACTTAGCGTTGCTTAAACAGGCATTGACGCATCGTAGTGCGGCAAGTAAGCATAATGAACGCCTTGAATTTCTAGGCGATTCTATTTTAAATTTCACTATTGCACAGGCACTCTATCATCAATTTCCAGCTTGTGATGAAGGCGAATTAAGTCGGATGCGTGCGACCTTAGTGCGTGAACCGACTTTAGCTTTGATTGCTCGCCAGTTTGAATTAGGCGATTATATGTTGCTTGGTGCAGGGGAATTGAAAAGCGGGGGCTTTCGCCGTGAATCCATTTTAGCGGATTGCGTGGAAGCCATTATTGGCTCGATTTCGTTAGATTCTGATTTATCACAATGTACTCAAAAAGTACGTGATTGGTATCAATCCTTGCTAGCCGATATCAAACCAGGAGAAAATCAAAAGGATGCGAAAACACGCTTGCAAGAATATTTGCAAGCACGTCATCGCCCATTACCGACTTATACGGTTACCCAAATTAAAGGCGAAGCACATTGCCAAACTTTCACCGTGGAATGCGTGGTTGAAGGTTTAGATCATACTTTTACCGCTTCGGCAACGAGCCGTCGTAAAGCAGAGCAGGCAACTGCTGAACAAATTCTCGCACAACTAGAACAGAAAAAATGACAGAACAATCTATTGAAAATAGCCAATTGGCACAGCAAGATCCTTCCGAAACCTATTGTGGCTTTATTGCCATTGTTGGTCGCCCTAATGTGGGTAAATCAACTTTATTAAATAAAATTCTCGGACAGAAAATCTCAATCACATCGCGTAAAGCACAAACAACGCGTCACCGTATTGTTGGCATCCATACGGACGGCTCGTATCAAGCGGTGTATGTGGATACCCCAGGGTTGCATATTGAAGAAAAACGTGCGATTAACCGCTTAATGAACCGTGCGGCAAGCAGTGCGATTGGCGATGTGGACTTGATTATTTTTGTGGTGGACGGCACGCATTGGAACGAAGACGATGAAATGGTGTTAAATAAATTGCGTCAAGCTCGTGCTCCCGTGGTACTTGCGATCAATAAAATTGATAACGTCAAAAATAAAGATGAATTATTGCCATTTATTACGGAATTAAGCCAAAAATTTGATTTCAAAGACATTGTACCTATTTCTGCACAACGTGGAAAAAATGTACAACAATTACAAAAAATTGTGCGTCAATCCTTGCATAAGGGCATTCATCACTTTCCTGAAGATTATGTTACTGATCGCTCACAACGTTTTATGGCATCAGAAATTATCCGTGAAAAGTTAATGCGTTTTATGGGACAGGAATTGCCCTATTCGGTTACCGTTGAAATTGAACAGTTTAAACTCAACGAACGTGGGACTTATGAAATCAATGGGCTAATTTTAGTTGAGCGTGATGGGCAGAAAAAAATGGTTATCGGACAAGGCGGACAAAAAATTAAAACCATTGGTATTGAAGCTCGAGCGGATATGGAACGTTTATTTGATAACAAAGTACATTTGGAATTGTGGGTTAAGGTCAAATCAGGCTGGGCTGATGACGAACGAGCCTTACGTAGCCTAGGCTATATGGAAGAATATTAAAAATAGAACGAACATTAAAACCGCGGTCAAAAATTTCATTGAATTTTGACTGTATTTTAATATACACTTTTTTCATGCCTTAATCCTTGTTTACTTGAACTTTCTGAGCAACTTGCCGAGAAGTTCATCATTTTGTCGCTAAAATCATCGTTTGCGTTGAAGTTTTAAA
>JAUNAB010000015.1 GCA_030527795.1 Pasteurellaceae bacterium | reverse complement strand
AAGCAGAAATCAATGATAACAATAAAAACCGCGGTCAGAAATTTAAGGATTTTTTGAGCGTGGTTTTATTTGAATAACGAAAAATAAAAAAGCAGGAAAACAAAAAGAAAGCAAGTTATTAATAGAAATGGAAGATAAAAAGGAAAATCGTGATCAGAATTTGTTTAAAAATTTGACCGCGGTTTTTCATTTTAATTGGTAAATACAAATAAGCATTAAATTAATCTATAATACTTTTTCAGCATTGATAACATATTAATTTTTATAAATTACATTTACCTTCATTCCATTTCGGATCTTGAGTTCCACAATCAGCGGGAGGAAAATGAACATAGTCTTTTTCTAACATACAAGCTTCAAACTTATCAAACACTACTGAGTTAATCGCACCATTTTTCATCCTTTCGTTTTTTAGGTGGAATTCGTTACTAGCGCGAGAAATATTAATCCCGCCGCAGGATTGAACATCATTCCAACGAGTATTAGTATCTGTTTTTCCAATCTGATCTTTCTTTTGAAAATGAGCAACATATGGGAAATCTTTTCCTCTATTTTGATAACAGCCACTAGAGACGACTTGAATAATGGGTTTTAAACATTCATCTTCAAAAGAATATATACAACCGCTTAATAAAAACACAAAACCAATTATTAATGTGTTTTTCATAATTACAGGAATAGCTATTTCTGTTGTTCTGTCAGCCAAAAACTGTTGACTCTTATTTTTCTGAGACGCATTACTTAAATCATCATACCATTTTGGTAATTGCCCTACATAAGAATCATAGTTAGCAAAAATTTCTGCTAACATATCAGAAAAGTCATCAAATTCAAGTGTTTTTCTGACCGCGGTTTTATAATTTGATAACGAATTTAATCTAATAAAAATTCGTAAAAATCCATAAACCGCGGTTAAAAATTCGTTTGTTTTTTTGTATAGCGTAAATTTTACTTATGATATTTTGTTATAAGTTACATATTTTTGTTATTTACTCTTATAAGAAAAGCAAGTAAGCTTGGCAGGACTTTACACTCTTGTTTATTGGAGGATTTTATGAAATTAACGACTCAAGTTTCTATTTTGGCTACGGCATTGTTAGTTAGTGGCGTGGTGCAGGCGAAAGAGAAAACTTTTATTAACTGTGTTAGCCGTTCGCCTACAGGGTTTAGCCCTGCCTTGGTGATGGACGGGATTTCATATAATGCGAGTTCGCAACAGATTTATAACCGTTTGGTTGAATTTAAACGGGGTTCCACTGAGATTGAACCTGCGTTGGCAGAAAAATGGGAAGTTAGCCCTGATGGGTTAGAATATACTTTTCATTTACGCCAAGGTGTGAAATTCCATTCAAATCAGTATTTTACGCCAAGTCGTGATTTTAATGCGGACGATGTAGTTTTTTCATTCCAACGTCAGCTTGATCCAAATCATCCTTATCATAAGGTATCAAATGCAACTTATCCTTACTTTAATGCAATGAAATTTCCTGATTTGTTAAAATCGGTGGAAAAAGTGGATGATAATACGGTTAAGATTACGTTGAATAAACCCGATGCCACATTTTTGGCGAGTCTAGGAATGGATTTTATTTCTATTTACTCTGCGGAATATGCTGAAAATATGTTGAAAGCGGGCAAACCTGAAACCATTGATACGCAGCCGATTGGAACTGGGCCATTTGTTTTTGCTGGTTATCAGCTTGATCAACGTAGTCGTTATACGGCGAATAAAGATTATTGGAAAGGTAAAGCGGATTTTGATCGTTTGATTTTTGAGATTGTGCCTGATGCAAGTGTTCGTTACGCCAAATTGCAAGCGGGAACTTGTGATTTAATGGATTTCCCAAATGCGACCGATATTCAAAAAATGAAAACAGATCCTAAGGTGAAATTGTTATCCAAATCAGGTTTAAATATTGCTTATGTGGCATTTAACACTGAGAAAGCCCCGTTTGATAATCCAAAAGTCCGTCAAGCGTTGAATTATGCAGTGGATAAAAAAGGGATTATTGATATTGTTTATCAAGGCGGTGGTATAGCGGCGAAAAATCCGTTACCACCAACTATTTTAGGCTACAATAATGCGATTACTGATTTTGAATATAACCCTGAGAAAGCGAAGCAATTATTAGCTGAAGCGGGTTATCCAAATGGTTTTGAAACTGAACTTTGGGTGCAACCTGTGGTGCGTGCGTCAAACCCTAACCCACGTCGGATGTCTGAGATTATTCAACGTGATTGGGAAAAAGTAGGCGTGAAAGCGAAATTAGTGAGCTATGAATGGGGCGATTATATTAAACGCACTAAAGCAGGTGAATTGACCGCGGGAACCTATGGTTGGTCGGGGGATAATGGGGATCCTGATAATTTCTTATCGCCATTATTTAGTTCATCTAATGTTGGCAATAGCAATTATGCTCGCTTTAAAAATGCTGATTTGGATGCGCTGCTGAATAAAGCCGTGTCATTATCAGATAACGCTGAACGTGCGAAATTGTATCAACAAGCACAAGTGATCTTGCACGATGAAGCACCTTGGATTAATGTGGCACATTCGATTAACTTTGCACCAGTGAGCTTGCGCGTGCAAGATTATAAGCAAAGCCCATTTGGTTATACTTATCTTTATGGCACAAAATTAAGCGATTAATGTTTGTGTTATCATAAAACGTCAAGATTTTTGACCGCGGTTTTGGGGAATTAAGCAAAAACCGCGGTCAAAATTTAAGACGTTTTTTATTGTGGGGTATTGGGTAATTTTTAGTCTTAGAATCACAAATTTTAGTCTTATTTTTGTGATTTTTGTCTAACAATACGCAATCGTTTGCGTTATAATATTTGGGTTTTTATTGCTTATAAAAGGAAAATATCAATGCAAGTAGATCGTCCTATTCGTCAAGCCTTATTGAGTGTTTCTGATAAAACGGGCATTGTGGAATTTGCACAAGGGCTTGTGGCTCGTGGTGTTAAATTACTTTCAACAGGGGGAACCGCGAAGTTATTAGAACAGCACCATATTTCTGTTATTGAAGTGTCAGATTATACGGGGTTTCCTGAGATGATGGATGGGCGGGTAAAAACTCTTCATCCGAAAGTCCATGGTGGGATTTTGGGACGGCGTGGTACAGATGATGCAATAATGCAACAGCATTGTATTGAGCCAATTGATATGGTCGTGGTCAATTTATACCCTTTTGAACAAACTGTGGCAAAGCCTGATTGTCGTTTGGAAGATGCGGTAGAAAATATTGATATTGGTGGACCTACAATGGTGCGTTCTGCGGCGAAAAATCATAAAGATGTTGCGATTGTAGTCAATAACGCAGATTTTAATGCCATTTTGCAAGAAATGGATCAACATCATAATAGCTTAACTTTAGCGACACGTTTTGATTTAGCCATCAAAGCTTTTGAGCATACCGCACAATACGACAGTATGATTGCCAATTATTTTGGTCAATTAGTTAAACCTTATTTCCGAGCAGATGAAGAAGATCAAAAAGCAGTATGTGGACAATTCCCGCGGACGTTAAATTTGAATTTTATCCGCAAGCAAACAATGCGTTATGGCGAAAATGGGCATCAAAAAGCCGCATTTTATGTTGAACCAGGTGTAAAAGAAGCATCGGTAGCAACTGTTCAGCAATTACAAGGTAAAGCTTTATCTTATAATAATATTGCCGATACGGATGCCGCATTGGAATGCGTTAAGTCCTTTGCTGAGCCTGCTTGTGTGATTGTAAAACACGCCAATCCTTGCGGTGTGGCACTTGGCGAGAATATTTTACAGGCTTATGATCGTGCTTACCAAACGGATCCGACTTCCGCATTTGGTGGGATTATTGCCTTTAACCGTGAATTAGATGCTGAAACCGCACAAGCCATTATTGAACGTCAATTTGTAGAAGTTATTATCGCACCAAGCGTTGCTGAACAAGCCTGTGCGTTGTTAAAAACTAAGAAAAATGTGCGAGTGTTAGCTTGTGGAAAATGGAGCGAAAATCGACCGCGGTTTGATTTTAAACGGGTTAATGGTGGTTTATTGGTGCAAGAAGCTGATTTATCAATGGTTGGCTTAGACGATTTAGAAGTGGTGAGTAAACGTAAACCAACACAGGCTGAATTAGAAGAGCTTTTATTCTGTTGGAAAGTCGCAAAATTTGTAAAATCAAATGCGATCGTTTATACCAAACACAAACAAACCATTGGCATTGGTGCAGGGCAAATGAGTCGCGTTTATTCAGCGAAAATTGCGGGTATCAAAGCACAAGATGAAGGATTGGATGTGAAAGGGTGCGTGATGGCATCTGATGCCTTTTTCCCATTCCGTGATGGTATTGATTCCGCAGCAAAAGTGGGGATTGAATGTGTTATTCACCCAGGTGGTTCAATGCGTGATCAAGAAGTGATTGATGCGGCTGATGAGCATAATATGGTAATGGTATTAACCAAAATGCGTCATTTTAGACATTAAAATAAAGGGATAGTTATGAATATTTTGATTATTGGCAATGGTGGGCGTGAACACGCACTCGCTTGGAAAGTCGCACAATCACCTTTAGCGGATAAAGTTTTTGTTGCACCAGGTAATGCGGGAACGCAGTTAGAACCTAAGGTAGAAAATGTGCCAATTGACGCAACGGAAATTAATGCTTTGGTGGATTTTGCTAAAAATAATGATATTGGTTTGACGATTGTTGGACCTGAAGCTCCGTTAGTGCTAGGGGTTGTGGATGCCTTTCGTGCGCAAGGATTAACCATTTTTGGACCAACTCAAGCCGCAGCACAGTTAGAAGGTTCAAAAGCCTTTACTAAAGATTTTTTAGCACGTCATCAGATTCCGACCGCGGAATATCAAAATTTCACTGAAATTGAACCTGCATTAGCATATATTCGTCAAAAAGGTGCACCTATTGTAATTAAAGCCGATGGGCTTGCCGCGGGCAAAGGCGTGATTGTGGCGATGAGTGAGCTTGAAGCAGAAAATGCGGTCAAGGATATGTTAGCAGGTAATGCATTTGGTCAGGCTGGACATCGTGTCGTTATTGAAGAATTTTTAGATGGCGAAGAAGCCAGTTTTATCGTAATGGTTGATGGCGAAAATGTGGAACCGATGGCAACGAGCCAAGATCATAAGCGAGTTGGCGAGCAAGATATAGGTCTGAATACAGGGGGTATGGGGGCTTATTCGCCTGCTCCTGTAGTTACGCCTGAAATTCATCAACGTGTAATGGAAAAAATTATTTACCCAACCGTAAAGGGAATGGCTGCAGAAGGTAATGTTTATGCAGGGTTTTTGTATGCAGGTTTAATGATTATGCCAAATGGCGAACCTAAGGTGATTGAATTTAATTGCCGTTTTGGTGATCCTGAAACGCAACCGATTATGATGCGATTGCAGTCTGACTTAGTGGAACTTTGCTTAAAGGCTTGTGAAGGGCAGTTAAATCAAATTCAGTCAAAATGGTGTGAACAAGTAGCATTAGGCATTGTACTGGCTGCCGAAGGTTATCCAAATGACTATCGCAAAGGCGATGAAATCATAGGTTTACCTGATACCGCGGTCAAAAATGTGAAAGTTTTTTTGGCAGGCGTTGCAGAACAGAATAACAAATTAGTAACGAATGGTGGACGTGTGCTTTGCGTAACCGCATTAGGCGATACGGTCTTTGATGCTCAGCAACGTGCGTTAAAATTAGCCGAACAAATTCAATGGCAAGGGCGATTTTATCGCCGAGATATCGGCTATCGTGCGATTGCTCGTGAGAAATCGTGATAAAAACGTAAGAATGATGAATTTTATTCAACTTCTTGATGAAATAAAAGAATAAGATTTTAATTAAGTTTTCGGCAATAACAAGGTAAACTACTGCCAACATAACCAATTAACTCAGAGGAATATACAATGTTTACAAAAAATATGACTATCGCAGATTACGATCCCGTATTATGGCAAGCGATTCAAGATGAAAATCGCCGTCAGGAAGAACATATTGAACTTATTGCATCAGAAAACTACGCAAGCCCACGCGTAATGCAAGCACAGGGTTCACAATTTACCAATAAATATGCTGAAGGCTATCCAGGTAAACGTTATTATGGTGGTTGTGAGTATGCGGATATTGTTGAACAACTAGCGATCGATCGTGCGAAAGAATTATTTGGTGCGGACTATGTTAATGTACAACCACATTCAGGTTCTCAAGCCAATGCTGCGGTGTATATGGCGTTATTGCAACCAGGAGATACCATTTTAGGAATGAGCTTAGCACACGGTGGGCATTTAACTCACGGGGCATCAGTAAGTTTTTCTGGTAAAATTTATCATGCTGAGCAATATGGTATTACTGCCGAAGGTTTTATTGATTATGCTGCTTTACGTAAACAAGCACACGAGGTTAAACCAAAAATGATCGTTGGTGGTTTTTCTGCTTACTCTCAAATTGTTGATTGGGCGGAATTGCGTAAAATTGCAGATGAAGTAGGAGCTTATTTATTTGTTGATATGGCTCACGTTGCAGGCTTAATCGCAGCAGGTGTTTATCCAAGCCCATTAGCGCACGCCCATATTGTGACGACAACGACTCACAAAACCCTTGGTGGTCCGCGTGGTGGTTTAATTCTTTCTAATGCGAAAGATGAAGAACTATACAAAAAATTACAAAGTGCGGTGTTCCCTGCTGGTCAAGGTGGCCCATTAGTTCACGTAATTGCCGCAAAAGCGGTATGCTTTAAAGAAGCGTTAGAGCCTGAATATAAAGTTTATCAAGCAAACGTAGTAAAAAATGCGAAAGCGATGGTGGAAGTGTTCAAACAACGCGGTTATAACGTTGTGTCAAATGGCACTGAAAACCATTTATTCCTTGTTGATTTAGTAAGTCACGGTTTAACAGGGAAAGCGGCTGACGCAGCATTAGGTAAAGCGAATATCACGGTTAATAAAAATGCAGTGCCAAATGATCCACAAAAACCATTTATTACTTCGGGTATCCGTGTAGGAACACCTTCTGTTACACGTCGCGGTTTTACTGAACAAAATGTTAAACAACTTGCAGGCTGGATGTGTGATGTATTGGATAGCATTGGTAAGGAAAACGAAGCACAAGTTATCGCTGAAACAAAAGTGAAAGTACTAGAAATTTGTTCACGTTTACCTGTTTACCCTTAATCATTTATGGTAACGAAAAGCGGTGTTAAGCACCGCTTTTTTATTGGAATAAGAAAATGATAATTTGGATTTTAAGTTATTTTAATCAACGGGTTAGCCTATTACTTTATTTATCAAGATAAACAACGTGCCATAAAACAGCAGTGGCGTATTGCGGAACGTACTTTCTTTTTATTGTCCTTAGCGGGTGGTTTTTTAGGTATGTATAATGCAATGCGTCAATTTCATCATAAAACAAAGCATTGGCAGTTTCATTTTGTCGTGATAATTAGTGCATTATTTTATTTAGTGATTTTGCCTGAGATCTTTTTTTATGCCGTTTGAGCCATCGTTGGACAACTTGTTTTTGGCACGAAAAAAATTTATAATCCTGTAAAAACACACAGGCAAAGAGCAAATTATGACGGATATTTCAGAGTTACTTGATGGTTTAAATGAGAAACAACGCGAAGCCGTTGCCGCCCCATTGGGCAATTATTTAGTTTTGGCAGGCGCAGGAAGCGGCAAAACACGTGTATTAACTCACCGAGTAGCTTGGTTAATTGCGGTGGAACAGCAATCCGAGGGTTCCATTATGGCGGTTACCTTTACGAATAAAGCCGCGGCAGAAATGCGTCATCGTATTGAATATACTCTCGCACAATATTCTTCTCAGCGTTTATTTGGAATGTGGGTTGGTACATTTCATAGTATCGCACACCGTTTATTAAGATCTCACTATCACGATGCGAACTTACCGCAAAATTTCCAGATTTTAGATAGTGAAGATCAGCTTCGTCTTATTAAACGCTTAATGAAAGCACACCAATATGATGAAAAAAACTTTCCTCCTAAGCAAGCCTGTTGGTACATCAATCATCATAAAGATGAGGGTTTACGTCCGCACCAAATAGAAGATAATAATGACAAACAAGAGCGAGAATGGATTCGCATTTATCAAATTTATCAAGATGCTTGTGATCGTGCAGGGTTAGTGGATTTTGCGGAAATCTTATTGCGCGCTTATGAACTGTTTTTGCAAAAGCCTGTGATTTTACATCACTATCAACAGCGTTTTCAAAATATCTTAGTGGACGAGTTTCAAGATACCAATAAAATTCAATATGCGTGGATCAAATTATTAGCAGGTGAAACAGGTAAGGTGATGATCGTTGGCGATGATGATCAATCTATTTATGGCTGGCGTGGTGCGAAAATTGAGAATATTCAACGCTTTTTACAGGACTTTCACGGGGCTAAAACGATCCGCTTAGAACAAAATTATCGTTCTACTGCCAATATTCTTAATGCTGCAAATCAGCTTATTGCCAATAATAGCAACCGTTTAGGTAAAAACTTGTGGACGTCTGGGGAAAAGGGCGAACCTGTCGGCATTTATGCGGCGTTTAATGAAATTGATGAAGCGATGTTTGTAGCATCGCAGATCAAAATTTGGATAGAAGATGGTGGTAAGATCGATGATTGTGCCGTGCTATATCGTAGCAATAGCCAATCTCGTGTATTAGAAGAAGCCCTGATCCGCGGTCAAATTCCTTATCGGATTTATGGTGGTATGCGCTTTTTTGAACGGCAAGAAATTAAAGATGCGTTAGCCTATTTGCGTTTAATTGATAATCGTCAAGATGACGCGGCATTTGAACGGGTGATTAACACGCCAACACGTGGCATTGGTGAGCGAACCTTAGAACAGCTACGTCAGCTAGCACGAGAACGCCAAATTACCTTATGGCAAGCTATTCAAGTGGCAATTAACGAGAATTATTTTGCTGGTCGTTCAGCGACAGCCTTGCTACGCTTTTGTGAATTAATCAATAGCATTGCACAAAACAGTGCCGAAATGCCATTATTTCAACAAGCGGATTATGTGATCAAACATTCTGGCTTGTACAAAATGTATCAAGAAGAAAAAGGTGAGAAAGGCGAAGTGCGAATTGAAAACTTGGAAGAGTTAGTCAGTGCGGCAAGGGAATTTATTAAGCCCGATGATGTTGCTGAAATGAGTGAGCTTACCGCATTTCTAACCCACGCCTCTTTAGAAGCGGGCGAAGAGCAAGCCTCGCCACATCAAGCCTGTGTGCAAATGATGACGCTTCATTCCGCCAAAGGTTTGGAATTTCCGCGGGTGTTTATGGTGGGTGTGGAAGAAGGCATTTTCCCAAGTTTTAGGTCGTTAGAAGAACCTGGACGTTTAGAAGAAGAACGCCGTTTGGCTTACGTGGGAATTACGCGTGCGAAGGTCAAATTGACGATATGCTACGCGGAAAGCCGCCGATTATATGCGAAAGAAGAACGCCATATTGCATCAAGATTTATTAATGAATTGCCAACGGAATGCATTCAAGATGTGCGTTTGCGTGGCACTGTAACCCGTGCTTATAATCAAACCGCGGTCAACAAGAAACCAATTTCAGAAGGCAGTGCCGAATGGAAAATGGGACAAAAAGTCACGCACCCTAAATTCGGCAGCGGGACGATTATCAATATTGAAGGTTCAGACAATAACACAAGATTACAAATCGCTTTCCAAGGTCAAGGCATTAAATGGCTAATCGCCCATTTAAGCAAACTAGAAAAGTACTAATCTTTGCATAAAACCGCGGTCAAAAAAACGCTTGGATTTTTGACCGCGGTTTTGCGGGAAATCTGCTATTGTTGAGCTTTGCAATAATAAAAAACCCGATCTGAGATCGGGTTTTGTAAAAGAATCAATCTTGATTAGAAGTTTACACGTAAACCAACAACATATTTGTTATCTGTTGATTTAGTTGGAGCAGCATTATCGTTGTAGGTTTTAGTACGATCGTGAGCATATTCAACATAAGTAATTACGTTTTTGTTGAATTTATAGTCTGCACCAACGATATAAACATTTCCAACTTCGTTTTCACGAACTTCATTACGTTGCCATTGAGCATAAACTTTGGTCGGTTCAGAAATTTGGTAATGAGTACCTACTTCTAAGTAACGCCCTTTTTCAGTTGTAAGGTGTTGACCATTGGTTGTATCTTTTTTATACAACTGACCGTATTCAGCACCGAAAGCAAATGGACCATATTCAAATGCGGCTAAAGCACGCCAGAATTGGCTTTTACTACCTGTTTTTGAAGTAGCTGCGTTGTTATCATCATAGTGTTTTTCACCGTAAGCTAATGCGCTAGTGAATTTTAAATCTTGTGCAATTGCAGATAAATCAGATTGGTAACCTACGGTTGCAACATAGCCATATTTCAGATCAGCTGAAGTTGATTTTTTACTTGAATCACCAAATAGGTAATCTAAACCAAAGCTGAAACCGTTGAAGTCAGCAGAGTGGAATTTGATAGATTTTTTTGCGTTGTCGGCATCATCAGTACTTTTATCTTCGTTACCGCCAAATTTATAGGTATCATCAACGTAGTCAAAGTAATCATCAATGCTAGTAAATTGTTTACCGAAGGTCAACGTACCAACTGGCTCATATTTAAAACCTGCAAAAAGATTTTTAGTAGTAGGGTCACCGAAAGTATTAGACGTATTTGCATCAGTACCTACATCATCAAAACGTAATTGATAGCTACCAATTGCAGAGAAACCATTACCTAAATTGTGTTCCGCATTAATATATAGACGTGAACCTGTATTGCGTAAATCAGCACGTTGATCTTTACCGAATTTACCTAATGCTAAACGTAATGAACCATTTAATTCTACTTTTGTTGCATCATCTTTGTAAACGACAGCTGCGTTTGCTGAAGTTGCTACTAAAGTTGTTGCAGCCACTGCTAGTGCGACTAATGTTTTTTTCATAATTTAATTCCTTTAGTTAGAATTTATTGTTGTTACTTTGAACTTTTCAAAAGTTGAATTGTCAAAGTATACGCCTTTATCTATAAGAGCAACCTAATATTGCCAAAGGTTTTTTCTACTGTCAAACGAATTTCAACAAAAAAGCCAGAATTTATGAAAATTCTGGCTTTTATTTGATTTATTTATTAGATTCGTATTAGAAGAATACTCGCATACCTAATTGTAATTTGTGATCTTTACGTGCTTCGCCTAATATATCGCCTTTGTAAACAATACGCGCACCTTCTAAATAGGTAACTAGGTTTTTATTGATTTGGTAGTCAGCACCTAATGTGAATTTGCTCATTTTTACCGCTTTGCCACTTACGCTATTGGTGTTATTCGTTGCATCATAAGCATAATGTGCTTTACCCCAAGTATAGCCACCATAAATTTTTGATTGTTCAACTAATTGGTATTTTGCGCCAATTGCATATTCTCTTACTTTATGGAAACGGGTTGCTTCAACACCACTATTTGAGCTTGATGCTGGTAATGCACGCCAGCTGATTGTATATTGATCATTGTTAGAGTGACGATCGAAGAAATCAAATGCGATTGCTGCACCTGCATAAGAGAGTTCTGCTGCTGCACGGAATGCTTTAGATTTGTGAGTATATTTACCGTTAGTATCTACTTTACGACCTTCAGAATAGCCTGCTTCAGTTTTAAAGCCTAAGCCATTATCAAATTGTTGATCATAGAATGCACCAACAACCCAACCACCGTTATTGTCTTGTTGTTTACTTCTGTCGGCTTCACCGAAAAGATAGTCTCCACCTAATTGGAAATTTGCTTTATCAGAATTTAACAGATTTTTAGAAATAAAGTGAATAACTTTATTGCCCGCATCATCAATTGATTTGGTTGTGCCAAGTTCATAGGTGTAGTCTGATAAGCCTACTGCGTCGCCCGTGGTTAATTGTTTACCGAACGTTAATGTACCCACATCAGCGTGTTTGAAACCAGCGTATAAGCGTTTAGCTTTTACTGAATCACCAATTTCACTATCCGTAAAACGGAATTCAATGTTGCCTAATGCAGTTAAACCATTGCCAATATCTTGTTCGCCTCTAACAGTAATACGTGAACCAGTATCTTTTAAGTCGGTGCGTTTTTGATAATCTTTTTCTAATTGTAAACGAACAGAACCGTCAAATGTGATGCGAGATCCTGTATCGGTGTTATTGTAAATTACTGCCGCATTGGCTGTGGTTGCAAAAGCTGCAACAGATAGTGCTAATAATGTTTTTTTCATAATGGTAATCCTTACTAGAATTAAAAAGCAAATTTTAAATAGAAAACATAAATACTACCTTTGTTTAGGCAAGCGAATGTTGTCAGAAAAAGAGAATTGCGTCAATGAGTTAGATTAACATTTTTCTAATTTATGACAGAGATCACATTTTTAAGCAGACTTAAAGGAGGAATAAAAACCGCGGTCAAAAAATGGCGTGATTTTTGACCGTGATTTAGAGAATAATGGCGTGATTTTACTGCAAAATTAATTAGTTTTAAATTTGTTAAATCTGATATTTTCTGATTTTTAATCAAGATGGGCGGTGATTTAGTAAATAAATTCTTATATTATCAAATAATAATCATTCTTATTGATATGTGATTTATTTGTGATTATACTCTCAACCCTAATTTTCATTGTGCCATTTTTGTTCAGAAATATGGAAAATGAAGGGATATTTTGATGAGTAAGGATGGGTTATGCAATTCAAATTAAATTGTATTTATAGTGCATTATTTGCAATGGGTTTTTCTTTTGGCGTTATAGCTGAAACGAATCAGTTGAGTTTGAATAGTGAGTCGTTGCAACAAATTGATGTGAATAGTCAGGAAAATTCGGATAAAGTTATTCGTTCTTATCAATCTAAAGAGAGTAATATCGCAAATAAAGGGGCGACACCTTTGATTGATAGCCCACAAACCGTGAATGTGGTAAACCGTAAATTAATAGAAGATCGTCAGCCTGTGAGTATTGATGAAGCCTTAGCAACGGTGAGTGGTACGACTCAAGCCAATACATTAGGGGGGATTTTTGATGCGGTGTTGAAACGTGGGTTTGGTAAAAACCGAGATAATTCTATTTTACGTAATGGGGTTGTCGCGGGACCATCTCATAATTTTTCTGCTACGACGGATCGGATTGAAGTACTGAAAGGTCCTGCTTCGGTGTTATATGGGATTCAAGATCCTGGTGGGGTGATTAACGTGGTGACGAAAAAGCCACAATATGAAACGCGGTATGTGATTGGGGGTTCTGTTGGCAATCACCATCGTTGGGGAACGAATTTTGATGCAACGGGTGCGTTAGGGAATGGATTTGCTTATCGTTTTATTTTTGACCAATCAAGCAAGGATTATTGGCGTAATTTTGGCGAAGTAAAACGTGCATTGTATGCCCCTTCTTTGACTTGGAAAGATGATAAAACAGAAATTACGCTAGCTTATGAGCATCAGGATTATGTTGATCCATTTGACCGCGGTACATACATTATTGCTGACGGTTCTGGCAAAGGGCAGTTTGTGAATACGCCAAGTGAACAGCGTTTAGATGAACCTTTTAATAAGAATACTGGAAAAATAGATACGATTTCCGTGAATGCAAGTCATCAATTAAATGATGGGTGGAAAGTCAATGCAACCTATGGTTATACGCGAGATACCTATGCTTATTATCAAGCTCGTGTTACCAAGATTGATGCTAAAAAAGGGACGGTGGCACGAACAACCGAAGGCATTTTGCCCTCAGATCAACGTACACATAGTGCTAGTTTGAATTTGGTTGGCGAATTTGTTACGGGAAATGTTGCACATCGTTTAGTGAAGGGAGTGGATTTAACGCAGACAAATTGAATTTACAACGTTTTACTGGCAAAAATAGCACGTTGAGTTTATATCATCCCATTTATGGGAACGTAAGTTTAGCTAATCTTTCTTTAGCAACGGCAAATGGTCATCAGTTTGAGAAATTAAAAACCATTGGTATCTATTTGCAAGATTCTGCGTATTTAACGGATAAATTGATTTTATCTGGTGGTGTGCGTTATGAATATTACGATCAAGTGGCGGGGCGGGGCAATTATCGTAATGATAAACTGAATACCGATACGCACGGCGGTAAATTTCTCTATCAAGCAGGGGCGGTATATAAGTTAATGCCTGATTGGGCAATCTACGGCAATTACGCTCAATCTTTCCGTCCGCAATTAAGTCGTGCAGCGATTGTAGATTCGAGCCTTGCACCTGAAGAAGGGCAATCTTTTGAAGTGGGAACAAAATATGAGAATGGTTACTTTAGCACGAATTTAGCCTTATTTAGCATTGATAAGAAGAATGTGACGGATACTTATACGGGTTCAGATAAGAATACTTATGTTTATAATGTTGGGAAAGTGCGTTCTCAAGGATTGGAATGGGACTTTAATGGTGATATCACTGATAAATTAGGTGTTACTGCAACGTATGCTTACACGCATACTAAAACGCTTGAGAACAAAAAGTATCCATTCTATAACGGCAAGGAATTTGAAGGAGTGCCAAAACACCAAGCCAGTTTATTTGCAACTTATGATTTAGGACAATTTACCTATGGGCATTTCCGTGTTGGTGCTGGTGCACGTTATTTGGGATCGTGGAAAGTGTATGATGAAACAGTTAACCCTTATGCAACCTATAAATTACCACACGCGATCGTGTCAGATGCCTTCATTACTTATGATACGCATATCAAGGGCAAGAAATTGAGTTTGCAATTAAATGGTAAGAATTTAGCCAATAAAACCTATTATGTGTCAACACAAGGAACAAGCAATAGCGTTATTCCGATTGCGTTGGGTTATGGGCGTGAATTCTTATTAAATGCAAAAGTTGAATTTTAATTGATTTATTTGGCTATCAGCGGAGATTTTGCTGATAGACATAAAAAAACAAAGCGATTTTTGACCGCGGAAGAATGGAAAATATGATGAATTGGCAAACTGAACTAACTCAAAGTATCACTTGGATAATCTATGCTTTTGTTTGGATTGTGGGTGGTTTATTTGCTATGACTGCGGTGTTATCGCGGATGAAAATTGGCAAGGAATTTTGGTGCCTGAGTGTACCTTGTTTTCAGCAAAGCCATAAGTGGAAATCAATAGGGCTAATTGCGTTATTGTTAATTTTCGTTTTACTTGAAGTGCGAATTAGTGTGTTAAATACCTTCTTTTACAACGGTTTGTACAGTGCATTAGGCGATAAAAATGTGAATGCTTTTTGGTTTTTTGCTAGTATTAACGCAGGTTTAGTGGTGTTTAAAATTATTCATTCCATTCTAAATTATTTGTTACGGCAAACTTTTGAAATTCATTGGTTAGCAAAACTTAACCAGATAATGTTAGCCCGTTGGTTACAAAACAAAAATTATTACCGCATAAAATATGAGAAAAATTTGCCCGACAATATTGATCAGCGTATTGAGCAAGACGCACGAGAGTTTATCACAGGAACGGTCGATTTATTTGAAGGAATACTTAGTGCGATAGTGTCTATCGTGGAATTTACCGCAATTCTTGCGACCCTTTCTGGCGTGTTCGTTTTAATGGGTTTTCCACTCCCCGATATGGTGTTTTATATTTATGCTTTCATTATTCTTGCTACGTCTATTTCGGTGTTAATAGGACATCCATTGGTAAAAATGAATTTTGATAAAGAGAGGCTAAGTGGGGACTATCGCTATTTATTGATCCGTGTGCGTGATAATGCAGAAAGCATTGCATTTTATTCTGGTGAACAAAATGAATGGCAAAATCTATCGCAAAAGTTTAATGCGATTATTCAAAATCGTTGGTTGATTGTTAGACAAATACTTGGTTTAGAAGGCTTTAACACGGGCGTTACACAAGTTGCGATGATTTTACCTTTAATGTTACAAGCCCCCCGTTTTTTTGCAGGACAAGCTTCCCTTGGTGATATGCACCAAACGGTACAAGCGTTTAATCGTTTAATGCGAGCATTATCTTTTTTCCGCTTATTTTATGAACAGTTCACCTTATATCAAGCACGTTTGAGCCGATTATATGGTTTTATGACGAATTTGGATTATCTTGATCATCATCAAATTCCACAGGTGGTGGAATGTGGTTATGAAGTTTCTTTAAAAAACTTTGGAATAAAGGATCAACAAGGTGAAATCTTATTTCAAAATATGAATTTACATTTGAAACAAGGTGATGCGTTATTAATTCAAGGTCCGTCTGGCTCGGGGAAAACCACATTATTGAAAGCCATTGCAGGTATTTACCCGTTTGAAATAATGGGTTATGCTGAACGTCCTTGTGATGAACATATTTTATTTTTGCCACAGCGTCCCTATATGCCACAAGGCTCATTACGCGATGCCATTTGTTACCCGAATATGACATTAACACAGTCTGAGCTGGAAGCGGTTATGCGTCAGTGCCGTTTAGAAAAATATCTTTACGCGTTAGATCAACATAATGACTGGCAAGCGATTTTATCGCCTGGGGAATTGCAGCGAGTTGCTTTTGTACGAATATTTTTAAGCCAGCCCAATGTTGTGTTTCTTGATGAAACTACTTCTGCATTAGATGAACCCACTGAATATCATTTATATAATGCAATGCGTATGCGTTTACCGAATACTATTGTCATCAGCGTAGGGCATCGTTGCACATTGAGCCAATTCCATAATCAACAACTTGATTTAGGGAGTTGTCAAATCAAACAATGTCATTAAGCAGGCTTTGCATCTTCAACGAGAGCAGGGGCGTTTTGAGTTGGCACAGGTTTACTCTCAATCGCAGGTTTAATTTCATTAGAACTCGGTGCTGCTGGTTTGCTTTCAGCTGGTTTTGGGGGAATGCTTGCCGCACAGAAGTTTTGTCCTTTATTAATCCACACTGGAATATTGCGAACAGGGCTATAACAGTTCCAACTTCCATATTGATTGATCCCAATCCATTTTATATCTGCAGGTTTTTCAGGTTTAAATGCAGTTGCTTTTGCTTGAGCAATATAATCTTTGTAGATTTCTAATGCACCGCTTGCGCCTGTTAAGTGTGTTTCGCCATTATCGTCACGTCCGAGCCAAACGGTTGTCACATTTTTGCCGTCTATACCAACGAACCACGTATCGCGTGCATCATTTGTGGTCCCTGTTTTCCCAGCTAAGTGTAAATCTGCAAAGTTTTCCATTAAACTTCGCCCCGTTCCCCGTTCAACCACTTGTTGCATTGCATAGAGTGTTTGATATGCAGCTTGTGAAGGGACAACTTGCTCTGGCGTAGTGTTATGTAAATAGAGCAATTTCCCTTGACGATCATTAATTTGGCTAATTGTGCTGAGTGGGATTTTTCCACCATTATTAGCGATAACTTGGTATAATTTGGTGACATCATAAGGTGAAATACTGTATGAGCCAAGCAACATTGCGGGTACGTGTGGAATATTCACTTTATTCCAACCCATACTTTGTTGAATTTCAATGACTTTTTTTAGTCCGACTTTCATTCCAATATTGACTGTTGGAATATTGAGTGAACGAGTAAGTGCGTCAACGAGCATTACAGAACCGCCAAATTTGTGATCGTAGTTGCGTGGTTGCCAAGGTGGGCTACCTTTAATATTGATCGTAATTGGTTGGTTATTAATTGGGGTGTTTAAACGAAATTGATCAGGATTGGTTAAGGCACTGAGATACACCGAAGGTTTTACTAAGGAACCAATTTGGCGTTGTGCCATAAATGCACGGTTAAACCCAGCGTATTGAGTTTGTAAGCCGCCGACAATCGCTCGAATCTCGCCGTGTTGGTAATCGGCAACGATCATTGCGGATTGTAAATAAGGATTTTTGACTTTGAGTTGTAGATTGGTTGTTGTTTCTACCACGGCACGTTCCGCATTACGTTGTTGTTTTACATCTAAGGTAGTAAAAATGCGTGCGCCTTGTAAACTCGCGGATTTATTTTCGCCCAAATTTTCGCGTAATTCACGTTGTAATACTTGCAAAAATGCAGGGTAGTTACGCGTAATTTGCCCTTTTTCTTGTATGCCGAGTGGACGTTGACTTAATGTATCATAGAGTTCTTGATCGATCATTTTATGCTCAAGCATAATACCAAGCACAACATTACGTCGTTCAAGGGCATAGGTTGGGTTACGCCAAGGATTGTATAAAGACGGGCCTTTCACCATACCTACGAGTAGTGCGATTTGATCTACACTAATTTCTCGCACCGATTTACCGAAATAAAAACGGCTTGCTAATTCAAAGCCGTGGATCTGACTATCGCCATTTTGCCCTAAATAGATTTCATTTAAGTAGGTTTCTAAAATAGTATTTTTATCGTAACGCCAATCAAGCATAATCGCCATTAATACTTCATTTGCTTTACGAATGAGCGTGCGCTCATTAGATAAAAATAAATTTTTAACTAATTGTTGTGTAAGGGTACTACCGCCTTGCACTGTATGCCCAGCTCGGAAATTAGTAATCATTGCACGGATAATACCGATTGGACTGATCCCATTATGTTCAAGAAAACGGCGGTCTTCGGTTAAAATTAAGGTATCAATTAAAATGCGTGGATAGCGTTGCAATGGAATCGCAAGTCGTTCTTCATTATCTTCATCGGATTGAAGCATCGCAATTAATTTCGGGGCAAGACGAAAACTTTCTACTGCTTTGACATTAATCAGATCTTCAATAGCGGTGAGTTTATTATTCGTAAAGCGTAAGCGATATACCCCTTGCCCTTCATCGCCATCGGGGAAAGCAAAAGGACGGCTTAACAGCACAATGTTATCATTTTCAATTTTGAAATCACCTGGCTGCATAACGGGGCTAATATGGCGATAATCGTTATCTAATAGCATTTGTTTGACTTCATCTAAACTTAGATTATCGCTTAATCGCACACGTTCAACTTGACTATAAACTTCTGCAGGCAATCGCCAAATTTGACTGTCCATTTTTGCACGAATTTGGGCATCTAAATAAGCTCCATAAAAAAAAGTTAAACAAGCACCTGTAAAAATCCCTTTTGCTAGAAAAACTTTGCAACGATGTTTTCTGGATTTTACTTTAGGTGTTTTAGCTTGCTTTGCTTCTTGTTCTTGTTGTTCAGTCGCCATCAAATCTGCCTCGCATAAAATTGACAGGAGATTTTAGCATAAAATCTGCAATTATTCACAGTCTCTGCCGTGTAAGAAAAATGTAAATTTCACAGTTGAGTTTCGGTTGTGCTGTTCAGAATTCTGCCTTGCTCAATATGAATAATACGATCTATTTTGCCTGATAATTCATCGGGTTGATGTGTGACTAATAGCATTGTGAGATGTTTTGCCGCACAAAGTTCATCTAATAAGCTCATCATTTCTTGGCGTAATTGTGGATCAAGGGCTGAAAAAGGTTCATCAAGCAGTAAAATAGGTTGATTACGTAAAAAGCAACGAGCAAGTGCGACACGTTGTTTTTGTCCGCCTGAAAGGCGAGTTGGCTTGCGATCGAGTAAATCCTGTAATCCTACGGCTTGAGCGGCTTGTTCTACGGCGTGTTGCTGTGCCAATGTGAGTGCTAAATTGGGTTGGATACCCAGCGCAATATTTTGTGCCACGCTTAAATGTGGAAAGAGATTATTCTCTTGAAATAACATTGAAACGGGGCGTTGATAGGGTTCAGTGCGAGTATGGTTAATGCCATTTAACCAGATTTCGCCTTTGTTCGCATAATCAAAGCCCGCAATTAAATTGAGTAATGTGCTTTTCCCTGCCCCACTTGCTCCCACAATTGCTACTTTTTGTTGTGCAGGAATGTTTAAATCAAATTGCATTTGCATTGATTGATAATTAAAAATTACGTTTTTTAATTGGATCATCGTTATTCTCGTGGTGTGCGGTTTCAATTAGCAGAAAGATAGCTAAGAAAATAATTAATAAAACTAATGCGGTAATGCTCGCTTGTTCGCTGTGATAGCTACCTAATTGTTGATAGAGTAAGTAAGGTAGAGAGGTAAAATCTTGTCCGCCAAATAAGGCGATAGCTGTAAAATCGCCAAGTGATAAGGCACAGGCGAGTGCAAAGGCGTATTTGAAGCTAGGGGCAAGCGATTGCCACTCAATTAAACTAAATCGTTGCCAACCTTTAATGCCAAGTGATTGGCATAATTTTTCGTAGTATTGCATATTCTGGTGCATCGGTTGGTTAATAATTTTCAGCACAAAGGGTAACGCACTTAATGCATTGCATACAACGACAATCGCAAATAATTGCCAATGAGCAAATTGATGTTGGGCGACGATAAGATAAAGTCCTACCGCCACAATAAGCATTGGGATAGCGAGAATAAGCAAACTGCTATTGACAAAAAATTGTGCAAGTTTAGGGCGACTTTGCCATTCCAACTGGCGAGTAAACAATAACATTGCACTAGCTAGGCTAAGACTAAGTAGGGCGGATAAGGGGGCTATACTGACCGAATAGCCTATCGAACGCCATAGTTGCCTGTTGGTGAGTTCATTAAATAGGTGTGCCGTTGAGCTGAATGCACTAGTTATGATATTGAGCAAGGGCAGGCTGATAAAAAGTATAAACAGGCTGAGCCAAAAAACGTGCCAAATTTTGACCGCGGTTTTGGGGGCGGTGTACCAAATTTGACGCTGATTGAGAAAAATGGGGCTGTTTTGATTAAAGCCTGAGTAAAGTGCGAATAAAATAAAGCAACAGAGTAATTGTAATAAAGCGTAAACAGCAGCTTTTGCTAAATCAAAATCAAATAATAGGGCTTGGTAAATAGCGACTTCAAGGGTGCTGAATTTCGGACTGCCGCCAAGGGTTAGCACAATGGCAAAACTGGTAAAACAAAGGATAAAAATTAAGAGCATTGTCGGAAAAATTTGTGGACGTAATGCGTTCCATTCTACAAGACGAATAAATTGCCAACCGCGGATTGAAAGTTGAGCGGCAAGTTGATGTTGCTCGCTCGGAATACTATTTAGTGATTGTAGAAATAAGCGACAAGCAAGGGGAATATTAAAAAATAAATGGGCGATTAAAATACCGCTTAAACCGTAAATATGCGGTTGCCAATCTATTTTTAACCAAGTACAGAGTTGCGCGAGCCAACCTGTTTGCCCATAAACCCCAAGAATACCAAAAATAGCGAGCAATGATGGCAAAACAAAGGTGAGTGAAAGTAGCTTGAGCAAAAAGGATTTAGCGGGAAAATGCAGATAAAATAATGTACGAGCTAAAATTAATCCCAAGCAAACGGATAGCAAAGAAGACAGCAACGCTTGTCCGCTACTGAATAACAGAATATGTTGCAAATAGCTGTCTTGCCAAAGTTGTTGCCAGTTGAATGATTCATTGTATTGCAACACGGTATTGAGCGAGAAGCCGTAAAATAATGCGATAATGACGAATATGCAAAATCCAAGCGTGGAATGTGTCAAGGTTCGTTTGAAATATCGTATTAAAGCAAAGGTTTTCACAATATCAACCTATTGACTAAGGCGTTGTTGCCAGAACATTATCCACTCTTTTAGTTTGTCGTTTGTCAGCGTAGTTGAATTAAGGCTAAGTTGTTGCATAACTTGGGATTTTAATGCTGCATAATGAGGCTCAACGGCAGCGGATGTAACGGAGAGCATAACCCCTTTTTCCACAATTAAGGCTTGCGATTGGGGACGCAGTAAAAATTGCAAGTAAGGTTCTGCACAAGGATTATTTTTGCCACTGATTTTGACCGCGGTTTGAATTTGATATAACGCCCCTTCGCGAAATTCTGTTGCCGCATAGCGATCATTTTGCTCGGTTAATAAATGATAAATTGGCGATGTGCTTTGACTTAGCACGAGATCTCCTTCGCCTTTTAAAAATGCTCCATAAGTGCTAGACCACCCTTTACCGATAGTGAGCGTGTGTTGGGCTAAATTATGCCAAGCCTGTTCTATGTGTTCGTTGTCAAATACTGTATTCATCCAGACGACAAAACCACGCCCAATACTACTGGTGCGGGGATCTTGATAAATAATGCGTAAATCTTGTCGTTCAACTAACTCTTTTAGGCTTTTCGGTGGATTAGTGAGCTTATTTTTATCATAAATAAAGGCGAACGGTGCGAAATCATAGGGTAAAAAACGCGTGTCTTTCCAGTGAAACGGTAGTTGTAATTGGGAGAGATCTACTTGATTAGGCTCAAATAATTCATTATTTTGTAACGATAATAGTTGAAAATTATCGATCCCAATAACAATATCCGCGGGGCTATTTTTCCCTTCTAAGCGTAATCGGTTGAGCATTGTGTTGCTGCTATCAAAAACCTGATAGTTAACTTGGCATTGTGGATATTGTTGTTCAAATTGGGCTTTGATTTCCGCACCTGCCCCCCAGTTGCCCGCAAAATAATCTTCCGCATAGGCGGTAAGTGTAGTGGGTGTGGCTTGTGCAATAAGGCTATAAAAGCCGAAAACCGCGGTCAAAAATAAGCGTGTTTTTTTAGACATAAAAAATCCTTTAATCAAATTAAAGGAATTTAAGACGGATGATCAAAATTGACAATTCGTTTCTCAAATCCCTACGCAGATATTAATCAGTTCAGGTTCTACGGGTTTCTCTCAGCCTGTTCATAATGAATTAGCACCCCGTTGAGAACGTCATTAAGTTTAAAGGGTTTCTATTCCCATTGTCAAATAGTGTTTATTGGGTTTGGCGTAAGCGTAGCGTGGCAAGACTGTTGAAAATAAGTAACCCAACAGAAATTGCCAAACAACCCATTAAAATATAGGTGTTTTTATTAAGGGTTTCGCCGATAAGAAAGGAAACAAAAAACATCACTAAGGGTTCAAAATAGCCAAGCAAACCCAATAAATTAATTGGTAAAAGTTGGCTCGCTAAAATATAAAAGCTTAATGATATGCCACTGATTAATCCTAGCATTGCAAGCCAGAAATAAATATTGGGATTAGCTTGTTTTATTGCGACCATATCAACTTGTGTTGCGAAATAGGCGGAAATGGGTAAAAGAAAGATAAATTCCATTACAAAGCTAGATAAATGAAGCATCTCATATTTTTTACGCACCGCAAAATAAATGGGGTAGCCTACGCACACCAATGCGGTTTCCCAAGAAAAAACGCCTGTTAAAATAATTTGGCTTGCTACGCCAACCGTGGCAAAGAAAATAGAGAGGGTTTTAATTTTTGAGATACGTTCTTTGTAAAATAGGCATCCAACTAATACCATCATTAATGGCATTAAAAGATAACCGATTGACACATCAATCGCTTTGCCGTGATTTGGTGCCCATAGGAAAATCCACATCTGGATCCCCATATTGGCACTGGTAAAGATTAAAACTAAAATTAAATGCGGTTCACGTTTAATGCGTTTGACGAAATCAATAAATGTCTGTTGCTGTTTAATGAGAAATAGGGTAAAGACAACAAAGGGAAAGGTGACCCAAATGCGTAAACCAAAAATCTGTTCGCCTTCAAGGGGTTGCAGTAGCACTGACAAATAGTAAATGCAACCAAAAAGCATAGATGAAATGAGTGATAAACTAATGCCTTTAATCATTTTGTTGCCCATTTTGACCAAATTAGCGCAAGGCTAAATAATATTGCTTGGATAATGATGATTGAAGGCCCGATATCTGCGTTGATATGGTAACTCATCAGTGTGCCAAATAAACTTGAGAATACTGAGGTAAAGATTGCGATAATGAGCATTCGATCAAAACGTTTACTTAAAAGATAGGCGGTAATTCCTGGTGAAATTAGCATTGCGACAACTAAAATGACACCAACCATTTGCATTGTGGTAATAATGGTCAGAGAAAGGAGTACGAGTAAGCCATAATAGAGAAATCTAGGCGAAAGCCCTGCAACACGTGCGTGGCTTGGGTCAAAGCAATATAGCAGAAAATCACGGCGTTTTAGCATAATGACAATAAAAACGAAGGCAGAAATGACCGCGGTTTGTAGCATTTCTGCCGAACTTACGCCGAGCAAATTGCCAAATAAAATATGGGTTAAGTGTTGATCGGTTTCTACTTTTGTAAAGAGTACCAGACCTAATCCAAACATCCCTGAATAGACAATGCCCATTACAGTATCTTCTTTGATTCGGCTATATTCTTTCAAATATCCTACGCCCAATGCACATAATAGCCCTGAAACAAAGGCACCGATAATCAGTGGAATCCCTAGCATAAAGGCAATCACAATACCAGGTAAAACGGCGTGAGAGATAGCATCGCCCATTAGCGACCAGCCTTTTAATACCAAATAACAGGAGAGAACCGCACAAATAATGGAAACAATTAATGCGGTTAATAGTGCATTTTGCATAAATGGAAGACTAAGGGGCTCGGCAAACCATTGAATAACATTATTCATTTGTTACCGCCTTACGCGTTTGGCGAAGTAAACCATATTTAGGTGAAAAGAAAAAAGCAAGTAAGAATAATAGCGTTTGCAAACACACAATCAGACCACCTGTCGCACCGTCTAAATAATAGCTAATGTAAGCGCCTATTGCACTACTGATTACACCGCATAAAATGGCAATAATCAGTAAATGGCTAAATTTATCGGTTAATAAATATGCCGTTGCGCCAGGGGTAACAACCATTGAGATCACCAAAATTGCTCCGACCGTTTGCAAGGCGGCAACCACGCAAGCACTGAGTAAGGTAAAAAATAATATTTTATATTTCAGTGGCGATAAGCCAACGGATACTGCTTGAGTTTCATCAAAGAAAACCAACAGTAGATCTTTCCAAAACAAGAGTAAAAAGCCTAAGCAAATGACAATAATGATGCTAACTTGGAATATATCTTCATCAGCAATGCCTAAAATATTGCCGAGAATAATTTCTTGTACGTTCACCGACGTTGGATTTAATGAAATAATCAGTAAACCAATAGCAAAGAATGTGGTAAAAATGAAACCGATGACCGAGTCTTCGCGTAATTTAGTGATAGATTTGATCCATAAAATAGCTAATGCAGCTAAAATGCCTGAGAAAAATGCACCAATGGCATAAGGCAAATTCAATGCATAAGCAATGGCAACCCCAGGCACAACCGAATGAGAGAGTGCATCACCAATTAATGACCAACCTTTTAACATTAAATAGGCGGATAAAAAGGCACAAATGCCGCCAACTGCTGCACTAATGACAATGGCTTTTAGCATATAGTTATAGCTAAAGGGTTCAAGTAATACCTCTAACATAATTTATCTGCCTTATCTGTTGTTTGTTGAGATTGCTGACAGTTTTTTATAATCGGGGCAGGGGGATCAATTTTTGTTTGCCCATAAAAGACCGCGGGACGTTCGTCATCGGTTAATACGGTAACTGAGCGTTGATCTTCATCATCATGTAAATCACTACCTTGTAATTTAATATGGCGTAGCACACCACCAAACACTAATTCTAAATTGTGTTGATTAAAGGTCGTTTCCGTTTTACCTGTTGCAATCACAGTTCGATTAATCATCACAACCTGATCACAGAAATCGGGTACTGAACCGAGATTATGTGTAGAAACCAAAATCAGATGCCCTTCGCTACGCAGTTGACCAAGTAGGTCAACAATGGCATTTTCAGTTTTTACATCAACTCCAGTGAATGGTTCATCAAGTAAAATCACCTTACTTTGTTGGGCTAATGCACGAGCCAAAAAGACCCGTTTTTTCTGACCTCCTGACAATTCGCCAATTTGACGGTCAGCTAAATGTTGAATATTGACGCGTTCCATTGCTTTTTGCACTTTTTGTTTATCAATGGCACTCGCAATGCGTAGAAAATTCATATAACCATAACGCCCTTGCATAACCACATCGTAAACGGAAACAGGGAATTGCCAGTCCACATCTTCACTTTGTGGAACATAAGCGATGAGATTATTTTTTAAGGCTTGGTTAATAGGTAAACCGCAAAGGGTTATGTGACCCTGTTGCGGTTTAATAAGCCCCATTAAGCTTTTAAACAACGTGGACTTTCCGCTTCCGTTTACCCCAACAAGTGCACAGGTTGTGCCGCCAGAGAGATGAAAAGTGACATTGTGAATGGCAGTATGTCCATTATTGTAGCGTACCGTAATATCATTAACATTTATATCGGCAGGGAAAGTCTGTTTCATTATTTTTCAAATCCTTTAACAATGGTTGATACGGTGGTATTAAGTAAATCAATATAAGTCGGTACAGGGCCGTCTTTTGCTGAAAGTGAATCAACATACAACACACCGCCGTATTTAGCCCCAGTTTCTTTGGCAACTTGTTGCATCGGTTTTGGCGATACGGTACTTTCACTAAATACCACAGGAACGTGATTTTGTCTAACTAAATCAATTACTTTACGAACTTGTTTTGGTGTGCCTTGCTGTTCAGCATTAATTGGCCACAAATAAATTTCTTTAAATCCGTAATGTTGCGTCAAGTAATTAAATGCCCCTTCACTTGTCACTAAATAGCGTTGTTGTTCAGGAACTTGTGCTAATTTTTCACGCAACGGTTCATCCATTTTTTTGATTTTATCAGCATAAACCGCGGCATTTTTTTCGTATATTTCTTTATTTTGCGGATCATATTTAATCAACGCATTTTTAATATTTTCAATATAAATCAAGGCGTTTGACGGCGACATCCATGCGTGTGGATTTGGTAACCCTTTGTATTCACCTTCGGTGATAGACATCGGTTGAATACCTTCTGTGACGATTGCAACAGGTTTTTCAGGCATATTTTTGAAAAATTTTTCGAACCAACGTTCTAAATTAAGCCCATTCCACAAAACTAAATCTGCAGATTGTGCTTTTGCGATATCTTTTGGTGTGGGTTGATAATCGTGGATTTCTGCCCCTGGTTTTGTAATGGATTCAACATCAGCTGCATCGCCAGCGACATTTTGAGCAATGTCTTGGATGATAGTGAATGTGGTAATCACTTTCAGTTTTGCTTGCGCACTGACACTTAATCCGAGTAAAACCGCGGACAAAATTAAGGCGGTTTTTTTCATGTTTTTAAGCTCCTCTTTGACTAATATTATTAAAAACCTTAATAATAGTAAGTGTTAATAATCAACCTGTCAAGTGATAATTGTTCGTCTTTACAGACATTTTGCAGGCTTAGGTAATCCCGCTAATTTAGTTGCCTGTTTCGCAGGTCCGTCAGGAAATAAGCGTTGTAAATAACGACTATTACCCTTATCTTCACCTAACTTTTGTGCCATTGCTTTAACTAACATCCGAATGGCTGGTGAGGTATTGTATTCTTGATAAAATTCGCGTACAAAATAGATCACTTCCCAATGAGCATCGGTTAATTCTATTCCTTCTTGCTGTGCAAGGGCTTTGGCAATGTCTTCGTTCCACTCATTCGCATTGAGTAAATAGCCAAAATTATCTGTATTTATTTGCATTGTGTTTGTTAACTTTATTTACTTATATAAGATTATACAGAAAACGCCCCTAAAAAGGGGCGTTAATTATCTATTAATGTGATTATTAATCATCGCGACCAGTAAAATATGATAGTAAATTAAGTAGACTGATAAATAAGTTGTAGATTGAAACATATAAACTAACGGTTGCACGGATATAATTTGTTTCACCGCCATGAATAATATTGCTTGTTTCATACAAGATCATTGCACTTGAGAATAAAACAAATAATGCACTGATTGCAACGTGAAGTGCAGGGAAGTGCAAGAAAAAGCTTGCGATCATACCGATGACTAATACCACAAAGAGTGAAAATAGCATACCTGATAAGAATGACATATCTTTTTGCGTGGTAAGAACGTAAGCCGAACAAGCAAAAAAGACCGCGGCAGTACCACCAAGTGCAAGCGCGACTAAATTGCCTAAACCTGCATCAACATACATATTTAATATTGGTCCAATTGTGTATCCAAGAAAACCTGTAAAAGCAAAGGCTGCAATAATGCCTAATCCACTGTTAGACAGTGCATTCGTCAAAAATAATAAACCGTAAAACCCAACTAATATAACGATCAAGTTTGGGTATGGCAGATTCATTGACATTGAAATATAAGCAATAACCGCAGAGAACGTAAGCGTTAAAGCTAATAGGAAATAGGTATTGCGTAATACTTTATTTGTTTTTAACAGAGAAGTGGACTCTTCGCGAGTATCAATAACAAGACGTGATTGTGGCATAAACTATCCTTTTGATTAATATGAGTAACAAAGATAAACTGGGTTTTTAAATTAATGGGTTCATTGAGAAAAGTCAATGGATTTTTAGAGATGAGAAAGAGGGATATAGGCAAAATTGAATAAAATCTAATCTGTTGAAAACAAAATGCAAAATTTTAGTTTACAGGTTCCGTTAACTTTATTATATTATGGGTCATCAAGACGGAGGAATGGTCGAGTGGTTGAAGGCACCGGTCTTGAAAACCGGCGAGGGTTTACGCCCTCCGTGAGTTCGAATCTCACTTCCTCCGCCACTTTTTAGAAAAACCGTAAATGACATATTTACGGTTTTTTGCTATTTAAAGCTACCTCATTAAATCTAAAATATCATCAAGGTAAACTTATTATGCGAAGTTATAATCAGTTAATTGATCAATTACAATCGCAAGTAGCACAACAACTTGATTTCTATTCTAATCATAATGAGTTGGTTTTAAGCGTTAAATTTGAACGACATTTATTTAGCGAAGATCGTCAATCTGTTGGGTTTTATTCGGGTGAGATCACTCAAACATTGTCTTTATTAATGCAGTTTGATGAAAAGAATGAAGCTGAATTAGTTTACCTTATTGAAAAATTACTTGCTCAAAATGTTGCATTAAATGAGGCAATTCAATCTGCTTTAACCGTATCTGCAAAGATAAAGAATAGACCGCAAATCGCTCCCAAAGATCAGTTGCGAAGTCAATTAGATCAACTCCCTCCACGTGAACGGTTAGATAAGTATTACGATTATTTACAACAATTCAATCAAAAAATCCAACAAGCAGAAGATCAATTACTTATTGTATCGGAGCAAGAACAAGCACGTCTGCAACAATTTATTTCGCTGACTAAGCAACGCCGTCAACGTTGTTTGGATGCGATAGAGGTGTTGGAAGATTACTTAGCATTTAAAGAAAAGCAAGAATAAAATAATCCCCTTAGTGAAAAGGGGATTATTTTTAGAGAATCATTGCAGCAATCCAACCAAAGATAAGGAGTGGAATGTTATAGTGAATGAACGTTGGAATAACGGAATCTCGAATATGATCGTGTTTTCCGTCCATATTTAAGCCTGATGTAGGACCTAATGTGGAGTCTGATGCGGGTGAACCTGCATCGCCTAAAGCCGCGGCAACCCCAACAATAGACACTGTAGCTAAAGGTGAAAAACCAAGCTGTAAGCATAGTGGCACATAAATAGAGGTGATAATCGGCACTGTTGAAAATGATGAACCAATCCCCATTGTAATTAACAAGCCAACAAAGAGCATTAAAAATGCACCAATACCGCGGCTATTACCGATATATTGCGCACAACTTTGCACTAATTCTGTCACGCCGCCTGTGGTATTGATTACATTGGCAAACCCTGATGCCGCAATCATCACAAAACCAATCATTGACATTAAACGTAAGCCTTGTTGAAAAATATCATTGCTTTCCTTGAGTTTAAATACACCAAAAGCTGCAAAAATGATTAAGCCTGCTAATGCCCCAATCATTGTTGAACTGGTAAAAAGCTGTAAAGAAAAAGTCACAATAATCGCTAAAATACTTACTTTAATATGGAATGGTTTAATTTTTGCAATATGTTGTTCAATTTCGCCCGCGGTCGGTTCGGTTTCTGTGACGACATATTCGCGCGGTTTACGATAACTAATAAATACCGCAATCAGTAAGCCGATAATCATACCAATTACAGGCAATAGCATTGATAGCGAAACTTGTGCAACGTCAGTTTGCAAACCAAGGGGTTTACCCACTTCATTAATATTTTTAACTAAAATATTTTCAATAAAGATTTTACCAAAACCAACGGGGAGCAACATATAAGTCGCAGTTAAACCAAATGTTAGTACACAAGCCACGGCACGACGGTCAATTTTGAGCTTATTGAATATAGACAGTAGTGGGGGAACAACAATTGGAATAAAGGCAATATGCACAGGAATTAAATTCTGAGAAGAAATTGAGAAAAATAATAGTAGGGTCAGAATTAAATATTTAAAGCCAGTTAAGGATTTCCCTGTTGGTTGTTTACCTAACTTTCTGATAATTTTATACGCCACTAGATCAGTAATGCCAGAATTGGAGATGGCAATAGCGAATGCACCAAGTAACGCATAATTCATCGCGACTTCGGCACCACCGCCGAGCCCGTTCGTAAAACTTGAAATGGTTTCCGATAAACCTAAACCGCCAATTAATCCAGCGACTAAGGCGGCAATAATTAGCCCAACAATCACATTGACGCGCAATATGCTTAAAATCAATAGCACGACAATTGAGATGACTACTTCGTTGGTTAGCATAAATTGTCCTTCTTTAAAGTGATAAAAATTTTCAATTTACTGAAAAAAATTTGTTTGTCTAGTTATTTTTGGCTAAATATAAGAATATTTGCTCACAAATGAGTACAATCAAATTTGGTGTGGGAAACCGCCTAGCTGTTTGAGATGATTTACCATATAGCAAAATAACTCCGCGGTACGTTCAGTATCGTAAAGTGCGGAATGAGCTTGCTTACCATCAAACGCAATATTTGCGGCTTGGCAAGCCTTAACTAATACGGTCTGACCAAACATAAATCCACTTAAGGTTGCGGTATCGAACATCCCAAAAGGGTGAAAAGGATTGCGTTTTATGCCCGTGCGTTCCGCAGCAGCCATCACAAAGCTTTGGTCAAACGCCGCATTATGTGCAACGATAATTGAACGCTGACAGCCCGCGTCTTTCTGTGCACGTCTTACCATTTGGAATAACCCCGTCATCGCTTCCATTTCGGATACAGCACCGCGTAAAGGGTTATCTACATCAATTCCATTAAATTTTAGGGAATCAGGATTGATTAATGCTCCTTCAAACGGCGTTATATGGTAATGGCATTGTTGATCAGGCACGAGCAGACCATTTTCATCCATTTTTAATGTGATTGCCGCAAGTTCTAATAACGCATCCGTTTGAGCATTAAAGCCTGCCGTTTCTACATCAATAATCACGGGAAAATAGCCGCGGAAACGATTTTTCAATAAATGGTGTTCGGGGATTGGGGTGGGTTGTACGTCAGTCACGAAGCCTCCTTAAGGAAAAACCGCGGTCAAAATTTTTGCTTTTTTTACAAGCATTTCATAAAAGAGCACTGATTTTTGACCGCGGTATAAGATTAATTGCCTAATGCCGCTTTGGCGTGTTCATTTTCAATCAATTCGATTTTGTAGCCATCAGGATCTTCAACAAAGGCAATGATGGTTTTCCCCCCTTTCACAGGCCCTGCTTCACGCGTAATTTTTCCGCCCGCTGCACGTACCGTTTCACAAGTGGCGTAAATATCGTCCACGCCAATCGCAATATGCCCATATGCTGATCCCATTTCATAATGATCTACGCCCCAATTATAAGTTAATTCAAGCACAGCACTTCTGTCTTCATCATCATAACCGATAAAAGCAAGAGTATATTTATACTCAGGATTTTCACTTTTGCGTAACAAATGCATTCCCAATACATTTTGATAAAATTGAATCGAACGATCTAAATCGCTCACGCGTAACATAGTATGTAAGATTCGCATAGTTTTCTCCTATTTTTTGATTTTGAGGTAGTTTATCACTTTATGTAAAAATTGTTATTGTTACTATTTTAATTGCATTACTTGATCTCGATTAATGCCAACTACTCCGTTTATTTGTTCTAGTTTGTTAATCATTTTTTCTAATGAATATGAATTATTGACATACACCGCGATCGCATTAAAATTTTTGTATTGGTATAGCAATGTTGTACCTATCTGCTCAGCTTTTTGTGTTAATTGTGAGGCAGAAAGTTGAGTAGGATCATAAAACACAATCAAGGTTCTCGTTGGTTCTGGATTGATTGTGTTAGTCTGATCATTTTTGGCTAACGTTGTTTGAGATAATGGAACGCTGAACGATAGACAAATAAGCAGATAGGTTAATTGTTTTAGCATTATTTTATTGCGATCATTGAACCGAAATTAAAACATTGAAACCACAGATCGATGTGGTTAAAACCTGCTTGATGTAAACGTTCTTTGTGCGTTGAAATACTGTCTGTTCGCATTACATTTTCCAATGCCGTGCGTTTTTGGCTCACTTCTAATTCACTGTATCCATTAGCTCGTTTAAATTGATGATGTAAATCAATCAATAAGTTGTTAATGCGCTCATTTTCAAAGCGGAATTTTTCAGATAACACTAATAAACCACCGTGATTTAGACCGCGGTAAATTTTTTTAAGTAATTCTAGACGATCTTCTAGGGGGAGAAATTGTAGCGTGAAATTTAAAATTACCATTGACGCATTTTCAATGGCTACATTCCGAATATCATCACATAAAATTTCAACAGGAATATCGCTAATGTAGGTATCAAGCTGTTGGCGACAGCGTTTTACCATCGGTTCAGAGTTATCAACGCCAATAATTTTCACTGTATTATGTTGGATGTTGCGACGCACCGATAATGTTGCGGCACCACGCGAGCAACCGAGGTCGTAAACTTGCGAATGTGGGGTAACAAATTGCTCTGCCATCATTCCTATGGCAGTAATGATGTTGGCGTAACCTGGGATTGAGCGTTGAATCATATCGGGGAACACTTCGGTTACACTTTCATCAAAGGTAAAATCGCCAATCTTACTCAGCGGTGTGGAAAAAATCGTATCTTTGCTCATTAAATTTTCTAAATTAATCAAAATTTTGTCTATTTTAAAAGAAGTTAGGGGGCGACTCAAATAAATTTAGGTATTTTGCTTTGGTTTCCGCTATAATTTGGAAATTATTTTTAATTAAATTGTATAGTTAAGGAAGAATATTATGATGCGTACACATTATTGCGGTTCATTGAACCGTAACAATCTTGGGCAAGAGGTGACATTAAGTGGTTGGGTTCATCGTCGTCGTGATTTAGGTGGCTTAATTTTCATTGATATGCGTGATCGTGAAGGAATTGTGCAAGTCTGTTTTGATCCCAAATATGCACAGGCTTTAGAACAAGCGAGTGGATTACGCAATGAATATTGTATTCAGATCCAAGGTGAAGTGATTGCGCGTCCAGATAATCAAATTAATAAAAATATGGCGACGGGCGAAATTGAAGTGTTGGCGAAAGCATTAAAAATTTATAATGCGTCTGAACCATTGCCATTAGATTTCAATCAGAATAATACCGAAGAACAACGTTTAAAATATCGCTATTTAGATTTACGCCGTCCTGAAATGGCACAACGTTTAAAAACGCGTGCAAAAATTACTAGCTTTGTCCGTCGTTTTATGGATGAAAATGGTTTCTTAGATATTGAAACGCCAATGTTAACTAAAGCCACGCCAGAAGGAGCACGTGATTATTTAGTGCCGAGTCGTGTACATAAAGGTAAATTTTATGCTTTACCGCAATCGCCACAGTTATTCAAACAGCTATTAATGATGTCGGGATTTGACCGCTATTATCAAATTGTAAAATGTTTCCGTGATGAAGATTTGCGTGCGGATCGTCAACCTGAATTTACCCAAATTGATGTTGAAACCTCATTTTTAACTGCGCCTGAAGTGCGTGAGATAATGGAGAAAATGATCCGCGGTTTATGGCAAAATGCACTTGGCGTTGATTTAGGTGAATTCCCAACAATGACGTGGCAAGAAGCGATGCGTTTATATGGTTCGGATAAACCTGATTTGCGTAACCCAATGCAATTTGCGGATATTGCGGATTTAGTCAAAGAGATTGATTTCAAAGTATTCAGTGAACCTGCTAATAATGGTGGACGTGTTATTGCGTTATGCGTGCCGACTGGGGCGCAAATTACTCGCAAACAAATTGATGAATATACTCAGTTTGTGGGGATTTATGGTGCGAAAGGCTTGGCGTGGTTGAAAGTCAATGATTTAGCGGCAGGTTTGGACGGTGTACAAAGTCCCGTTGCGAAATTCTTGACCGCGGACATTTTAAGAGAAATTTTAACCCGTACCCAAGCTCAAAATGGCGATCTGATTTTCTTTGGTGCGGATAAATGGCAAGTTGCAACCGATGCAATGGGCGCATTGCGTTTGAAAGTCGGACGTGATTTAGGTTTAACTGACTTAGCACAATGGAAACCATTATGGGTGGTGGACTTCCCAATGTTTGAACGTGATGAAGAAGGCAATTTAGCCGCAATGCATCATCCATTTACATCACCGCGTGATTTTAGCCCTGAGCAATTAGAAACAGATCCTACTCGTGCCGTAGCGAATGCCTATGATATGGTGATTAATGGCTATGAAGTGGGGGGAGGATCAGTACGAATTTTTGATCCTAAAATGCAACAAACCGTATTCCGTATTTTAGGCATCAATGAGCAAGAACAACGTGAAAAATTTGGTTTCTTACTTGATGCATTAAAATTTGGTACACCGCCTCACGCAGGATTAGCCTTTGGTTTAGATCGCTTGACGATGTTGATTACTGGTACAGAAAATATTCGTGATGTGATTGCGTTCCCTAAAACGACAGCGGCAGCTTGTTTGATGACCGATGCACCAAGTGTGGCAAATGCACAGGCATTGTCTGAGCTAGCCATTTCAGTTGTAAAAGCAGAATAATCTTCCTTAAAACCGCGGACAAAAATTGGCTTATTTTTTGACCGCGGTTTTAAACGAATTACCCTAAAACGAAATAAGCATAAATTATAGGAAAAAAGATGAAAAAAATTATTTCTCTCATAGCGGCATTTTGCTTGTTTTTTAGTTTATCCGTGTATGCGGATGTGAAAGAGGATCTTGCGAAATTTGAGCAGTTCTCACAGAGCAAAGAAGTTTCTGAGTGGACAATTTTATCGCAAGAGATCAGTAAACGTATTGCGAAGGTGAAAACGGTAGATGAAGGTAAGCGTTTGATTCCACTCATTAATAATGTTGTAGAACGTTCTAAAATTTTGTTACAAGCATTGGATAAGCTTGAATTTGATACGCCAGAGTTGATCTTATTGCGTGAAAAAAGAAAAGAATCAAATATTCTCGGTATGGGGGTGATGCAGACAATGGCGGAACTGTTTGATAGTAAAAATGAAAAACAGCGTAATGAATTGATGCAACGTGTTCAGCAATTACAAGGATTAATGGCAGAAAAACAAAAAGAAATTGAGCAGATTAATGCTGAAATTGCACAAAAATATAAAGTAAAATAATGCATTATGCATGAAATATAAAAATAATCATTCCGTGTTGGTGGTTATTTATTGTCCATCAACTCAGCGTGTTTTAATGTTACAGCGGTGTGATGATCCTGAGTTTTGGCAATCGGTCACGGGATCGTTAGAAGCAAACGAAAAGCCGCGAGATGCGGCATTACGCGAAGTTCGAGAAGAAACGGGGATTGATATTCTTGCACAAGAATTGTGCATTTTAGATTGTCATGAGACCGTATCATTTGAAATTTTTTCACATTTCCGTTATAAATACGCACCAAATATTACGCATAGCACGGAGCATTGGTTTTTACTTCCCTTGCCCGCAGAGTGGCAACCAACATTGAGCGAGCATTTGGCATTTCAATGGTTGTCTGCATCTGACGCAGCAAATTTAACAAAATCGTGGAATAACCGTGCGGCGATTGAAAAATATTTAATTAATCATCAAATTGAATCAATTTAAAGGAAAAATAAATGGCAGGACATAGTAAGTGGGCTAATATCAAACATCGTAAGGCCGCTCAAGATGCACAACGTGGTAAAATCTTTACCAAATTGATCCGTGAGTTAGTCACGGCGGCAAAAATTGGGGGCGGTGATGTGTCATCAAATCCGCGTTTGCGTGCTGCAGTGGATAAAGCATTAGCCAGTAATATGACGCGTGATACCATTAATCGTGCGATTGACCGCGGTGTGGGCGGTGGCGATGATACCAATATGGAAACCCGTATTTATGAAGGATATGGCCCAGGCGGAACTGCAGTAATGGTAGAATGTTTAAGCGATAATGCGAACCGCACAATTTCTCAAGTGCGTCCAAGCTTCACAAAATGTGGCGGGAACTTAGGTACAGAAGGTTCGGTTGGGTATCTATTTAGTAAAAAAGGATTAATTTTAATTGCACAAGCTGATGAAGATGCTTTAATGGAAGCAGCGATTGAAGCGGGAGCTGATGATGTTCAACCGCAAGAAGATGGCAGTTTTGAAATTTATACTGCTTGGGAAGATCTTGGCTCTGTTCGTGATGGTATTGAAGCGGCTGGATTTAAGGTACAAGAAGCTGAAGTAACAATGATTCCATCAACTAGTGTGGAACTGGATGCGGAAAATGCGCCAAAATTATTGCGTTTAATTGAGATGTTAGAAGATTGTGATGATGTGCAAAATGTTTATCACAATGGCGAAATCAGCGATGAAATCGCTGCATTATTGTAATTTTTTATTGTTAACTACATAAGGAAAGTAAAATGAAATTAATTAAAATGTTATCAGTTGCACTTGCTGTATCAAGTGTTGCGGGTTGTTCAACTTTAGATAGTCTTTGGGGATCGTCAAGCTCATCAACCACGAGTGCTGAAACAACGACTACTGCGGTAACTCAAGCTACAACAATTACCTCTACGAGTGTTAAAGGTGCAGCAAAAGAAGCTGCAAATAGTGCAGTTTCTGCTGCGAAAAAAAGCGTGAATGATTCAGTTTCGAGTGCGGTAAACAGTGCTAAAAGTAGTGCAACGAGTGCAAGTACTTCTACATCAAGTAGTGCAACATCGGCTTTAGAAAAAGTGTCATCAGCAAAAACATCTGTGAAAAATGCAGTCACATCGGCAAAAGAAGCGGTGAACAGTGTGAAATCAGTAACTAGTTCAACAACAAAATAAGTGAAAATAGAGATATTATTTCTCTCTATTTTTTTGTTAACGCCAGATGCTAATCTGCTTGAGCGGTATAAAAGCAAGTAGGAATGGTATTTATCAACCTTAATCTCAAGGAGAAACAATGAAGTTAATTAAATTAGCCCCTGTTGTCGTAGCAGTCATTTTATCCGCTTGTTCATCAGCGAAACAAGCAGAACCAGTTGCAGAGAAAGCACAGGCAGTAAATACTGCACCGACTGAAAAAACCATTGCATATAGCTGCCAAGGTAAAAAATCAATCGTTGCACATTATTACTTTGAAGGGGAAAACGCTGTTAAAGCGGATGTAACCTTAGGTAAAAAAGTGACTAAAGATTTAACCCGTGATACAAATAATGCAGATTTTGCTGCATTTGCATCAGGGAAATATGTTTGGCACGTTGACTCGCCACTCGCTTTAGCGACCGCGGAAAAAACAAATGCAGTTAATCTCACTTTAAAAGGAAAATCATCTGATCGCCTTTTAGTAAAAGATTGCTCAGTGAATGCTGCGGCAACTGCGAAATTAGCAAGTAAATAACTCATTAAGCCCAGTTTATTCTGGGCTTTTTCTCAAACTTAATGAATATTATTTTAGGCATTGATCCTGGATCTCGTGTGACAGGTTATGGCGTTATACGCCAAGTTGGGCGACAATTAGAGTATCTTGGCAGCGGAGCTATTCGCACGATGGCAGAAGATATGCCAACAAGATTGAAACGAATTTATGCAGGTATTAGTGAGATTATTACTCAGTTTCAACCCACGGTATTTGCGATTGAAGACGTTTTTTTAGCGAAAAATCCGAATTCTGCATTAAAACTAGGACAAGCACGCGGTTGTGCGATTGTGGCGGCGGTTAATCAAGATTTGCCTATTTTTGAGTATGCGGCACGTTTGGTTAAGCAAACCGTAACGGGCAGTGGTTCAGCAGAAAAACAGCAAGTACAAGAGATGGTGATGCGGATTTTAACACTGTCGGATAAACCGCAAGCCGATGCTGCTGATGCACTGGCTATTGCGATTACGCACGCCCATTCAATACACCATTCACAGCGAGTATCGTATTCTCTCATCGTTGAAGGTCATAAAAAAACGACGAAAAATTTGACTGCGGTTCCGCGAGCAAGATATAGCCGTGGGCGTTTTCATTTGAAAACCACATAATATGTTTGCTTCATATAAATCACTGTTTCTTTATCCAGTTTGTGTTATACTTATTTCAAATTTTTTAGGGGAGTAAGTTATGATTAGCCGTTTGTCTGGTATTTTAATTGAAAAGCAGCCACCTGAAATTGTGCTTGATGTGCAAGGTGTTGGCTATGAGTTATTATTGCCAATGACCAGTTTTTACCCGTTACCAGAAGTGGGCGAAGCAGTTACCTTGCTGACACATTTTGTTGTGCGAGAAGATGCACATTTATTATTTGGTTTTGTTTCTAAACCAGAGAGAACTTTATTTCGTGAGTTAATTAAAACAAATGGTGTCGGTCCTAAGTTAGCGTTGGCTATTTTGTCCGCGATGTCGGTAGAAGAGTTTGCCTATGCGATAGAATATGAACAATTATCTAAATTAGTGAAAATACCTGGAGTGGGCAAAAAAACCGCAGAGCGTTTATTAGTTGAATTAAAAGGTAAATTTAGTGGACAACAAAAAGACTTCTTTATTCAATCCGATCGCATTAGTGTAGATAGACAATCACTATCAGCACCAGATAATGTGATGGATGAGGCTTGCTCTGCTTTAATTTCTCTAGGTTATAAAATGGCTGATGCGGAAAAAATGCTGAAAAAAGTGAATGCAGCAAATTTGACGGTCGAGCAATTAATTCGTGATGCCCTAAAAGCATCGTTATAAATAAGAACAGAAAAATGGTGAAAAATGATTGAAGCGGATCGTATTGTCAGTGCCAATGCAAAATTAGACGATGAATATCTTGATCGTGCAATTCGCCCTAAATTATTAGCTGATTATGTGGGGCAGCCACAAGTTTGCGAGCAAATGGCGATTTTTATTCAAGCGGCTAAAATGCGACAAGATGCGTTGGATCATTTGTTGATTTTTGGTCCGCCAGGGTTGGGAAAAACAACACTTGCGAATATTGTCGCTAATGAGATGGGCGTGAATATTCGCACCACATCAGGACCTGTACTGGAAAAAGCAGGCGATTTAGCGGCAATGCTAACTAACCTTGAACCCTATGATGTGCTATTTATTGATGAGATTCATCGCCTTTCTCCTACGGTTGAAGAAGTACTTTATCCTGCAATGGAAGATTATCAATTAGACATTATGATTGGCGAAGGGCCTGCCGCACGGTCAATTAAATTGGATTTACCCCCTTTTACTTTAGTGGGAGCAACCACTCGTGCGGGGTCATTAACCTCACCTTTGCGTGATCGATTCGGTATTGTTCAGCGCTTAGAATTTTATAATATCTCCGATTTGACGCTGATTGTTAGTCGCAGTGCGTCTTGTTTAAATTTAAATCTTTCACCGCAAGCGGCACAGGAAATAGCCTGTCGTTCGCGTGGTACACCACGGATTGCGAATCGTTTATTACGCCGTGTACGTGATTATGCCGATGTCAAAAATGGTGGGGATATTTCTCACGAGATTGCACGAGAAGCTCTTTCAATGCTTGATATTGATAATGCGGGTTTTGATTACCTTGATCGTAAATTATTAACGTCAATTATTGAACGTTTTGATGGTGGCCCTGTTGGATTGGATAATTTAGCTGCCGCAATTGGCGAAGAGCGAGAAACGATCGAAGATGTACTTGAACCTTATTTAATTCAACAAGGATTTCTGCAACGTACGCCACGTGGACGAATTGCGACCCTACACACTTATCGCCATTTTGGATTGCAAAAATTAACTGAATAATTAGGCTATTGAAAATAGCAATAAAAAATGACCGCGGTTTTTAGACCGCGGTCATTTTTTCATTAATTTTGTTCGATAGTATTTTCGTCTTGTTGCAGACTTGTTAACTTAGCTAAACCATGATCGCAACTTTTAATTTGTGTTGCTAATTCCATTTCTAAAATTTGTTTTTTACTTTGGTTTAACTTGTTTTTAATTTTGTTTACTTGCGGATGGGTACCAGGTTGTCTCTCTGCATCTGCAATAAGTTGCTCTGTAGCTTGGAATAATTTTTTGCATTGCTGCGGCATAGCATCTGCTGTTTTACTTTTTTCTGCCGCAATACTTTGATGACTGAAAAGTGCAAAACTAGCGAGAATCATGCTCAGCAGTAGTTTGTATTTGTTCGTCATTATATTATGTTACCTTAATAAAATATGTAATTTAGAGAACTTATCAGAAATCAACTCATCTGTCCAGTTTTTCCCGTTGGAATTTGTCCTTTTTAGATGAATTATTATCAAATATAGATATTTGTTGAGAAAATGTTAAGAAAATCTAAAATTTGCATTAGATCAATTTATAAAAATCGTCTAAATATAGAATGTTTTTGATCTAAATTCAAAAACTGTGATCTAGGTATGATTTCTTATCTTTTTTATCCTTATGGATTGTAGTAGAATAATACCGTTTTTAAGTTATTTAACTTATGCAAATCTAAGGAAATAACTTAAATGATCCATAGCATTATTGGATTTTGGGGTGATTACATTGTAATCATATTATAATTTGCAGCATTTACAAGGAGTTGAGATGTTAGACATTGTTGAACTCTCGCGCTTGCAGTTTGCATTAACTGCGTTATATCACTTTTTGTTTGTGCCATTAACATTAGGTCTTTCCTTTGTGCTTGTCATTATGGAAACCATTTATGTGGCAACAGGTAAACAAGTTTATAAAGATATGACAAAATTTTGGGGTAAGTTATTTGGTATTAACTTTGCTCTTGGGGTGACTACTGGTATCACAATGGAGTTCCAATTTGGTACTAACTGGTCATATTATTCTCACTATGTAGGTGATATTTTTGGTGCGCCGTTAGCGATCGAAGCTTTACTGGCTTTCTTCCTTGAATCAACTTTTGTGGGATTATTTTTCTTCGGTTGGGATCGTTTATCAAAAGGTAAACATTTGCTTTCTACCTATTGTGTAGCTTTCGGTTCAAATCTGTCAGCGATGTGGATTTTAGTAGCTAACGGCTGGATGCAACATCCTGTCGCATCAGAATTTAATTTTGAAACAATGCGAATGGAAATGACCAGTTTTATGGATCTTTGGTTAAATCCAGTAGCACAAAGTAAATTCTTGCATACCGTTTCAGCAGGCTATGTTGCAGGTGCAATGTTCGTCTTAGCAATTAGCTCTTATTATCTTTTGAAAAAACGTGATCTTGGTTTTGCTCGCCGTTCTTTCTCACTTGCCGCTACGTTTGGTGTAGTTGCGATTTTATCTGTACTCATTATGGGTGATGAATCAGGCTATGAAATCGGTGCTGCACAACCGAGTAAATTAGCTGCGATGGAAGGGGAATGGAATACTGAACCTGCACCAGCAGATTGGAATATGGTTATTGTACCAAATCAAGCTGAGCATAAAAATGACTTTGCATTGCAAATTCCATATGCGGCAGGGATTATTGCTACCCGCTCATTAGATAAAGAAATCGTTGGTATTAATGATATTATTGCACGCAATGAAGAACGTGTACGCAATGGTATGGTTGCTTATTCTTTATTAGAAGAATTGAGAGCTCAACAAAAAGCAGGTCAGATTAATCCTGAAACTAAAGCTCAATTTAGTGCAGTTCAAAAAGATTTAGGTTTCGGTTTATTGTTAAAACGCTATACTGACAAAGTTGTTGATGCAACAGATAGTCAAGTCAAAGCGGCAGCACAAGATACGGTACCTAAAGTTGGACCAACGTTCTGGGCATTCCGTGCGATGATGGCTGCTGGTGGATTATTACTCTTATTGATTGGACTAGCGTTTATTCAAAATATCCGCGGTAAATTAGCGAATAGTTCTCTATTACTTAAAGCTCTACTTTGGGGCTTGCCATTACCTTGGATTGCAATTGAAAGCGGTTGGTTCTTAGCTGAATACGGACGTCAACCTTGGTCAATTTTTGAAATGTTACCAGTTGGCGTGGCAAATTCTGCATTAGGAACAGGGGATCTCTGGTTCTCTATCGGCTTACTTTGCGCCCTTTATACCATTTTCTTAGTGGTAGAAATGTATTTAATGTATAAATTTGGTCGTTTAGGACCAAGTGCATTAAAAACTGGTCGTTATTATTTCGAACAATCATCTAAATAAGCGGGAGTCTGATTATGATTGACTATGAAATTTTACGTTTTATTTGGTGGGTTCTTGTTGGTGTGCTGTTAATTGGATTTGCAGTAACCGATGGTTTTGATATGGGTACGTTAGTACTTCTACCATTTTCGGGTAAAAAAGAAGTTGAAAAACGTATTATGATCAACTCAATTGCACCTCACTGGGATGGTAACCAAGTTTGGTTATTGACCGCGGGTGGTGCAATGTTTGCTGCGTGGCCAACAGTGTATGCTACTTCATTTTCAGGCTTTTATATTGCAATGATTTTGGTGTTAGCTGCATTATTTTTCCGCCCTGTCGGTTTTGAATACCGTGCAAAAATTGACAATCCTACTTGGCGTAAAGCTTGGGATTGGGGATTATTTGTTGGCGGATTTGTACCATCTTTAGTTTTTGGTGTAGCCTTTGGTAACTTATTACAAGGCGTCCCATTTGAATTTGGCAATTTAATGGAAATTAAATACACAGGTTCATTCTTTGAGTTATTAAATCCATTTGCCCTACTTTGCGGAGTGATTAGTTTAACGATGTTAACTACGCACGGTGCTAACTGGTTGCAAATGAAAACGACCGCGGAATTACGTGAACGTGCAAGAACAATTAGCCAAGTTGGTGCGTTTATTACGTTAGTAACCTTTGTTTTAGCAGGTGTATGGCTCTATTTTAAAGATGGATTTGTTGTGACTAGCGTGCTTGATCATAACGGTGTGTCTTCACCGATCGGTAAAACGGTTGCTGTGGAATCAGGTGCTTGGTTTAATAACTTTAAAGAAATGCCAGTATTGTTCATTTTCCCATTATTAGCAGTAGTTGGTGCCTTGTTAAATATTGCAGCATCGAAAGCAAACCGTTGTGGTTTTGCGTTCTTGTTCTCTTCTTTAACAATGGCAGGTATTATCTTAACTTGTGGCGTTTCAATGTTCCCATTCATTATGCCATCAATCACTCATCCTGAAATGAGTTTATTGATGTGGGATGCAACATCAAGTAAATTAACATTAACACTTATGCTTGGCTTTACATTGGTGTTTGTAGTCATTCTACTTTCATATACCGTTTGGGCATATTGGAAAATGTTTGGTCGCCTTGATAGCAACTATATTGAAGAACACAAAAACTCATTATACTAAGGAGATCGATTATGTTTTATGTACTTTGGGTAATTGGTGTTTTATTAGCGGTGATGTTAAGTGCGATTGTAACAATTAGCATTGAAAAAACAGGGAAATTTGACGAGTAAGTCAATGATTAATTCAATCTACCAATTAGTAAATAAGGGCTCTTGGCGAGCCCTTTCATTCATTTTAGCTATTGTTATCACATTGTGCTTTTTCTTTAATATTGATCAGTTTGCGACAGCATTACGCAATGCTCCCGTCCTATCCGTGTGCTTAATTCTATGGGCAACAGTTGTGTTATGGATACATGGAATTGGATTTGATATTCGCTTTTGGCTATGGAAATTGCTTTTTCTTCCTTATATTGGTTATTTGGGAGCCTTAATGGCAATTATTTTACATTTTAGCTAGTTTGAATAACTAAAAAGAATATTAAAATATCAATTTTTTTAGAAAAATTATCATCTTGGGGCTTGCTTATCATTTGTTCAGCCCCTAAAATACGCCAGTTTTGTAGGCTATTTTAGATAGATTATCGGGGATAAAAATTGGAGCAAAATTTCTTTCAATTTCCAGTGCGGGTTTATTATGAAGATACCGATGCCGGCGGTGTAGTTTATCACGCACGTTATTTACATTTTTTTGAACGAGCTAGAACAGAATATTTACGCAAATTAGGTTTTGCTCAGCAAAAGTTGCTTGATGAAAAGAACCTCGCTTTTGTTGTGAAGACGATGAATATCGATTATCGCGTGCCTGCACGATTAGACGATGCATTGATAGTGGAAACAGAAGTTACTCAACTAAAATCGGCATCAATGATTTTTACTCAATCACTTAAACGTGATGATATGATTTTAAGCACTGCAACAGTTGTTGTTGCCTGTGTTGATCTCAATCGAATGAAACCTGTTGCACTTCCTAGTGATGTGAAAACAGCTTTTATTTCTCATAATTAATCTTTTTCGGAGTTATAAATGACCGCTGAATTAAACTTTGTCGATTTATTTTTGAAAGCTAGTATTATTGTACAATTAGTCATCGTAATTTTACTGGCTTTCTCAATTATTTCTTGGACAATTATTATCCAACGTAGCCGTATTTTAACAAAAGCATTAAAGGATTCCTCTGAATTTGAAGATCGCTTTTGGTCAGGTGAAGATTTACACCGTTTATATGATGGATTAAGTAATCGCCGTGATGGGTTAACGGGGAGTGAACAAATTTTCTATGCAGGGTTTAAAGAGTTTAGCCGTCTGCAGCAAGTTAATCCAAATGCACCCGATGCAATCGTGAAAGGTTCTGCCCGTGCAATGAATATTGCGATGAATCGTGAAGTGGAAGATTTAGAAAACCGCATTCCTTTTTTAGCCACAGTTGCGTCAATTAGCCCATATATTGGCTTATTTGGTACTGTTTGGGGAATTATGCACGCTTTTATGGCATTAAGTGGTGCTAAACAAGCGACATTGCAAATGGTTGCCCCAGGGATTGCTGAAGCACTTATCGCAACCGCAATCGGGTTATTTGCTGCGATTCCTGCGGTAATGGCATATAACCGTTTGAGTTTAAGAGTGAATAAACTCGAGCAAAATTATGGCAACTTTATTGATGAGTTTGTAAGTATTTTGCAGCGCCAAGCCTTTGGCAAAAATGTGTAAAACCGCGGTTCAAAATTTGAGTGTTTTTTAAAGATTAGCGTAATTCTTTTTGTAAAAGAAAATGAGGTTGGTATGGCTTATCGCCGTAGTAGAAAAAAATCAATAAAATCAGAAATTAACATTGTTCCTTTTCTTGATGTATTGTTAGTATTAGTCTTAATTTTTATGGCGACTGCGCCAATTATTAGTCAAAGTGTGCAAGTGGACTTGCCAGATGCGGTAGAAAGTCAGTCGGTATCTAATGAAGATAAAACGCCTGTTATTTTGGAAGTCGCAGGAGTTGGTCAGTATGCGTTGTCTATCGGTGGTCAGCGTAGTGAAGGATTAAGCGAAGAAATGGTAACCGAGATGAGTAAGCAAGAGTTTGATAAAGATGCGAATACCACGTTTTTAGTGGGTGGGGCAAGTACTGTGCCTTATGAAGAAGTGATTAAAGCGTTAAACTTGCTTCATCAAGCGGGCATTAAACAAGTTGGTTTAATGACTGATCCCATTTAAGTAAAGGATAAATTGTGAAAAATAATCGACAAGAGAAAGGCGTAGGTGCATTTCTAGTTTCATTAGTTTTGCATTTCATCTTATTTGCTTTGTTGATTTTGGGTTCGTGGTTCACTAAAGTTGAAACAATGGGCGGTGGTGAAGGTGATGGCGAAGTAATGGGTGCCGTCATGGTTGATACAGGTGCTGCTGCGGCAGAATGGGGCCGCATTCAGCAGCAAAAGAAAGGTCAAACCGATAGGCAAAAAAAACAACCTGATCCTGTGGTTGAAAATTTACCAGAGCCGCCAGATGTCAAAGTTGATCCTGAATTACAAAAGCAGCAAGAACAGCAGAAGCAATTAGAAAAACAAGAGCAGGAACGCCAACAAAAAATTGAGCAACAGCGACAACAACAAGTTGAACAGGAAAAAGCTGAACAAGAGAGAGCAAAACAAGCTGCATTAGAAAAGCAAAAACAGCAAGCTGAAGAAGCTAAAGCAAAAAAAGAAGCGGAAGCGGCTAAATTGAAAGCGGATGCTGAAGCAAAACGTTTAGAAGCTACAGCGAAGAAAGCTGAAGAGGATACAAAAGCGAAGGCAGAAAAGGCCGCAGAGGCGAAAGCCAAAGTGGAAGCTGATGCAAAAGCGAAGGCAGAAAAAGCCGTGGCAGAGGCGAAAGCTAAAGCGGAAGCTGATGCAAAAGCGAAGGCAGAAAAGGCCGCAGAGGCGAAAGCCAAAGTGGAAGCTGATGCAAAAGCGAAGGCAGAAAAGGCCGCGGCAGAGGCGAAAGCTAAAGCGGAAGCTGATGCAAAAGCGAAAGCAGAAAAGGCTGCTGCCGAGGCTAAAGCAAAAGCAGAGGCGAAAGCTAAGGCGGATGCAGAAGCTAAAGCAAAGCGAAAAGCTGAGCAATCCGCATTAGATGATTTTATGAATGGCGGAGACGTTGGCGGCGGAAGCGCAAGCCAAGGCGGTAACGCCAATAAAGGTGGTAGCCAAGGAAGCGGAGCAAGTCAAGGTACAGGTGATGGCGGTAAAGTCGGTGATCAGTATGCTGGCGTAATTAAACGAGAAATTCAACGCCGTTTCTTGAAAGATCCGAGCTTTGCAGGTAAGGTTTGCCAAGTAAAAATTCAGCTTGGTCGTGATGGAACGATTTTAGGTTATCAGCGCGTATCAGGTCCAGATGATATTTGTAGTGCAGCATTGGCGGCAGTAGCGAGAACGAAGAAAGTTCCAGCTGCACCATCCGATGCAGTCTATGAAAAATATAAAACACCAACTATTAATTTTGACTTAAATGCAAGATAACTAGTTGATTGAACTAACCAGAAAAGGTGGTATGATGAAATTATTAACTCGTTTTATGAGTATATGTGGTGTGTTATTGCTAGCCATTAACACGGCATTTGCAGACGATGAAGTGCGTATTGTGATTGATGAAGGTGTGGATAGTGCTCGCCCAATTGCAGTTGTGCCATTTAAAGGTAATGCACCAGAAAATATTGGTGAGATTGTTGCAGCTGATTTACGTAATAGTGGTAAATTTAACCCAATTCCTACTAGTAAAATGCCGCAGCAACCAGGTTCTGCATCAGAAGTTACCCCAGATGCTTGGGCTTCGCTTGGTATTGACGCGATTGTGGTAGGGCAAGTAACGGCAACGGGCGGTGGTTATAATATCGCATATCAATTAGTTGACACGATTGGAGCCTCGGGTACACCAGGTGCGGTGCTTGCTCAAAATTCTATTACTGTCACAAATAAATGGTTGCGTTATGGTGCACATCAAGTGAGTGATGAAGTATTTGAAAAATTGACCGCGATAAAAGGGGCATTTAGAACGCGTATTGCGTATGTTGTGCAAAAAAACGGCGGTTCTAAACCTTATGAAGTGCGTGTAGCTGATTATGATGGCTATAATCAATTTGTGGTAAACCGTAGCTCTCAGCCATTAATGTCGCCAGCTTGGTCCGCAGATGGAAAAAAATTAGCTTATGTTTCTTTTGAAAATAGAAAATCGCAATTAGTTGTTCAAGACTTAGGGTCTGGCGCACGTAAAGTTGTGGCTGCGTTTGAAGGACATAATGGAGCGCCTGCATTCTCACCAGATGGTTCAAGATTAGCATTTTCATCAGGTAAAGATGGGGTATTGAATATTTATGTAATGAATTTGGCAAGTGGACAAGTATCGCAGCTGACAAGTGGGGCTGGTAATAATACCGAACCGAGTTGGACAGCAGATGGTCGTATTTTGTTTACTTCCGATAGAAGCGGTTCACCACAAGTGTATCAAATGAGTGCATCTGGTGGTGGGGCGTCGTTGATAGGCTCAGGTGGTCGTAGTTATAGTGGTCAAATGTCCGCCGATGGTAAAACATTAGTGATGATTTCAGGTGATAATATTATTAAACGTGATATTGAATCAGGTAAAACCGACGTATTAAGCTCGACTTTCCTTGATGAAAACCCAAGTATTTCACCTAATGGAATTATGATTATTTATAGTTCTACCCAAGGTTTAGGAAAGGTGCTACAATTAGTATCCGCCGATGGGCGTTTTAAAGCTCGGTTGCCAGGAAGTGATGGACAAATTAAATTCCCTGCTTGGTCGCCATATCTAATTAAATAAAACTTAAGGAGAAACTTAATGAAATTAGCAAAATTATTGTTAGTTGCACCTGTATTAGCATTAGCTGCTTGTAGTTCATCAAACAATGATGCAAACGGTACCAATGGTGCTAACGCAAATGGTGCAAACGGTGGTCAATTCGGTGGTTATTCAGTAGCTGATTTACAAAGCCGTTATAACACTGTGTATTTTGGTTTTGACAGCTATTCAGTTGAAGGTGAATACCAACAATTATTAGATGCGCACGCAGCATACTTAACTTCTACTCCATCTGCAAAAGTATTAGTAGAAGGTAACGCGGATGAGCGTGGTACTCCAGAGTACAATATCGCATTAGGTCAACGTCGTGCTGACGCTGTAAAAAGTTTCTTAGCTGCTAAAGGTGTTCAAGGTAGCCAACTTTCAACAGTTTCTTACGGTGAAGAAAAACCAGCTGTATTAGGTCACGATGAATCAGCTTATGCGAAAAACCGTCGTGCAGTATTAGCATACTAATCTTATACTAAGATAAGAATTTTAAAAACTGAACTCAAATTTGGGTTCAGTTTTTTTATATTATTGAAACCTATTATCAATTATTTTATTCTTTCTTAACTGTTGTAACTTTTTCTTTTCTACAGATCAAATTTTATAAACGATTTATTGTAATATTTTATTTATTTATTTATTTATTTA
>JAUNAB010000014.1 GCA_030527795.1 Pasteurellaceae bacterium | reverse complement strand
CAACAGTGCGTCGTTGTGTGGGGCGTATTATAGGCATTTTCGTCACCTTTGCAACCCTTTTTTTTACAAAAAATTTTAAAATCTTGCTCAGGTGGCGATTTTCTCAGCAAGATGATGAAGGTATAGGCATTTTTATCAAAAACCGCGGTCAAAATTTCCTTTAAATTTTTCTTTCGTTGCAAAACAGTGTAAATGCCGATTGTCAATTTCACTTAAATACAATAAGATTTGCTTAAATTTAATTCAGTAGTCAAAATTTTAATTTTTGCACGCGGTATGGCAGTTTTGTGCAATAATATAGCGACCCTTTCAGAAATGGACTTGAAGTCGTTCTAATTGCCCCCACTTATAACAGAATTTCACAAGCATAAGAGATGATAAATATGAATGCAAAACGAATTGAAAAACGAGATATCCCTGTTTTACCATTACGCGATGTGGTTGTGTTTCCTTATATGGTGATGCCACTCTTTGTGGGTCGCGATAAATCGATCCGTAGCTTAGATCAAGCAATGGAGCAAGGCAAACAGCTTTTATTAGTGTCACAAAAGCAAGCAGATTTAGAAGATCCTAAATCAGAAGATTTATATGATGTTGGTACGATTGTCAATATTATTCAATTACTTAAATTACCTGATGGTACAGTAAAAGTCTTAGTTGAAGGGCAACAGCGTGCAAAAATTCTAAAATTAAACGATGGCGATTATTTTAATGCGACAATTACACCGATTGAAAACATTTGGTCGGATGAAAAAGAAACCGCGGTTGCACGCAGCGCAGCACTCAGTGAATTTGAAGCCTATGTAAAGCAAAATAAAAAAATTCAACCTGAAGTCATTAACGCATTGCTAACTATTGATGAAGCAGATCGCCTTGCCGATACAATGGCGGCACATTTGCCTGTTTCAGTGAGCAATAAACAAAAATTACTTGAACTTGCTGATGTACAAGCACGTTTAGAATTATTACTTGGTTTAATGGCAAGTGAAACGGACTTAATGCAAATTGAAAAACGCATTCGTGGTCGCGTGAAAAAACAAATGGAAAAATCACAACGTGATTACTATTTGAATGAACAAATTAAGGCGATTCAAAAAGAATTAGGTAACGAAAATGAAAATAGTAGCGTTGATGAAATTGAACAATTACGCACTAAAATTGAAGCCGCGAAATTGCCACAAGAAGCAAAAGAAAAAGTAGAATCAGAATTGCAGAAATTAAAAATGATGTCTGCAATGTCAGCAGAAGCGACGGTTATTCGTAGCTATATTGATTGGATGCTGCAAATTCCTTGGCATAAACGCAGTAAAGTGAAAAAAGATTTAAACAAAGCACAAGAAATCTTAGATGCTGATCATTATGGTTTAGAACGCGTGAAAGATCGCATTTTAGAATATCTTGCGGTGCAAAGTCGTGTAAATCAGATTAAAGGTCCGATTCTCTGCTTAGTTGGACCACCAGGGGTGGGAAAAACCTCACTGGGTCAATCTATTGCGAACGCGACGGGGCGAAAATATGTGCGTATGGCATTAGGTGGCGTGCGTGATGAAGCAGAGATCCGCGGTCATCGCAAAACCTATATTGGTTCTTTGCCTGGTAAACTTATGCAAAAAATGGCAAAAGTGGGGGTAAAAAATCCACTATTCTTATTAGATGAAATTGATAAAATGGCATCAGATATGCGTGGTGACCCTGCTTCTGCGCTCTTGGAAGTGCTTGATCCAGAACAAAATTCATCATTTAACGATCATTATTTGGAAGTGGATTATGATCTTTCAGATGTAATGTTTGTTGCCACATCTAACTCAATGAACATTCCTGCGCCATTGCTCGATCGTATGGAAGTGATTCGCCTATCTGGTTATACCGAAGATGAAAAACTCAATATTGCTACACGGCATTTAGTCAGTAAGCAAATGGAACGTAATGGATTGAAAAAGAATGAGTTAATTATTGAAGAAAGTGCGATTTTAGATATTGTGCGTTATTACACACGTGAAGCTGGCGTGCGTGGGCTTGAACGTGAAATTTCAAAAATTTGTCGTAAAGCCGTGAAAAATCTGTTGTTAGATCCAAAATTAAAATCCATTACTGTCAATTCTGATAATTTACACGATTATCTTGGCGTAAAACGTTTTGAATTTGGACGTGCGGACACTCAAAACCGCGTGGGCGAAGTCACAGGCTTAGCTTGGACTGAAGTCGGCGGCGATTTACTTACCATTGAAACTGCATCTGTCATCGGCAAAGGTAAGCTCAATTACACGGGTTCACTCGGTGATGTGATGAAAGAAAGTATTCAAGCTGCAATGACGGTTGTACGTGCACGTGCAGAAAAATTGGGTATCAACAATGAATTCCACGAAAAACGCGATATTCATATTCACGTGCCTGATGGCGCAACGCCAAAAGACGGCCCTAGTGCAGGGATCGCAATGTGTACGGCGTTAGTGTCTTGTTTAACAGGCAATCCTGTGAAATCTGAAGTGGCAATGACGGGGGAAATCAGCCTACGTGGTAAAGTGCTACCAATTGGTGGCTTGAAAGAGAAATTGCTCGCGGCACATCGTGGTGGCATTAAAACGGTGATTATTCCAAAAGACAACGTCAAAGATTTGGAAGATATCCCTGATAATGCAAAACACGATTTAACCATTCACGCAGTGGAAACCATTGATGAAGTGTTAACTATCGCGTTGGAAAATCCTCCACAAGGGGTTGAATTTGTTGAGCATAATCCAATTAATTCAGTTAACGTTAAAGCACCACGTGTGAAAAAAACACGCCGTTCTGCAGTCAACTAGACAAAAAAACCTTTCTAAACGATATTGAAAGGCTAAATGACACAAAACCGCGGTCAAAAATTCAAACGTTTTTTTGACCGCGGTTTTTAATATGGGCTCTAAATTATTCCACCACAGGAATTAATAGACGGCTATTATATTGCCCACCAAAATGGATGATATGCTCTCCACGGTTACGGCTTTGCTCATATACAAAACGTTGCTGATGTACATAATCTGGCGATTGCTCAGGCGATCCACCGAGTGAAACCATCTCTTCATCAGATTTATTCGGTGCAAATGTCGCACCTGATGCAGCAATTTCAACAGGAGCTTCACCAAAATGTAAAGGAACACTCGTAACAGGGCGGTAAGCTTTCACAATTAAACGTAGCTGTTCACCTTTACGATAACGCGTTGCCATTGGCCATAACGGAATATTCACTTCCACAATTTCGCCCTGAGTTAAGCGTTGCTCATTAGTATGCTTGAGATAAGGTTCAAATTCGGTACTACACGTCTGATCTAATTCACGTTGTGATACTCGTAAATACCCTGTTGCAGCAAATGAACCACTTAATCCCTCTTCTGTTACATTCGCAAAATGTTCACCATTTTTGCCATATTTTTCAGCGGTAACAGCAATTTCCATATCATCCGATCCCTGTGCTTCTAGCCATAAACGCAACGCCATATAACCTACAACATCACAATCTTGCTCAAATACATAGGTGAATGTTGCACCATTAGGATCATCAACTGAATAAATTTTGTTGCTTGCATCTTCAGAACATTGCGTGGAAAGCTGATCATTACTATTTAAGAACAATTCTGTCGGTCGTACGTTACGCGGTGGCCATTCAGGTACAGCTTGATCAACGACATCCTCACCATTTGGATCAAGAATAGAGATACGCACATTCGGGGTATTCTCCCAACCATTTTGTTCACCTTTTAAGAAATGATCAAAAAATGCGAGTAATTCTTGAACATATTTTGGTGTGTGATAATCAATCCATTCGTGAGTATTATGTACACGCAACCATTTTTATTTTGATGCAATACGACGGAAACCATCAAAAGAACCGTTAGTATGTATTGCGTTGTTATAGCAAGCCACCACATAGGCTGGTACGATAATTTTTTCTAGCTGAGCAATTTTGTCTTGCCAATATGGCGTAATCGTTTGTTCTTGCGCCATCATTCTTGGCATATCTTCTATTAATGCCTTTCCCGATAAAGTTTGCATAATCTCATCAGGAAATGCTGGCATAGGAATACCGCCGCGACAGCAATCCCAGAAAAGATCAGTTGCCCCTTCCCAAGGTGCAATCGCAGCCAAAGCAGGCGGATTTTCAGCTGCAATAAACCATTGTGATATTCCTAACCATGAATTGCCGCTCAAGCCAACTTTTCCATTACTCCATACTTGTTCTGATGCCCATTGAATAAAATCAGCCCCATCTTGTGCAAGTTGTGTGCCCAAAAATGTTGCATTACCCTCGCCATCTCCAATTCCGCGAGCATCAGGATTTAATACGACATAACCTTGGTTTACCCAAAATGCAGGATCTGGTCCTTCAAATTTCTGAAATTCAGAAACCAATTCTAATGGCACGCCAGCACGTTCGTACATATCATCTAACCAAGAACCACCAATATCTTTTCCGTACGGACTCCACGCGACTAATGCAGGATAATTACCTTCTGTTGCAGGGCGGAAACCTTGATAACGAGAAATTGGAGCAGAAGTTGGTAGAATTTCACGAAATAAAACAGGATATTCATTATCACTTTGAATGGATGTAGGTAGGGTTTGAATGCCTTGTGGAAGAAATGAATGAGTCATAGTAAATTACCTCTTTAATTGATAAAACATTTTACAAAGTTGCCTTTGCGTAAAAGATGGTTTATTTTATTTATTCATATAAAAAGATAAATACCATAAAATACAAAACACTTTTGTTCTAAAAGCAATAATCAGAAAGAAAATGGATAAAATTCAACAATTACAACTCTTTATTAGCATTGTCGAAATGGGGAGCTTTAGTCGCACAGCAGAACGATTCGAGTTATCAAGTGGCGTGGTATCACGTCAAATTCAAGCACTGGAAACTCGATTATGTGTCCCCTTATTGCATCGCACCACTCGAAAACTTCGGCTAACCGCGGAGGGTGAGCAATATTATCGCCGAGCGTGCGATTTATTATCAGACTTTGATGAATTAGAGAATTTATTTGCAGATAAGCCTGAGAATATTAGCGGACGCATACTAATTGATATGCCACAGGAGTTTGCTAAAGGCATCGTTATCCCCCATTTTGCGGAATTCAAACAACGCTATCCGAATATTCAACTTGAACTTAGCAGCTTTGAATCACGAATTGATTTATTGGAACAAGGGGTAGATTGTCTATTGCGTGTAGGCACATTAGATGATTCCAACTTAGTTTGCCGCTGCGTATGTCAATTACCAAGAATTAACTGTGCCACACCTGATTACTTGCGCCAATTCGGTACGCCAAAAAGCCTAAAAGACTTAGGCAATCATCAATTACTTGTGCTTGACGCACACGGCTCAGATGGGTTCGTCTATGAAACAAAGGGGAGAAATGAAAGCTACTCAATGCCAATTGCACTCAAAATGAATAGTTCAGAAGTGTTATTCAGTGCACTGTATCATCATTTAGGGATTGCACAAACACCTTTAATTGGCGTACGGCAAGCATTAGCAGCAGGAAAATTAATTGAAATTCTCCCTGACTACCGCCCAATGACCACCCCCGTCTATCTTGTTTATCGTCAACGAAATCTGCCCAAACGCGTAAGGGTTTTCGCCGACTGGTTAGAAAAAATCCTTGCTCAAGAAATGGCGTAATAGACAAAACCGCGGTCAAAAATTCAAACGTTTTTTTGACCGCGGTTTTTAATTTATTAAAGCTGAAAACAACGTATTACATTACCACAACATCAAATTGATCCTGATGATAAAACACTTCGGTTTTCACTTGCACCTGTTTGCCAATAAATACTTCCATTTCCGCTAATAAGCCGTGGCTTTCTTCATTAATTAAGTATTCCGCCACTTCGTGACTTGCATACACCACAAATTGCTCACTTGAGAACAGACGATGCACGCGGATAATTTCACGCATAATTTCATAACACACAGTTTCAACGGTTTTTATTTGCCCACGTCCTTTACAAGCAGGACATTCCGTACATAAAATATGTTCAAGACTTTCACGCGTACGTTTACGCGTCATTTCCACTAGCCCCAATGACGTAAACCCATTTACATTTGTTTTTACCCGATCTTTAGATAAGGCTTTCTGTAAAGACTGTAAAACACGTTGACGATGCTCTTCTGACTGCATATCAATAAAATCAATAATGATAATGCCACCAAGATTACGCAGTTGTAATTGTTGTGCGATAGCTTGAGTCGCTTCAATATTGGTATTAAAAATGGTTTCCGACAAGTTTCGCCGCCCGACAAATGCCCCCGTATTGATATCAATGGTCGTCATTGCTTCGGTTTGCTCAATAATTAAATATCCGCCCGATTTTAAATTCACCCGTTTATCTAATGCTGACTGAATTGCGGTTTCAACACCATAAACATCAAACAAAGGCGGATTACCGCTATATAACACCAATTTATCACTTAATTCGGGCATAAATTCCGCAGTAAATTGTTGTACTTCAGCAAAACACAGTTTTGAGTCGATCCGAATTTTTTCAATTTGAGTGCCAACAAAATCACGCAATACTCGCTGTGCCAAAGCCAATTCGCCATAAAGCATTGATCGGGTAGGATATTTGCTTCGACGTTCCATCACTTTACGCCATAACCGTTTTAAAAATTCCGCATCTTGACGTAGTTCATTTTCCGTTACGCCTTCTGCCGCAGTGCGAATAATGTAGCCGCCTAATTCATCGCAATAGGGTTCAACCAACGTTTTTAAACGTAAACGTTCATCTTCGCTTTCAATCCGTTGCGACACCCCTACGTAGCTGTTTTCAGGCATAAAAACCAAATAACGTGACGGTAAGGTTATATCCGTGGTTAAGCGTGCGCCTTTTGTTCCCAACGGATCCTTGACAACTTGTACAATAATATCTTGCCCTTCACGCACTAGCTCAGCAATATCTTTGACGATAAACTGCTTTTGTTCACTTTCATCCACACATTCCGTATGGGAAACAATATCAGAAGCGTGCAAAAATGCCGCTTTTTCTAATCCGATATCCACAAATGCAGATTGCATACCAGGTAAAACACGTGTAACACGCCCTTTATAAATATTGCCAACAATCCCCCGCTTTGCCTGACGTTCAATATGCACTTCTTTCAGTTCACCCGTATCTACTAATGCGATACGCGTTTCATTGGGGGTAACATTTACTAATAATTCAACGGAATTCATTATTTTTCCCTAAAAAGATGTTCTATTATTAGGATAACGAAAAGCCAAATAGAAAAATAGTGCTAAATCATGTAAAATGTGAACTTTCTCAAATTTTTAATGTTCAGTTGTGCTTTTTACAAGCAGAGGTTTTTATGTTTGGATTTGATCCAACGTTTATTACATTTAGTATTTATATTCTCGGTATGATTGCGATCGGCTTTTGCGCTTATCGTTATACCAATAGCTTATCCGATTACATTTTAGGCGGTCGCCGCCTAGGTAGCTTTGTAACCGCAATGTCAGCAGGTGCATCCGATATGTCTGGTTGGTTATTAATGGCATTGCCAGGGGCTGTTTATGCAGCAGGATTAGTTAAAGGTTGGATTGCAATTGGCTTAACCTTAGGGGCGTACTTAAATTGGCTATTTGTGGCAGGTCGCTTACGCATTTTTACCGAGCTTAACCGCAATGCACTGACCTTGCCCGAATATTTCCACGCCCGTTTCGGCTCGTCTCACCCTGTGTTAAAATTAATTTCTGCCCTGATTATCTTAGTCTTTTTTACAATCTATTGTGCTTCAGGTGTCGTTGCAGGAGCAAAATTATTCCAGAATTTATTTGGTGTTAGCTATGGCGTTGCCTTATGGTATGGGGCATTTGCCACTATTGCTTATACCTTTATCGGCGGTTTTCTCGCAGTCAGTTGGACGGACACTATCCAAGCCAGTTTAATGATTTTTGCCTTGGTTTTAACCCCGATTATCGTAATCACAAGTATTGGCGGTATTGAACAACTGAGTATCGTGATGGCGCAAGCCGAACAACAAGCGGGCAAAGATTTTACTGATTTATTTACCGATACCACGCCACTTGGCTTACTCAGTTTAGCCGCGTGGGGATTGGGCTATTTCGGACAACCTCATATTCTTTCCCGTTTTATGGCAGCAGACAGCGTACGTTCATTAACCAAAGCCCGTCGCATTGGGATGACGTGGATGATCCTTTGCCTTGCAGGTGCTATCGGCATTGGCTTCTTTGGTATCGCTTATTTCTATGCTAATCCTAGCCAAGCTACCATTGTGCAAAACGAACGTGAACAAGTATTCATTGAATTGGCGAAATTACTGTTTAATCCTTGGATTGCTGGCATTTTATTATCGGCAATTTTGGCCGCGGTAATGAGTACCTTAAGCTGTCAATTATTGATTTCATCAAGTACGATCACCGAAGATTTCTACAAAGGGTTTATCCGTCCAAATGCAAGCGAAAAAGAATTAGTTTGGCTAGGTCGCATTATGGTGTTAGTTATCGCGGCACTCGCGATTTGGATCGCTCAAGATGAGCATAATCAAGTACTGACGCTAGTTGAATTCGCTTGGGCAGGATTTGGCAGTGCCTTTGGTCCTGTGGTATTGCTTTCATTATTTTGGAAACGAATGACCTCAGCAGGAGCAATGGCAGGTATGTTAACAGGAGCTATTGTGGTGTTTGGTTGGCAAAGTTGGATCCCAACGGGAAGCGAATGGCACCAAGTATATGAAATGATCCCCGCATTTAGCCTTGCTACTCTTGCGATCATCATCGTATCTTATTTATCGCCAAAACCTGAAGCACAAGTGATACAAAACTTTGAACAAGCCCAACAAGCTTATAAGAGTGCATTATGATTGATTTTCGTCCATTTTATCAACAAATCGCATTAACAAATTTGTCGCCTTGGCTGGAAACCTTGCCGCTACAATTAGCACAATGGCAAAAACAAACTCACGGCGAATATACGACTTGGGCAAAAGTGATAGATTTTCTGCCCGAATTGACCGCAGATTTGATTGATTTAAAGACCGCGGTCAAATCTGAGCGTGAAATGCCGCTCAGCTCAGGTGAACAACAACGCCTTATTCATCATCTCAAGCAATTAATGCCGTGGCGTAAAGGCCCTTACCACTTATTTGGCGTACATATTGATTGCGAATGGCGTTCAGATTTTAAATGGCAACGTGTTCTGCCCCATTTAGCGCCCTTGCAAGATCGCACGATTTTAGATGTAGGGTGCGGAAGTGGCTACCATATGTGGCGAATGGTTGGCGAAGGGGCAAAAATGGTAGTAGGAATTGATCCAACGGAACTGTTTTTATGTCAATTTGAAGCCGTGCGGAAATTGCTCAATCAAGATCGCCGAGCGAACTTAATTCCGCTTGGCATTGAGCAAATGCAACCGCTGGAGGTATTTGATACAGTGTTCTCAATGGGGGTGCTTTACCATCGCAAATCGCCCTTGGATCATCTCACTCAACTCAAAAATCAATTACGCAAGGGCGGCGAACTGGTGCTAGAAACCCTTGTGGTTGATGGCGATGTGAATACGGTTTTAGTGCCTGAAGATCGCTATGCGAAAATGAAAAACATTTATTTTATTCCGTCTGTGCCTTGTTTAATCAATTGGTTGCAAAAAACGGGTTTTTCTAATGTTCGTTGCGTTGATGTGGAAACCACTTCCTTGCAAGAACAGCGTAAAACCCAATGGCTTGACAACGAAAGCCTGATTGATTTTCTTGATCCGCAAGATCTTAACAAGACCATTGAAGGCTACCCAGCCCCCAAACGAGCAGTGATTTTAGCCAATAAATAGGCAACACCGCGGTCAAAAAACGCGTGAATTTTTGTCCGCGGTATAATTCTCGTATTTTGCATTGAAAGCGATTATTTAAGTAAGGAAAAATTATGGCTACCTACATCGTTGGCGACTTACACGGTTGCTATGATGAATTACAACGATTACTGCAACAAGTTAATTTTAACCTTGAGTACGATCAGCTCTATTTAACGGGCGATTTAGTGGCTCGCGGGAACGATTCTTTGGCTTGTTTGCGATTTGTAAAAAGCTTAGGTAAGGCGGCACATACGGTTTTAGGTAACCACGATTTACATTTACTGGCAACGGCGTTAGGTATCAAGCCTGTGAAAGCCATCGATCGCGTTGATGAGTTATTTGATGCACCCGATTTTGCCGACTTAATTGAATGGCTACGCCAACAACCCTTGCTCATCCATTCCCCTGAACAAAATTTCATATTAGTTCACGCAGGCATTTCACCCGATTGGGATCTTAACACCGCATTATCTTGCGCACGAGAAGTGGAAAACGTGCTGCGTAATAGCGATTATTATACAATGATTGAACAAATGTACCAAAATCAACCTGATCGTTGGTCGGCAGATTTACACGGAATGGATCGCTTACGTTACAACATTAATGTGCTAACTAGAATGCGATTTTGCTATTTAGATCATCGTCTAGATTTTGCTTGCAAAGCCCCATTAAACCAAGCACCGAGCGAGCTAACCCCTTGGTTTAATTTAGCCAATCCATTGTACCAACAGATCCCGATTTTATTTGGGCATTGGGCGAGCCTAGTGGATTGTCCGACACCCCCAACCATTTACGCCTTAGACACAGGCTGTGTATGGGGCAATCGATTAACAATGCTGCGTTGGGAAGATAAACAGATCTTCACCCAAACCGCGGTCAAAATTTAGCGTATTTTTATGTTAACCCCTGCATCCTGTGATTTATTTAATTTACCCTTTTTTCAATTTGCACAATTAAAAAAATATCAACCCGAAAGCATTGTGCAAATCAAAGCAGATTACAAATCTGCGTGGCAAAATTGGAAAACAACTATTAACGCGGTTGCACACCAACTTGGCACACCATTTGCCCCACCGCACATTGAAAAATGGTGTAATGGTTGGCAAGTTCGTGCCCATTTTTTTGCCTATTTTAAATACGAATACCATCAAAATTCTGCGGCTATTTTATCTGTACTACTTAACCGCCGCCGTCTTAGTGTCAGCTTAGATTGGCATTGCTACCGTGCCGACCGCTCTCAAATCACACTTTCTCAATATAATCAATGGCTTGAGCATTTTGATCCCACCGTATTTAGCCATTTTGATTTATGGCACGGCGATGAAAGTGAGTACGCTGATTTTACCCCCATCTCGCAACTTAAAGAAACAGCACTGCAATTACGCAATGAACAAGATTTTTTCTGCATCGGACGAAATGTAGAACATGCCCAACTGGCTCACATTGATAGCGTGGATTTCATCGCTGAAACGATCCGCGGTTTATTGCCTTTGTATGAATCTTGCCATCAAACATAAAAAAACGGGCATCACGCCCGTTCTTATTTTGATATGAGATTAAGCTTCCACGCCTTCAAACAATGCGGTACTTAAATAACGCTCTGCCGCAGAAGGTAAAATGGCAACGATTAATTTATCGGCAAATTCAGGTAATTTTGCTAAACGATCCGCAGCAGCAACCGCAGCACCTGATGAAATCCCCGCTAAAATACCTTCTTCTGCCATTAAACGACGAGCAGTCGCGATAGCGGTTTCACTATCCACTTGCTCAACACGATCAATTAAATCTAAGTCTAAATTTTTCGGAATAAAACCCGCCCCAATCCCTTGAATTTTGTGTGGGCCTGGCTGAATTTCTTTACCCGCAAGGGTTTGACTAATCACAGGGCTTTCCGCAGGCTCGACGGCAACAGAAAGAATGTTTTTACCTTGATCATTTTTAATATGGCGACTAATTCCCGTAATCGTACCACCTGTTCCGACCCCTGCAACAATCACATCAACTTGACCTTCCGTTGCTGCCCAAATCTCAGGGCCTGTTGTCTGTTGATGAATCGCGGGATTCGCAGGATTTTCAAACTGTTTAAGCATCACATAACTATTAGGATCACTTGCCACAATCTCTTCCGCCTTAGCAATCGCCCCTTTCATTCCTTTCGCACCTTCAGTTAACACCAAATTCACGCCTAGACCACGCAATAAACGTTTACGTTCAAGACTCATTGTTTCAGGCATCGTCAACGTAATACGATAACCACGTGCCGCCGCAACATAGGCTAAAGCAATCCCCGTATTCCCGCTTGTCGCATCAACAATTTCTTTGTCTTTGGTTAAGGTGCCGTCTTTTTCCGCTTGCCATACCATATTTGCTCCAATACGGCATTTCACGCTAAAACTCGGATTACGGCTCTCAATTTTCACCACTAAATTGCCGTTATGCCCAAAATGATTTAAACGAACTAAGGGAGTATTCCCAATAGAATAAGAATTATCTGCAAAAATAGTCATCACGCTCTCCTTTACGATTTGATTTGTGAAGTTAGGGCTATTGTAAACAGATTGATTCATAATAAAAAAATAGTTATTGGCTATAATTTATAACTTTTGGCTATTTATCTTATTGAACCACCATTAATCCCAATGCCCCTTTATCCGCAAGCATCAAATCAGACGCACCAAAAATAAAAGGCTGTGAACTGGACGACAAATGATTAAATTCCACCAAAATCTGTGTTTTTCCATTAATCCATACTGTATCTTGCCACACAATTTCACTTTCAGGCGTAGCAACACCATTTTGGCTTTCAATGAGAAAACGCGCCCCTTGAATACGAAAACCTGTTGGCGATGAACTTGTCAATGTCCAACGTTCAATAGAATTCACTTTCGCATTCACATCAATTCGTCTTGGATCAAAGCGTTTTTGATTCAGCATTGCATTACTGGTATCTAAATGGAATGCCCGTTCTTGCGTAATTTTATGCGGTAAGGTGGCAGTATTCGGGAAGGTTTGTTGTTGCTGATCATTAAACACCGCTTTTAAACCTTCAGGACGTAACTCTAACACTGTATTATCAGCTAATTCGCCATCAGAATGGAAAAACAGTTTAGTTTTATCAATAAAATTGCGTTTTTTACCCACAATCAGAGCCACATTTTCGCCTTCATTTAGATTAATCAATAGCTCTACCCGTTCACCCACACCTAAGAAAATAGACTTAATAGATTTAGCTTGCGGTAAAAAACCTTGCTGTTTAGCAATAAGTAGCATTTCACGCTCATCGTCACAACGCAACTCATAACTACGCGAAATTGATGCATTAACCAAACGTAAACGCACCCAACCGCGAGCCACATTTAAAAATGGGGCTTCTTGTCCATTGACAAATAAACGATTGCCTTGAAAGTGATTTTCATTTTGTTGAAACAGTTGCATTCCGTCATTGTTAAGCTGTAAATCTTGCAAAATCAATGGGATATCATTTACACCATATTTATTTGGCAAAGCTAATTTGCGACTTTCTTCATCGTCAATTAACCACATTCCCACTAGACCGCGGTAACTTTGATAAGCGGAACTAGCCAAGGTACAAGAATGATAAAAACACATCGCAGCAGACTGCGTAATCGGCACAATTGGCGACCAACTTTGATTCGGCTTTAAACTATGCCCAACGCCACCGAGCAACTCACTTGCCACTTGCAAGCCTTGAATATTCAATGCCATTGCTTGCGACAGCCCATTACGGTAAATCATTTTGACAAAATCGCCTTGTTTAACTTTTACTGTCGGTCCAAGATAATGCCCGTTAAATCCCCAAACATCCACTAAATGACGGCTATCTAAGCGAGTTTGAATAGTTTCACTCACTAATGCAATCGGTTTACCGCGGCGATTTTCCAACAATGGCGGAATATATAACGGCGGACGACTTGCGGCAAGCAAAGGCTTCGGCGTAGCTAAAACCGCGGACGAAATTAATGACGTTTTTAAGAATTGACGGCGATTCAGCTTCATTGATTAAATCCCTGTACGAAATAAATTAGCCTTGTGCGATCTCAGCATCTAATTCAGCAATACGTTGTTGCATTATGCTATGGCAATATTCTGCTAACTCTCGCACATTCTCTTTGCTATAACCCGTTGTATCCACAGGCTCAAGCATTTCACAAATCACTTTGCCATTATCCCAACGATTGAGATCAATTTTATTCTGCGTTGTTGAACAAACTACAGGCACAATTGGCACGCCCGCCGCAATCGCCGCGTGAAATGCTCCCGTTTTAAACGGCAACAACCCACGCCCACGGCTGCGTGTCCCTTCAGGGAACATCCAAATTGATAAATTATCTTTTTGAATCCGATTTGCGAGCTCAGTCATTGTATTATGGGCTTTATTGCGATTATCGCGGTCAATAAAAATATTGCCCGTTGCCCAATACAAAATACCAAAAAATGGCACCCAAATTAAACTTTTTTTCCCCACACTCACGGTGCGTGGTCGCACCATATAGGAAATCGTGACCATATCATAATTATTTTGATGATTCCCAATATAAATATACCGTCCAATTTGATCCACGTCTTTTGGAAAACGATGCTCAACTTGCAACCCAAATAACGGTGCTAAACGCCCAAACCAACGGGAAAAGACCCCAACATTACTTGGATGACGAAAACGAATTAATGAAAAAATCGTGCCAAGCACGCAAATTAAAATACAACAGATGACAATAATAATAATTCGGAAAAGCTTTAACATAAATTTGGCTACCTATTGATAAATTTGCTAAAGTATAGCGAAATTAATCTGAGAATAGAATAAGAAAATGAACAACACTTACTTTATTGCCGATTTGCATTTAAGTGAACACCAGCCCCATTTAACAGAACTCTTTCATCACATTTTAGCACAGCATTTACCCAATGCAGAGCGGCTCTATATTTTAGGTGATTTATTTGATTTTTGGATAGGTGATGATGAAAACTCGCCACTCATTCGCCAAGTAAAAACCCAATTACATCGCCTTACGCAACAAGGCGTACAAGTTTTCTTTATGCGCGGCAACCGTGATTTCTTGATCGGCAAAAAATTCGCACAAGATTGTGGGCTCACTTTACTCCCCGATTACCAATGCCTTGATTTATACGGAACACGTACCCTAATTTGCCACGGTGATACCCTTTGCACCGATGATGTTAACTACCAAAAATTCCGTCAACGTGTCCACAAAAAATGGTTACAACGACTTTTTCTATGGCTTCCCCTCTCTCTCCGTTTAAAAATCGCCCAACGCATTCGCACCAAAAGCCAAGCGGATAAATTACACAAATCCAATCAAATTATGGACGTCAACCCTGAATTTGTTAACCAAATTATGCAACAATATAATGCTCAACGGCTTATCCACGGCCACACCCACCGCCAAGCAATTCATCAAGAAAATAGCCTTGAACGCATTGTACTCGGCGATTGGGGAAAAACCGCCTCCCTATTCAAGGTCAATGCTGGCGGCTATCAGTTGCTTAATCCTTATTAAAATTCAAAAAACCGCGGTCAAAAAAACGCGTGGATTTTTGACCGCGGTTTTAAATGAATATACGAACAAAAATTAATCACGGAAATTATCAAACTGGAAAGGTTGTCCTAATTCGGCATTTTTGACGAGCTGAATAACTGCTTGTAAATCATCGCGTGATTTGCCTGTTACACGCACTTGTTCACCTTGAATTTGGGTTTGAACCTTTAATTTACTGTCTTTAATCAGTTTGGTTAATTTTTTTGCCATTTCCGTTTCAATGCCTTGTTTCAACTTCACTTCTTTACTGTAGATTTTTCCGCTATGTTCATAATCTGCGGGAATATCAAGTGAAGCGGAATCAATCCCACGCTTAATGCAGGCATTGCGTAAAATATCTAAAAGTTGTTCTAATTGAAAATCTGATTCCGTGGCAAGTTTGATACTTTCATTTTTTTCATTAAGTTCAATACTGGCTTGCACATTGCGAAAATCCCAGCGGTTTGTTAAATCGCGGCTCGCATTTTCCACGGCATTTCGCACTTCGTGCATTGTGATTTCCGACACAATATCAAATGATGGCATTGTTATTTCCTCTTTAGTTAAAACGATCTCTTGCACTTAATAAGCACAATAATCCAGTTAAGTTAGCATAGTTTACCACAACTTTGGCTTGTTGTTGCACCTTAGGTTTTGCGTGAAACGCCACGCCTAGATCTGCAGTGTGTATCATTGGTAAATCATTCGCCCCATCGCCAATAGCCACCGTATTTTGCAATGGAATATGCCACTGTGCAGCTAATCTTAACAAGGTATCCGCTTTATATTGAGCGTGGACAATGTCGCCTTGCACTTTCCCCGTGAGCTTGCCATTACAAATTTCAAATTGGTTGGATACGGCATAATCTAGCCCTAGTTGCTGTTGCAAATAATCGGCAAAATAGGTAAACCCTCCCGATGCAATGGCAATTTTCCAACCATATTTTTGCAATGCTGCGATCATCGGTTTTAAACCTGGCATTAACGGCAAATATTCTCTCACTTGTTGCAAAATACGTTCGGGTGCATCTTGCAAAGTTGCCACGCGTTGACGCAAACTTTGTTCAAAATCTAATTCACCACGCATCGCACTTGCAGTAATTTGCGAAACTTGATCACCTGTTCCCGCTAATTTAGCTATTTCATCAATACATTCCATTTGAATGATGGTTGAATCCATATCCATCACTAATAGCCCGCTTTGCGATAATTTCGCTTGGAAAGTTAAAGGGGCGGCATCTAGCTGTAAAGAATGGGCAAATTCAAGATAACCCGCTTGCCAAGGTGCGTGCAATAATTTGATTTGATTTTGAGCAATTTGCCAACTCTCCAACACCTTGAAGGACCGCCCCGCATATTGCTCAAATTGAGAAAAACTCGTGTCATTGAGTCGTTCACCAAAGACAATAAAGCATTCTTCAGCCAAAACCGCGGGCAAAATTTGCATTGTTTTTTGTTGTGTCATAATTTAAGAGATCCTTTTTTATTTTTGTGATAAGGTAACACAGTTTCATAAATGGAGAAAATTTTTTGCAAATCGTTAAAGAAAAAGCCCTGAAATCCACACTTTTTACGGTGATTTTATTATTATGTTTTACCGTAATCGCGGTTCTTCTTATCGGGGTTAAACAGTTTAAACTCAGTTCACAGCTAGCCAGTGCAAGCCAAGTGGCTAATTTGTCGCATTTATTAGTGCGTCAACAGACCAATTTATTTTCTATTTTATTAACTAACAATACGAAAGCAGAACAATTAAAAGAAAATTTAGATAATTTTGCAAAACAAAGTTTTGTGGTTGATGCCTCGCTTTATGCCAGCAATGGCGAATTGTTGGCTCAAAGCACGGATAATTTGGATCTACGCAATCAGCTTGGCTTAGATGATAATATTACGGAAAATAATGACCGCCAAATTGTTGAACCCATCTATTCAAGTAATGGCATTGAAGGATTCTTACGCGTTACCTTTGATGCAAAATACGGACAAACCACACAGCATAAGATCGATCAGCTTTTCCATCAACTTTACGGAGAGTTTATTATTGTTTTTCTTGCTGGCATTCTATTGGCAAGTTCTATGCACTATTTTCTAAGCCATTATCAGCGTGCTCATCGCAAAAAAGAATTGGCAGGAAAAAATGCAAAAACACGGACAATCAATCGTTACCCTCGCCGACGTCGCCGAATTTCCACATCATAATAAAAATAAAAAAGCAGGATATCGTCCTGCTTTTAAAATACATTATTAATTAGGCTTTAGTCATCGCCGCAACTTCTGCCGCGAAATCAGTTTCCACTTTTTCAATACCTTCACCAACTTTGAAACGTACAAAGCCAGTTACTTCTGCACCATTTTCTTTTAAGAACTCGCCTACTGATTTAGACGGATCCATCACAAACGGTTGGCCAGTTAAAGATACTTCGCCAGTGAATTTTTTCATACGACCTTCAACCATTTTTTCCGCAATTTCGCGTGGTTTACCTGATTGCATTGCGATATCCACTTGGATTTGACGTTCGTGTTCTACAACATCCGCTGGCACATCTGATGGATTAATATATTCAGGGCTACTTGCTGCAACATGCATTGCTACTTTTTTCAATAATTCTTCGTCAGCTTTACCTGCAACTAATACACCAATTTTTGAACCATGTAAGTAAGATGCAACATTGTCGCCTGTTAATTCTGCAACGCGACGAATAGCCATATTCTCACCAATTTTCGCCACTAATGCTTCACGTTGAGCTTCAAATTGTGCTTGTAATGCTTCAATTGTGACACCTTTATTTGCAAGTGCATAATCTGCAACGCCGTTAGCTAATTCTAAGAAACCTGCATCTTTTGCAACGAAGTCAGTTTCACAGTTCATTTCAACTACTACGCCATAACCGCCAGAAACACGAGCAAGGATAACGCCTTCAGCTGCAACACGGCCTGCTTTTTTCGCTGCTTTTGCTTGACCTGATTTACGCATATTATCAATTGCAAGCTCAATATCGCCGTTTGCTTCAACTAATGCTTTTTTACATTCCATCATACCCGCTTCGGTACGTTCACGAAGTTCTTTAACTAATGCTGCTGTAATTTCAGCCATTTTGATTGTCCTCTTGATTCGTTCAACTTATAGATTCTTGCCAAATGAATGGCAAGAAAAGAAAAGCAGGGGTTTAGCCCTGCTTACTAATTAATCTTGATGATTAACAAGGGCTTGCGCCACAATGCCGAAAGCTCGAATTATTCAGCTGCTTGTTCAGCGAATTTTTCTTCAGCAACCGTTTCTGCACTACGTGCTTCTTTTACCGCGGCTGCCGCTGCACTTAAATATAATTGAATTGCACGCGCAGCATCATCGTTACCTGGGATAATGTAATCTACGCCATCTGGGTTAGTATTTGTATCAACGATCGCAAATACAGGGATACCTAAATTATTTGCTTCTTTGATTGCGATATGCTCGTGGTCTGCTGCGATAACAAATAACGCATCAGGCAATCCAGCCATATCTTTAATACCGCCAAGACTTAATTCAAGTTTTTCAAGCTCACGAGTACGCATTAACGCTTCTTTTTTGGTAATTTTTTCAAATGTACCATCTTGAGTTTGTGCTTCAAGATCTTTTAAACGTTTAATTGATTGACGAACTGTTTTCCAGTTAGTCAACATACCACCTAACCAACGGTGATTAACATAATATTGTTGACAGTCTAATGCTGTTGCTTTGACCGCGTCAGATGCTGCACGTTTAGTACCAACAAAAAGAATTTTTCCATTGTTGCTCGCAATACGAGTTAACTCTGCTAATGCATCATTAAACATTGGAAGGGTTTTTTCTAAATTGATGATATGAACACCATTACGAGCACCAAAAATAAAAGGTTTCATTTTTGGATTCCAGTAACGGGTTTGGTGACCGAAGTGAACACCTGCGTTGATCATTTCGCGCATTGAAACTTGTGCCATAATATTTTCCTTTTAATTGGGGTTGAGCCTCCACATATCAAATAAACCGACCGTTTGGCACCCCGATTTATTCGAGCGATATGTGTGTGTTATATAAAATTAATGTAAAATCACTTCACACAAAATTAAGTGTAAAATAACGGCGCACTTTATACCATAAACTGCGGTCAAAAACTAGCTATTTTTTTAAAAATTATTGAGACATTCATTATAAAAAAGCCCTTCCATTATGAAGGGCTTTAACTTTTATTCTTGTGACTGTCTTAAATATTCTTCGTTATACTCAATTTTTGCTTTACTGCGTAATGATTTTAGCAAGTTAGCTTGCAGATCATTCATATCTAAATTGAGTAGCGATTTATTGACTGTACTTCGTAAACTATCCGTTAATTCAGCATCAACAATTTTATCTAACGCAATAATCAACACATTACCTTGATCGATCGTTGCTTGATATGTTGATTTGTCACCATTTAATTTCATTGCTGCGATAGTATTAAACAAGGTCGGATTTTTATTTTCTGCTGACGACCAAGTTTGTGCCACATCAAATTTCAAGTTAACCACTTGTTTACCCGCATTGAGCTCTTGCACCATTTGCTGTGCTTGTGTGAGTAAAACAGATTCTGCTTTTTGTTGTTTCAGATGCTGCTCAATCTGTGCTTTGCTTTGCTCAAGAGTTAAAGTCACTTGCGGTTTATGTTCAAGCACGCGAATAGCAATTGAATGTAACTCGCCCACATTCATTGGATCTGAATTTTGCCCACCTTGCGATACATCCCCATCAAACATCGCGTTAATCACACTAGAGAAGTTTAATGCGTCAGGAATAGCTTTACGCGAGAAATAATCCGTTTGTTGCAATTTTGCTCCCACCGCATCAGCAGCAGTTTGCAATGAAGATTGATCTTCAAACGCTTTTTCACCAACGATTTTTTCTAAAGCATAAAATTTATTACTTACCGCATCTTGACGGATAAGATCAACAATGCGCTCTTTAACTGCTGCCAAGGGTTGAATATTGCCTTCTTTGCGATCTAACACCTTGATAATATGGTATTGATTATCAACTTTAACAGGCTCCGTATATTGTCCTGCTGTTAATGCTTTTGCGGCATTTTCAAAAGCTTCGGGTAAATCGCCTTGATTCAACCAACCTAAATCCCCGCCATTAACCGCGGACAATTTATCCGTTGATTCTTTTTTTGCTAAATCAGCAAAATCAGCTCCATTTTGTAAAGCCTGATAAGCAGCTTGTGCGGATTTTTCATCATTAAATTGAATATGTGCAACCTTCTCTTGTCCTTTAGTGGAGAATTGTGCTTGATTATCTTGATAATACTTTTCAACATCTTGGTCAGTCACTTGTACCGCATTAGCTGCTAAATTCTTATCTAGATCAATATATTGCACTTTAACCTGTTCAGGCTGAACAAATGAAGCTTTATGCGCATTATAATAATCCGTAATTTCTTGCTCACTCACAGCTTGTTGTGCCATTAATTCATCGCTTAATACTAAATGTGCCACTCTAAATTCACGTTTTTGGAATAATGCATTGGATAAGAAACCAACCTGTTCAGGTGTTAAAAATGCCGTATCTGCCCAACCTGATTGTAATTGAGCAAGCGTTAATGCTTCACGCGTATATTCCGCATAGGTATCAGGTGTCATTCGATTATTGCTTAAAAGCTGTTGATAGAGATTGTTATCAAACTTACCATTAGACTGAAACATTGGTGTCGTCACGATATATTGCTTAATTTGCTCATCGCTCAGCCCTAAATGTAATTCTTTGACATATTGACGCAACAATTCTTGATCAATTAAACGATCTAACACTTGTTTGCGTAAAGTCGCAGTAAATTCAGGGTTATCTGATTCAATAGCAAATTGTGCTCCCTTTTCTATCGTTAATCGTTGAATTTCATCACTATAACGTTGTTGAAGAAGGCTCTGATCAATACTTTCTCCATTCACTTTAACCGCCGAAGTATCGCTACGCGTTGCCACATAACCTGCCATACCACTGACAAAAAAGGTAATTGAAATAAGCATAAAAATTGCTTTTGATAGCTTACTATTCGATGCGTTGTGAAGTTTTTCCATTAACATAGTTGTTAATACCTACATAAAAATAAAAAAATTTGCCCGATTATAATAGAAAGATCATCTATTGTCATTGCTTAACGCTCGCCTTTGCAAAAAGTTGACATAAAAATCATCCCCATCACTATGTTGTAAACCAATCGCCCTTTTGACTATGTTAACCTTATCTCACACCCAAAATTGTTCAAAAATTAAAGGAAGATGTTTAACCAAACTCTCTTTGCCTTCAATATGCTCATCCTGCCAAGCCTGTTGCAATACATCAGGATTAAATTGTGTGCGAGCTTGTTCTGCAAGAGGTAAATAGCTGATATGCCAAGGTTCACGCCCAATTTTTATCCGTTCTGACATAGTCATAAACGGTAAACCGAAATCAAATTTTGGTAAATGTTGCTGTAACCATTGACTTAATTCAGCAAAATAACCGCCCTTTTCATATTCCCAAGGTTCAAGTTGTAATGCTTGATTAGCTGGCAACAAGTCAGGATCAAAAATGTCTATTTCCGTTCCCCAATGATGCCGGCTCGCCCCTGGCATGGCAGACCAACGCAAGATAGCTTGGCATTTTTGCCAATCATCGAATAAACTCAAATCAAGTGGCTTACCTTGATCATCGTGAACCTTTCTCTCTCCCGTAAATTTTCCATTCCAAATCGCTTGTTGGCGTTGAAAATCGCGGAAACTACTTGCAGGCTGTAAATTAAAGCCCGCCTGTTTTGCGGTTTGTTGTAAAGCTTGAAAAGCACTCAAAGCTTCAGATTGTAAACAATGTTGCTGAGAAAAAGGGCAAGGTAAAGGTTGCAAATGACGGCGATCTTTGCCTGTTAATTGCTCTGGGGTCAATATAAACATACAGCTCCTGATTTAATCAATAAACCGCGGTCAATTTCAGCCTTATTTTTAGAAAAAATAGCGGAATTTTTGACCGCGGTTTTCGGCTAATCTAATAAATTCACTAACATTTGTTGATACACGCTCACCAAGGTGATGAGCTCCTGTACACTGACGCATTCATTAACTTTATGGATTGTGCGATTAAGTGGCCCTAATTCCACAACTTCCGCCCCCATTAAAGCAATAAAACGCCCATCAGAAGTGCCGCCTCCCGTTTCTAAACGGGGGGTTATTTTCGCCACTTGCTGTAAACTCTCCATCACCGCATTGACTAGCTTACCTGGCTTAGTGAGAAAAGGTTTGCCCGATAAATTCCACTCAATTCGATAAATTAATCGGTGTTGTTGCAACATTTTTTCTACGGTTTGCTTAATGATGTCATCGCTGACTTCGGTGCAATAACGTAAGTTAAATTGTACATACAACTCGCCGGGGATCACATTATTACTGCCCGTTCCCGCCTGAATATTCGCAATTTGTAAACTTGTTGGCGGAAAAAATGCATTGCCTCGATCCCATTGATAAGTCGTCAAATCTTGCAAAAACGAGAGTGCCTTATGCACGGGATTCTCCGCTAAATGCGGATAAGCAACGTGCCCTTGCACACCTTGAATAAACAAATTTCCCGTTATAGATCCACGCCGACCATTTTTTACAACATCGCCAAGTTGCTTTTCACTAGAAGGTTCGCCAACCAAACAATAATCAATTTTTTCGCCACGTGCCATTAATGTTTCAACCACACGCACGGTGCCATCTTTAGCCGCGGCTTCTTCATCAGAAGTAATTAAAAAACCAATTCTACCTTGATGAGTGGGATGAGCTTTGACATATTGCTCTGCGGCAACAATCATCGCAGCCAGCGAACCTTTCATATCCGCTGCACCACGCCCGCATAGCAAATCTTCAACAACCTGTGCACTAAATGGCGGATAATTCCATTGACTTTCATCGCCCACAGGCACCACATCCGTATGACCTGCAAATACCACCAACGGTGAACCCTCACCGTGTGTTGCCCATAAATTCAGTGTTTCATTGAAGGGTAACCATTCGATCTTAAACCCTAGCTGTTGTAAACGTTCAGCAATTAACTGTTGGCACCCTTGATCATCAGGGCTAATGGATGGGCGTTGAATTAATGCCTGAGCAAGTTCAATAACCTGATTCTGCATAGTTTTACCTATCCTTTAGAAGATTGAAAAGCTTGTGCATATTCAGCAGAATTAAACCCAAGCAAAGCGACGCCATCTTGCAAAATAATCGGGCGTTTAATTAAGGTTGGATAGTCCAATAGCAGCGAAACCGCGGTCTTTTTTTCCAATGTTTTTTGGCTCTCATCTAAATTACGCCAAGTCGTACTGCGTTTGTTGATTAAATTTTCCCAACCAAATTGCTGTGCAGCTTGAGCTAACCACTCAGGATCTAAACCATCAACACGATAATCATATAATTGTGCCTCAATCCCCTGTTCTGCTAACCACTTCATCGCTTTTTTTACCGTATCGCAATTTTTTATGCCATAAACCCGAACCATATTCTTTTCCTATTCATTCCAAAGTAAAATGCCAATCCATCTGGACTGGCATCAATAAGTTGATTGATTATTTTTGCAACAAATATGCACGTAATTGTGCAAAATCATTGTCCATCACATCAGATAATAACGGCAATTTGCTGTGTTTTTCCAAGGCGTCAGGCAAATCAAGACGAATATCTAAAATCCGTTCAACACTTTCCTTAAATTTAGCAGGATGTGCAGTACATAAGAATAACCCTGTTTCACCTGCTTGCAAATCTTGTTTTAACACCCGATAAGCTACCGCACCATGTGGCTCACATAAATACCCATCAGCGTACATTTGTGCTAAAGTTTGTTCAGTTTCACTATCGCTTACTGATGCAGAATGCAATTCATTTAATTCCCAATGATTGCGTTTAAATAATTCTTCCACCCGCGGCCAATTATTTGGACGGCTGACATCCATTGCATTTGATAAGGTTGCTACCGTTGGATTTGGCGACCAATTTCCGCTGCGTAAATAACGTGGAACCGTGTCATTTGCATTGGTTGAAGCAATAAATCGTTTAATTGGTAAACCTAAACTTTTGGCAATTAAACCCGCGGTCAAATTACCAAAGTTTCCACTTGGCACAGAAACCACTAAATTATTTCGCTCGGTTTCAGGAAGTTGTGCTACGGCTTCAAAATAATAGCAAACTTGTGCAAGTAAGCGACTAATATTAATGGAATTCGCGGAATTTAAGCCGATTGCTTGACGGAGTTCCTGATCATCAAATGCCTGTTTCACTAAGGCTTGGCAAGCATCGAAATCCGCATTAATCGCAACAGTACGAATATTGCCGCCTAACGTACAAAATAATTTTTCTTGCAGTGGGCTGATTTTTCCTTTCGGGTATAAAATCACGACATCAATATTTTCTAATCCATAAAATGCGTGTGCCACTGCCGCACCCGTATCGCCAGAAGTTGCGGTTAAAATAGTAATTTTACCATCGCCACGCACCGCAGCTAAAGCCTGAGCCATAAACCGCCCACCAAAATCCTTAAATGCTAAGGTTGGACCGTGGAATAATTCCAACGCATAGATATGCTCCGACACTTTTTTGACGGGTGCAGGGAAAGTAAATGCATTAGCGACCATTTTGTTCAACACATCTGTGGGAATTTCATCGCCAATTACCGCGTATAAAATTTTCTGACTACGTTCAACTAAAGGCAATTTAAGCAGTTCATCTACATTTAACATTGGCAAGGTTTCAGGGAAAAATAACCCTTGATCACGTCCCAAACCTTGACGTACAGCTTGAGAAAAACTGGCTTGCTCTTCTGGATATTTAATATTATATAAATTCATAAAATTCCGATTAATTAATTCGTTTTAATACCAATAAATTAGCATTTTCATTTTCTTGAATGTGTAAAAAATAAAAGCTTATTTGATTTTTTCGGTCATCAACACGGCATAAACCAACATTATCTGTTGAGTCAATACAATAGGCTTTCACGCCATTTTTATTGAGTGCCTTTTGTAAATTAGGTTCCGCCGAAAACAAACGGTCAACTGTTTTACGTGAAGACGTGGTGAACGCACAATGATCTGTACTTGCACCACAAGCTATCGGCTTCCATTTTCCGTCTTCGAAAAAATCCGCGATCCAAATTTTACTTTGTTTAGTAAATTTAAACTTCATTTCAGTTTCTTTACCAGTCTGTGGATTGACAACGACATATTCGCCTTCATCATGTTTATCTAAATCAGCGGCATTAACTGTGATACTGCTCATTGCTGCAATTAATATCAATAAAATTTGACTGAATTTTTTCATTTTAGCTCTCTTGCTCCTTGGTTATCCACTTTGCAAATATGTACAAAGCCTTCATTATTTTGTAAATAATGTTGTTCTAAATAGGTTGATATTTTAGTTGCCACCATTAAATCAGGTGCAATTGCAAAAATTGTGGGACCTGATCCTGAAATCCCCGTCGCTAATGCCCCTAGATCTTGTGTTGCCTGCTTCACTTCAGCAAAATGAGGTAATAAAACTTCACGATAAGGTTCAGCGATCACATCTTTCATCATTAATGCAGCAAGGACATCCTGTTGTGTGTGGCAAGCATGCACGAAACTACCGAGATAACGCCCGTGCGAGATCACATCTTGACGCGTATAACTTTTAGGTAAAATCGCCCGAGCTTCAGCCGTCGAAACTTCAATCCCAGGATATGCCAACACCCAATACCAATGATCAAAAAATGGTAATTGCTGGCAAATATTGCCTAACGATTGTACCATTAATTGCACGCCACCTAAATAGCAAGGTGCGACATTATCATAATGGATTGAACCCGAAATACGCCCTTCTAATTCTCCCATCATTTCTAATAATTCCATTTTAGAAAAAGGATCATTATGGAAACGATTTAATGCCACCAATGCCGCTACAATCGAGCAAGCACTGGAACCTAGCCCTGAACCGATCGGCATATTTTTTTCCAAGGTTAAACGTAAACTTTTTACTTTTTGACTGCGGATCTTTAATCGTTCACTAAATAATACATAGGCTTGATAAACAATATTTTTTTGCGGTTCTTTTGGCAATTTCCGTACAAAATAGCCTACGCTTTCTAATTCAAAGCCTTGAGAGATCTCATCAATCTGCACCACATCGCCTAATAATGAACCATTAATTGGCGATAATGCTGCACCTAAAGTATCAAACCCTACGCTGATATTTGCACTAGATGCGGGGGCATAAATTCGTAGCATAATCTCTCCTAGTTTTTTAGCGTTCGTAAAATATCAGCAAAAATGCCCGCGGCTGTTACCGCATTGCCTGCACCATAGCCACGCAATAATAACGGAATAGGTTGATAATAACGTGTATAGAATGCAAGTGCATTTTCACCATTTTTAACTTTATACAACGGATCTTCCGCATCCACTTCTAAAATAGAAACTTTGCATTTACCCTGTACAATTTGCCCCACATAACGCAACGCTTTTCCTTCCGATTTCACACGTTCTACTCTGGCTTTAAACTCAGCATCAAGTTCAGGTAATTGCAACATAAAATCACTGACATTTTTCCCTTCAGCAAAGCCTTCAGGCAATACACCTTCAACCTCAACATCCTCTAATTCATGGGATAATCCCATTTCTCGTGCTAAAATTAAGAGTTTACGAGCCACATCTTTACCCGATAAATCATCACGAGGATCAGGTTCAGTGAATCCTTTCTCACGTGCTAATGTCGTTGCTTCCGATAATGAGAAACCTTCATCTAATTTTCCAAAGATAAAGGATAATGATCCCGATAAAATCCCATTAAATCGTTCCACTTCATCACCTGCCGCAAGCAAGTTTTGTAAATTCTCAATAACAGGTAAACCCGCACCAACATTAGTATCATAAAGAAACTTACTTTGCCCATTACGCACATTCTCACGAATTAAATTGTAATAAGCCATTTCACGCGTATTTGCTTTTTTATTCGGTGTAACCACATGGAAACCTTCACTTAATGCTCGAGCATATAATGCTGGCACGCTATCTGATGAGGTGCAATCCACAAACACAGGATTAACTACGTGATGTAATTTAATAAACGAAAGCAATACATCAAAATCTGATGGCTGAGTCGCATTGTCTAAATCCTCTTTCCAATGATCTAAATTTAACCCATTTTCATCCAATAACATTTTGTTTGAATTGGCTAAAGCACACACACGAATTTCAATATTTTTATCCGCGAGATACTTTTTTTGGCGTTTTATTTGCTCAATTAACTCACTGCCTACTCCCCCCACGCCAACTAAAAAGATATCCACCACTTTTTTATTATTGAACAACACTTGATGCGTTGCTTTCACCGCTTCAATCGCTTTATTTAATGGTACAACCGCAGAAATTGAACGTTCAGATGATCCCTGCGCAATCGCAACAATACTAATATTAGCTTGGGCTAATGCACTAAAGAAACGGGCAGCGATCCCTTTAGCTTTTTTCATACCATCGCCCACCACAGAAATAATGGATAAATCACTGATCGACTCAATAGGATCGAATTGTTTAGAGTCTAATTCCTGAGCAAACTCAAGATTAAGTGCAACCCGTGCTTTCTCTGCCAGTTTACTTGGTACGCAAAAGCTGATGCTATATTCAGAAGAAGATTGCGTAATTAAAATCACCGAAATATTTGCATTGGACATCGTAGAGAAAACTCGTGCTGCCATACCGACCATGCCTTGCATTCCAGGCCCTGAAATATTAAACATCGTAACATTATCTAGGTTGGTAATTCCTTTTACCTGTAATTCATCACTACGTTCTTCGTTACCATCAATAATTGAACCTGGTGCTGTTGGGTTGCCAGTATTTTTAATCAAACAAGGAATTTGCGTTTGAACTAATGGACCAATGGTACGGGGATGAATCACTTTCGCCCCAAAATAAGCCAATTCCATCGCTTCTCGATAAGACAAGCTTGGTAATAAACGGGCATCAGGGACTAAACGTGGATCACAGGTAAACACCCCATCCACGTCCGTCCAAATTTCACAGACACTGGCTTGCAAACAAGCCGCTAAACAAGCGGCGGAATAGTCCGAACCATTACGCCCGAGCAACACTAATTCGCCTTGATTATTGCCCGCGGTAAAGCCAGCCATTAACACAATATTGTTATCAGGAATAGATTTTGCATCTACACGACGGGTAGATTCTTCAATATCAACGGAAGATTCCAAATATCCACCGTGTGCAACTAATTTCTGCACAGGATCAATCACCGTAACTTGATAGCCATTCGCTTCAAACCAAGCTTTCATCATCACAATTGACAATTTTTCACCACGGCAATCGATGGTCGCTTTAACCGCATCAGAAACTTCGCCTGCGAGTCTAATTTGTTCCAGTAATTCCGCAATTTGTGCAAATTCACCATCAATAATAGATTTGACCGCGGTCAGTTCGAATTGATTATTTTCTGCATATAATCCATTGATAATATTATAGAAAATGTCAAGAGCTTCATTGAAGTGAGAATCGGTAGGTTGGTGTAAACTAGCTTTTTCTGAAAGGGCGACCAAATGGTTGGTAATCTTAGCAGGGGCAGATAGCACACCCGCAGCTTGCTCCTCTAAATGAGCCTTTTCAATTAATTCTGCGGCTTGTAAAAACCGTTCGGGGTTGGCTAATGAAGTGCCACCAAATTTAAGTACGCGCATAGAATGTTCCTTGTATATGTTGTGTTTATCGTTAAAATTACTTTAATTTTTGACCGCGGTTTTCTCAATAAAATGATAAAAAACCCGCATTTGAAATGCGGGTTGGTTAATAAAAATTCGCACTAACCCGCACCATTAAACGTAATAGTGATAATGATTGGCATAGTCGTGCGGAAATTTTTCATCAATCAAATTAAAAAGAAATCAATGGCATTAGAAATACCGAAATTTTAGTTATTTGTCAAAGAGAAAATACAGAAATTTCTGTTTTTCTTAAATCAACGCATTTTCTTCTGCTTTACCTTTCACGATTTAGCTAAATTCGGGTAAAATAAGACAAATTTTTCTTTAGGTTCAAGCATATTATGACGATACAACAAAACTTAGCTCAAATTCATCAGCAAATCAGCCAAGATTGTCAACAAGCTGAACGCGATCCGCAATCGGTACAATTACTTGCCGTTTCCAAAACTAAACCTTCAGGCGATATTGAACGAGCTTATCACGCGGGGCAACGGGCTTTTGGTGAAAATTATGTACAAGAGGGTGTAGAGAAAATTCAAGCACTTAGTCAATTCAATGATATTGAATGGCATTTCATAGGTCCTTTGCAATCAAACAAAACTCGCTTGGTTGCTGAACACTTTGATTGGATGCAGACATTAGATCGCGTAAAAATCGCACAACGGTTAAGTGAACAACGTCCATCGCATAAATCACCGCTCAATGTATTAATTCAAATTAATATTAGCGATGAAGCAAGTAAATCAGGAATCGAACCGAGTCAATTAATTGAATTGGCAAAACAAATAACTCAATTGCCTAACCTATGTTTACGCGGTCTAATGGCAATTCCCGCCCCAACAACGGATCTCAAACAACAAACGCAAGCTTTTCGTGCAATGCAACAATTATTCGCACAGCTACAACTCGCATTTCCAACGCAGCAAATTGATACTTTATCAATGGGAATGAGCGATGATATGAACAATGCAATCCAGTGGGGATCAACAATGGTACGCATTGGAACTGCCATTTTTGGTCAACGACATTATCAGAAACTTTAATAATCCTCTCTTTGTTTAGCACGCATATCCTAATTTTTATGCTATAATCCAGCGGAAATTATTGAATAGATTTTTACACAGATGACAAATTTTCGTTGGACGGCAATCCTTGCCGTTGTCGCTTTAGCACTATTAGCTTGGTTTTATTCATTAAATCAAGATCAAAACAATTTAGATGGGCTGATAAAAAAGCAAGAAACCCCTGAATATATCGGTCATAAAATGCAAACTGAGATTTATGCTCCGATAGGGAAAAAACAGTATTTAGCGTTATCAGACAAAGTAGAATATTACGAATTTGACGGGCATACCGATTTCCAGCAACCTGAAGTTTTTGCGTTTGAAACAGAAAATCCACAAACCATCGGGCAACAAAGTTGGAAATTGACCGCGGACAAAGCTACATTAAAAAAAGACAATATGCTATATCTCAATGGCAATGTTGTATTGCAAAGTTTGATGCCAACATCAAAATTACAACGTGTTGAAAGTGAATTTGTCCTAATTGATTTAAAAACGCAAGACATTAGCTCAGATAAAATGGTAAAAATTAATGGCTTAAATTTCCATTCACAAGGATTAAAATTAAACGGTAATTTAAAACAGCAAGTGGCAAATTTAAAAGAACAAGTGAAAACCTTTTATCAAATTAGCCCGAAAGACAGTAATAGCGAACAAAAATTATCCAATCAAGACGTACAACAGGACCCATAACTTATGAATAAGATCAACAACCGCAAACTCGTTATTTTAAGCACGTTAATGTTGACTTCTTTTTCTGCTTTTGCGTTAAAAGATGATACCAACCAACCTATCAATATCGTGTCAGACAATCAATCGCTTGATATGGAAAATAGCGTCGTGACGTTCACCGATAATGTGGTAATTACACAAGGATCTATCTTAATAAAAGCCAATAAAGTGGTAATTAAACGCCCACCAGAAAATTCAGGCAAAAAGGAAACCGTTGATGCCTACGGTAGCCCGGTGACCTTTCATCAATTATTAGATGATGGCAAACCAGTTGATGGCAGAGCTAATACAGTGCATTATGATCTCGGCACAGAATTTTTGACCTTAACGAATAATGCACATTTGCAACAGCTTGATAGTAAGATTGATGCGGATAAAATCACTTATGATGTGAAAAAACAGCAACTTAAAGCAAATAGTGGCGGTAAAGCACGTGTGCATACTGTCTTAATCCCGAACCAATTAAATAATGCAAAAGGGAAAAAATAATGTCTGTTTTATATGCCGAAGGGCTAGCGAAAAGCTATAAAAGTCGCCAAGTTGTATCAGATGTTTCTTTTACCGTGCATTCCAATGAAATTGTTGGTTTGCTTGGACCAAATGGTGCGGGAAAAACGACTTCCTTTTATATGGTGGTTGGTTTAGTCCGCCACGACCAAGGAAAAATTCGCATTGATGATGAAGATATTAGTTTATTGCCAATGCATAACCGTGCACAAAAAGGTATCGGCTATTTGCCACAAGAAGCCTCGATTTTTCGCCGTTTAAGCGTGTATGATAATTTAATGGCAGTATTGGAAATTCGTAAAGATCTCAATGGTAAACAACGCAAAGCTCGTGCGAACGAATTAATTGAAGAATTTAATATCGGGCACATTCGCGACAATCTCGGTCAATCACTTTCTGGTGGTGAACGTCGCCGTGTTGAAATTGCTCGTGCATTGGCAGCTAATCCTAAATTTATTTTACTTGATGAACCTTTTGCAGGGGTCGATCCCATCTCGGTAATTGATATTAAAAAAATTATTACCGATTTACGCAACCGCGGTCTAGGCGTATTAATTACAGACCATAATGTGCGTGAAACCTTAGATGTTTGTGAACGTGCGTATATTGTGAGTGCAGGAAAAATGATTGCAACTGGTACACCTGAACAAGTGATGAATAATGAACAAGTAAAACGTGTATATCTTGGTGAACAATTTAAACTTTAAATCTCAATGGATATGTTAAAATTTACTCAATTATTAACGCCTGAAAATATTCGCCAAGGGGCAATTTGTAGTAGTAAAAAAGCCGTTTTAGAAATGATTGGGCGTATCATTGCGGAACAAATAGACTGCGAAGAATGCGATGAAATACAATGCTTTGAAAGTCTATTTGAGCGAGAAAGACTCGGTTGTACCGCTTTAGGGGCTGGCGTTGCAATGCCAAGAGCCCGTCTTCCATTAAAAGATAAAGTGATTGCCGTCTTTCTACAATTAGAAACTCCCATTGATTATGATGCACCAGATCATCGTAAAGTAGATTTGATCTTCGCAATTATGATTTCTCCCGATCTTTGTTCAACCTATCAATGCAATTTTGCTGAAATTGCGGAGAAATTAACTGATAAAAACTTCACTAAACAGTTACGCCAAGCACAAAATGCGGATGAAATTTGGCAAGTTTTTGAATTTATTGATAATCTATCAGAATCAGAACAACAAGCAGAGATACAACAAAGAGAAAACGAACAACCCTAATTCTATTTTCATTTAAACTGAAGGTAACTATGGAACTCATCATCATCAGTGGGCGTTCAGGTGCAGGCAAATCCGTAGCATTGCGTGCATTAGAAGATATCGGTTATTATTGCGTAGATAATTTGCCGATAGACTTACTTCCCCAGCTAGCAGATACGCTATCTAAAACTCAAGATCTTGCCGCCGTCAGCGTAGATATTCGTAATTTACCCAATTCACAAGCATCACTTGAAAATATTTTAAGCCGCCTAGCTCATAATCATCAAATCAAAATCATCTTTTTAGACAGCAAGCGTTCCGTACTCATTCGCCGCTACAGCGACTCACGCCGTCTGCACCCGCTTTCTGTGCAGGATCTTTCACTTGAAGCAGCGATTGATGCCGAACGGGATTATCTCGATCCCCTTGTTCAACAAGCCAATATTATCATTGACACCACTGAACTCTCAACCCACGAACTGGCGGAAAAATTACGTGCATTTCTCCGTGGTCAATCTGATAAAGAGTTAAAAATTGTATTTGAATCTTTCGGTTTTAAATATGGTATCCCCCTTGATGCGGACTATGTGTTTGACGTGCGTTTTCTGCCCAATCCCCATTGGGAACCAAACTTGCGTGCAATGACAGGCTTAGAACAACCCGTTATGGACTTTCTCGCTCAGCATACTGAAGTCCACGAGTTTATCTATATGACACGCCATTATATTGAAACTTGGTTGCCACTGCTTGAAAAAAATAACCGCAGTTATCTCACCATCGCCATTGGTTGTACGGGGGGTAAACACCGCTCAGTATATATCACAGAACAACTAGGGCAATATTTCAAAGCCAAAGACAAAAATGTATCAATTCAGCACAAATCTCTTGCACGCCACAAAAAAGAAAAATAATAAAGGCTCACAACAAACCCAACTCAGCCAGGTTGGGCAGCAAAAGTCAGAAAGAAATAAAAAAACCACGGTCAAAAAACGTTTGAATTTTTGACCGCGGTCGCAACGACTCTGTTGTGTTTTGCTCGCCATTTTTCGCATAGGGAGCATTGGTTTAACTACTGTTGATAACCCAATAATAACGCTTGCCAATCAGTTAATTGGAAAAGAATGTTCATTCGTTCCACTTCCTTTAAAAAAGAACGCTTTAAGCGAGAAAGGTTGTCCGCTTTCCAATGTTCGCCTTGCCGTTTTCCGCATTTATCAAAATCAATTAGCCAAAATTGATGAGAATGTTGTTGCTGTTGAAGCAAAATATTATGTGCATTCAAATCACTGTGGCAAATTTGCAAATTATGCAAACGGCGAATAAGTTGCCCAATTTGTTGCCATTGCATTGCGGTTAAAGGGTGTTGCTGTAAATAGGCAGTCAAATCTTGTGCATTATCAATTCGTTCGCTTAATAAATCCGCACGATAAAAACCGAGTGGCAGCCGTTCAACCTTTGCCATAATCGGCGTTGGCACGGGCAAACCTGCCTGTTTAAGTTCGTTAAGCAAACGAAACTCAGCAAAACTGCGAGTTGTCGCTAATTCATTAGCATAATACAAATCTTTATTGAATTTGCCCCAAATTCCGCCGCGGTAATAATGTCTTAACGCGGTATTTACCCCGAATAAATCTTGGGTTTGAATAAACCACGTTGTGCCACGTCCTTTGGCATAACCTAAAATGCGTTGTTGCTGTTGCCAATATTCAGGTTGGCAAAACTGCGTTTGCTGTGCCATTGGCACGTCAAAATTGGCTAAAAAAAAGCAATTTTTTTGTTGAAATTCAAGCATTTTTTCTCTTCCATACTGTCTTATTGCGTTATTCTACTTTAAAATAGCCATTATGCAAAAACCGAAAATCAATCCCATTATGCCATTATTTACTCAAGCCCCCGAATCTTTGTGTATTCTCCGTTTATCTGCGATTGGCGATGTGTGCAACGCCTTAGCCGCAGTGCAACAAATTCAAGCCTATTGGCCGCAAACCCAGATCACTTGGATTGTGGGCAAAGTGGAATATCAGCTGTTATCTGCAATAACGCAAAATATTCATTTTGAAATCTACGATAAAAAAACGGGATTTAAAGGCATTTTTGCCCTATGGCGAAAGTTAAAGCATCAGCGATTTGATGCATTACTAAATTTGCAAACTGCATTTCGTGCGTCTTTACTTTCCATTGGGATCAAGGCGAATTATAAAATAGGCTTTGGGCAACAACGTTCACGGGAATGTCAACAATACTTTGTTAATCAACGGGTACAAGATCCCGTTAATCCCCACGTTTTGGGCGGTTTTCTCGCCTTTGTTGAGTATCTTGGTGTGCCTATTCAAACACCGAGTTGGCATTTGCATTTAGAGAAAAATTTAATTAATAGCGTGCAACCTTGGCTAGCACAAGAGAAACCAAATTTACTGATTGCTCCCTGCTCTAGCAAAGCGGAAAAAGATTGGACGCTAGAAGGCTATGTTGCCGCCGCCCAAACGGCACATCAGCAAGGCTATCAGATTATTTTGGCGGGCGGGGCAAGCTCACGTGAACAGCAAATGGCAGAAAACATTAAGCAAAAATGTGATTTCCCGATTGCCAATACCGTTGGCAAAACAACACTTGCTCAATTAGTGGCATTGATCAAACAAGTGGATTTGGTGATTTCACCTGACAGTGCAAGTGCTCACATTGCCAATATGTGTGGCACCGCAGTCATTGGATTATATGCCTATCATAATCCGCTGAGAACAGGACCTTATTATCATCTAGATAATGTAATTTCGGTTTATGAACAAAATGCAATTCAACAGTTTGGCAAACCTTCAAGCCAATTGCCGTGGGCGACAAAATTAAGTGGCAAAAATTTAATGGCACAAATTCAACCGCAAAACGTGGTGGATGCCATTACCGCATTTACTCAACATCGCAATGATTAGCTAAATCCACAGAATAAAAAACCGCGGTCAAAAAAACGTTTGAATTTTTGACCGCGGTATTGAACCGTTAGCTAAGCCTGATTTTCTTGCGGCTTCATATCTTTACGCAATGACACCATCAGCTGATCGATCTTGAAATTATCGGTATCAATAATTTCAAATTTGTATTTATCGTACAGCACAAAATCCGTTTTCTTTGGAATTTTGCGTAGAATATACATCATAAACCCACCGATCGTTTCATAATTTTCTTCCGCAGGGAAAGCATCAATATCTAATGCACGTTGCACATCTTCTAATGGCGTCATTCCATCAATTAACCACGAATCTTCGTCACGGCGGACAATTTGCTCTTCTTCGTTAGACACCAACTCGCCCATCACAATACTCATAACATCATTTAGGGTAACAATCCCAACCACCAACGCATATTCATTCACAATTACCGCAAAATCTTCACCCGTTGATTTGAATAATTCCAACACTTCATAAAGCGATAATGTATCAGGAATAAACAAGGCTTTGCGTAATAGGCGGTTATCCGTTAAGGAGACTGGTGCATCAGTTTGCAAATAAAGGGTCAATAAACTATGGGACTCAACATAGCCCAAAATTTTATCTAAGCCATTATCACAAATCAGTAATTTTGAATGCGAATCCTCATTGAGCGTGTTTAGTACTTCTTGACGAGTGTAAGTGCGATCTAAAAATACGATATTTTCTCGCGTAGTCATTGTGGAAGTTACCGTACGCTCTTGCATATCAAAAATATTCTCAATTAAATAATGTTGTTGAGCCTTTAATACGCCTGCTTCTGCCCCCGCATCAACCATCGCCACAATGTCCGCTGACGTCATACTTTCTTCACGTACCGTAGAAACACGCAATAAGCGGAAAATGCTGTTAGCCGACACATCAAACACCCAAACCAGTGGTTTACACACGAACATTAAGAAACTCATAATGCCGACGGTGCGTAAAGCAATTTTTTCAGGGTTAATCATCGCCAAGCGTTTAGGAATAAGATCCGCGAGCAAAATAAATGCCATTGTGACAAAGGCAAAAGCCGTCCAAGAAGACACCGCATCTACCCATTCTGCGTCAGGATAATATTTTTGTAAATACTCTGCGAGATAACGGCTAATGTTACTTTCGCCTAGCATCCCTGCTAAAATCGTAACCATATTCAAGCCAATCTGTACCACCGTGATAAAACGCCCTGGTGATTCTTGTAATTGCAACACTTGTGCCGCTTTTAAATTGCCTTCATTTGCCAAGGCTTGTAACTTAATCTTGCGAGATCCTGCTAAGGAAATCTCGGCAGAAGAAACCACGGCACTAATTAAAATTAATAAAATTAACACTAAAATTGATTCAAGTAATCCCATTTTGGGTTTCCTTATTGATAACGTTTCACTTCGGCTAAGAATGTCGCTTCGTCAATCACGGCTACACCGAGTTCAACGGCTTTGCTTAATTTTGACCCTGCATTTTCGCCCGCGATAACAAGATCAGTTTTGGCAGATACACTGCCACTGACTTTTGCACCAAATTGCTGTAACAAGGCTTTTGCTTCTGAACGCCCCATTTGGGTCAATGTTCCCGTTAACACGATGGTTTTACCTTTGAAAGGGTTATCCGCTTGTAGCGAAGCGGTTTCAATCGGTTGCCAAGTGATGCCTTGATTCAACAGATCTTGCACTAATGCTACATTTTTCTCAGTTTGCCAAAACGACACAATACGTTGAGCCACAACTTCGCCAATATCGTTAACTTGTTGTAATTGTTCAAAAGTCGCTTGCTGTAAGGCTTCTAAACTGTTGAAATAATTTGCCAAATTAAGAGCGGTAGCTTCGCCCACTTCACGAATCCCTAATGCAAAAATAAAACGAGCTAAGGTTGTTTGTTTTGCTTTTTCTAAGCTTGCAAGGGCGTTTTCTGCCGATTTAACCCCCATTCGTTCTAAACGAGTAAGGGTAGTCAAATCTAAGCGAAATAAATCCGCGGGCGTATGCACTAACTCACGATCCACTAATTGCTCAATTAATTTTGCTCCAACGCCATCAATATCCATTGCTTTACGCGAAACAAAATGCTTTAACATTTCCTTACGTTGTGCACGACAAACCGTTAAATCAGCACTACAACGAGCCACCGCTTCGCCCTCAGGACGAATAATCGGCGAATGGCAAGAAGGGCAGGTTGACGGAAAATGAATTTGCTGTGCATCAACGGGGCGACGCTCTAACACCGTTCCGACAATTTGTGGGATCACATCGCCTGCACGGCGAATAATCACCGTATCGCCAATTGCAATATTTAATCGCTCAATTTCATCCGCATTATGCAACGTGGCATTACTTACCGTCACACCGCCGACAAAAACAGGTTCCAATTTCGCAACAGGTGTAATCGCCCCCGTACGTCCCACTTGAAATTCAACATCCTTTAAAATAGTCAAAGCTTCTTGGGCAGGAAATTTATACGCAATCGCCCAACGGGGGGCTTTGGAAATAAAACCTAACTCTTGTTGCAAGGCAATACTATTGACTTTTAAAACCGTGCCATCAATGTCATAACCTAAATTAGGGCGTTTTTTCTCAATTTGGCGATAAAAATCAAGGACTTGTTCAACACCTTGACACAACACAATTTCGTTATTAACAGGGATTCTTAATGATTTTAACCATTGTAAACGTGCATAATGCGTATCCGGCAATGTCGCACCTTCAACCACACCAATACCATAAGCATTGAGCATTAAAGGGCGTTGACGAGTTACCTTCGGATCTAATTGACGCAATGATCCTGCTGCCGCATTGCGTGCATTGACAAAAGTTTTTTCACCCCGTTGTTCCATTTGTTGATTTAATTTTTCAAAACCTGACCGCGGCATAAACACCTCGCCCCGTACTTCCAAACGTTCTGGGGGATTATCAAGGCATAATTGCAATGGAATATTACGAATGGTGCGAATATTCAAGGTAATATCTTCACCTGTACTGCCATCGCCACGTGTTGCAGCTTGGGTTAGCTGACCATTAACATACAAAATGCTCACGGCTAATCCGTCTAATTTCGGCTCACAACAAAATTCTAACTGCTCTGGAGCAATGATTAAGCGATCTTGAATACGCTTAACGAATGCTAAAAATTCATCATCAGAAAACACATTATCCAACGACAGCATTGGAATTTGGTGTTTAATTTGAGCAAAACTTGATAAAGGTTTCGCCCCCACCCGTTGTGTTGGCGAATCAGGGGTGATCCATTCTGGATGTTGTTGTTCCCAGGCTTTTAATTGATGAAACAATTTATCGTATTCACTATCGGGAATAACAGGTGCATCTAAAACGTGATACAAATATGCGTGGTGACTAACATCTTGGCGTAATTGTTCAACTTGTGCTTGTGTGGGCTGTTCAAATTCAGTCATTCTTTACTTTATTCCTTCACAAAAAATAACCGCCAATGGCGGTTAAATCAGTTAATTTCGGTCAAAAACCGCGGACAAAAATAGCGTTGTTTTTTTAATCCTAATTGATTAAACTTTTGCTAAATAATCCATTTCGGCTTGTGCATCAAAGATTGCTTGTTGCTCGGTTAAGACAAAGCCATCTAATTGTTCGGCTAAACTTTTGGCCGCGGTAATCATTAATTTTAAATTTGCTTTATCATTTCCTGCTGACGGCAGACGCATAAAAATCGCAATACCTTGCGTAAATAGTTCGTGCAAACCGTAAGGATTAAAGGTACCTGGCTGATTAATATCCGCCACGCTAAACACTACAGGGCTAGTTTGCGTGCAATCTAAATGACGATGATACAAATGATCTGCACCGAGAATAAAACTTAAATTATCTAATTCTTGTGCTAAGGTAATGCCTTGAAAATGACGGTGTTCGGGGGCGACAACATACAACAAAATAAATTGCTCATTTTGTTCTGGCTCAGCTTGTGGCAAAGGTGCAGACTCATCATTAAACATAGGTTGTTCATTGATCGGTTCAATCGGGCGTGCTTTTTCAATCGGATCCGCCATAAACGTGGTTTCAACTTGCTGACCTGGCAATGTAATACGAATATCACTTAAATGCTTTTCAGGTTCAATCACGGTTTGACTTGGCGCAGTGTGCGTTTGTTGTGGCGAAACCGCAGGCTCGCTAAAAGAAGGTGCCGCAGTACGCGTCAAATTAGGCGCACCTTGCTCCAATGGTTGTCCTGCAGAATGAGGTTGCCCACGATTAAACGGGTTATTTTCATTATTAAAATAGCGTGTTTTCTCACGGCGATTTGACCACAAGCCATGAGCAACCAATGCAATCAAAGCAAGCACACCGAGAATAATTAAAATTGTGTTTAAATCCATTGCTATTTCCCTGTATTACAACAATTAAAATCGTTACCTTAGCTTACCATATTTTCCAACGTAAAGGATCGCCCAATTTGCATTTTTTATTCTGCGTTGCTACTCTAACACTTCGGCAACTTTTTTGTGATTTTGCTCTCTAATAAATCGCATTTAAAATATATGACTGTTTAAAGGAATTTTTATGATCAAACCCAATGAAATGAAATCAGGATTTCATTATTTTGTGACTGGCTGGCACTTAATTACACAGCCAGGGTTACGCCGTTTTGTCATTATGCCAATTTTGCTCAATATTCTGTTACTCGGTGGGTTATTTTGGTTATTTGTGAGTAAAATCAAAACAATGATTGATTATGTAATGAGCTATATTCCATCTTGGTTAGATTGGCTCAGTAGCATATTGTGGCTTTTTACCATCACAATGATTTTTATGGTTTTTTACTTTATTTTCACAACGTTATCTGGCTTTATCGCCGCCCCTTTTAACGGGCTACTTGCGGAAAAAGTGGAAAAAATGCTGACGGGCGAAGAACTTGCCCAAAGCACGCTGGGCGATTTCATCAAAGACATTCCGCGGATGTTAATGCGAGAATGGCAAAAATTGCTTTATAGTGCCCCGAAATTCATCGCCTTATTCTTACTGAGTTTTATTCCCGTACTTGGGCAATCGGTAATTCCCATTTTAACGTTCTTATTTAGTGCGTGGATGATGGCGATCCAATATTGTGACTATCCGTTTGATAACCATAAAATTAGTTTCCCAACAATGCGATTTAAACTGGCTGAGTTACGCACCCAAAGCCTCACTTTTGGTGCTTTAATTAGCCTTTGCACAATGGCTCCCATTATTAATTTAGTGGTTATCCCTGTGGCAGTTTGTGGCGCAACGGCAATGTGGGTTGAAAATTACCGTCAACAACGACAATCTCATCCAACCGCTCATTCAGGTCCTTCTCTTACAGATAAATCCGCTAAAGAGATTATCGTCCGCCAAGATCGACGTGATTTACGCTAACAGGCAAAATTTCATTACAATTCAAATAAAATAAAGCATCTACCCCGGTCAAAAATTTAAACGTTTTTTGACCGCGGTTTTTATTGATTAAAAAGCAAAAATATCACTCAAATAAAACGATTCAGTTTCAAAATCAACTAAAATTCCAATACCTTAATTTGCTTTGCTCAATGCATCTAAAACACAAAAAACCGCGGTCTATTTTCGTGTTAAAAATAGATCGCGGTTTTAGGGACTGTAATTAATCACGTTTCCGGCTTAATAACCACCACGTAATTAATAAAAACAGGACACTTGGCATCAATGCACCGAGAATTGGTGGCACGTTGTACACTAAACTCATTGGACCAAAAATCTCATTTACCACATAGAATAAGAAACCAAAACAAATTCCCGTAACAATTCTCGCCCCAGCACTCACGCTACGCAATGGACCAAAAATAAACGAAAGAGCCAAGAGCATCATTACCCCGACCGAAACAGGTTGCAACAATTTCCGCCAGTAAGTTAACTCAAATTTTTTGGAATCCTGCCCTGTTTGACGTAAAAAACTAATGTAATCAGACAGCCCAGAAATTGATAATGAGGTTGGGCGTAAAGACACAATGCCTAATTTATCAGGCGTTAAATTGGTTTTCCATTCCGCATTGAGTTGATTACTTGTTTGGATTTCATTCTGACCAATTTGTGACGTATTTAAATTACTGACTGCCCATTTGCCATCTTGGTATTTTGCTTGATTTGCGTGGCTTACCTTCTGTAATTGGCGTTGCTCATTAAAACTATAAATATAAATATCTTCTAATTTATTATCATCGGTGACACGTTTAATATAGACAAAATCATTGCCATCTTTCGCCCAAACACCATTTTTTACGGATAACATTGAACCACCAGATAATGCTTTCGTTCGCATATCTCGTGCATATTGTTCCGTTTGGGGAATGCCCCATTCACCAATAATCATTGTTAAAATTACCAATGGCAATGCGGTTTTCATCACGGCTAAACCAATTTTCAAGCGAGAAAAACCCGCGGATTGCATGACCACTAATTCACTACGGCTCGCTAAATTTCCTAAGGCAATTAATGCCCCCAATAATGCCGCCATTGGGAAAAACGTTTCAATATCTTTTGGCACCGTCAATAAGGTGTAGATAACCGCTTGTAAACTATCGTATGTTCCTTTGCCCACGCTCCGAAATTGCTCAACAAATTTAATGATTGCGGATAATCCCACTAAGGTCAGCAAGGTCATAAAAATAGAGCCTAAAATGGTTTTACCGATATAACGATCTAAGGTATTCATTTTATTCTCCTATGCATTTTTACGGTAAAACAAGTGGCGTATTTTATACATCAATGAACTGTCCCAGATATTGAGTATAATACCGAGTAGCAAAAAGCCAATATTGACTGATGGCATAAATAAGCTCGCATCTAACTTCCCTGCACCGCCAGCGGATTTTAACGAGCTTTGTGTGAGAAAATAAATTAAATACAATAATAACGCAGGCAACATTTTGGCGAATTTACCTTGTCGCGGATTTACTTTGCTTAATGGAACTGCAATTAATGCCATTAATGGCACAGCTAAGATCAAGGTTAAACGCCATTGAAATTCAGCTTTTGCCGCGGGTGTTTTTGCTTGCAATAATTCGTGTACTGTTAATTCTGTTGCTTCATCTTGTTCTAAATTCACATCTTGATGCCCCAAATATGCCTGATAGTCATCAAAATGCGTGATCCGAAAATCAGGCAAAGCCGCCGATCCTTCAATGCGTTGACTATTATTTAGGTTCAACACTTGATCGCCATTAGGCAAAGATTGCAGTTGCCCTTTTTCCGCCACCACAACCGATGGTTTCGCACTGCCCTTTTGTTTCATTTGGAACAAATAGACATCATTAATTTGATTATTCTGGATTGAATTGATAAATAGCACAAAATCGCCATTGTTAGAAGACATAAACTGCCCTGCCGATAATGCAGCCATCCGCGGATTTGCTTTTGCATCTTCTACGATTTTATTTTGTTGCTGAATTGCCCAAGGGGATAACCACAATGCGTTGTAAGCTGCCAGTGCAGCAGTAAATACGGATAAACCCAACACAACCTTCACTAACAGTTGTGAACCAATACCACAAGCACGCATTACGGTGATTTCACTTTCTGCATACATTCGCCCGAAGGTCAATAAAATGGCAATAAACAAACATAATGGCAACATTAGCTGTGCCATTGTTGGCATACCTAAACCAAGTAAAGAAAGGACAATATCCGCAGGCACTTTGCCATTAGCTGCCGAGCCTAACACACGAACTAGCTGTTGACAGAAAAAAATTAATAGCAAAATAAATAAAATTGCTATCTGGCTTTTAAAGACTTCTTTAGTTAAATATCGAGTTAAAATCACTGTATTGCCTATAATTCGGTAAAACTCACGCACAATAACGCACTTGCGTATTTTTCATTACGTAGCGTAGAATAAGACACAGATTGCGTGCCTATTAGCTTTGGGTGCCTATCATAGCTTATTTTTGAGTAAAATTCAGTAAACGCAGGAAGAAAAAATGCAATATCAAGTTCACACGGGTTCAATTCCCAACGATTACGATTGTTTATGGTTAGCCATTTATGCTGATGGTCAATTATCCACCACTGCACAACAGATTGACAAACAACTCAATGGCGAAATTAGCCAACTAATTAAAAATGGCGATATCAATGGTAAAATTGGGCAAACGCTCTTTTTGTATCAACAGCAACGCCGTATTTTATTAGTCGGTTGCGGGAAAAAAGATGAAATCACTCAACGCCAATTTCAACAAGTGATTCAATCGGCGATTAACGCAACTAAAAATAGTGCGGCGAAATCCATATACAATGCCTTAACAGAGATTGTTATCGCACAACGTTCACTTTATTGGAATGTGCGTTTTACCATAGAAACGCTCGTAAACAACTTATATCAATTTGATCAATTTAAACGTGAAAAAATGCCTGCCCACGCCTTACAACAGGTTATTTTTGTCATTAATTCAGTTGAGCAAGCACAAGCAGAACAAGCCATTGCTCACGCGAATGCAATTGCAATCGGAGTAAAATACGCAAAAGATATCGCCAATTTACCGCCTAATGTATGCAATCCTGCTTATCTTGCTCAACAAGCACAATCACTCGCTCAGCGTAGCACATTAATTAAAACCGAAGTGTTGGGCGAACAACAGCTCGCTGCATTAGGTATGAACGCTTATTTAGCCGTATCGCGTGGCTCTCACAATGAAGCGCAATTATCTATTATGCACTACAAAAACGCCCCGAATCCGAATACCAAACCGATTGTTTTAGTCGGCAAAGGCTTAACCTTTGATGCAGGTGGAATTTCCCTCAAACCGGCCGCAGAAATGGATGAAATGAAATACGATATGTGCGGTGCAGCCAGTATTTATGGCGTAATGAATGCTATTGCTGAATTACAATTGCCACTCAATGTGATTGGGGTATTGGCAGGATGCGAGAACTTGCCTGACGGCAATGCGTATCGTCCTGGGGATATTTTAACTACAATGAACGGCTTGACCGTTGAAGTTCTCAACACCGATGCAGAAGGGCGTTTAGTTCTATGCGATACGCTAACTTATGTTGAGCGTTTCACCCCTGAATTAGTGATTGATGTTGCAACCTTAACGGGTGCTTGTGTCGTGGCACTTGGGCAACACAATAGCGGTTTAGTTAGCCCAAATGATGATCTCGCTCAACAGTTAGAACAAGCGGCACAAGACAGTGCCGACAAAGCGTGGCGTTTACCGTTAAGCGAAGAATACAAGGAACAATTAAAATCTAATTTCGCTGATCTCGCCAATATCGGTGGACGCTGGGGTGGTGCAAGTACCGCTGCGGCATTTTTATCTCACTTTACCCAAAACTACCCTTGGGCACATTTAGATATTGCTGGCACAGCTTGGTTGCAAGGTGCAAATAAAGGAGCAACAGGACGCCCTGTACCACTTTTAGTGCAATTCTTGCTCAACCACGTCAAAGCCCAATCCTAATATAATCCAAAAACCGCGGTCAAAAATTTAAACGTTTTTTTGACCGCGGTTTGTAGTTTTATAACGATTTTCATCTAACGAAAACGCCTAAAAAATAATAAACAGCGGTCAAAATTTTAAGCGTTTTTTGACCTAGGTTTTGATTTGATAACGATTTCAATCTAATAAAAACGCATAAAAATCATTAACCTCGGTCAAAATTTCATTTGTTTTTCTGACCGCGGTTTTATAATTTGATGGCAACTTTAATCTAACAAAAACACATAAAAATCAATAAACCGCTGTCAAAAATTTAAACGTTTTTCCGACCACGGTTTTATAATTTGATAACGACTTTAATCTGATAAAAACGCCTAAAAATCAACAACCCGCGGTCAAAATTTCAAGCGTTTTTCTGACCGCGGTTTTGGGCAAAAATTAGTTAAAAATGAAATTCACGCCGTCCGAGAAAGGAATGGGTCAGCGTGGTGCCGTCAACGGTTTCTAATTCACCACCTACGGGAATGCCGTGTGCAATACGGCTCACTTTGATTTGCTGTTGCGCACACAACTCTGCAATATAGTTGGCGGTTGCATCACCTTCAATCGTGGGATTGGTCGCTAAAATGACTTCACTAAAAGCTTCTTGCTGCAAACGCTGTTGCAATTTATCCAAGCCAATTTCGCGTGGACCGATGCCATCAAGGGGGGAAAGATGCCCCATTAGTACAAAATAACGCCCCGAAAACTGCCCTGTTTGCTCAATAGCTTGAATATCTGCGGGCATTTCTACCACGCATAATAATTTGGTATTAATTCGGCGTGGATTATTACAAATTGAACACACCTCTTCTTCGGTAAAATTTCGGCAATGGTGACAATGCCCTATTTTTGACATCGCATCGGTTAATGCACGGGCTAAATTCATACCGCCACTGCGATCACGTTGTAGAAGATGATAAGCCATACGTTGTGCCGATTTCGGCCCTACACCAGGTAAGCAACGTAAATTTTCAATTAGTGTTTCTAATAATGGACTACTTTGCATTATGTTTTATCGTTAAAAACAGAAAAAAATTCCCCCACCGAAAAGTGGGGGCGATAAATTGAGATTAGAATGGCATTTTAAAACCTGGTGGTAACGACATTCCTGCGGTTACGGTCGCCATTTTTTCTTTTTGCAATTCTTCTGCACGGCGTACTGCATCATTGAATGCGGCAGCGATCAAATCTTCGAGCATTTCTTTATCATCTTCCATTAATGAAGGATCAATTTCAATACGGCGACAATTATGTGCACCATTAATGGTAATTTTCACCAAGCCCGCACCTGATTCGCCTATTACTTCAAGCTGTGCAATCTCATCTTGCATTTTTTGCATACGATCTTGCATTTGCTGTGCTTGCTTCATTAAATTGCCGATTCCACCTTTTCCAAACATAATTTTTCCTAATGTTAATCAATATTTCGCAGAAATTCTCTGCTTATGAAAGTTGTTGTTGCATTTTAACGAAAAATTTTTGCCTTGCAAGCTAATTTGCAAGATCGGATTGTTGTGCAATCGCCAAAAATTGTTCAAAAAATGTCGGGAATGTTTTTGCAGTACATTTCGGATCTAAAATCGTCACGGGCGTGATTGATAATGCCACTAATGCAAAGCACATTGCCATACGATGATCGTTATAGGTTTCAATTTCTGCCACTTTAAATTGTGCTAATGGCAATGGTTGAATGCGGATAAAATCATCGCCTTCTTCAACGGTTGCACCGATTTTACGCAATTCGGTTGCCATTGCGTGTAAGCGATCCGTTTCTTTTACCCGCCAGTTATAAATATTGCGGATGACCGTTTCGCCTTGTGCAAATAATGCAGTTGTTGCAATCGTCATCGCCGCATCGGGAATATGATTCATATCCATATCAATGCCTGTTAACTGTCCTTGTTCGGCTTCAATATAATCATCACCCCAATGAATTTTCGCCCCCATCTTTTCTAGCACATCAGCAAATAAACGATCCCCTTGAATGCTCTTTTTCCCAACGCCTGTCACGCGAACTTTGCCCTTAATTGCCCCTGCGGCAAGAAAATAAGAAGCTGATGATGCATCGCCTTCAACCATAAAATGTTTTGGCGATTGATATTGTTGCTGCCCTTTAACTAAAAAGGTTTGATAATTATGGTTTTCTACTTGCACACCAAAGGTTGCCATCATTTGCAAGGTGATATCAATGTAGGGCTTAGAGACAAGCTCACCAATAATTTTAATTTTGGTATCCTTGCTTGCCATTGGGGCTGCCATTAATAGCGCGGTCAAAAATTGGGAAGATACACTGCCGTCAATTTGCACCGTGCCACCTTGCAATCCCGTATTGCGAATAGCAAGGGGCGGATAACCTTCTTGTTCCAAATACTGCACCTCTGCACCCGCTTGTCGCAATGCATCAACTAAATGCTTAATGGGACGTTCTTTCATCCGCGGTTCGCCCGTTAAAACAATTTCAGATTGTCCTGCGTTACCTTGATTTGCCAAGCAAAGTGCTGCTGCTAACGAACGCATTGCCGTTCCTGCATTACCGAGAAACAGGGCTAAACCACTTTCCCATTCAAATGCTCGCCCTAATCCTTGAATTTCGCAAATGGATTTATCATCTGATAACTGATATTGCACGCCAAGTTGTTTAAGGGCATTAAGCATATGGCGAACATCATCGCTATCCAATAAATTTGTTACTTTGGTTGTTCCATTAGCTAACGCGGCTAATAACAAAGCACGGTTTGATAAACTTTTTGACCCTGGTAAATGAATCGTACCGACCATTTTGTCAATGGGATTTAATGTAATAGAGTTAGACTGCATAAATATCTGAAATAAGAAAAGTAAGAATATAGGCAAGCAACGCTTGCCCTGTCATTAAAGTTTTAATATTTTGACTAACGCATCAAATAGGCGTTGGTTTTCTTCCGCCAATCCAATACTTATCCGCAAATGATTTGGCATTCCGTAACCTGCGATCGGACGCACAATAACGCCTTCGTGCAATAATGCTTGATAAATCGGTGCAGCGGGTTGTTTGAAATCAATCGTAATGAAATTGCCTTTTGATGGAATAAAATCCAGTTGATATTGACGACAAAATTGTTCATATTTTTGCATCTCAATACGATTATTTTGAGCCACTTTTTCCACAAATTCATCATCTTGTAAGACCGCGGTCGCCGCAGCTAAAGCCAAACTGTTACAATTAAACGGTTGACGTACACGATTAAATAAATCCGCAATTTCAGGATTTGATACCATATAACCTACGCGTAATCCAGCTAAACCATAAGCCTTTGAAAAAGTACGACAAATCACTAAATTTGAATAACGTTTCAATAAACCAAACGCATTTACACGTTCATTGGGTGCAGTAAATTCAGTATAGGCTTCATCTAATACCACAATAATATGCTCAGGCACGCTTGCTAAGAAATTATCAATTTCCTTTTCCGTTAGGAAATTCCCCGTTGGATTATTTGGGTTCGCAATATAAATTAACTTGGTTTTATCATTAATCGCTGCAGCAAAACCTGCTAAATCGTGCCCCCAATTTTTAGCAGGAATTTCACGTGCCAGCGCATTAATCGCTTTGGTAATTAAAGGATAAACAATAAACGCATATTGCGAATAAATAATTTCATCTTGCTCGCTGGCAAAAGTATGTGCAATGAGCTCAATCAAATCATTTGAACCATTTCCCAAGGTGATTTGCTCTGACTGCAAGCCAAATTTTTGAGCAATGGCTTTTTTTAATTCAAACCCATTCGCATCGGGATAACGTGTTAAATCATTGAGCTGTTTTTGAATAGCCTGTTTTGCACTATCTGGAAAACCGAATGGATTTTCATTTGATGCCAATTTAATAATGTTATTAATCCCAAGTTCACGTTCAAGCTCTTCTATCGGTTTGCCTGCTTGATAGGGCGAAAGGGATTGCACCCCTGTATTTGCCAATGTGAGATACTGCATATAATTCCTTAAAAATAAATGGACGCGAAAAAGACCGCGGTAAATTTACGAATTGGCTTGTTCAAATGCTCGCATAAATTGAATTAACGCTTGCACCCCTTCAATCGGCATTGCGTTATAAATTGATGCACGCATACCGCCTAACACTTTATGTCCTTTTAACGCTTGCAATCCCGCTGCTGTCGCTTCGGCGACAAATTTGGCATTTAATTCGTCATTACCCGTGGTAAACGTCACGTTCATTAAAGAACGATTGGGTTTTGCAATGATATTTCGGTAGAAAACGCTTTGATCTAAATAATCATATAACAACGCCGCTTTCGCACGATTGCGTTGTTCTACCGCATCTACGCCACCATTGGCTAACAGATCTTGGAAAACTAACGCACATAAATACCACGCAAAGGTTGGCGGCGTGTTAATCATTGAATCATTATTTGCTTGAATTTCATAATTCCAAATTGATGGCGTGGCTTGGCGTGCATTCCCAATAAGATCTTCACGTACAATCACGATGGTAATTCCTGCAGCGCCAAGATTTTTTTGCGCCCCTGCATAAATTAGACCAAATTTACTCACATCAATGTTACGCGACAAAATATTAGACGACATATCAGCCACTAAAACCGCATTGCCCACGTCCGGCACGTCAAAAATTTCTACGCCGCTAATAGTTTCATTCGGGCAATAATGCACATAATCATATTGTTCAGCAATATCGCTAAAATCTAAGCGATTAACTCGAATATTCTCGCCTTGTTCAAGAATATTGATTTCATCAATTTGTGCGAAATTACGTGCTTCTTTTGCGGCAGTCGCAGACCAATGTCCGCTATTGAGATATAAAGCTTTGCCTTTTTTGCCAATTAAATTCATTGGGATCGCAGCAAATTGACCACGGGCGCCACCTTGTAAGAATAAAATTTTGTAATTTTCTGGAATATTAAACAATTTGCGAAAATCAACAAGGGATTGTACCGCGAGTTCTGAAAAATACTTCCCACGATGACTTACCTCCATTACCGATGCCCCTCGGTTCTGCCAATTTAGCAATTCTGCTTGTGCTTTTGCTAATACCGCGGGCGAAATCATCGCTGGACCCGCACTAAAATTATATACTTTCGCCATAATAACGTCCTAATTACAATAAAATTGCTTTCTGTTTTATCATTTCAAGCTGATGAATTCAACGAATTTTGTGCAAATTGCGACAAAAAAGTTGATCGTCTGCACAAATTTACATTTAACTCTTTGACGAATACAAAAAAAAGGGCTACATTTAGCGACCATTAGGCTATTTAAAAATCACAGAGAGAGTTTTTCTATGTCAACAGCAGAAAATGTTAATAAACAATCCTTCCAAGATGTTTTAGAATATGTGCGTCAATACCGTTTACGCAACAAATTACTCCGCGAAATTGGCGATAACGATCGCAAAATTCGCGATAACCAAAAACGTGTATTGCTTCTTGATAACTTAAATCAATACATTCACGATGAAATGAGCATTGCTGATGTGCGTGCGATTATTGAAAATATGCGTGAAGATTATGAAGGGCGTGTTGATGATTATATGATCAAAAATGCGGAACTTTCTACTCAACGCCGTGAAATCAAGGCAAAAATGAAAGAGCAAAAAGTCGCTCATTCTGCCTTATTGAAAAAAGATTAATTTGTCATCTTAAACTAAGTCAAAGCGTGGAGTAAAATCTGCGCTTTTTTTCTAAAAATTTGGCTTAATTTTAGACCGCGGTTTTTCTTTATTTGACTCAGATTTGAGCTTGATCTCATCAATGCGAAAAATAAAATAATCTCACTTTGAATTAAAATGAAAATATGCGGTATTATGTAGCAGTTGCACAAAGTCCGAAAATTGACTAATTTACCGCAT
>JAUNAB010000013.1 GCA_030527795.1 Pasteurellaceae bacterium | reverse complement strand
AGGGATTATTCTAACCTGAAATTAGATTTCCCTAGTTATCTAGTACAGCCCCTATTTTAATTCAAGAATAAAGGACTACATTTTTAATACATCTCTTTTCTCTTGTATAAATGGATTATGTTACGATCAAAGTCAATTATCCGATACCCACATATTGCAAGCTCAAATTTATGATAATGCAATTAATATTGTTAAAAATAAAGGTTGGGAAGTAGAATTAAATTATGACTCTGATTATTTCTTCACAAATCTATCTTATACCCATACACACGGTAATATTCCTACATCAAGAGCGGCTGAAATCTTTAGCGGTTTTGGTTTAGAAAGTTATACAGAACTTCCAAAAGATTATGCAACCCTTGAATTGGGTACAAAGTTATTGGATAAAAAACTCAATCTTTCAACCATTATAAAATACACTGGTAGCGCAAAACGGACATCAATTGGCGAACTCACAGACGAAGGGCAAATTAAAACTGAAAACTTGCCAAAAATTCCTATTATTGTTGATTTGTATGCACAATACCATATTAATAAGAATATCGTCTTAAAAGCGGGGATCCAAAATTTAATGAATAAAAATTATTTGAATGCATTAGATACTTATAATTCATCCACCAATGAAGCTTGGGACGACGAAACAGAAACCTATAAGTTTACCAATACGGCACGTGGGCGAACCTATACGTTTGCAACGGAAATTCGTTTCTAATTGCATAATACCGCGGTCAAAAATTTCGCTATTTTTAAGGCTATCATATAGATAGCCTTTTTATTTAATGCGAGATATTGGAAAATAAATTTATTACCACTACGCCTGCGATAATTAATGCAATACCAATGATTGTTGGTAAATCAGGTTTTTGCCCAAAAGCAAAAAATGCGATGACCGCGGTAAAAATAATGCCAACCCCAGACCAAATCGCATACACAATGCCGACAGGCAGTGAGCGAAAAATAATGGATAACAAATAAAACGAGATTACATAACTGACGACTGACAATATGGCTGCCATTGGCTTGGTAAAGCCATCACTATATTTTAATGCGGTGGTACCACAAAGTTCTGCGATAATGGCAATCGCGAGCAAAATCCAAGACATTATTATTCTCCTAATAACTGCTCTAACTGTTCTTGTTTGGCAAACCAATCCATTTCAATTTGCTCAAGGACTTTTTTCGTCTCAACTTGTTGAGCCAAAACCGCGGTCAAAATTGGCTTATTTTTTTCTTCGTATAAGCGGTTATCCATCAGCTGTTGCTCTAATTGTGCTAATTCCGCAGACAACTCTGCCATTTTTTGCTCAAAGCGAGCAATTTCTTTGCGTAATGGGGCAGTTTGCTGACGAAGTTCCGCTTCTTTGCGTTTTTGTTCCTTACGATTAGACGCCGAATTTTCCGCTGTTGATGATGTGCTTTCCGCTTTTTTCTCTGCAGTCGCTTGTTCATTTAACCATTTGGCATAATCTTCCAAATCGCCATTAAATTCCGTCACTTGATGATCATTTACTAGATAAAACTCATCAACCGTATTACGCAACAAATGCCGATCGTGCGAAACCACCACCAGTGAACCTTGATAATCCACCAAGGCTTCCGTGAGAGATTGACGCATATCCAAATCTAAATGGTTAGTGGGTTCATCTAATAACAACAAATTCGGACGTTGCCAAACAATTAGCGCTAACACTAAACGGGCTTTTTCGCCGCCAGAGAAATGTTGCACCGCGTCTTTTACTTTGTCACCGTGAAAAGCAAAACTACCCAAATAATTACGCAGTTCTTGCTCTGTTTGCTGCGGTGCAAGGCGTTGTAAATGCCATAAGGCACTTTCCTCTAAACGCAACGTATCAAATTGATGTTGGGCAAAATAGCCTAATTGTACGCCTTTAGCTAACTCCACCACGCCAGACTGTGCTTGTAATTCGCCTGCGAGTAACTTAATTAATGTGGATTTCCCTGCACCGTTTTTTCCCAACAAACCAATGCGTGAACCGGGGACTAAATTTAGCTTAATTTTGTCTAAAATTTGAATATCGCCATAAGCTGCACTGGCTTTATCCATCATCACTAACGGATTGGGCAACGACACGGGCGGGCGAAACTCAAAGCTAAATGGGTTATCCACATAAGCAGGGGCGATCCGCTCCATTCGCTCTAAGGCTTTTATTCGGCTTTGAGCCTGTTTCGCTTTAGTTGCTTTGGCTTTAAAACGATCAATATATTTTTGTAAATGCCCTATTTTTTGCTGTTGTTGACGATACAACGCATTCTGTTGTGCCAATTTCTCCGCACGTTGAATTTCAAAGGAAGAATAATCGCCCGTATATTCATTTAATTTTTGATTTTCAATGTGCAAAATTTTATTCACAATCGGATCGAGAAAATCTCGGTCATGAGAAATCAACACCAGCGTGCCTTGATACTGAACCAACCACCGCTCTAGCCAAATCACCGCATCTAAATCCAAATGGTTAGTCGGTTCATCCAACAGTAATAAGTCAGACGGGCAAAGCAAGGCTTGTGCTAAATTCAAACGCATACGCCAACCGCCCGAAAAAGATTTCACGGGTTGAGTTAATTGAATTTGTGTAAAGCCTAATCCGTGTAACAATGCTGCAGCACGTGCTTGAATAGTCCACGCATCTACATTGTCCAGTTGTGCGTGAATGCGTGCAATTTCATTCCCATCATTATGTTGATTAGCTTGTGCTAACAAGGCTTGCAAACGGCAATACTCACGATCGCCTTCAATCACATAATCTATCGCCGAAATATCTAACGCGGGCGTTTCTTGGTTAACCCAAGCCAAACGCCAATTTGACGGATAGTTTACTTCTCCGCCTTCCGCACTAATCTCTTGTTTGAGTAAGGCAAATAATGTGGATTTTCCACAGCCATTTTTGCCCACCAAGCCCACTTTCTGCTTAGGGTTAATACTCGCATTGGCTTCATCTAATAAAATTTGTTGCCCACGCTTTAAGGTTAGGTTTGAAAAATGTATCATTATCGTGTAAATTTAAATCCCTTTTATCTTATATTTTCCTTGATTTTGGTAACTTTGCAATGTTTGATTCGTTGATTGTTCAATTTATCGTCCTTTGGGCAGTGATCGACCCGATTGGTTCGGTGCCTGTTTATCTCACTAAAACCGTTGGTTTATCCATTGAAGATCGGCGAAAAATCGCTTTAAAAGCCGTGGTAATTTCCGCGGGAATTTTAATGTTCTTTCTCGTTGCAGGGCAAGCGTTGCTCGAAGCAATGCAAATCCCTTTATCCGCCTTCCAAATTGCAGGTGGATTAGTCTTATTACTGTTCGCTTTAACGATGATTTTTGGCGAAGGCAAACCTGAACACGAAATGAAAATGACCGCGAGTTTAAGCGAATTAGCGGTGTATCCACTTGCCGTGCCGTCCATTGCGTCCCCTGGGGCAATGATGGCAATTGTGTTACTAACCGACAATCATCGTTTCAGCTTTGGCGATCAGCTCATTACTACCGTTATTATGCTGTTAGTGTTACTTACCACCTATTTGCTGTTTTTAGCCGCAAACCGTATTCAACGCCTGATTGGTAACACTGGTGCAGCCATTATCAGTCGTGTAATGGGGCTGATTCTTGCCGCAGTTGCAATGAATAATATGCTTGAAGGAATTCGTGAGTTTTTTACGCAAATGAACTAATCTGTCCTTCAGCCCGCCAAACAATAAACCGCGGTCAAAAATTCACGCATTTTTTTGACCGCGGTTTTTCTATTTAAAGGAGAATTACCCTAAATGGCATCTTCATTTTCTTCGCCCGTGCGGATACGAATAACCCGATCCACATCGTAAACAAAAATCTTACCATCGCCAATTTTACCTGTTTGAGCGGTGCTAATAATCGCTTCAATACATTGTTCAACTTGGTCATCTGCCACAATAATTTCCAGTTTCACTTTAGGTAAAAAATCCACCATATATTCTGCACCACGGTACAGTTCGGTATGCCCTTTCTGACGACCAAACCCTCTGACTTCAGCCACCGTCATTCCCGTAATACCAATATCTGACAGGCTCTCACGCACGTCATCTAATTTAAAGGGTTTAATAATTGCTTCAATTTTTTTCATAATGTACGACTCCTAAAATTAACGTCTGGCTGATTTTGGTCTAAAACTTTCTATCACTTCTGGATAGGTATCAATATAAATACCATTAATCAGTTGTAAACAATAAGGGACTGCGGCAAAAATACCTTTCACCACAACCTGCCCTTGTTCATTTCTCACCCCCTCGAGTGTTTCTTTAATTGCCTTGGGTTGACCTGGTAAATTTAAAATTAAACATTCCTTACGAATAACGCCCACTTGACGTGACAAAATTGCCGTTGGCACAAAATGCAAACTAATTTGACGCATTTGTTCACCAAATCCTGGCATATCACGATCTGCGATAGCAAGTGTCGCATCGGGCGTTACATCCCGTTTCGCAGGGCCTGTTCCTCCCGTGGTTAAAATTAAATGGCAACCCAACTGATCTACCAATTCACATAACGTCTGTTCAATCAAGGCTTGTTCATCGGGAATTAAACGCGTTTCAAAAATAGTTTCTTGCACAATGGCACCCGTTAACCATTTTTCCAGTTCAGGCAATCCTTGATCTTGATACACGCCTTGTGCTGCCCGATCAGAGATGGAAACTAAACCAACTTTCAATTTTTCTGTCATATTACTGCCTTTTAGTGAGTTTATTCTACTTTAGCAATGCCAGTTTATTTCGCTTCAGAATACGTATTTAACGGAATTACGACCGCGGGATCATCTGGGGCTTCAATTTTATCAATCATTTGTTGCAAGCCATAATCTGTTGGATCACTTTGATTACTAAATAAATTTGCTTGACTATTTAATTGCGGATTTTGAATACCAATCCATTGTGCAATGCCATCCGTAAAATTCAAGCCAGATTTAAATACCTTGTACACATTACGCTGAGTATCATCACTAGACACTTTAAATAGCGGAATATTAAAATGGCGTTTGCTTTTGCCACTACTATTATGAATATTAATACTCTCCGCGGTCATTTGATGTGCTAATCCGTGATCAGAAAAATAAATCATAGAGAAACTACGCTGATTTTTTTGTTCATTTTCACGTAAATCTTGATACAAGCGTTTTAGTACTTCATCTGTTTTTTTAATCGTTGAAATATAGCAATTCACATTAAAATATCTTTTCGGCACAATGCTATCATCAAAGATTTTTGGGTAGTCCGTTAGCCGATCGCAACTAATTGGATGCGAACCGTACAAATGTACCACAATAAAGCGTTTGCCTTGTGTGGGTTGGCTAATTACTTGTTCAAACTTTGGCAACAATGCAAAATCACTGGTATTTGAATTGAGTGAATCGCCCGATTTTAAAAAGATACGTTCATCAGATTTATTCGCAATCGCAGAAATTGGCGTATCAAATTCACCTAAATAACCTTGATTAGAAATCCAATAGGTTTTTAGTCCTGCGGATTTAATTAAATCAATTAAATTTAAACTGTAATTGCTATCCCAATTTTGAGTATCTGGTTTGGTTAACATTAAACGCAATGATGCGATGGTGTTAGTCCCGCCTGAAGTAAAACCATCAATCAACGTACCATTTGATTGATCCATAAAGGGCGTATTTTCAACAGGATAGCCATAAGCGTGATGATAATCTCGGCGTGCACTTTCGCCAATGACTAAAACATAATCATCATATTTTGAATTTTCTAAATGCGAATTTCCCCATTGGCTTTTAATATCATAATTATTCAAGCGATCTAATTCGGTTTTTACCTTCATTCCCGCGGTATAACTTTCAGACAAAAATTTGAACGGGGCTTGATTAATCAATAATGCCAAAGCACTCAACACCACAAGCAACGGATTTCGGTGAAAAGTCAAATGGTGCTTTTTGCTATAAAACCGAAAAAACAACACCAAAACCACGATTAATAAGGCTTTCACTACATCAAACCAAGGCAACTGAGCGAGAAATTCTTTACTTTCATTTAAGTCGGTCGCAAAAACCGAAGCAAAATATTGGTAAGATGGTGCACCAAAAGTTGGACCTATTGGCGAATAAAGGGCATATAAAATGGCGACAGGAAATAGCAAAAAATAAAACGCTTTCTTTGACGCACTTAATAAAAAAAACAGTGCACAAAAACTGGCGATATCCAATGCAGTAGGATTCGGGTAAAAACCTGATCCCTGTAACATTAAATCACTTGCAAAAATAGCAACGAGAAAAGCAATAATAATTGGTGTTATTTTTTTCTTATTTAAAAGATTGACCGACACGTTATTTTCCTTAATTTTGGGTGGCTAACGACTAAACCGCGGACAAAAATTGCTTTGAATTTCATCTTAGTCAATACTCACATTAGGTTTGCTCTGCGACAACATTATTACACCTTGCCCACATAGCACTAAATCATCTATAAAGTCGCTTTTATTCTAACCAAAACCAGAAAAAATGCTACAAAATTTCTCTTGAGCGATACTTTTATTTTTGCCACTCTGTTGATGATCCTTTATAATAGACAGAATTTTGTATCTGGATTTTAAGGGGTAATCATAAATGAGTAAGCCAATTTATCAACGTATCCTACTAAAATTAAGTGGGGAAGCACTACAAGGCGATGATGGCTTTGGTATTGACCCATCTATTTTAGATAGAATGGCGTTGGAAATTAAAGAGTTAGTTGCCATGGGCGTAGAAGTTGGCGTGGTATTAGGTGGCGGAAATTTATTCCGTGGTGCAAAACTTGCCAAAGCTGGAATGAACCGCGTTGTTGGCGACCATATGGGTATGTTAGCCACCGTTATGAACGGACTTGCTATGCGTGATGCGTTGCATCGTGCTGATGTTAACGCTAAATTAATGTCTGCCTTTCAGTTAAACGGCATTTGTGATACTTACAACTGGTCTGAAGCAATTAAAATGTTACGCGAAAAACGCGTTGTGATTTTCTCCGCGGGAACAGGCAGCCCATTTTTTACCACCGATTCTGCGGCTTGTTTACGCGGAATTGAGATCGAAGCAGATGTGGTATTAAAAGCGACCAAAGTAGATGGCGTATATGATTGCGATCCTGCTAAAAATCCGAATGCGAAACTGTTTAATCATCTTGGTTTTAATGAAGTCATAGATAAAGAATTGCAAGTGATGGATCTCGCGGCTTTCACATTAGCACGTGATCACAATATGCCGATTCGTGTATTCAATATGACCAAACCAGGCACATTACGCCAAGTGGTGCTAGGCACTGAAGAAGGCACAACTATCTCTTAATCAAATTATTAATAAAGGAATTCAAATGATCAATCAAATTAGACAAGATGCACAAGAGCGTATGGAAAAAAGCGTAGAAACACTCAAAACACATATCGCTAAAATTCGTACAGGTCGCGCTCAACCTAGCCTATTAGATGCCATTCAAGTGGATTATTATGGTGCTGCAACCCCTTTACGCCAACTGGCTAATGTCGTCGCCGAAGATGCAAGAACGCTTGCGGTAACGGTTTTTGACCGTTCACTCATTAGCGTGGTTGAAAAAGCGATTTTAACCTCTGATTTAGGCTTAAATCCGTCTTCAGCAGGAACAACCATTCGCGTACCTTTACCACCGTTAACAGAAGAACGCCGCCGCGATTTAATCAAAATTGTGAAAGGCGAAGGCGAACAAGGCAAAGTGGCAATTCGTAATATTCGCCGTGATGCGAATGATAAAGTGAAAGCCCTATTGAAAGATAAAGAAATCAGCGAAAACGAAGAACGCAAAGCACAAGATGAAATCCAAAAAATTACCGATCTTTATATCAAAAAGGTTGATGAAGTATTAGCCGACAAAGAAAAAGAACTGTTAGATTTCTAACCAATCACTGACACTAAAACGCAGTTCCTACTGCGTTTTTTATTATGATTTCACCTAGTTTAATATTATGAAAAAACAAAATATTGTCATTCTCGGTTCAACAGGCTCAATTGGACAAAGTACGTTATCTGTTATTCGCTACAATCCAGAGCAATATCGCGTACTGGCATTAGTTGGCGGCTCAAATGCAGAACTGATGGCACAGCAATGTGTAGAATTTCAACCTGATTTTGTGGCAATGGCAGATAAAACCGCGGAAAAAAATCTCGCTGTTTTTTTACGTCAACATCCTAACTGTCGCACACAAATTGTTAGTGGTGAACAAGCTATCTGTGAATTAGCCGCCCATTCTGATGCCGCTCAAGTGATGGCAGCAATTGTCGGTGCGGCAGGCTTACTTCCTACGCTATCCGCGGTTAAAGCGGGAAAACGCGTGTTACTGGCTAATAAAGAAAGTTTAGTGACTTGTGGGCAAATTTTTATTGATGCTGTCAAACAATCAGGTGCGAAGTTACTGCCTGTAGATAGCGAGCACAACGCCATTTTTCAATCTTTACCGCCACAAGCGCAACAACAAATTGGTTTTTGTCCTTTATCGCAACTAGGGATCAGCAAAATTGTGCTAACAGGCTCAGGTGGGCCATTCCGCACAACGCCGTTAACCAAGTTTGATGGCATTACGCCAGCACAAGCCATCGCCCATCCGAATTGGTCAATGGGCAGAAAAATCTCTGTGGACTCCGCAACGATGATGAACAAAGGGCTAGAATACATTGAAGCCCGTTGGTTATTTAATGCCAGTGCCGATGAAATGGAAGTGATTATTCACCCACAATCAATTATTCATTCAATGGTACGCTATATTGACGGTTCCGTGATCGCACAAATGGGTAATCCAGATATGCGAACTCCGATTGCACAAACGATGGCTTATCCAAGCCGTATTAATGCAGGCGTGGCGCCCCTGGATTTTTATCAGCTGAGCCAATTAACCTTTATGCAACCAGACTATCAACGTTATCCTTGCTTAAAGCTCGCCATTGAGGCTTCTCAAGCAGGGCAATATGCCACCACCGCAATGAATGCCGCAAATGAAATCGCCGTTGAAGCATTTTTAAATGGGGAAATTAAATTCACCCAAATTGCTGATGTAAACTTACACACAGTTGAACAAATTACACCACAAAATGTAGATGACGTTGAGCAAATATTAGCGATTGATAAGCAAGCTCGCTCACTGGCACAGCACATTATTAACCAACTTCGTTAAATTTTAGCTGAACTTATTCTGACAAAATGGGTCAGAACACACTGAAAACATAGCGATACATACAAACTTATGCTATATTTTATCGCAAATTTTGGCTAAAAACCGCGGTCAAAAATCCGCGTGTTTTTTAATTTTAAATAATAATGAACGAATTGGACCAAGGCACAATTCCACAGCACATTGCCATCATTATGGACGGCAATGGGCGTTGGGCAAAACAAAAAGGAAAAATGCGCATTTTCGGACATCGTAATGGCGTCAATGCGGTGCGTAAATCTGTTAGCTATGCACGAGAAATTGGGGTAAAAGTGTTGACCCTATATGCATTTAGTAGCGAAAATTGGACACGCCCAGAGCAAGAAGTCAACGCCTTGATGACGTTGTTTATGCAAGCACTCGATCGCGAGGTTAACAAATTGCATAAAAATAATATCAAATTAAAAATCTTGGGCGATACGACAAAATTTAGTGCCAAGTTGCGTGAAAAAATTGCCAAAGCTGAGCAACTGACTGCCAATAATAATGCACTGACTCTCAATATTGCCGCCAATTATGGTGGTTGTTGGGATATTGTACAGGCCACGCAGCAACTAGCAACTCAGGTAGCGCAAGGACAACTTACAATTGATGAAATTGATGAACAACGCTTTCAACAACATTTAGTAACTGGCACGCAACCGCAAGTGGATTTGCTCATTCGAACTAGTGGCGAACAACGAATTAGTAATTTTTTACTTTGGCAAATCGCCTATGCCGAACTGTATTTTTCAGCGGTATTATGGCCAGATTTTGACGAAACTGAGTTTAACCAGGCAATTTTTGCCTATCAACAACGCGACCGCCGTTTTGGTGGAACAGCATAATTTAGGAAAATTTATGTTAAAACAACGTGTGATATCAGCTATTGTAATGATTGCGGTGGTTTTCGCTGCACTTTTCTTATTTTCGCCCTTTTATTTTGCCCTAGCCTTAGGAGCAATCGCAACCGTTGGCGTGTGGGAATGGACGCAATTTGCACGTTTTAAAATCCGTGTATGGCGTGGTGTAATCAGTGCTGTTGCGGGCTCATTTCTCTTTCTCTGGTTATTGAGTGAAAAAGATTATCTCAATGCCGCCCATCATTTTTTCCAAGCCTATGCTGAACCGTTATTACTTGCCGCTATTATTTGGTGGATCGTTGCCGTTGCTCTGGTACTGACTTATCCTAAATCTGCGACCATTTGGAAAAAATCCATTTTACTGCAACTGATTTTTGCTTTCTTAAGCTTGATTCCGTTTGTTATCGCAGTCTTAAAATTACGCTTAACCAATTATATCGTTGATCCCTATCAAGGCATTGCCTTACTACTTTATGTTTTCGTACTCGTTTGGGCAGCTGATAGTGGGGCTTATTTTGTCGGGCGTAAATTTGGTAAACATAAACTGGCACCACAGGTTTCTCCAGGTAAAACTTGGCAGGGTGTGATTGGCGGCGTCATTACCGCGGGCATTTTAGCTAGTGTTTTTTTGAGTGTGGCACGTCATTACATTTTCAGCCCGCAAATTTCTATGCTTAGTCTTATTATTTTATCCATTGCAACCGTTTCGATTTCGGTATTTGGTGATTTGACTGAAAGTATGTTTAAACGCGAAAGTGGCATTAAAGATAGCGGCAATTTTATTCCAGGTCACGGTGGTATTTTAGACCGCATAGATAGCTTGCTTGCTGCAACGCCTTTCTTTGCCTACTTCTATTTCTTTATTTTACAATAGGATAGATAAATGGCGTTTTTGTGGTCGTTATTCTCATTTATTATTGTTATCGGTGTATTAGTGTCTGTTCACGAATACGGCCATTTTTGGGCTGCTCGTCGATGTGGCGTGAAGGTACATCGTTTTTCCATTGGCTTTGGTAAAGTGCTATGGAAACGCATTGATAAAAAAGGCACTGAATTTGCATTATCCGCTATTCCATTAGGTGGTTATGTTAAAATGCTTGATGAACGCAATGAAGATGTTCCTGAAGCACTTAAATCTCAATCATTTAATCACAAATCGGTCGCTCAACGTGCGTTTATTATTGCTGCGGGACCACTCGCTAACTTTCTTTTTGCGATTTTGGCTTATTGGGTTGTCTATTTAGTTGGCATTCCAAGCGTCAAACCTGTAATTAATAATGTGCAAGAAAACTCAATCGCCGCTCAAGCTCATTTACAACCCCAATACCAGATCATTGCCGTTGATGGCTCACCGACCGCGGACTGGGAAAGCATCAATATGTTGCTTGCCAGTAAAGTCGGTAACCATAACGCTACGCTAACCCTTATTCCATTTGGAGAAACCGATAGCCGATTAGCGGTGCAAAAACAATTAGATTTAACAAACTGGTATTTTGATCCAGAAAAAGAATCAACTTTTGAATCTCTTGGGATCGAGCCAGTCAGTAATAAAATCGAAATGAAAATTAGCCGTGTTGTTGAACATTCCCCCGCCGAGAAAGCAGGATTACAAGTGAGCGATATGCTCTACACCGCACAAAAAACGCCTTTTAATTGGACAGATTTCGTTGCACAGGTAAATAAAGGGGAAAATATTGATCTCCAAGTGCAACGTGGCGATCAATTCTTTGCCACCACATTACAACCCCAAACTAATGAAAATGGCAAATGGTATGTTGGCATTATGCCAAGCGTACAGCCTATTGCGGACAAGTACCGCACTGAATTAAAATATGGTATGCTTGAGTCCTTACAAAAAGGCATTGAAAAAACAGGGCAACTCAGTCTATTAACCATTAAAGTGATTGGAAAATTATTTACAGGCGATTTATCGCTCAAAAATTTAAGCGGTCCAATTTCTATTGCGAAAGGGGCAGGCGCCTCATCAAGCATTGGCTTTATTTATTATTTAAGCTTTATGGCGTTAATTAGTGTCAATTTAGGCATAATGAATTTATTCCCTTTACCCGTTCTTGATGGCGGACACTTAGTCTTTCTCGCAGCGGAAGGAATAATGCGGAAACCTGTTTCCGAACGAATCCAAAACATAGGCTATCGGCTTGGTGCAAGTATGTTATTATTATTAACCATATTTGCCCTATTTAATGATGTTCTACGTTTATAATACCTAAAAACCGCGGTCAAAAATCGCTGTGTTTTTTAAACAATAAAATTAAATTTACTATACTTTCATAAGGTCATAATCACGATGAAAAAACTTCTCATAGCAAGTTTATTGTTTGGTTCAACGAGTGTTGTCGCTGCGCCATTTGTAGTGCAAAACATTCATATTGACGGCATTCAAGAAGGTTCTGAAGCCAATGTTTTAGCAGGCTTACCAATCCAAGTTGGTAAACGTGTAACCGATAATGATATCGCTAATGCGGTAAAAACGCTGTATATGCGTGGTTTTGATAATGTCAGAGCTTCTCGCAATGGCAACATCTTACTACTTTCTGTCACTCAACAACCGATTATTGCTGAAGTCAAAGTAGAAGGTAATAACTCCATTCCTGATGATGCGTTAAAGCAAAACCTAGAAAGCAATGGCTTTAAAAGTGGTGAGATGTTAAACCGCGAGAAATTAGAAGCCTTCCGCCAAAGTTTACAAGAACATTATGAAAGCACAGGGCGTTATAACGCCAAAGTAGAAGCCATTGTAAATAATTTACCGAACAATCGTGCTGATGTGAAAATTCAAATTCAAGAACACGATGTTGCATTATTGAAAGCAATGGATTTTGAAGGAAATAATGCCTTTAGCAGCGATAAATTACGCGAGCAAATGGAACTCCAAACTGATGCGTGGTATAAGCTGTTTGGTAACAAATTTGCCGCAGATCAATTTGGCAAAGATCTTGATACTATCCGCGATTTTTATCAGAACCGTGGTTATGCGAAGTTCCAAATCACCAATACCGATGTTAAATTAAGCGATAATAAAGAAGAAGCTCGCGTTAAGGTGAATGTGAGTGAAGGTGAGCGTTATACCCTAACTAACGCTCGTATCGTGGGTGATGTTGGTGGAATGCAAGAACAGCTAGCACCATTACTTAAAAATATCCATCTAAATGAAATCTATCGTCGTAATGAAATTACCGCGGTTGAACAGGATATTAAATCCAAATTGGCAGAACGTGGCTACGCTAGTGCACAGGTAACTATCGCGCCAGAATTTAATGATCAAGATAAAACCATTGCGATAACTTACGTTGTTGATGCAGGGAAAGCTTATTCTGTGCGTTATATTCGCTTTGAAGGCAATACTGTCAGTGCAGACAGCACATTACGTCAAGAAATGCGTCAGCAAGAAGGAAGCTGGTTATCATCACAATTAGTTGAGTTAGGTAAAGTACGTTTAGATCGTACTGGTTTCTTTGACAGCGTGGAAAGCCGAACTGAAGCAGTGCCAAATACCAATGATCAATTAGATGTCATTTATAATGTAAAAGAACGTAATACAGGAAGCATTAACTTTGGTATCGGTTACGGTACAGAAAGTGGCTTTAGTTACCAAGCAGGCATTAAACAAGATAACTTCTTAGGAATGGGATCTTCAATTAGTTTATCTGGCACGCGTAACGACTATGGGACAAATGTTAACCTTGGCTATAATGAACCCTACTTCACCAAAGACGGTGTCAGCTTAGGAGGTAACGTTTTCTATGATAAATATGATAACTCTCGTAGCGATACAGCATCAACTTATGCGCGTACTACTTGGGGGGGCAATTTAACACTTGGTTTCCCAGTTAACGAAAATAATTCCTACTATTTAGGGATAGGTTATGCTTACAACAAACTTAAAAATGTTAAACCTGAATATAATCGTGAGAAATACGTCAACTCAATGGGACAAAGCAATAACTTTAACTTAAAAACCCAAGACTATACATTCCAATTCGGTTGGAACTATAATAGCCTAAACCGTGGTTATTTCCCAACGAAAGGGATAAAAGCAACAGCTGGCGGTACAGTTACTATTCCTGGATCCGATAATAAATATTATACTTTAAATGCTGATGTGGCAGGATATTATCCATTAAATCGTGAACAAACATGGGTAATGAGTGGTAAATTAAGTGGTAACTACGCTAATGGCTTTGGTGGTAAAGTTTTACCATTTTATAAAAATTATAGTGCAGGAGGAATTGGAACTATTCGAGGCTTCTCCTACGGAGCAATCGGTCCAAATGCTATTTATAACGATAATTGTTCAGACTCAACATATTGTAGCTTAAGTTCTGACATTGTAGGAGGTAATGCAATGGTTACTGCAACAGCAGAACTTATCGTCCCTACACCATTCGTTGCGGATAAGAACCAAAATTCAGTACGCACTTCATTATTTGTTGATGCAGCAAGCGTCTGGAATACTCGTTGGTCATCATCAGATCGAGCAACGTATCCAACACTACCAGATTATAGTGACCCAAGCCGTATTCGAGCATCTGCAGGTGTAGGTTTCCAATGGCAATCACCAATTGGACCATTAGTATTCTCTTATGCTAAACCTATTAAAAAATACGACAATGATGATATTGAGCAATTCCAATTTAGTATTGGTGGTTCATTCTAATTAAAATTGAACTAACTCAAAGCATATTAGTCTAAAAAAACACATCCATAACAATAAATTATTTATTGTTATGGATAAATTAATATCTACTCCAAACATTATAAGGAAATGAACCAAATGAAAAAATTTGTTAAAGCAACAGCCCTTTCTTTAGCTCTCGCTTTCGCTTCAACTGCAGCGATCGCAGAGGAAAATATCGCATTTATTAACGCTGGCTATTTATTCCAAAATCATCCTGACGTGAAATCTGCTGCAAAAACATTTGAAGCAAAATTTAAAGCACAGTCGGACAAATTAGCGGCAAATAAAAAAATGATTGATGGTAAAATTGCTGCATTACAAAAAGATGCTCCAAATTTACGCCGTGCTGATATTCAAAAACGCGAAGATGACATTAAGAAATTAATGAAAGATCATGATGCAAATGTTCAAAAATTCCAAAAGGAAGCTGAAAAAGCAGAAAACAATGAACGCACTCGTATTTTAGAATCTATTCAAACTGCAACCAATAATATTGCGAAAGAAAAAGGTTATAGCTATGTCTTAGATGCCAATTCTGTTGTCTTTGCGACCGAAGGTAAAGATATTACTGAAGATGTATTAAAAGCACTAAATAATGCACCTGCTGCAACGGCACCAGCTAAAACCGAAAGCGCAGAGCCTGCTAAACAAGATGCGCCAGCACAACCAGCACCATCAAAAGCGGAAGAAACAAAGGCTAACTAATGCAAAACTATCGTCTTGACGAGTTAGCAAAACACATCGGCGGGGTCATTCGTGGCAACGCCGATGTTGCCATTCAAAGTATCGCACCATTAGAAACCGCTAACTCACAACAACTTACCTTTATTTCTAATCCCAAATTTCGCCCAGTGCTTGCCCAATCTCAAGCAGGTATCTTAGTTGTCTCAGAGCAAGATGTTGAATTTTGTGCGCCAGAAAGCAATTTAATTATTGTTAAAGATCCCTATCTCGCTTATGCATTATTAGCACAATATATGGATAGCACTCCTAAAGCAGCACAATCAATCGCAGCAAGTGCAGTTGTTTCACCATCCGCAAAACTAGGTAAATCGGTTTCTATTGGTGCAAATGCGGTGATTGAAGACGATGTAGAAATTGGTGATTACGCCGTAATTGGTGCGGGCTGTTTTATTGGTAAAAACGCTAAAATTGGCGCCCATACTCAACTTTGGGCAAATGTATCTATTTATCACGCAGTTCAAATTGGCGAACATTGCTTAATTCAGTCAGGCACTGTTATTGGTAGCGATGGATTTGGCTACGCCAATGATCGCGGACGCTGGATCAAAATCCCCCAAACAGGCACAGTAATTATCGGCAATCACGTTGAAATCGGTGCTTGCACCTGTATTGATCGTGGTGCACTTGATGCAACCGTGATTGAAGATAATGTAATCATTGACAATCTGTGCCAAATTGCACATAACGTGCATATCGGTACAGGCACAGCGGTAGCTGGCGGTGTGATTATGGCAGGCAGTCTAAAAGTTGGACGATATTGCCTTATCGGTGGCGCGAGCGTCATCAATGGGCATATGGAAATCTGCGATAAAGTTACCGTTACAGGAATGGGAATGGTTATGCGTCCAATTACGCAACCCGGCATTTATTCATCGGGCATTCCACTGCAAACCAACAAAGCGTGGCGTAAAACTGCCGCATTAACCTTAGATATTGACAAAATGAACAAACGCTTAAAAACGCTTGAGAAAAAGCTAGCTAGCGATTAATGTCCAATTTCTCTGTAATATTGCTCACAATAGAACAAAACCGCGGTCAAAAAAACGATTAAATTTTTGACCGCGGTTTTTTCCTTGTCAATTTTCTTCTCTCGATGAAAATAGGCCTAATTCAAAGCAATAAGGAATGGGCATATTTATTAATAATAATCTTATTTATCAGCAAAAGATAGCTTTTTATTACGGTTTCCTAATCAAAATCAATTTTTTATTTTATTCGCCAAGAAATAATAAAAAGTGCTTGCAAAGTCAACGAAGTAGGTCTATTTTGTACACAGAGACAAAAACAAGATCGAATAAATTCGATTCCAAGAAAACATAAGGAGAATGCGATGACACTTAATATTACAAGTAAACAAATGGACATCACCCCTGCAATTCGCGAGCATATTGAAGGACGACTTGCGAAATTAAGCAAATGGCATACTCAATTAATTAATCCCCATTTTATACTAGCAAAAACCCCACAAGGTTTCGCAGTTGAAGCAGCAATAGGCACGCCAAATGGCGATCTATTTGCGAGTTCAGAAGCCAGTGATATGTACAAGGCAATCAACGAGGTTGAAGAAAAGTTGGAACGCCAATTGAACAAATTACAACACAAAAGTGAATCACGGAGAGCGGACGAACGCTTAAAGGATTCGTTTATTTAATGGATTAACTAGACGGATTAATTAGGGCTAAACATCAGTTTAGCCCTTTTTATTTGTAGATGAAGTAATCTTTTTATTCCGTTGAGGGCCACGCATTAATCACCGCTTTGACTAAAGTCGCTAACGGAATAGCAAAGAATACGCCCCAAAATCCCCATAACCCACCAAAAATCAATACTGAAACAATGATAGTTAATGGATGCAGATTAACGGCTTCCGAAAATAAAAACGGCACAAGTAGATTGCCATCAAGTAACTGACTTACGACAAACGCAATGATCAAATACCAAAATGTAGAATGGTCACCAAATTGGAAAAAGCCAACTAACGCTACGGGGATGCTCACTAATACCGCCCCCACATAAGGCACTAGCACGGAAATGCCAACGGCTACCGATAATAATAAAGGGTAATTTAAATTGAAAAAGAGAAAGATAATATAAGTGACTAGCGTAACAATTAAAATTTCAACTAACTTTCCACGAATGTAATTCGCAATTTGTTGTTGCATTTCCGTCCATACTTCTGATGCAAGATGCCGATTGCGTGGCAGGAAACGGCTTAAACCAGCGAGTAAACTTTTGTAATCCTTTAACATAAAAAACATCATTAATGGCACTAAAAACATATAAATGCCAATACTGACTAAATTTATTAATGAATTAAACGATAATTTGACCGCGGACTCGCCAAGGCTCAGAATTTTTTCACGAATGGTCGTGAAAATGCTATCAATCATTTTATAATCAACAAGCTCAGGATAATGTTCAGGCAATGACATCAACCAAGTTTGTGATTTATTGAACATATTCGGCAAATCTCTCAATAACCCCATTAACTGATTAATTAAACTTGGCAACAAACCAAATACAATCACTAAGGCTACGCTGACAAAACTGCCTAGCACAATCAACAAGGCAAATAAACGTGGTACCTTGCATTTTTGGCTGAGAAAATGAATGGGGATCTCCAGTAAATAGGCTAATACAATCGCAATTAATAAGGGTGCGATAATATCGCTAAAAAAATAAATTGCACCAAAACCAAATAACAAAATGGCAGCAAGCCCCATCGCTTGCGGATCGCTAAAACGGCGCAAATACCAATTTTTGAACAATTCAAACATAATCCCCCCTTTCCTCTTATCCATTATTGATTATAATAATAGCTTTTAATGAAAAGAAAAGAGCCTATGTTGATTATTTACCATAACCCACGTTGTTCCAAAAGCCGTGAAACTTTAGCATTAATCCAACAGCAAGGTATTGAACCCCAAATAGAATTGTACTTGCAACATCATTATTCCGTTGAACAGCTACAAGAATTGGCAAATAAATTAGGGATTCACGATATTCGGCAAATGATGCGGGTGAAAGATGAACTGTATACAACATTAAATCTTGCACAGGCGAATAATGCACAACTGCTACAAGCGATAAGTCAATATCCTGCGTTACTAGAACGCCCGATCGTGATTAATGGCGAGAAAGCAAAAATAGGACGTCCACCTGAGTCCGTGCTAGATATCTTGTAATTTATTCATTTTGACCTATAATAACGCGGTTCAAAAGTCGAACGAGAGATAATAAGGAAAACGATGAAACGGAAAAAAATTCCTGCTGATATAAATCAGCTCGGTAGCACAAACTACCAACATCAACGTGGTCAGATTAAAGATAATGCCATTTGTGCACTATTGCACGATCCACTCTTTCGGCAACGTGTAGAAAGAAAGCAGAAAGGCAAAGGCAGTTACCACCGTAGAGCAAAACATACACAACGGTGGCAAGAAAGCCCGTTTATCAAGGTTTTGAAATTTCAGAATTTTGTTAAACGGGCTTTTTTTCTATCGGAATTTGCACAATAAAATGAGAGGTAAACAATGACAAATAAAACAGAACTTTTATTTAATCACACTTGGAATGTTCGCATTAGTGACCCAGGCGAAGAAGGCGCACATAGCCATTTTTTTGAAACCATTTATTTGACCTTGCAAGCACATATTAACGGCAAAGACGTGCGTTATGAATTTACTAGAAAAGTAGAAAATGAAGTGAAAATTCATCGTTATTTCACCGATTTATCAGAATTATTTAAATTTCTCGGCGATTATCTTGACCCCATTGCATTAGGGTTACTTGGCGTAAAGATTGGGCAGCTCGGCTTAGCCTAGCCAGCCAAAACCGCGGTCAGAAAAACATTTAAATTTTTGACCGCGGTTTTTAGCTAATAGACAAAGCCACGTTTAAAATATCTCGCCAATCACTCACCAACTTTTCCGCATCGGGTGCTACATTATTTTCTACAAAATAGCGAAGTGTTGTCATTCCCATTGAGGCAAAATCCGTTGACTGAAAATCTAATTGTTGTGCAGTTTTATTAAAACGTTTGCACGCAAATTCTAAATAGCTTTGTTTCATCACATCTTGCATATCTTGGTACAAATTCAGCCGCGGTTGATTGATTTTCCAAAGCAATAAAATTTCACGCCGATGTTGCAATAATAACGGGGCAACCGTATGAGCAAATATCTGTGGTGTTACGTGGAAACGGCGTTGAACGACCTCTTTAAAAAGCAACAGGATCTCAGCATTTAATTGAACGACTAAGGCATTTTTATTTAAGTAATGTTTATAAAAAGTCGTTCGGTTAATTAGTGCGGCATCTAAAATATCCTGCACGCTAATTTCCACAAAACCCTTCTGTTCCAATAATATAAAAAAGGCTTGCCGAATACTATTTAAGGTTTTGGGGACGCGTAAGTCTTGCTTTTCCATCATTTTTCTACCGAGATAAACAACAAAAATCTTATTTTTGTATGATTAAGCAACATTCTATCATTTTTTGATGATTGAAGGAAAACATCAGCCCAATAAAATAAGGTAATTCTCTCATTTTATTAGGAAACCAAATGAAAAAATTTTTATTTGCCTTATTGTTGATTGCTGCCGCAGGCGGTTACGCTTTTTGGAAAAATCATCAATTACAACAACAGGAATTAGTGGGTATCGCTCAAATTAATGGGCGAATGGAATTAAAACGCCTTGATGTTGCCACATTATATGCTGGGCGTGTTGAAGAAATGTTGGTAAACGATGGGGATAATGTGGCGAAAGATCAACCCGTAGCTCGTTTATCCGCTTCTCAAATCACTACGCAACTTACAGCAGCTGATGCACGCAAACAGCAAGCAATGGATGCGGTTAACGCCAGTAAAGCACAAATTGAAGCAGCACAACAACAAGTGAATTTAGCTAAATTAGATTTGGATAACGCCCGAAAAATGCGTGCTGAGAATTTAATTTCGAATTCAGAATTACAACGTCGTCAAAGTACTTATAACGCTAATGTCGCCAGTTTAAATGCGGCACAAGCTCAATTTAACGAAGCACAATCTGCGGTAAAACAAGCTCAGGCACAAATTGATCAAGTGGCAGATATGCACAGTGATATGTTAGTCAAAGCACCGATTGCAGGCCGTGTTGAATTTCGCATTGCCGATGTCGGCAATGTGCTTGCTGTGGGTGGACGTGTGATTAGTTTACTTGATCCAACCGATTGTTACCTTAATGTCTATTTACCCGCACAGCAAGCCAACCAACTGCGTATTGGCGATGAAGCACGGATTAAAATTGACGGCATTGATGCAGTATTGCCCTCGACCATTGATTTTGTCGCTAGCCAAGCCCAATTCACCCCTAAAGCAGTGGAAACCGCTGATGAACGTGCCAAATTAATGTTTCGGGTGAAGCTACGTGTTCCACAAACCATTGCACAACAATACCAAAGTTGGCTTAAAGGCGGTATGACCGCGGTCGGTTTTATCAAATATGATCAGCAAGCAAGCTGGCCTGATGAATTGAATGTAAACTTGCCAACTGTGAGTCAACCCTAATGCAAGCGGTCAATATTCAAGGTTTAAGCCATCAATACGGCAAAACCCAAGCCTTAAAATCCCTTGATTTAGTGATTGAACAAGGAGCAACAGTTGGGCTAATTGGGCCTAATGGAGTTGGAAAATTAACGCTACTTTCGCTCATTGCAGGTAGTCGCGTTATTCAACAAGGATCAATCGCTGTATTTGAGCAAAATATGGCAAATAAAAAAGTCAGTGAAAAACTCTCGCACGACATTGCCTTTATGCCACAAGGATTGGGAAAAAATCTCTACCCTACCTTGTCTATTTACGACAATATTGATTTTGATTATTTGGTTTAACCCAAACGAAACGTCAGCAACGCATTCAGCGGTTATTAAATGCAACAGGACTTGCCCCCTTTGCACAACGTCCTGCGGGCAAATTATCGGGTGGAATGAAACAAAAACTCAGTTTGTGTTGTGCATTGGTGCATAGCCCGAAGTTATTAATTTTAGATGAACCAACCACTGGTGTTGATCCCCTTTCTCGCCGTCAATTTTGGCAACTCGTTAATGACTTGCGTGCTGAAGATCAAAAAATGACGGTGATTGTCGCCACCGCTTACATTGATGAAGCCCAACAATTTGAAACCATTATCGCAATGGATGATGGGCATATTATCGCCCACAAAAATACGCAAAAATTACTTGAAGATCAACAATGTGATAATTTAGAACAAGCATATATTCAATTACTACCGCCCGAAAAACTCGGTGCAGAAAATGGGTTAATCATTCCGCCTTTTGAACCCTTGCCAGATCAGTTACCCGTTATTCAAGCCGAAAATCTGACCCGACAATTTGGCGATTTTGTCGCAGTTGATCACGTCAATTTTAGTATTGCAAAGGGTGAAATATTTGGCTTTCTTGGTTCAAATGGTTGCGGTAAATCCACCACAATGAAAATGCTCACAGGCTTACTTGATGCCAGTTCTGGTACCGCAACATTGCTTGGGCAACCAATTAATGCCAAAGATATGAACACGCGTAAACGTGTGGGTTATATGTCACAAGCCTTTTCCTTGTATGAAGAATTAAGCGTTTATCAAAATCTCGCATTGCACGCAAAATTGTATCAATTACCGACCGCGGAACATCACAGTGCAATTCTCAATATTATGGCTCAATTTGATTTAAGCACAGTTGCCGATGAATTGCCTTCTGCTTTACCCCTTGGTATTCGTCAGCGTCTGCAATTAGCTGCGGCTTGTTTGCACAAGCCCGAAGTGCTGATTTTAGATGAACCAACCTCAGGGGTTGATCCTGCCGCACGGGATATTTTTTGGCAATATCTAGTCAAACTTTCTCGCCAAGATCGGATTACCATTTTTGTTTCAACCCATTTTATGAATGAAGTGGCGCGCTGCGATCGCATATCTTTAATGCACCGCGGAAAAGTGCTAGATATTGGCACCCCCGAAGAGCTTCGCCAACGCCAGCACGCAGCTAATTTAGAACAAGCCTTTATTGCCTATTTAGAGCAACAACAAGATGAAATCACCGCCCCACCGCAAGCAGAACCCACTGAAACCGCGGTCAAAAATCACGCTGATTTTTCGGCAAAAAATAACCATTTATTCGCGTGGCTTGCGGTAGTTTGGACCTTTACAATTCGTGAAAGTAAGGAATTGTTACGCGATAAGATCCGCCTGTTTTTTGCCATTGGCGGACCTATCATTATGCTATTAGGCATTGGTTATAGCATTTCATTTGATATCAATCCGATAAAATTTAGCGTAGTTGACCAAGATCGCACGGCTGCTAGTCGCGAATTAGTAGAGCAATTTAGCGCATCGCCTTATTTTATCAAACAAATTGAATTACAAAATTCAGAGAAAATTGACCGCTTGCTACAAACAGGACAAAAGCTAGTGATTGAAATTCCTAGTGGTTATGGTGTAAAACTCGCACGCCAACAACAGCCCGAAGTTGCATTTTGGTTAGATGGTGCTTATCCAACTTTGGCGGAAAATGCAATTGGCTCCATTCAAGGCATTTTGGCACAAAAACAACCTAATAGTAATGTTGTGGTATCTCGAATGATGTATAACCAGCGCAGTTTGAGTATTTATGCCATTGCACCAGGGGTGATAATGTTGGCGTTAATGATGGTGCCTGCAATGATGACCGCATTGGGTGTGGTGCGTGAAAAAGAAATAGGTTCAATTATGAACCTATACGGTTCGCCTGCCAGCGCATTGCAATTTTTGTTAGGCAAACAATTACCCTATATTACCTTGTCCTTTTGCAGTTTTTTAGCACTCACTTGGCTTGCTGTCAGTGTAATGGGCGTGCCGATTAAAGGGTCATTTTGGGCATTGTCATTGGGAGCATTGTTGGTTATTTGTGCGTCAACAGGTTTTGGGTTACTGATTTCTTCTTTTGTAAAATCACAAATTGCAGCGATTTTTTCTGCCGCGATTATTGTAATGTTACCAACCGTCAATTTTTCAGGAATGATTTATCCCACCGCAACACTTGAAGGGGCGGCATATTGGTTTGGCACGTTATTTCCAGGTTCGTGGTTTGAAACCATTAGTTTGGGAGCCTTTACCAAAGGACTGAGTTTTCTCTCTTTTGGTAAACATTATCTGGCGTTAGCATTATTTTATTGTGTTTACTTAAGTATTGCCAGCTTGTTATTACGCAAACAGGAGAAATAAAATGCGTTGGAAAAATATTTTTGCCTTAATGACTAAAGAATTCCGTAGCTTATTTTCAGATCCTGTGCTATTGCTGTTAATGCTATTTATGTTCAGTGCTGGGATTATCAATGTAGCAAAAGGCAGTTCAACGGAAGTTAAAAATGCGAGCGTGACGGTGTTAGATCACGATCAATCCGCATTGTCTTATCGCCTACGTTCAAGTTTACTCGCACCTAATTTCAAACACGTCGTTGAAATTCGTGATGATCAAGTTGATAGCAAAATGGACGATGGCAGTTACACCTTTGTTATTGATATTCCAAGTAATTTTGAACGAGATTGGTTGCGCGGTGAAAACCCAAACATTCAACTTCTAGTTGATGCCACCGCGATGACTCAAGCAGGAAATGGAGCAAGCTATATTGGACAAATTTTCAATCGAGAAGTGGCAAATATTTTCAAGCAATCGCCCCAGACCAATTCAATAATACCTATTATTCATGTAGCATATAACCCAAACTTTAATAATTTTTGGTTAATGGGAACCATGCAAATTGTATCTAACTTAAATTTACTTACGTTAATTTTAGTTGGTTCAGCCGTGATTCGTGAACGCGAACGTGGCACCATTGAGCATTTGTTAGTAATGCCCGTCAGTGCAGCTGAGATTCCGTTAGCCAAAATTCTAGCAAACGGCATAGTGATTATGTGTGCCGCATTATTATCACTTTGGTTAATTGTCCGAGGTGTATTAGGCGTGCCAATTATGCTGCAATCCATTCCGCTATTTGCCACAGGTATCATTGTCTTTTTATTCTCAATGGCATCACTCGGAATTTTATTAGCCATTTTAGCCCCGACAATGCCACAATTTGGGCTATTGTGCATTCCCGTTTATATCCTGTTGCATATGCTATCAGGCACAATGTCGCCCCTTGATAATATGCCAGAACTGACCCAAACAATAACCCAAGTTTCACCCGTTACTTTGCTGGCAAGTTTTACGCAAGATGTGCTATTCCGCCACGCAGAGCTTGATCTAGTTTGGAACAAATTATTGCAAATGGGCTTAATTGGTGCCGTATTTTTAGGGATTGCACTGAAACAATTTAAAACAATGTTATCAAAACAGGGCTAGACCGCGGTCAAAAATCGCCTATTTTTTAAATTAAGGACACATAATGAAATCAAAATTTACACTTTCAATTATCGCTATCAGTTTATTGTTAACAGCCTGCCAAACCATTCAGGTTGACACCCCAAGTTCCGTTGCCGTGCCAGACCATTTTGAACAAGCTAAAGGCAGCTCACGCCAAGCAGAAATTAGCCATTGGTGGCAAAATTGGCACGATCCCCAATTAAGTCAATTAATTGAGCAAGGGATCGCCAATAACTTTGATATCAAACAAGCCCAAACGAAATTACTTGAAATGCAAGCAGGCACAGATTATGCCGAAACAGATCTAGGTATCAATGTTGGCGGACAAGGTAGCGCTGGCGTGGGATTATCAAAAATGAAAATGGCAGGTTATAATCAAAATGGTCAACCACGCAATACTTTTGGTTCAATTCAAGCGAGCTAGGAACCTGATTTTTTCGGGCAAAAACAAACCGAAGTAGATGCGGCTCATTTCTCACAATTAAGTGCTCAACAGCAATTAAATGTCACACAGACATTGGTTGCTGCACAGATTGCACAGGATTATATGAATTTTTATGCGTTACGTCAGCAAAAAGCCATTTTAGATCAGCAAATCAATCAATTAAAGAAAATGCAAACCTATGTGCAAGGGCGATTTAATGCGGGGCAAGCGAGCCGTTTTGACTTAAACCAAATCGCAAGCCAAATTACCGCAACCCAAGCACAAGGGGCAACCTTAATAGCCAAACCAATAAACTCGAACGCAATATTGCGGTACTTACGGGGCAAACGCCGCAAGGGTTTCATCTTAATCCGAAAGTTGATCCCCTAAATCATATTCCTGCTGCACCGAATGGACAATTGCCAAGTGACGTGCTAAATCGTCGCCCTGATGTACAAGCTCAAGCGATGAAAGTACAAGCGATGGCAGCAAAATTAGCCAGTGCCAAAGCCGATCTGTTGCCACACTTTAGCCTAAACTTTTTAGGCGGTGCGGGTTATTTGCAAGTTGATAATGATCTTGCCAGTTTAAAAGGATTGAGCAGTTTAGTCAGTCTTGATATTCAGTTACCGATTTTTACCAATGGGCGTTTAGAATATAAAGTGGCAGCAAGTGATGCACGTTTAAAAGCTGAGTTAGCCAGCTATGATAAAACCTTATTACAAGCCTTAGCCGAAGTTGATTCAGCCTATCAAACTCAAGCTGCTTTACAGCAACAAACCACGTTATTACAACGTGCTTTAAAACAAGCAAGCCAACAGGCAATTGACACGCAAAAACTGTTTCAATATGGTGATAAAACCTTGGATAATGCGATCAATGCACAATTTACCAAACTAGATAGCCAACAAAAATTCACTCAAGCCAAATTACAACAAGCATTAAATCTTATTGGCTTATATAAAGCACTTGGCGGTGGTTGGTAGTGATTTAAACGAAAGCAAGCTATAATATGATGCACTCATTTTTTAACTCGGAGTATATATGAAAAAATGGCAACAAATCAGTTTATCTATCTTCACATTGGCGACCGCAATGAATAGTCAAGCAGAACAACCTAGCACACAATTATTTGGATATAGCGAAGGGGCGACGGTGTTAAAAGTAGAAAAAACACAAACACGAATTGACCCAATTTCCGATATCATTTACAGCCAAATTAATGGTCCAATGGGACATCGTAATTTGAAAATGAGCCTACTCGTACCAAATAGCAAGCAGTTAAAACCCGCGATCGTTTATTTACCTGGTGGCGGATTTATGGGAGCAAACCACGATAAATATATCCAAATGCGGATGGCATTAGCCAATGCGGATTTTGTGGTCGCAAGTATTGAATACCGAGTAGTGCCTGATATGTTCCCTGCCCCTGTGGTTGATGCGAAAGCGGCAGTGCGTTATTTACGTGCTCACGCAGCAGAATTTGGTATTGACCCAACTCGCATAGCAGTTTTAGGTGATTCTGCAGGTGGTTGGTTAAGCCAAATGGTCGCATTAAGTGATAATGAAAAAGCGTGGGAGCAAGGCGATTTCTTAGACCAATCTTCTGCCGTGCAAGCCGCAGTAAGTATTTATGGTTTTTGGGATCTACAAAATATCGGTGAAGGCTTCCCCGATGATATTCAAAAAGTACACCAATCACCAGCCGTTACCGAAGCGTTATTAGTCAACGGTCCAGCATTTAATACCTTTGCTGGTGCGTCAATTACTAGCGATCCACAAAAAGCGTTAAATGCTAGTCCTAAAGGGCATATTAAAGGCAAAAAACCGCCATTTTTAATTATACACGGTTCGAGCGATACTCTCGTTTCACCATTGCAAAGCAAACATCTTTATGACACATTGAAAGCAGAAGGCAATCAAGCAGATTATGTTCTCATTGAAGGGGCTGGACACGGCACTCAAGAGTTCTATCAACCTGTTGTCATTAATAAAGTTGTGGATTGGTTTAAACAGCATCTTGGTTCGCCCGTTGATAACCCACAAGCCAAAACAGTGGGAAGTGATTTATAATAAACCTTCTAAATCCTTAGCAATAAAAAAACCGCGGATCTTTTTCATCACGAATTTTTCCGCGGTTTTTATTTATGAACGATGTAAAAATTTCAATAATCTATTATTTAATCACCGTAATTGTCCATTTAGCATCATCAAGTTGTTCAAAGTTTGTCACTTCATAACCTTCTTCGGCTGCCCAATTAGGAATAGACTCCGTTGCTTGAGTGCAATCAAACTCAACAATTAATCCATCGCCCTGACGTAATTCAGCCATTGCTTTTTTCGCTTTAATTAATGGGAAAGGGCAAACCAATCCGCTTGTTTCTAATTTTATTAACATTGTGTTTCCTTCATTGTAAATTAAACTTTTTGTGTACGAATAATTGTGATATAAGCTGCAGACCAAGTGCCAAAAATCATTAGCAATAAAGCAACCCAACCTTTCCAAGAGAAAAATGCGGTTTCAACTAACCCATTGCCAACGCCACAACCTCCCGCTAAACTTGCACCAATTCCCATTAACATTCCACCAAATGCACTTGATAAAATCGTTTTGCTATCAGGAGTACGAAAACGAAATTCATTACTGCCTTTAGCCGCAATAAAAGCCCCCAATAAGATACCTAATACTAAAAATACGCTCCAATTAATAAATTTTAGTTCTCCCGTTACCAAGAATTGTAATAGATTAGCGGTTGGACTAGTAATCCCAAGCCCAAAATCACGTCCTGTTGCAATGCTAAGTGGCCAAGCTAAAATGGCAATCAACCCAATAAGTACAGCTGAAACAAAAGGGTGCCAACGCTTTTCAAATAGAATATGTGCAATCCCTGTCTTTTTCGGTTTTAAACTTGCGATTTTCTTTGCTTTGCGTAATTGTTTGAACACAAAGAATAAAGTAATGATTGCGAGTAATCCAACTAGAACCCAAGGCGAAATACCAAGAGATTGATAAATAGTTTTTTGTTCAATCTGTATTCCTTTTACCGTTTTATTGAACGAACCAAGCGGTCCTGTTCGCATCATTGTACTAAATAACGAATAAATCCCTAACGCAATCCAGCTACCTATTAACCCTTCTCCCGCTCGATACCACGTTCCTGTAGCACAGCCACCCGCAAAAACAATCCCTACGCCGAACATAAATGCCCCAACTAACACCGCAATCGGAGAAAAATTACTGGCAGGATCAACGCTTATCACACCCGTATCCTTAAGCAAAAAGAACCCGATTGATTGAATACTAATTACAATCTACAATCAGCACCGCAATAAACATATTATAGTTTTTAGTAACATACATATCCCGAAATGCACCTGTAATACAAAAACGTCCACGTTGCATGACAAAACCAAGTAAAAATCCACATAAAAGTCCCGTCCACATAAGCTACCGCCTGATAAGTCAATAAAGATGTATTTAGATTATTCTGCTTTTTCACTATGCTGACTAATAATTTTTATGCCATAATTATTTCATTTGGTTATAAAAATAACTAACTTGACAAACTAGCTCTCACAATCTAGAGAAAAGGGTCTAAAACACCTATGCTAGAAAAACCGCGGTTTTCCTTCTAACCTATTTTGAATAGTAGCCAATGCTTATAAAAAGGGCTATAATTGTTGCGATTTTGTAAATATTATTTTTAGGAAGGCTATTTTATGAAAAATATCGTTGTTGTCGGCGGAGGTGCGGGCGGTTTAGAGCTTGCGACTTATCTGGGCAATCAACTTGGTCGTAGTCAACGTGCAAATGTGGTGCTTGTTGATCGCAACCAAACTCATCTTTGGAAACCCTTATTACACGAAGTGGCAACAGGGGCATTAGACCCTGGCACAGATGCGGTTAGCTATCGTGCACACGCCCATAATCATCATTTTCACTTTGAGCAAGGTTCAATTACTTCGGTAAACCGCACTCATAAATACGTTGAGCTTGCACCGATTTATGGTTCAGAAGGCGATATGATTGTGGTTTCACGCCGTATTCCTTATGACTATTTAGTTATCGCAATTGGTAGCCAATCAAATGACTTTAACACCAAAGGCGTTGCGCAAAACTGTATTTTCTTAGACAGTCCCGATCAAGCATTGCGTTTTCATAATAAAATGCTCGAATTATTCTTAAAATTTTCAGAAAACAATGCGTTAGAAGAAATTGGTGAAGAAGAATTTAAACAACAATTAGTTGAAGAAGATAAAGTCAATATCGCAATCGTTGGTGGTGGTGCGACAGGCGTTGAGCTGTCAGCAGAACTTTATCACGCGGTACAATCACTGTCTGACTATGGTTACGGTAAAATCTCTGACGGTCATTTACAGGTAACACTTATTGAAGCGGGCGATCGTTTACTCCCAGCGTTACCAGAACGCATTTCAACATCAGTAGCAAATGAGTTAACCGATTTAGGCGTGATTGTGAAAACAAATACCATGATCACCGAAGCAACAGCACATAGCTTATTAACCAAAGACGGACAAGAAATTAAAGCCGATTTAATGGTATGGGCAGCAGGTGTGCGTGCACCAGAAATTACGAAACAATTTGACGGTTTAGAAATTAACCGTGCAAACCAATTAAATGTAAAAGATACATTGCAAACTACCGTTGATGACAGCATTTTTGCGATTGGCGATTGTGCATTCTTATTGCAAGCGGACGGCAAACCTGTGCCACCACGTGGACAAGCTGCAAACCAAATGGCAACGTTGTGTGGTAAAAATATCGTGGCGTTATTTGATAATAAACCATTAAAAAACTTTACCTACAACGACAAAGGTTCATTAGTTTCTTTATCTAAATTTACGGCGTTAGGCAATATCAGCACAGGTAAGAAAAGTTCAATGACCATTGAAGGTAAATTAGCACGTTTGGCTTATACGTCACTTTATCGTATGCACCAACGCAAATTACACGGCTGTTTTAAAGTTGGATTGGCTATTCTCATCGGGCGATTAAATCGCTTTATGAAACCATCCTTAAAATTGCATTAATGATGAATTGAAAATAATCCGCCACGGCGGATTATTTTTTTAGCGAAAACCGCGGTCAATTTTGGTCTTATTTTTCTCAATAGCAATCTGTTACTTTTTAATCAGTTGATTAACTAAAGTAATCACTTCTTGAATGTAAGTTGGCGACAATTTCCCTTCCGCAACGAATTGCACCTTGCCGTTTTTGTCCAACACCACAATCAAACTGTCTTTTTCACGCAACTGCCACGCATTTTTTACCGTGCCTTTTTGATCCAATACCACTTGGCTATGTGCATTTTCTTTCTTGCCTTGCTCTACACTGCTTTTCACAAAATGCCCCGTGCCAATTATCGCATCATCGGCATTCACAATCGTAGTAGTTTGGTATTGGCTCCGATCAAAATGTGCAGCTTTAATCGCATCAATTAACGGTGCATTTTTCTCTTTTGCACTACTCCGCCCTGCGATATGCTGTAAAACACGCACTTTACCGACTAAATTTGCCGAATGCCAAGGGCGATATTGAATTTGATCACCAACGACATTAAGCTCACCATCTTGTTGAACTGTTACCGCGGGTAAATTGGTATTCAGTTGAATATTATGCGCCCAACTTTGTGCTGAAAAAATGAAACAACATAGGGCAATCGCTTTGATTTTCATTCCTGTCTCCTCAGTGATTGAATGGCATTGATTGTAATCAATCCTACCTTTTTTGGCAAACTTAGGCTTTTTTGCTATAATCCGCGTTCATTTTTATCGGAGGAAAATCAATGGAACAAATGCCCGTTTGCCCACAGTGTAAAGGCAACTATGTTTATCACGATAGCATCAATTTTGTTTGCCCTGATTGTGGCAATGAATGGACAGGCAACGAAATCAGCGACGATGAGGATAAACTCATTGTCAAAGATAGCAATGGGAATTTGCTTGCTGATGGCGATGATGTGTTATTAATCAAAGACTTGAAATTAAAAGGGTCATCAGAAGTGCTGAAAAAAGGCACAAAATTTAAAGGCATTCGCTTAGTGAACGGCGATCATAATGTTGATTGTGGTAAATTATTATTAAAATCTGAGTTCTTGAAAAAAGCCTAATTCCTGTTCGTAAATTTATCTCAAAAATGCAAAAACCGCGGTCAAAATTTCAATCGTTTTTTTGACCGCGGTTTTCTACACGCCATTCAATTAATCGGGCGAATAATACAATTTTCCGATTTCAATTTTCTCACGCCCCGTTTGCTCACGCCATTTATTGGTATCGCGTAGCGAATACACACAGCCACAATATTCTTGCTGATAAAAACGTTCGCGCTTGCTGATTTGGATCATTCGTTGCGATCCACCACCTTTACGCCAATTATAATCCCAATACACCACGTCATCATATTTTTCCGCCGCACGATGTCCGCAGCCATTAATTTGGTTCATATCTTTCCAACGAGAAATCCCCAAACAGCTGGTAAACACAGGAAAGCCATTTTCGTGAGCATATTGTGCCGCTTTTTCAAAACGCATATCAAAACACATTGTGCAACGAATGCCACGCTCAGGCTCATTTTCCATCCCTTTGGCACGATCAAACCAATTTTGGCGATCATAATCCGCATCAATAAAAGGAATGCCCCATTTTTCCGCAAAACGAATATTTTCTTCTTTGCGAATAATATATTCTTTCAAAGGGTGAATATTCGGATTATAGAAATAAATGGTAAACTCAATACCCGATGCATGAATGGCTTCCATCACTTCGCCAGAACAAGGCGCACAACAAGAATGCAATAACAACTTATTATGCCCATTTGGTAAGGTTAATTTTTCACGCACGAAAGGAGCATTCGGATCTTTTCGCACTTTCTTTGAAGACTTTTTCGGGTTCACAATATGACGTTCAACCGATTGATTTTCTACTTGCATATTTTATTACTAACCTTGTTTAAAATCTTAAAAAGGACGCTTTATCGCGTCCTATTCAAGAAAATTGATATTCTCTTAATATTGACGATCAACGGATAAATACGCCAACGAAATTAAGGCGTTTTTATAGTCGCTGTCAGGCAAAATAGTGATGGTATCCACCGCTTTTTGCGCTTCCGCTTTTGCACGTGCCATTGCATAATCTAATGAATGATGTTCTGCCATTATGGCTAAAATCGGCGCTAATGCATCGCGATTACCGCCTTGTTCTATGGTATCGCGAATTAATTTGGCTTGCTTTGGATTGCCTGCACGCATTGCGTGCAATAATGGCAATGTTGGTTTACCTTCGGCTAAATCATCGCCAACATTTTTTCCTAAAGCTTGGGCATTCGCACTGTAATCTAACACATCATCAACTAACTGAAAGGCGGTTCCTAAAAAACAGCCGTAATCTTGCAATGCCTTTTCCTGTTCTGCGGTTGCCCCTGCCACAACCGCGGCTGATTGGGTCGCAACTTCAAATAAACGTGCGGTTTTGCTATAAATCACGCGCATATAATTTTCTTCGCTCACATTTGCATCGCACACATTCATTAACTGTTGCACTTCACCTTCCGCAATCACGTTGGTAGCAAGGGACATAATCTGCATAATACGCAAAGAGTTGAGTTCAGCCATTAACTGAAATGCACGGGTATAAATAAAATCACCCACAAGGACACTCGCGGCATTACCAAATTCCGCATTTGCCGTTGGATTACCACGGCGCATATCCGATTCATCAACTACATCATCGTGCAATAAGGTTGCCGTATGAATAAACTCAATAAATGCAGCACAAGTGATATGTTGTTCCCCTTGATAACCTAACGCACGTGCAGCAAGCGTGGCTAACATTGGGCGAATCCGCTTTCCACCACTTTGGATAATATAAAATCCAAGCTGATTAATTAGCGCTACATCAGAATTGAGTTGAGCGAGAATCTGTTCGTTGACTTTCAGCATATCGGCATTCACTAAGGTTTGAATTGCCTTCATATCCATTAAGTTATGTTTCATTGCAGTTACAAATAAGTTAACAGTCCAAAATTATCAGCGATTGTACCTGATTTTACTCAATTTCTAAAACCTTTCGGAAAATTTTTATTTTATTTGTAATTAAGGCTTGCTATTGATTAGTTTTTTCCGTAGAATTTGCGACCTATTTATATGAATTTCGATGTGCAAAATGCAATAACATTGTTGCACAATATCTAGCGGAGTATTTATGTACGCAGTTTTCCAAAGTGGCGGTAAACAACACCGTGTAAGCGAAGGTCAAGTTGTTCGTTTAGAAAAACTTGAAAAAGCAACTGGCGAAACAGTTGAATTCGATTCAGTGTTGATGGTCGTTAATGGTGAAGATGTTAAAATTGGTACCCCAGTTGTAGCTGGTGGTAAAGTAGTGGCTGAAGTCGTTTCTCACGGTCGTGGCGATAAAGTAAAAATCGTTAAATTCCGTCGTCGTAAACACAGTCGTAAACAACAAGGTCATCGTCAGTGGTTCACAGAAGTGAAAATCACTGGGATTCAAGCATAATTTCAGAGGAGATCAAGTAGATGGCAACTAAAAAAGCTGGTGGTTCAACTCGTAACGGTCGTGATTCTGAAGCTAAACGCCTTGGTGTAAAACGTTTTGGCGGTGAATCTGTATTAGCGGGTAGCATTATCGTTCGTCAACGTGGTACTAAATTCCACGCAGGTTCAAATGTTGGTATGGGGCGTGACCACACCTTATTTGCAACAGCGGATGGTAAAGTAAAATTTGAAGTGAAAGGCGAAAAAAGCCGTAAATATGTAAGTATCGTCACTGAATAATTTCAACTTAATATTTTGAACCCCACAATGAATCTCTTGTGGGGTTTTGTTTATTCCAGAAGATGAAAAATCAACCTGTTCTTGGTTTTATATTTGCATTTATTGCAGCAATAATGTGGGGAACGCTTCCCATTGCGATCCAGCAAGTCTTACCCGTGATGAATGCACAAACTATCGTTTGGTATCGCTTTCTAATTGCTGCTATTGGTCTTTTTTGTTTACTTAGCCTTCAGCATAAATTATGGCAAATGCCAACATTTCATCGTCGTGATTATTGGTTTTTATGCCTTTGTATTATTGGATTATCGGGTAATTTCTTACTTTTTAACATTGCGTTAAAATATATCCCTGCCACAACCAGTCAAGTTTTAAGCCCCTTATCGTCTTTCATTATGATTGGTGCGGGAGTGTTGCTCTTTAAAGAACAAATGGGGAAACACCAAAAAATAGGCTTAGGCATTTTATTAATCGGGTTAGTTGCCTTTTTTAACGATCGCTGGTCAGATTTTTTGCAACTTAATCGTTATTTTATTGGGGTGATTATCGCCTGCTGTGCAAGTGCGATTTGGACATTATATGGCATTGGGCAAAAGTTATTATTACGAAAATTTACTTCTCAGCAAATTTTATTCCTAATTTATACAAGTTGTGCCGTTTTGTTTACTCCCTTTGCTGAGATAACCCAGTTCCAAGCATTAAATAGATTCCAACTTGCCAATTTAGCCTTTTGTTGTGCAAATACACTTATCGCATACGGCTGTTATGCTGAAGCAATAAACCGTTGGGAGATCGCCAAAGTCAGTGCAATAATGCCACAAATCCCAATTTTAACCATTATATTTAGCGAAATTCTGATGTATATTAGCCCAGCACATTTTAACATTGCACATCTCAACCTACTCAGTTATTTTGGTGCATTAATGGTTGTTATCGGTGCAATGTTTTCCGCGGTAGGGCAACATTTATTAACAAGGAAAAAAAATGAAAACACAACAACCTGTACTCGGTTTTCTGTTCGCGTTAACAACCGCAATGGCTTGGGGATCATTGCCCATTGCATTAAAACAAGTTCTCAGTGCAATGAATACGCAAACCATTGTATTTTCAAGATTTGTCGTAGCTTTCTTTGCGTTATTACTGATTTTAGCCAGTCGTAAACAGTTACCGAAGCTTTCATCGTTTAATAGCTATTACACCCGTTTAGCAATTTTAGGTGTGATGGGATTAGCAGGAAATTTCTTTTTATTTAATTCATCACTTAATTATATTGAGCCTGCTGTTGCACAGATTTTCATTCATTTGTCTTCCTTTTTAATGTTGATCTGTGGCGTGCTGATTTTTAAAGAAAAATTTGGTCTGCATCAAAAACTTGGCTTAGCGGTTTTGTGTTTTGGGTTGGTACTTTTTTTCAATGATCGCGTTAGCAATTTTTCACTGACAGGCTCATATACCTTAGGCGTGCTACTCAGCATTAGTGCGGCATTAGTTTGGGTCGCTTATGGTATGGCACAAAAATTGATGTTACGCCAATTCAGCTCACAGCAAATATTAATCGTGATTTATTTAGGTTGTGCTTTTGTGTTTGCCCCTTTTGCCGAGCTTGGACAAATTCAAAACGTCAGTGGTTTAACCCTAGGTTGTTTTATCTTTTGTTGTTGCAATACTATTTTCGGCTATGGTGCTTATGCCGAAGCATTAAATCGTTGGGATGTGTCTAAAGTGAGCGTGGTGATTACTCTCGTTCCACTCTTTACCATTACCTTTTCCCACCTTGCCCACTGGCTTGATCCACAAGATTTTGCCACGCCACAGCTTAATTCAATTAGCTATTTAGGCGCATTTATTGTAGTATTCGGGGCAATTTTATCTGCTATTGGACATAAACTGATTAAATCCAAAAAATAACCGCAAAAACCGCGGTCAAAAATAGCAACGTTTTTATGGAGTAAGAAATGAAATTTATTGATGAAGCCTTAATTCGCATTGAGGCAGGCGATGGCGGCAACGGCTGTGTGAGCTTCCGCCGAGAAAAATATATCCCAAAAGGGGGGCCTGATGGTGGCGATGGTGGCGATGGTGGCGATGTTTATCTCATTGCCGATGAAAACTTAAATACACTAATTGACTATCGCTTTGAAAAACGCTTTGCCGCTGAACGTGGCGAAAATGGACGCAGTGCGAATTGTACTGGTCATCGTGGTAAAGACATTACCTTACGCGTTCCCGTTGGCACCCGTGCGATTGATAATGACACCAAAGAAGTTTTAGGCGATTTAACTCAGCACGGTGCAAAAATGCTGGTAGCGAAAGGCGGTTATCACGGCTTGGGCAACACACGTTTCAAATCATCGGTCAATCGTGCACCACGCCAAAAAACAATGGGAACCCTAGGCGAAAAACGCGATGTACAACTTGAATTAATGTTATTAGCGGACGTGGGAATGCTTGGCTTGCCTAATGCAGGGAAATCAACCTTTATCCGTGCAGTGTCTGCGGCGAAACCAAAAGTAGCAGATTACCCTTTCACTACGCTAGTGCCGAGTCTGGGCGTGGCACGCATTGATGCCAATCGTAGTTTTGTGGTTGCCGATATTCCAGGTTTAATTGAAGGGGCATCAGACGGTGCGGGCTTAGGGATTCGCTTTTTAAAACATTTAGAGCGCTGCCGCGTGCTTATTCACTTAGTTGATATTGCACCGATTGATGAAAGCGACCCCGCGGACAATATCGCCATTATTGAAAGTGAACTATTGCAATACAGCGAAAAATTGGCTGACAAACCACGTTGGTTAGTGTTTAACAAAATTGACGTGATTGGCGAAGACGAAGCCGCCGAACGTGCCAAAGCCATTGTTGAGCGTTTGGGTTGGGAAGAAGACTATTACCTGATTTCCGCTGCGACCAATCAACATATCTTGCCACTCACGCGAGATATTATGGATTTTATTGAAGCAAACCCACGCGAACAAGAGCAAACCGATGCCACCCCTGATGAAGTGAAATTCAAATGGGATGACTATCATCAACAGCAGTTAGCTGAACATCAAGAGAACGCTGATGATTGGGATGACGACTGGGACGATGATTGGTCTGAAGAAGATGAAGACGGGGTTGAATTTATTTATCAAAAATAAATCGCTTTTACCAATTTCCCCCAAACCGCGGTCAAAAATTTGAATGATTTTTTAACCGCGGTTTTTGTATTCCAATTTCCACCACTGACCAAGCTATAAGCTAATCGCTCATTTATTCAGATTCAATACATTTCTCAATCTTAAATTATCAACTATAAGTAAATAGTTATTTTACTAATCTTATATTTATTTATTAATAATTGAAAGTATAATGCACTTATTGATTTCACAGCACAAATGTCGCGTGAATTTATGTTTCATCACTTAGAGGTAACTTTATGAAAAAAATCAGTTTAATCGCAACTTTAGGGCTAATTGCCAGCCAAAGCGTGTGGGCGGTCAATGTAGAAAACCAAAGTCTTGATCAATTATATCAAGCCGCGTTAAAAGAAGGGGGCAATTTGGTTGTCTATGCGGGCGGCGATACACCAGAACAACAAAATGGAACAAAAGAAGCCTTTGAAAAACGTTTCCCTGGTATTACCCTCAATGTTGTGGTGGATTACAGTAAAGTTCACGATGCACGCCTTGATTGGCAATTTGCGAACAATCAATCAAGTGCCGATGTGGTACAGTTGCAAACCTTACAAGATTTCCCACGCTAGAAAGCAGAAAAACGTTTACTAAATTATAAACCAGCAGGTTGGGACAACATTTACAGCGAATTTAAAGATAAAGACGGTGCGTGGACAGGCGTATTTGTGGATGCTTTTAGCAATCTATCCAATACCAAAGCACTGAACGGTTTGACCGCACCAAAAGAAATGCACGATTATTTAAAACCTGAATGGAAAGGTAAAATTATTTCAACCTACCCTACCGATGATGATGCGGTGTTATATTGGTATAAATTAGCTGTTGATAGCCACGGCTGGCAATGGATGCAGGATTTTATGAAAAATGACCCACATTTTGTCCGCGGTACACAAGCACCAACTGATGAAGTGGAAGCGGGGAAATATGCTGTCACATTTTCAACCGATGGGGCATTAAAAGCCTACCCTGACGCAAAAACCAAATTCACCTTACCCGAAAAAGATGGCTTTGTGGCGTGGGCGCAACGTGCAGCAATTTTTAAAGATGCCAAACACCCTGCGGCAGCGAAATTGTATTTAAACTGGTTGCTCGACAAAGACACGCAACAAAACGTGTGGTATATGTGGTCGGTGCGTACAGATGTGCCAGCACCTGCGGGCTATAAACCTATTTGGCAATATCCGAATGCTCACTTAAAAGGATTTGAAAACTTTATGGCAAATCGCGCTGAAGTGGAACAATTCCGTTCTCAAATGCGTCTATATATTGGCGATGTAAAAGGCGAGTCCTCCGCTGGTGAAGCAGGATTTACCCCAGTAAAAGCCATTCGCTAAGCAAATTTAGCCTAAAACCGCGGTCAAAAATTTGAATGATTTTTTGACCGCGGTTTTTGCTTGCCCTCATAATATCCCGTGTTATAATCGGTTCTCTTTGCCGATAGGATATTTTATGCGAAAAATTATCAAATACTTTTTATTTATTGTTGTCTTGGCGTTCCACGCGGTGTTATTTGCCGGGATCAATTATGTCTTTCCTCATTATGAAGTCACAAAAGTGATTAACACTGACGTCAAACGTATGGATAAAGAAGGGCTAATCAGCAAATCAAATCCTGCCGACGCACTCACTACCCGTGATGTTTATTTTATCAACACCAAATTGCCCGATGAACAGCAACCAATGGTTTATCGCAATGAAGATACCCGTTGGGGTTTCCCGTTTTATTTCAAATTTGACTCGGCAAATTTACAAGCGAAAGCACAGGATTTTGCCGAAAAACAAAGTTGGGTAGAAGTGAAATATTACGGCTGGCGTTTTAATATGTTTGATGAATTTCGTAATGTGGTGTCCATTCACGAAGTGGCATCGCCCGATGAGGTTTCACACCCAATTCTAAGTTATATTTTCTATTTCTTCGGGCTATTAACGCTATTTTTCTCTATTCAATTTATCCGCGGTTGGTTTGATAGCGAATAAGGGAGCATCTTAATGCAACTGAGTGTTATTGTCGCCTGCACGCAAAACTGGGTTATCGGCAAAAATAACCAAATGCCTTGGCATTTACCAGCAGATTTAGCGTGGTTTCGCCAACATACGCAAGGCAAACCCGTCATAATGGGGCGTAAAACTTTTGAGAGTATTGGTCGTCCCTTGCCTAAACGCACCAATATTGTGCTATCTCGTCAGCCCTTTACGCATCAAGGCGTCATTTGGTGTCACAGCTTTGAGCAAGCGTTACAGCAACAAACTTGCCCTGAAATAATGTTAATTGGCGGTGGCGAGCTATTTAAACAATATCTGCCTTTAGCAAATAAATTGTACTTAACGCAAATCCAAACGGTTCTTGATGGCGATACCTTTTTCCCTGAATTAAATTGGCAAGATTGGCAGATTATCTTTGAACAATGGCATCGTGCCGATGAAAAAAATACCTATGATTGCCGTTTTTTGATTTTAGAACGTAAATAATGAATCCGATTTTCTATAGTTACTATTCATCGCACGTGGGACGTTTATTAATGCTCGCACAGGATAATCAGCTCACCAATTTGGATTTTGAAGCAGAACAAATCGCCCCCAATCCTAAATGGCATTACTGCGATGAATTGCCTTTGTTTGTTCAGGTTAAACAAGCCTTAAATCGTTATTTTGCAGGTGAACAAGAAGATTTCTCAGACTTGCCATTACGTCCACAAGGCACTGCTTTCCAACAACAAATTTGGCAAGCATTACGCCAAATTCCCTACGGTCAAACTAGCAGTTATGGCGGATTAGCACAAGCAATCAATCATCCCAAAGCGGTGCGAGCAGTTGGCGGTGCGGTGGGCAGTAACCCGATTAGCATTATCATTCCTTGCCATCGCATTTTAGGCAAAGACAAGCAACTCACAGGGTTTGGCGGCGGTTTGCCTGTAAAACGCTATTTATTACAGCTTGAAGGCATTGACTATAAAGATAAAGGCGTAGAATTTGTGAAACAAAAATTACTCAAGAAATATCGAACCTAATAAAAATTCAGCTTAAATTTAGACCGCGGTTTTATGATTGCTAGCCCTACATCCGAACAACAACTACTACAACGTGCCCGTGCGATTGCGGGACTCACGTTTTCCGAATTGGCACAACAAATCGGCATAGCCGTGCCGAGCAATTTGAAACGCGATAAAGGCTGGGTTGGACAATTACTTGAAACGGCGTTGGGTGCCAAAGCAGGAAGTAAACCCGAACAAGATTTTGCTCATCTGGGTATTGAATTAAAAAGTATTCCCATTAATTCACAAGGCTACCCTTTAGAAACGACCTTCGTAAGCCTTGCCCCCTTAGTGCAAAATTCAGGCATCAATTGGCAACATAGCCACGTTCGCCATAAATTACAAAAAGTGCTGTGGATCCCCGTGCAAGGAGAACGCCATATTCCTTTAGCCGAACGTTATATCGGTAGCCCAATATTATGGCAACCCAATACAGAGCAAGAACAACAGTTACAGCAAGATTGGGAAGAATTAATGGATTATATTGTCCTCGGCAAAATTAAACAGATTAATGCCCGTATCGGTAAAGTATTGCAACTGCGTCCAAAAGGGGCAAATAATCGTGCCTTAACCAAAGGCATTGGCGAAAAAGGGGAACTGATTGATACCCTACCGCTCGGCTTTTATTTACGCAAAGAATTCACCGCACAAATCTTACAGGATTTTCTCAATTGCACATAAAACACTTGCTTTCTACTGCATAGCTTATATGATCGCCACTCTTTTTGATTTTTAGTTTTACTCAATGGAACACATTATGTTTGAATGGCTCAGCGATCCCGAAGCGTGGGTTGCCTTATTTATCCTAACTGCCTTAGAAATTGTGCTAGGCATAGATAACATCATTTTTATCAGTATTTTAGTTGGACGCTTACCCGCCAATCAACGCCAATCTGGACGAATTATCGGTTTAGCCTTAGCGATGATTATGCGGATCTTGCTTCTGCTCTCGCTATCTTGGGTGATGCACCTTACCGATCCGTTATTTAGCCTAATGGGCAAAGCCATTTCGGGGCGTGATCTGATTTTATTACTGGGCGGATTATTCTTAATCATCAAATCGAGCCACGAGATTCATAATGAAATGAATCCACAGTCAGAAGAAGAACAAGCTAATAGTAAAAAAGCAAGCTTTCTAATGACCCTTATTCAAATTGCAGTATTAGATATTGTGTTTTCACTAGATTCCGTGATTACCGCGGTAGGAATGGCGAATAATATTGAAGTGATGATTTTAGCGATAGTATTAGCTGTTGCGGTAATGATGCTTGCCGCCAAACCGATTGGCGATTTTGTTGATAGCCACCCAACCTTGAAAATCCTCGCCTTAGCCTTTTTGGTGCTTATTGGTATTTCATTAGTAGCAGAAAGTTTAGCCTATCATATTGAAAAAGGTTATATTTACACTGCGATGGGCTTCTCGGTTATTGTGGAAATGCTTAACATTCGGATGCGTAAAAAACGCCAAATGCTTAATCAATAATGTAAAAAATGCGACAATTTCTGTCGCATTTTTGTTATTCATCAGGCAAAAATCGTGCTAGTAAATCATTTAAAAATAGCTTACCTTGCTGCGTAATTTGCCAAGATGTTTCATTTTCCTGAATATAACCCTGCTCTAACGCCCAAGCCATTTCCGTTTGAATACTTGTTAAAGGTAAGCCCGTTAATTGCACAAAATCTTGTTTAGGAACAGGTTCAAGCAAGCGAAAACGGTTCATAAAAAATTCAAAACCGCGGTCTAAAATATTCACGTTTTTTTGCTCATATAAATATTCGCCACGCAAATAGCCTCTGGGATGTTTGGTCTTGCTAAAACGTATAATTTCGCCATTAGGAAAACTTAATTTTCCGTGCGCACCACAACCAATGGCTAAATAATCGCCAAATCGCCAATAATTCAAATTATGTTGACATTGAAAACCCGCTTTTGCATAAGCTGAGGTTTCATATTGGTGATAACCTGCCGCCGTAAGTAACTGATGTCCTTGTTCAAAAATATCCCATAACGCATCATCATCGGGCAAAATTGGCGGGCGATAGGCAAATAAGGTATTAGGTTCAATCGTCAGTTGATACCAAGACAAATGCGGTGGATCTAAGTCAATTGCTTGTTGTAAATCCGCCAGTGCTTGCTGTACGGTTTGATTAGGCAAACCGTGCATTAAATCTAAATTAAAGCTGTTTAAACCAGATTCTTTCGCAATTTTGACCGCGGTTTTTGCCTCTTGTGCATTGTGAATGCGTCCTAATGCCTGTAATTTTTGATCATCAAAACTTTGAATTCCCATAGAAATACGCGTAATCCCCGCTTTAGCGTAAGCAAGAAATCGCTTAGCTTCCACTGTGCTAGGATTGGCTTCTAAAGTTATCTCAATATTATGCGAGAAATCAATACGTTGGCGAATTTGTTGCAATAAAAAAGCGATACTTTCAGCGGAAAATAAACTTGGCGTACCACCACCAATAAAAATTGAATGCAGTTTGCGACCATTTACACTGTCTTGATAACGTTCTAAATCCTGATCGAGATCCTGCAATAAATGCGTAATATATTCCCGTTCAGGAATGATCCCTTTTTGTGCGTGCGAATTAAAATCACAATAAGGGCATTTTTGTACACACCAAGGGATATGCACATATAAACTCAACGGGGGAAGCATCAAGGTATTCACTAACGTACAACAACGGCAGTGCCGCTAGCGACAATCATAAACATATTTTTGCTATCGCCATCGATGGTAGCATATTCCACCGTTACACCAACCACCGCATTAGCGCCAAGTTTGCGAGCGTTTTCCTTTAATTCTTCTAAAGCTTCACGGCGTGCACTGGTTAACTTACGTTCATAGCTTCCTGAACGCCCACCAATAATATCCGTTATTCCCGCAAACCAATCACGAATAAAATTGGTGCCTGCGACAACTTCTCCAAAAACAATATCTTTATATTCAATGATTTGGCGACCTTCAACTTGATGTGTAGTGCTAATAATCATAGCTTTCCTTATTTAAGTTTTTGTTTTAATACCGCAAGTGCACGTGCACGATGAGAAATGCGTTTTTTCTCTGCCGTATCCAATTCCGCGAAAGAACAATGCTTTTCAGGGCTAAAAAATAATTTATCATAGCCAAATCCATTTTCGCCTTGCTCAGCAAATAAGATTTGTCCGTGATACTCGCCTTCCGCAATAATAGGGGTAGGATCAGTAGGATGTTGTAATAATACAATACAGCTCACAAATTTGGCTTGGCGTTGTTCCTTTGGAATATCAGCAAGTTCACGTAATAATTTCTGGCGATTTTGTGCATCATCACAACCTTTCCCTGCATAACGTGCAGAATACAGCCCAGGTGCGCCACCTAATGCAGCCACGGCTAAACCACTATCATCCGCAATTGCGGGTAACCCTGAAATTTGGCTTGCATGACGCGCTTTTAGTAGTGCGTTTTCCACAAAGGTCAAACCTGTTTCTTCTGGGCTTTCAATGCCTAAATCTGTCTGTGCAATCACTTCAAAGCCAAAATCCGCTAAGACATCAGACATTTCTTTTACTTTACCTTGATTGCTCGTCGCAAGTACGATTTTTTGTACCATAATCATTCCTATATTTGTCTAAAATGAGAATAAACCACTTAATCTACATCATTATAGTCAAAAATTTGTCAAAATGCGGTTATTTTATAGATTTTTTGATATAGTACGCAAAAAGTTCATAGCAATTTCAGCGCCATCTTATTTTAAGGTCAATTATTATGGAAAAAATCATTATTGATGAAAGTCGATTTTTGCGTACAATTTCCCGTATCTCACACGAAATTATTGAAAAACATCAACAACTAGATGACATTATTATCGTTGGGATTAAACGCCGCGGTGCTGAAATAGCAGAATTAATTCAAGCAAAAATTGAAGAGTTGTCAGGTAAAAAATTACCTTATATCGATCTTGATATCACGTTCTATCGTGATGATTTATCCCACGTTGATAGTAAACAAGCCATGCCCATTTACAGTGGTGCATCAAATTTTATTGATATTCAAAATAAAACCGTTATTTTAGTTGATGACGTGCTATTCACGGGACGCACCATCCGAGCAGCATTGGATGCATTAGTGGATTTCGGGCGAGCTGCACGCATTGAATTAGTGATTTTAGTTGACCGCGGTCATCGCGAGCTACCAATTCGTGCGGATTATGTCGGGAAAAATTTACCGACTAGCCGAGATGAGAAAGTACAAGTTCGCACGATGAAATTTGATGGTTGCTACCAAGTTGCATTATTGTCTAAATAACGCCTATTTACTTACACAAATAAATGGGTAGAATAGCAACGGCAATGAACTTTTTGCATTTTTTTCAATCTAAAAAGTGAGATTTTTTCTTAATAACCAAATGGAATGATATGAAAATCAAACAATTAAAATCAATTTTTTGTGCGGTGCTAGGATTATTTGCAATGGCAACCGCCCAAGCTGCAGTAGAACAGGTTGTTGCAACGGTAGATGGCGCACCTATTTTAGAAAGTCAAGTAATGAAAGCCTTGGGTAAACGTACCAATAATGCTGAAAATCGTAACAAAGCATTAGATTCCATTATTGATGATATTTTAGTTCAAAAGGCGATTAAAGAGTCTGGGGTCAAAGTTAATCCCGCTCAAGTTGACCAAATTATCCGCGGTATTGCAGCTAAAAATGGGCTGACTTGGGGACAATTCCTTGACGCCTTAGACTATCAGCATATCAGCTTACAACAATTCCGTAACAACATTGCCAACCAAATTTTGATGTCGGAAGTGCGTAATCGCACAATTGGTAAAAATATTGATGTCAGCCGTGAGCAAGTAGAAGCGTTAAGCCAACAAATGCTTGAGCAAGCAAAAGCCAGTGGTAATGTGAAAGCGATCAAGGATACGCAATATCAAGTACGCCATATTCTTTTAAAACTTAATCCGTTGCTTAATGATGCCCAAGCTAAAGCTGAACTGACACAAATCCGTTCCGATATTTTGTCAGGTAAAAAGACCTTTGAGCAAGCAGCGATTGAATATTCAAAAGACTATCTTTCAGGTGCAAATGGCGGAAGTTTAGGTTTTGCATTCCCTGAAGCTTATGTTGGCGAATTTGCCAAAACCATTCGTAAAACGAAAAAAGGGGATATTTCTGCGCCCTTTAAATCAGAATTTGGTTGGCATATTTTGCAAGTTACAGATACTCGTCAGCAAGATCGCACCGAAGATGCGTATCGTCAAAAAGCATACGAACAATTAGTTAATCAACAATTGCAAGAAGATGCCAAAGATTGGGTAAAATCCTTGCGTAAAGGTGCAAATATTCAAATTCTCGCACAATAATATTCTTTATGGGTGGGCGATTGCCCACTTTTTCTTTTTAAACTTAAATATTTATGAATTCAAAAAAACACCTAGGACACACCGCACGTAAGCGTTTCGGACAAAATTTCTTACACGATGATAACGTCATCTACGGCATTGTTAACGCAATTAACCCACAACCCGATCAATTCTTAGTTGAAATTGGTCCTGGTTTAGGTGCATTAACTGAACCTGTGGCTGAACAAGTTAATCAGCTTACAGTTTTAGAACTTGACCGCGATCTCGCTGAACGTTTACGCCATCATCCCTTTCTCAATCAAAAAATCAACGTGATTGAAACCGATGCAATGCAATTTGATTTTGCACAGTTTTATGCTGAACAATCCGCGGACAAAAATGGGCAGAAAATGCGAATTTTTGGTAATTTGCCTTACAATATTTCCACGCCCTTAATGTTTCATCTGTTTAACTATTATCATCTTATCCAAGATATGCACTTTATGTTGCAAAAAGAAGTGGTTAAACGCTTATGTGCCGCACCCAATAGTAAAGCTTATGGGCGTTTAACCATTATGGCACAATATTTTTGCCAAGTGATGCCCGTACTCGAAGTGCCACCAACGGCATTTAAACCTGCACCAAAAGTGGATTCTGCGGTAGTGCGACTTGTGCCACATCAGCAATTGCCACATCCCGTTAAGGATTTAAATTGTCTTAATCGCGTATGTAGTCAAGCCTTTAATCAACGGCGTAAAACCTTACGTAATGCACTTTCTACGCTCTTTACTCCTGAGCAACTTAATGAATTGGATATTGATGCCAATGCTCGAGCGGAAAATCTCAGTATTGCGGATTATGCTCGCTTAGCCAACTGGTTAGATGCAAACCCTATTGCTACGGAAGCAGAAAATTAGCACAATACCGCGGTCAAAAAACGCTTAAATTTTTATCCGCGGTTTTGTCGATCAAATCAATATAATGATTGATCTCATTATAATTCACACCAAACCGTAGCTCAATGGAACACGGAAATGGTATAATCTCCACAAGGTTTGCACAAAAGCAACCCATTTAAAATAGGATAAAAAATGAAAAAATTTGCAATGGTATTCCCTGGACAGGGATCTCAAACCGTCGGTATGTTGTCTGAATTAGCAGCAGATTTTCCCGTTGTACAACAAACCTTCGCACAAGCAAGCGATGCTTTAGGCTATGATTTATGGACGCTTGTTCAGCAAGGTCCAACCGAAGAACTCAATAAAACTTGGCAAACTCAGCCTGCACTTTTAGCCGCTTCCGTTGCCATCTATCGTGTTTGGCAACAGCAATATCCTGATATTCAACCAAGTGTGATGGCAGGACATAGCTTAGGCGAGTATTCAGCTTTTGTGTGTGCTGGCGTATTAGATTTCCAAGATGCGATTAAATTAGTGGAATTACGCGGTAAATTAATGCAACAAGCCGTACCTGAAGGCACGGGGGCAATGTATGCGATCATTGGTTTAGACAATGAAAGTATTATCCAAGCTTGTGAAGAAAGTGCGCAAGGCGACGTTGTTTCAGCAGTGAACTTTAATTCACCAGGGCAAGTCGTGATTGCAGGTAGTAAAGCGGCAGTAGAGCGTGCTGCGGCGGCTTGTAAGGCTGCGGGTGCAAAACGTGCCCTACCTTTGCCTGTTAGTGTGCCATCACATTGTGCATTAATGAAACCTGCCGCTGATCAACTGGCTTTAACATTAGAAAAAATGACAATTAATACGCCAACTGTGCCAGTTATCAATAATGTAGATGTTGCGACAGAAACGGAGGCACAAACAATTCGTAATGCATTAATTCGTCAACTTTATAGCCCTGTTCGTTGGACTGAAACTGTTGAGAAAATAGCGGCAGAGGGAATTGAAGTGCTACTCGAAATGGGTCCAAATAAAGTATTAACAGGATTAACTAAACGCATCGTTGATCATTTACAGGCTGCGGCGGTCAATGATCCTACATCACTTTCAACTGCAAAAGATTTATTATAAGCAATAGCTGATGCGTTTTACGCATCTTTATCAAATTAAACTGAATAAGGAATAACAATGCAACATAAAATCGCATTAGTAACAGGGGCAACGCGCGGTATTGGACGTGCGATTGCAGAAGAATTAGCCGCCAAAGGTGCGTTCGTTATTGGAACAGCAACATCTGAAAAAGGGGCTGACACCATTTCGGCTTATCTAGGCGAAAAAGGAAAAGGATTCGTGCTAAATGTCGCGGATGAAAATTCTATTGAAAATGTTCTTAGAGAAATCAAAGCCCAATTTGGCGATATTGATATTTTAGTCAATAACGCAGGGATTACGCGTGACAATTTATTAATGCGCATGAAAGATGAAGAATGGTTTGATATCTTACAAACAAATCTGACTTCTGTTTATCGCTTATCAAAAGCAATGTTACGCACAATGATGAAAAAACGGTTTGGCCGCATTATTACTATCGGTTCTGTTGTCGGTTCAATGGGCAATCCTGGACAAGCAAATTATTGTGCAGCTAAAGCAGGCTTAATCGGCTTTAGTAAAGGATTAGCAAAAGAAGTGGCATCACGCGGAATTACCGTTAACGTTGTTGCACCTGGGTTTATTGCTACAGATATGACCGAAGTGCTAACCGAAGAACAAAAATCAGGCATTTTATCTAATGTCCCCGCAGGACGTTTAGGTGAGCCGACAGATATTGCTAAAGCTGTGGCTTTCTTAGCATCTGATGATGCGAGCTATATCACAGGCACCACATTACACGTTAATGGCGGCTTATATATGGCGTAAACATAGCGAAATTGCACATAACCTGTTAAAATAGCTGTGCAATTTCGCAATTAAATCGTTTATTTTTTGTCAGTTGTGGTCTGATCTAACAGAAAAATCTTGCAACTTTCGTAAAAATACATACACTATTACCCAATCGCATTGGGCGAGAATTACAATAGGAAACAAAAATGAGCATTGAAGAACGCGTAAAAAAAATCATTGTTGAACAATTAGGTGTTAAAGAGGAAGAAGTGAAACCTGAAGCATCTTTCATCGAAGATCTTGGTGCAGATTCTTTAGATACCGTTGAATTAGTCATGGCTTTAGAAGAAGAATTCGATATTGAAATTCCTGATGAAGAAGCTGAAAAAATTACCACTGTTCAATCAGCGATTGATTACGTTCAAAACAATCAATAATTTCAGTTTAGGCGGTTTCATACCGCCTAAATTTATACATTTTTTCTTTTACCTCTTTTCTAACTAACTTTTCCTTTTCCCCTACTCATTACTTTTAATATTAAAAGCCAATCATCTAATGATAACATATTTATTATATGATCCAATTCACATAATAAATATAAATTGGTATAACAATTTACTCCAAAGATATAGAATACTAACTGTGCAATAGATTATTTTGGTACAATAACTATACTGATTTTATAATACCAATGCCGCGTTATCAAGCACTAAAATAATGCAAATTAACGATCAATTGATCTTATCTATAACACTAATTTAACATTATTCTCTTTCCGAGGCTAAACAAAAATTAAGGGTTCAGATATGAGTAATAAACAAAGAGTCTTTGGGCTTAAAGACAAGCTAGCCTATATGTGTGGAGATATGGCTAATGATTTAACTTTCCTAATGGCATCATTCTTCTTAATGCTATTCTATACAAATGTCCTAGAAATCCCAGGATATGTAGTTGGGATTTTATTTCTGGTATCTCGCATAATTGATGCATTTACTGATATTGGTATGGGGCGCTTACTTGATACAATGACGGCTTACCCCGAAGGACGTTTTAGAGGGGTCATTAAGAGAGCATCCCCATTTGTATATATCACGGGATTCTTACTCTTTTTATATGTAGTTAAAGACTGGCCATATATTGCTAAATTAGCATATATATCAATTACCTATATCCTTTGGGGAAGCTTCGCGTATACTGCCGTAAATATCCCTTATTATTCAGAACTATAGGTGCTAATATTGCCTTATTATCAATTCAATTTAGTGTTCCATTGCTCATTTATAAACAAATTGATCATAAACAAGTTATTCAACCAGAAATGTTTACCATTATTATGGGTTGCTTCGCAATAATTGCATTTATACTTTACCAGTTATGTTGGGTAAATAGTATAGAAAGAGTACAATTAGTTAAGCAGGTAAACAAACAACATGCAAGAGAAAATTGTTTTAAAGATCTACGAGAAATATTTAGTAGCCTTAGAACAAATAAACCATTAATTAGTTTTATTGCTGTCGCTATTATCCTATTACTTGTTTATCTACTGATAGGTACAATGAATCCATATTTATATATCGATTACTTTAATAGCAAACTTGGCTTATCTATTAGGGGAATGTTTCCTGTCATAATAACTTTTATTATTGCACCTTTCACACAAAAAATTGTTAAACGTTTCGGGAAAAAAGAATCATCAGCCATAGCACTATTATCAACTGGGATAATATTCTTATTATTGTATTTCATCAAAATTAAAGAAATATGGGTTTACTTAAGCATCTTATCTCTTGCATTTCTTGGATTCAATTATTTTATGGTGATTGTATGGGCATTTATTACTGATATTATTGATAATCAATTTTTACAAACAAATCGCAGAGAGGAAGGAACTATTTATGCAGTCTATTCATTTGCTAGAAAAATAGGTCAAGCGCTAGCAGGTGGGTTAGGGGGAATTACGCTTAGTGCTATCGGTTATATACCAAATATTAAACAACAAACACCTAATACATTAGATTCTATTTATAGTGTCGCAACTCTTATCCCTGCTATTGCAAGTATTAGTATATTCTTAAATTTTGGTATCCATTATCAAAATCTGTTGTAGAACAAAATACGGAAAAATTAAAACAACTTAATAACTAACAACTTTAATAAATTAGGAGAAAAACATGTTATATCCAATTCAAACTTCAACACGTCAATTAATTGATCTAAGTGGTATATGGAACTTTCGTTTAGCTACTGAAGAAAACTGGAGAACAATTGCTGTTCCAGGTTCATTTAATGATCAATTAGTTTTAGCAGAAAACAAGAATTACGTTGGTGAATATTATTACCAAACTAATTTCTTTGTAACAGAGCAAATGAAACAAGAACGAATTTTCATCCGATTTGGATCTGTTACTCATTTTGCTGAGATTTATATTAACCAACAGAAAATTGGAACGCACCAAGGCGGATTCACACCATTTGAATTTGAAATAACCGACAATGTTTTTGTCGGTAAAAATATATTAACAGTAAAATCAAATAATATTTTGAACGATTATACCTTACCTGTTGGGAATTATTCTGAAAGTGAGGATAAATCAGGAAATAAAATATTAAAAGTAGATGAAAACTTTGATTTCTTTAATTATTCAGGTATTCATAGACCCGTAAAGATCTGGACTAAACCTAAAAATTATATTCAAGATATAACTATTACTTATAATTTTGATAAGAAAAATGCAAACATTAATATTTGCACAGATATAATCGGCCATGCTGATAATATAAGAATCACTATTTACGATGAAGATAATAATCTTGTTGCCAAATCAAATGGAGGAAATAACCAAACATTATTCATTGAAAATGTAATTCGCTGGCAGCCGCTTAATGCTTATTTATATCAGTTAAATGTTATACTTGAAAATAATCATCAGCAAGAGGATCAATATTTTCAAGAATTTGGTATGCGTAGTATAGAAATTAAAAATAATCAATTCTTAATTAACGGCAAACCATTCTATTTTAAAGGTTATGGACGACACGAAGATACATATTTAAATGGACGAGGTTTAAATAATGTTGCAAATGTTTTAGATACGAATATTATGAAATGGCAAGGCGCTAATTCATTTAGAACATCACATTACCCTTACTCTGAAGAAATGATGCGTTTAGCAGATAGAGAAGGCTTTGTTGTAATTGACGAAACAACTGCTGTTGGTCTCATGCATAACTTTGCATCAAATTTAAATTTAGTAAAAGGTGAAAACAATGATGAAACAAATACTTGGAAAAAATATAAAACCCATGAAGCTCACTGCCAAGTTATTCAAGAATTAATACAACGGGATAAAAATCATGCTTGTGTAGTCATGTGGTCCATTGCAAATGAACCATCAACGGCAGAAGAAGGTGCCTACGAATATTTTAAACCTTTATTTGACTTAGCACGAAAACTTGATCCTCAACAGCGTCCATGTACTTTTGCAAATATCTTATTAGTTACAGCAGGAAAAGATCTTGCGATGAGTTTATGCGATGTAATTTGTTTGAATCGCTATTATGGATGGTATGTCAATACCGCAGATTTAAAATCAGCCAAACTTGCTCTCAAACAAGAATTAGAGAAATGGCATGAACTTTTCCCTGAAAAACCAATAATGTTCACTGAATATGGGGCTGACACATTAGCTGGGTTACATGATATGGATTTTAATACCCCATTTACAGAAGAATTTCAAGTTGAATACTATAAAGCAAACCATGAAATTATAGATATGTACCCTTATTTTATTGGTGAACATGTTTGGAATTTTGCAGACTTTCAGACAAAATATGGAGCATTTAGAGTACAAGGTAATAAAAAAGGGCTATTTACTCGTTCCCGTCAACCCAAAATGGTAGCTCATTACTTTAAAGAGCGTTGGAATAGTATTCCAAACTTCAATTATAAGTAGAACATAAAAAACCGCGGTCAAAAACACTGAGATTTTTGACCGCGGTAATATTTAATATCTGACCAACGCCGAACCCCACGTCCAACCGCCACCAAAGGCTTCTAATAAGAGAAGCTGACCACGTTGGATGCGTCCGTCACGAATGGCTTCATCTAATGCAACAGGCACCGTTGCAGCACTGGTATTCGCATATTTATCCAATGTTACAACAACTTGATTCATATCCATTTCTAATTTTTTTGCTGTCGCACTGATAATTCTCAAGTTAGCTTGATGTGGCACTAACCAATCAATATCTTTTTTATCCAACTGATTTGCTGCGAGCGTTTCTTCTACCACGTTGGCTAATTCTCGCACCGCAATTTTGAAGGTTTCATTTCCTTGCATTTGAATATAGCCTGACTGGCTATCGCCACGTTGTTCGTGAGGCAGAACTAACATATCTTTAGTATCAGGCGAAGAGTGTAAATGAGTTGAAAGAATCCCTGCTTGTTCGCTCGCTTCTAAAATGACCGCACCTGCACCGTCACCAAACAAAATGACTGTTCCGCGATCTGTTTCATCTAATCTTTTTGAATTTAAATCAGCACCGATAACTAAAGCTTTTTTCACTGAACCACTACGAATGAATTGATCTGCTACGCTTAATGCATAAACAAATCCTGTACAAGCGGCTGCTACGTCAAACGCAATCGCATCTTCAATACCGAGTAATCCTTGAATTTGGCAAGCTGCACTGGGATATGCATGGGATTGGCTGGTACTACCAACAACAATAAGATCAATCTCATTAGGCGATAAATTCGCAGCGTCCAATGCATTTTTAGCCGCTTGCAAGCCCATTGTGGAAACGGTTTCATCTGGTGCAGCAATACGGCGTTCACGGATGCCTGAACGTGTCACAATCCATTCATCCGAAGTTTCAACCATTTTCTCTAAATCCGCATTGGTACGAATTTGGCTTGGTAAATAACTGCCTGTGGCTAAAATTCTACTAAACATATCTCTCTCTTTATTTTGTTAGCCCTGCTAAGATCTTAGCGGGAATCCGTTGTCTAACTTGCAATGCTGCATCAGCAATAGCATGAGCAAAAGCATCAATATTCGCACTTCCATGGCTTTTGACGACCACAGAATTTAAACCAAGTAAACTTGCACCGTTGTACTGGTCTGGATTAATCTGTTTTAAACGCTGGTAACTATCGCGAAATAAGTACTGTATTAACCAATTAAGGAAAGGCTTAAACACGGCATTGCGTGTTTTGCCCTTTAGTAACCCCATTACATTTTTCGCTGCACCTTCAAGGGTTTTTAATGCGATATTCCCAACAAAACCATCGGTCACAATCACATCCGCTTTGCCATTTAACAGCAAATCGCCTTCAATAAAGCCAATATAGTTTAACCGATTATCTTGCTTTAGCAAATCCGCACAAGCACGAATTGATTTATATCCCTTAATTTCTTCAGTACCAATATTTAACAATGCGATCCGCGGATACACTAAATTTAAACAATTTTCGGCAAAAATTGCGCCCATCAGTGCGAACTGGTACAAGTTTTGCTCATCACAATCAATGTTTGCCCCTAAATCCAACATCACGCTAAAACCGCCTTGCATTGTCGGCAGTAAAGAAACCAGGGCAGGACGATTAATGCCTGTTAATGGTTGAATTAACACTTGGGCCAATCCCATCAATGCCCCTGTATTCCCTGCACTGATGCAAGCCTGAGCTTCACCTTGTTGCACCGATTCTAGTGCTAATCGCATTGAGCTACCTTTACTGTGGCGTAACGCATAATTCATACTTTGGTTGCCTTCAATAATACGAGAACAATGCTTAATTGTTAAACGCTCAATGAATGACAACGGTACTTTTTGAAGTAAAGGCTGGATTTGTTGGCTATCGCCAAATAAAAGCAAAGAAAGCGTTGGATCTTGTTCCAATGCTTTAAGGGATGCGGGGATAGTAATACGGGGACCAATGTCCCCGCCCATCACATCTAACGCAAGAGTTAGATGGCTCAAGTGATTACCTTGAAAAAGGAATTACTTGTTGATTACTTTACGACCACGGTAAAAACCGTCAGCAGTAACGTGGTGACGTAAGTGAGTTTCACCACTTGCTTTATCAACTGATACTGCAGCGGTAGTTAAGGCATCATGTGAACGACGCATATCACGACGTGAACGAGATTTTTTATTTTGTTGAACAGCCATTGGCTATACTCCTAATATTTACTTTTGCTTTAAATTAGCTAATACAGCGAACGGGTTCGGTTTTTTTGCCAGTTCTTCAGGCAATTCGCCAAAAACCTGTTCAGCCACGGACACTTCACAGTGTTCAGATGAATGCATTGGCACAATGGGGAGACACAACATCAGTTCATCTTCAATCGTACCAATTAAATCTATTTCACCAAACTGATTAAACTCAATCGGTTCATAAATTTCGGGTAATTCATCAATCTTATCTAAATTAGACACTGGACTATAATGAAAACTACATTCCAATTTTTGCGTAAAAGGTTGACCACAACGTTGACAATCTAATTCTACATCAACTTGTGCCTGACCTTTCATCACCACTAATTTTTGAGGATCAATGAAAAATGATAATGTTACCTGTGCATCGCTGAGCACTTTTACTACTGACTCAGCAAGACGTGTAAGCTGATCGGCGGCGTAATAACCGCTATAATCTAATCGGCGTTGCGCATCTTTGACAGGGTCAACAGTTAGGGGTAGTTTTACCTTTTGCATAGACGCGCAATATTACCTTCAGTTCAAGGAATAGTCAAAGGAAATTATCATTTTTTTTCATCTAAAAAGTGCAGAATTTTATCGCCAATTGAAATGCAGAAATAATTTTTGGCAATTGTTTGCACTTAGCAGAATAGTTGGATAACTGATTTAATCGCATAATCAGATATAAAAACAAACAAGTTATCTCTTATTTAAGGAGATAAAAGCAATGGCAGAAAAAATCATTTTTGATTGTGATCCCGGGCATGATGATGCAATCGCCATGTTATTAGCGCACGCTAATCCTGAAATTGAATTATTGGGCGTGACGACGACGGCGGGCAATTAAACCTTGGAAAAAGTTACCCGCAATGCGCAAGCGGTGGCGACTATGATCGGTATGTATGATGTGCCGATTTTCGCAAGTTGCGCGCGCCCTTTAGTGCGCAAGGTACATTAACCTTGGGGATGACGGTAGCAGATTTCCGTTGGCCTATTCCTGAAGATTGTCATACGCGCGTGGCAGTAAAATTGGATCACGCTAAGTTTTGGCGATTGATTTATGATGCTCTGAAACGCATTGGCAATCCAGCCTAAAGGACGATTTTAACCCGTTACCGCGGTTAAAAAACTTCAACTTTTTTGACCGCGGTAATATGCGAATTGCGTCATTTTGCTGTTTTCTTTATTTTGCTGAAATTAATGCTATTATGAATAAAGCTAAACTCGCGAAGATCATATGCTATGCAAACATTTTCTCTTTTTTCTAATTGGAAACATTATCTTACCCTTCTTTTTTCCTTATTAGGCATTGGCTTGTTGAGCAGTGGTGTGGTGACTTATTTGGCGGCAAATTGGCATTATTTCACTAAATTTGAGAAATTATTTGGTACGCAGGCTTTATTATTCATCGTGCTGATTGCGGGTGTCTATTATTATCACCGTATGAAGAGCAAAGCCTATTTTAGCTATTTTTCCCAACTTGCTTTTTTCTTGGCGCAAGTGTTGATTGGCGCGCTGTTAGCTTTAATCGGGCAAATTTACCAAAGTGGCGCAGATGTATGGCAACTTTTTGCTTTGTGGGCATTACTTCAATTACCCTTATTATTGATGGCGCCCAATTTCGCTATTGTGATCTTGTGGTGCGTTACACTTAATTTAGTGCTCAGTTTAAATACTATATTGCATATTGTTTTAAGCGATATGTTCATAAACCTGAATATGTATCTTTTATTCGCTTTGAATATTGCTTTGTGGGCATTGACGGAATGGAAAGCCAAATGGTTGCGCGATCCTTATGCTATTGCCAGTAAGTTTTGCTTATTAATGTCTGCTGTTTATGCAGGCTGATTCAAACAACCAACTTGTTCACCGTGGATTTTATACTTTGGTACGGTTTATTTTTGCCGGCGTTATTTGGGCTAGTGCTATGGTATTACCGCGCTTATCGACGTGATATTATCGGTTTATCCTTATCCTATTTAATCTTAGTCGCATTGATTAATATATTGCGTGAAATTTGCTGTGGATCCTGATTCATTGAATTTATTTGGGGTGCTATTTGACTTGGCTATCATTGATTTTATTTTGCTGATTTTTATTCTGACTAAGCTCAACCATTGGTTTAAACAACAATCCCTTTCGCTCAGCGTTGATGTTTTATCTTTTTGCTTTGTTGTTATTATTAGCTTGCTACTTGTCGCGTGCTCGGGTCAATATTTTTATTTAGAGCCATTTTATGTCCTGCCATTATCTATGTTGATCTTGAGTTTTATTTGTTATCGATCGGCAAGATTGCGCGTTTTATTTGCGAGTATCGCCATTATTACGGCGCATATTACGTTTTTATCATATGCTCATTGGGGGAGGAGTTATGCGGTTATCTTGTTGATTGAACTATTACTGTTCTTTTTATATCGAGAAAATTGGTTCAGAATGTTAGCAATTTGTGATGGCTTATTTTCTTTAACTTCTATTCGGTTTAATATATTTTCATTGCAATTTGATCAAATTTTTGCCTATATCAATTTGCTTTTGCCTTTAATCATTGCGGCATTATTCTATGTGAGTCGGCGAGATAATATGCTATGGCGCACAATCGGCTTTGGCGCGTTGTTATATTATTGCTGCTTAATTGGTATAAATTTATTTATTAGTAATAATATCAGTTATTTAGAATCAGATGTCGCACAGTCGCTGCTCAATAGGCAAGATTTTTGGCAATATGGCTTAAAACGTTTTTATCAAGATTCAGGCTGGAAAACGCTGCTTGTTGTACTGAATTTTTGTCTGCCATTTATCCTGTTTATCTTAATCAACCGCAAAAGCGGGACGAAATTTTCTTATTTCGCTCTCGTAGCATTTCTGATTTTTTGCTTATTTATTGATGCTAATAGCTTAATTTTCTGTTTAAGTCTGTTGCTGTTAGCTTATTGGTTGGATAGCAAAGCCCTGTTTATATTTACTGTAATTGCGACGTTTGTTTGGCAATGTACTATTATTGGCTCGATTTATCTTTGTTATACAAAGGTATTTTGCTAATCTTATCAGGTTTGGCATTTGGTGTTGTGGCGTATTTATCCTATATTTCAATAAAGCCGACAGTATCGGCAAGTAATGTGCAAATTATGCCATTTACGCTGGTAAATAAAGTGGCTCTCGCATTTTTCTTGCTGTGTAATGTTGTCGTCAGCAATGCGCTTGTCTGGCAAAATGAACAAATATTAGACAAAGGACAATCCTTTATTTTAGAATTGGTGCCTGTAGATCCGCGTTCTTTAATGCAGGGCGATTATATGCAATTAAGGTATCAAGCCATTTATCAAGCCGAGATTACGCTTGAGCAACATAACCCAACGGATGAATTACCGCACCAAGCCTATATTTTGTTAAAGCAAGATCCGCAGGGCGTTGCGCAATTTTGTCGCGTAGATATTGATGAACCTACTGATTTTGGCGATTGTCAACCTAATCTGTATTTTCCGTTTAAACCAGAATCAAATCGTTATGCGGGCAAACAGTTTTTCTTTGATGAACAACAAGCCGAGCATTATCAACAAGCTAAATATGGCGAATTTCGTTTTAAAGATGGCAAAGTTTTGTTATGGCGTTTATTAGATTAAAATCGGCAACCACTTTAATCTAAAATAATCGTCATTAAAAAGGGCTAAACCTAAGTTTAGCCCTAATTAATCCGTCTATTAGTCCATTAATTAAACGAATCCTTTAAGCGTTCATCCGCTCTCCGTGATTCTCCTTTATGCTGTAATTTGTTTAACTGTCGTTCTAGCTTTTCTTCAACTTCGTTGATTGCCTTATACATATCACTGGCTTCTGAACTTGCAAAAAGTTCGCCATTTGGCGTACCTATTGCTGCTTCAACTGCGAAACCTTGTGGGGTTTTTGCGAGTATAAAATGGGAGTTAATTAATTGTGTATGCCATTTCCCGAGTTTTTCAAGTCGTCCTTCAATATGTTCACGAATTGCAGGGGTTATTTCCATTTGTTTACTGGTAATATTTAGTGCCATAGCATCCACCTCTTTCTAGTTATGAACAGAACTGGTTAATTCCGTTTATCTTGCCTCTTGAGTACAAAATAGACCTACTATGATCAGTTTGCAAGCATTTTTTATTTATTTTTACGTAATACCACTGCATAATGCCAATATTGCATATTACCGCGGTCAAAAATCTAAACGTTTTTTGACCGCGGTTTTGACTAATAAAGGAAATATTTACAGATAATCGCAGCCAATTTTATAATAATATACATATATTAAAATAAGCTTATTTTAGACTACAGTGTGGAAAATATAATAATGGCAGGGGCGGAGAGGCTCGAACTCCCAACACCCGGTTTTGGAGACCGGTGCTCTACCAATTGAACTACGCCCCTAGATAGAAAGAATTGGCGGAATGGACGGGACTCGAACCCGCGACCCCCTGCGTGACAGGCAGGTATTCTAACCAGCTGAACTACCACTCCGCTAAATGTGGTATTTGGCAGTGACCTACTCTCACATTGGGATTCCCAACACTACCATCGGCGTTACAGCGTTTCACTTCTAAGTTCGGCATGGAATTAGGTGGTTCCACTGCACTATCGCTGCCAAAAAATTTTATTTTGTTAGTTTACTCATAATAAATAAACTAACAAAATAAAAACTTGGCGGTGACCTACTCTCACATTGGGATTCCCAACACTACCATCGGCGTTACGGC
>JAUNAB010000012.1 GCA_030527795.1 Pasteurellaceae bacterium | reverse complement strand
ATAGGGATTATTCTAACCTGAAATTAGATTTCCCTAGTTATCTAGTACAGCCCCATATTTTATTGTATTTTAGTATTTATTTTGCTATCTTGTTTTTCTTTAAAAAATAAGATGGGTAAAATCAAGAATGAAGAAAAAACATATTGCCTTAATTTCTCCCCTTTCTGTGTTATTTTTTTCGTCATTGTCTTATGCACAGACAGAGCAGTTAGACGAAATTCAAGTTACCACGCAAACTGGAGAAGCCACAGATCCTTTATCTGGAACAACAAAACCTTATGAAATTGTCGTTAATAAAGACAAATTGCAACAAAAAGCCAGTACATTAGGTAATGCTTTGGCTAATGAAATCGGCGTGCATAGTAGCCAATTTGGTGGCGGATCGAGTGCGCCAGTGATCCGCGGTCAAGAAGGCGTGCGTTTAAAAATTCTGCAAAATGGATTGGATGTGGTAGATATGTCGCAACTTTCGCCTGATCACGCGATTGCTGCGGATACCTTGTTAGCCAATAAAGTTGAAATTGTCCGCGGAGCAAGCACACTATTGTATGCAACGGCTTCGCCTGCGGGGGTAATTAATGTCATAGATAATCGCATTCCAACATTTATGCCAGACAAAGGCTACTCGGTGGATATGGGCTTACGTTATAACGCTAATAACCAAGAAAAGGTCATGAATGGTGCATTCACGTTGGGAATTGGCAAGCATATTGCATTGCGAGCAGAAGGGCTATACCGTAATGCACATAATTATAAAGTGCCAACTTTGCAGTTTAATGATCAGTCGGTCAATTATTTACCTAACTCGCAAAATAAATCCAAAGTGGGAACCATTGGTGCAAGTTATATTACGGATAATGGTTATATTGGGTTGTCTTATAGTGAACGTTATGATCGTTATGGTTTAGTTGGGCATAATCATAAGTTTGATTCTTGCGATGGGCATATTTTTGATGATTTCAATGACGACTATTCTTATCATTATTATCTATCCTCTTATCCACATTTGATTGATGACAACGATGTTAAACATAATGCTCATTTTCATTGTGGATCGGGGCATGAATCAGATCCGCATCCGAGTCATCGCCATCCTTTTGGGGCAGATATAACAGGCGGACCTTGGATTGATTTAAAATTAAAACGCTATGAAGCAAAATCTGAATTTAAGTTGCCGAGCCGATGGTTGAGTAAAGTAAAAATCAGCTATGCACATTCAAATTATTATCACGATGAAAAAGAGCAAGAGGATATTCCTGTTAATTTGTTCTATAACCAAGCGAATAATGTGCGTTTAGAGCTTTTTCATCAGCCAACGGATAATTTAAGCGGTGTGATTGGCGTACAATATCAAGAGCAGCATAGCCGTGCTAATATTCCACGTTTGAAACAAGCACCGACACTGAGCTTAGACGGTGTGCCTTCTTGGTTATTGCCAGATGAACCTATTGTTACGCCGAAATCAGGTTGGGGGGAGCCAATTGATGATCGTACGCATTGGGCATTAATTGATAATAAAAACAAACAATTAAGTTTTTTTGCGATGGAGCAATTGCGTTGGAAAGATTTCTTATTTGAGATTGCCGCCCGAACTGAAAAGCAGCGAATTGATATTGATTATGATCGTGAGCGTTTGCATAAATTAAAGCTAAAAGCACAAAGGGATTGGTCATATAGCCGAATCGTTGATCCAGATTTAAATTTATATAATCATCGAGCCACCTCTTATGCAGGTGCAGTTCATTGGTTTTTGCCGTCAGATTACACTGTGAGCTTGATTTTTTCTCATAATGAGCGGTTACCGACCCCAATGGAGCTTTATTATCACGGCAAACATCTTGCCACAAACTCTTTTGAATACGGTAATAAAGATTTACATAAAGAAGTATCAAATAATATTGAGTTATCATTTAGCCGACAAAATCCACGTTGGAATTACAATTTAAGCCTTTATTATAATCATTTTAGTAATCGTATTTTTAAACGCACATTGGATAAAGAAGGAAATTTATCAATGAACCGTTATGCACAAGCGAAAGCAGATTATTATGGCATTGAAGGTAAATTAGATTATCAATTGGATCCGAATTTACAAGTCGGCATTTGGGCAGATTATGTACGCGGTGTGTTGCATAACTTGCCGCCGTTACAGCTAGATAATATTAACAATCTACATTATGTTGAAGCGAGTAAAAACGCACCACGTGTGCCACCTACACGGATTGGTATGCATATCAATAAACAATGGACTGATGACTTGTCAACCAATGTTGATTTTACTCATGTGTTTGCTCAACGCAAAACTGCAACACTAGAATCTTCAACTGACGGGTATAATTTACTAACCGCCTTAATCAGCTATAAAGCGAAGATTAAGCAAATGGATTATACTTTTTTTATTCAAGGGGATAATTTGCTAAATCAGAAAATTTATTCGCATACTTCCTATTTATCTTTTGTTCCACAAATGGGGCGTAATATTTCCATTGGAATGAATATGAGTTTTTAAATTTATCGATTGATTTTGTTTTTAGCTAAGATTTTAGACCGCGGTATTGACTTGAAAAAACGTTGCTTTTTTTGACCGCGGTCTTTTTCAAGAATGGATTTGATGATTTTTAATGCTATTTGGCTAATCCGTAGCCGAAAGCACTCAAAATTGCAAAAATCCTAAAAAAACGGTTGACGAATTAGACGAATATCCGCATAATACGCCCCGCAAAGCCGATGTCGGTAACGCAAATTAAATAAAAATGGCTATGTAGCTCAGCTGGTTAGAGCACAACACTCATAATGTTGGGGTCACAGGTTCGAATCCCGTCATAGCCACCATTTAATTAATGCGGAAGTGGCGAAATTGGTAGACGCACCAGATTTAGGTTCTGGCGCCTGTGCGTGTGGGTTCAAGTCCCTCCTTCCGCACCATTTCATCAGCTTGCAGTCTTTTAGTAGGTGGGGTATCGCCAAGCGGTAAGGCACTGGGTTTTGATCTCAGCATCCCTAGGTTCGAATCCTAGTACCCCAGCCATACTATCAAAACACTTTCTGTTATAAAAATATTGGGGTATCGCCAAGCGGTAAGGCACTGGGTTTTGATCTCAGCATCCCTAGGTTCGAATCCTAGTACCCCAGCCATTATTTCACACCGTAATTAATTTTAAATTTGGTATATTCTGTCTTTCTATAATATGATAAGAACTATTCACGTATTACCAAGGTGATGAATTAAATGACGCCCTTAGATTTATCCTTATTCACGATATTTAAACAATTACTCGTACTTGATAAGTTGCTACTTAAGGATAATGCAAATCTTTCGGCTTATAGACAACGTTCGCAATTATTACAGCAAATTGGTTGCTATGCCCTTGCAATACAAGATCACCGGGTTATTGCTTTGCTTGAACAACAAGATGATATAGACAAATACAATAGTCCATATCACATAAATGATTATGTTAATCAGTTTGTCCAGCAATTTTCTTTATAAAAGAAAACAGCTTATTATGATTACTTTTTCGGTATTGTATTAAATGATAAGTATTTTTTTGAATCCACATTAGACCCTTTCCATTATGTTTTGCGTGCAGGAAACTTAAGACAACTTGGGCTATACCATTTGGCACTTAGGGATTATAAAATGGGTTTAGAGTATTTAGCTAAATTTCCCCAAGAACATGCCATTGCTTGTACTGATGCTAGTCTGCTGTTGAATTTATTAGCTGACCACCAATATGGTTGGGCGCTTTATGAAAAACGTTGGGATACAAATTATAAAACCTTCAAAAATCCAATGGTCTTCCCTCAGCCTAAATGGACGGGCGAATTCGACCATTCCGTTCGGCTATTTGTTTATTCTGAACAAGGCATTGGAGATAATATTCAGTTTCTACGTTATGTGATTTTATTGAAACAACAAGGGCTTGATGTACTTGTTCTTAATAATTCGCATATTGATGATTATTTAGCATTTAATTTAAGAAAATATGATATTGAGTGTGTAAAACTAGGGCAAGAAATTACATTCACTTATTGGATCCCAATGATGAGTTTGCCGCATTTGTTGGATTGTCATTTAGAGAATATTCCTTATTCATCAGGGTATCTTTCTACAAGTGGAGATTTTCTCCAAAAATGGCAAGCTAAAGTGCCAGCAGTAACAAAGAAAAAACGAATTGGAGTGGTTTGGAAAGGAAATAGTGATAATGGTACGGATAGTATAAGGAGCATTCCGCTTTCTATTTTTTCTCAGCTCTTTTCCATTGATGCGGATTTTCATTGTTTGCAAAAAGAAATTAGTGAACAAGATCTGGCATTTTTAGAGAAATTTAGCCATGTTTATACTTGGCATACGGAATTAGAGAGTTTTTTTGATACGTCGGCTTTATTAGCCCAATTAGATTTAATTATTTGTATTGATTCTTCTGTGGCACATTTATCTGGAGCGATGGGAAAACCTTGTTGGCTCTTAATTAATCATTCGCCTGATTTTAGATGGTTATTAGATCGTAATGATAGCATTTGGTATGATTCAGTAAGATTATTTCGTCAAGATGCCGATTTTAATTGGGGAAATGTTATTCGACGGGTTGAAAATAAACTAAGATTATTTATTCAGCAAGATATGAAATAGGGCAAACCGCATTTAAAATACGGTTTGCCGAACATTATAAGCTAATACCAAATTGTTGTTTAACAAGGGCTTGAAAATCTGTGCAGCCACCAATCGCTTTATCATCAATAAAAATCTGTGGAACCGTTTCCACCGTATTTCCCACCCGCGGTTCAAGATCTTTTTTCTCCATTCCTTCCGCTATCATATCAATGAATTTAAAATCAAAATCGGCTAATTCATTTTTCATTTTTTCAGCTAAATTTTTTGCCCTTACGCAATATGGGCAACTTAAACGACCATAAATTTCAACAAACATAGTGTATATCCTCTATAAAATGAGAGATTTATTTTAGCCTATTTTATGGATTTAATAAATCTTTTTTAGAGGCGATTATTGTAGTATATTGATTACATTTAATTTGGAAGAGAGTGATAAAATGAACAGTACAATACACACATTATTAAATCATCGTTCAATACGGAAATTTAAATCACAGAATATTGACGATTCAATGATTGAGCAACTTGTTAATGTTGCACGAATGGCATCTAGTTCTAATCATTTACAATCTACTTCTATTATCCGTATTACAGATCTTGCAATTCGTGAGCAACTTAAAGATTATTCATCAAATCAACAATATGTTCTTGATGCACCAGAATTTTGGGTCTTTTGTGCTGATTTTAGTCGGCATAAGCATATTTGTTCTGAAGCAGAATTAGATTATGCTGAAGTCTTATTAATCGGTACAATTGATGCAGGTATTATGGCTCAAAATGTGCTAGCAGCAGCGGAAAACCTTGGTTTAGGTGGGGTATATATTGGTTCATTGCGTAATCATATTGCACAAGTTGGTGAATTGTTAAAATTGCCACAGCACTGTGTGCCGTTGTTTGGTTTATGCCTTGGTTATCCTGATCAAAATCCGCCATTAAAACCGCGGTTGCCGAAAGAATTAATGTTTTTTGAGAATGCCCATCAAGCCTTAGACGAAGCCAAATTAGCTGAATATAATGTATCCGTTGCAGATTATTATCAACAGCGCAGTCAAATTGAAATGGACTGGTTTACCAATGTAGAAAAGACTTTAGCAAAACCAGTACGCCCTTTTGTATTAAATTATTTGCAAAAACAAGGATTTATTAAGAAGTAATATTATGAAGTTTTTAATGCTTTGTCGTGAGCCGCGTTTATACAGCTGTCAGCGTTTGCTTGCTGCAGCAACGGTGAAGGGGCATCAAATGGATATTTTAGATCCTAATCGTTGTGTCTTAAAATTAGTTGATGATGCACCATACTTTCGTTTATTTTATCAGGCAAATTTAGAAAGTGAGCCAGTAGCTTTAGAAAATTATGATGCAATTATTCCACGTTTTGGCACGACAAGCACGAAAATGGGCTGTGCAGTATTACGTCATTTTCACGGTTTGGATGTACCTTGTTTAAATGAAGAACAAGCGTTTTTGCAAACGCGTGATAAATGGAAAAGTTTGCAAATTTTGCGTCAGGCGGGTATTCCAATTCCTAATACTTCATTGATTGGCAATGAAGTTCAACTGAGTACAATAATATCTGATTTACCTGAGCAAACTATTTTAAAAACGCTGAATGGTTCACAGGGCATTGGTGTGATGTTATCAGAAAAGCCCACTAGTACCTTGAGTATTATGGAAACTCTGCGTCAAGCTCAAGTGCCATTCTTGGTGCAAGATTTTGTTCAAGAAGCCCAAGGTGCAGATATTCGTTGTTTTGTGATTGGACAACGGGTTGTGGCGACAATGCAACGTATTGGACGACAGGGGGAGTTTCGTGCTAATTGCCACCGTGGTGGAATGGCTCAACCTATTGAGCTGAGTGAGCAGGAAAAACAGATTGCAGTAAAAGCGACACAAGTGCTAGGGCTTGATGTGTCAGGTGTAGATTTAATTCAATCAGCAACAGGGTTGCTTGTGCTTGAAGTTAATGCAAGTCCTGGTTTAGAAATGATTGAAAAAACCAGTGCGATTGATATTGCTGTTCAGATGATCGCCTTTTTAGAAAATAAAGTGAGTGCAATGCAATGTAATCACTAAATTGAAATGAAGGAGTGAATAATGATTATTTATTTACACGGTTTCCATTCAAATAATGCCAGTAATCATGAAAAGATTATGCGTTTGAAATTTGTGGATGATGATGTCCGTTTTATTAATTACAGTACGTTATATCCTAAATATGATATGCAATTTTTATTGCAAGAAGTCCATAAATTAGTGACAGAAAGTGCCGATCCGAAGCCGTTGATTTGTGGGATTGGTTTGGGCGGTTATTGGGCTGAACGTGTTGGTTTTTTATGTCAAATTAAACAAGCGCTCTTTAATCCAAATTTATTTCCCTATGAAAATATGCAAGGGGTGATTGATCGTCCAGAAGAATATAAAGATATTGCCTTAAAATGTGTGGAAGGCTTTCGCACTAAAAATAAAGGCAGCTGTTTAGTTTTTTTGGCGCGTAATGATAGCATTTTAGATGCGCAACGTAGTGCGGATGAATTATCGCCTTATTATCCGATTATTTGGGACAATACAGAAGGGCATAATTTCCATCATATTTCTACGCATTTAGCTCAGCTAAAAGCGTTTAAAGACCAATAAAATAAAACCCCAAGTGAACGACTTGGGGTAATTTTGACCTTGTTTAACAACTCGGTAGAACTAAACTACTTTCTAATTGTTGCTCAAGTTGTTCATATCGTGGTGGCAACTGTGGTGTGGATTCTTCTTCATCAAAAATTTGATTTTCAGGTTGAGGGCTAGCTGGCTCATTTTTCGCACTCGGTTGTTCTAATAGTTGCTTTCTTAAATTTTTATCACTCGCTTTTTCGGATAACCAGCTATCTAACAAAGCTTGGGAAAATTCAGGATCAAATTCACTGTTTAATACGGTGTCATTAAGTACAAAGTAGCCTTTGTTATCAAGTGCAATAAAATTCAAATAATCATTTGGTGAAAAGTCGGGCAAGGTTTGTTGGAGTTGTTCAAGCCATTGTTTTTTATCATTATTGAGTTTTAAACGCTCAATCTCTTTAATCAAACTCACTGCAAAATTTTTCCCTTCAATTTGTTTATCAAAATGAAAAGAGAGCATTACAGGGCGTTCTTTGGCTTGATAATTCCCCGTTTCGCTATATAACGCTAAACTATAAACGTGAAATGGCCCCCAATTGTAATCCCCTTTGCCAACATTAATCCAATCGGCATTGGCACAAAATGGTAGCAAGCAACAAAGCGAGAGTAACAAGGGTTTTAATTTCATATTATGGATTCCGTTATAAAATTGCACGAATTATAGCAAAGAAATCTAGGGGTTAAAATTATTTTGTCAAACCCGCGGTCAAAAAAACATTTGAATTTTTGGCCGCGGTTTAGCAGATTCTATAAAAAATCCCCTTGTTTAAAAGGGGACTTTGTTAGAGAGATTAAACCCTTAGGCTAATTCTTTACGTAATTTTTTCGTGACATCAACCATCACTTTTAATGCTTCAATGGTTTCTGGCCAAGCACGTGTTTTTAATCCACAGTCTGGATTGACCCATAACCGTTCTTTTGGAATAACATTTAAGGCTTTACGCAATAAATGTTCAATCTCTTCTGGCGTTGGCACTCGTGGGCTATGAATATCATATACGCCAGGGCCGATATCATTTGGATATTTAAAATCACCAAAGGCAGTCAATAATTCCATATTTGAACGTGAGGTTTCAATTGTAATCACATCCGCATCTAAGCCTGCAATCGCAGGAAGAATATCGTTAAATTCAGAATAACACATATGTGTATGAATTTGCGTATCATCTTGACAGCCCATTGAACTTAAACGGAAGGCTTCGCCTGCCCATTGTAAATAGGAATCCCAGTCAGCACGTTTCAATGGCAAACCTTCACGAATAGCGGGTTCATCAATTTGAATCGCTTTAATGCCTGCTTTTTCTAAATCTAATACTTCATCAGAAAGTGCCACGGCGATTTGTTTGCACACGGTTGAACGTGGAATATCGTTACGCACAAAAGACCATTGCAAAATCGTGACAGGGCCTGTCAACATTCCTTTCATTACTTTTTTAGTCAAGCTTTGAGCATATTGCGACCAGCGTACGGTCATCGGTTCAGGACGAACCACATCGCCATAAATAACAGGCGGTTTCACGCAACGAGAACCATAACTTTGCACCCAACCGAATTTTGTGAAGGCAAATCCGTCCAGTAACTCGCCGAAATATTCCACCATATCATTACGTTCCGCTTCCCCGTGTACTAACACGTCAAGATCAAGCTCCTCTTGCTTACGCACCACAAATTCAATTTCTTTTTTCATTGCGGTTTCATAATCCGCTAAACTCAAATCGCCTTTTTTGAATGCGGCACGAGCGTGGCGAATCTCGGTAGTTTGTGGGAATGAACCAATATTGGTTGTTGGAAGTAGCGGTAAATTTAACCACGCATTTTGTTTAACGATACGTTCTGCAAAAGGCGATTGGCGTTGATCGGCATTATGAGGCAAATTCGCTAAACGAGCCGCCACTTCAGGACGATGAATTTCTTTGCTGTTTGCACGTGTATCGGCTGCGGCTTGGCTTGCATCTAATTCAGCTTTAACTGCTGAACGCCCATTGTTTAATGCCTGTTTTAGAACGTTTAATTCTTCAATTTTTTGTAACGTGAATGATAACCAAGAATAAAGCTCTGGTTTATTAGCTTGTAATTGAGTTTCTACGCTTAAATCAAACGGGCTATGCAGTAATGAACAACTTGGTGCAATCCATAAACGTTCTCCTAATTTCGCTTTTAGGGGTTCAACAACATTTAAGACTTGGTTTAAGTTCGCACGCCAAATATTACGCCCGTCAATCACGCCAGCAGAAAGCACTTTTGAATAATCTTCAAAGGCACTTAATTGTTGTGGTGCACGTACTAAATCAAGGTGTAGCCCATCAACAGGCAAGGCTTTTAATAATGGTGCGTGTTCAGCAACAGAACCAAAATAAGTGGCTAACAATAATTTAGCATTAACTTGTTTTGCTAAGGTTGCGTAAACAGATTGGTACGCGTCAACCCACTCTTTCGGCAGATCCAATGCTAGTGCAGGTTCGTCAATTTGGATCCATTCAGCCCCTTCTGCTGCTAAAGCATTAAGAATTTCAACATAGACAGGCACAAGGCTATCTAATAAATCAAAACGGTTAAAGGCATCGCCCTTTTCTTTTCCTAACCAAAGGAACGTTAAAGGCCCCACAATCACAGGTTTGAAGTTTAAGCCTAAAGCTTTTGCTTCACGAATTTGTTGCACATAATGTGCAGGGTTGGCTTTAAATTGGGTATTTTTGTGAAATTCAGGCACTAAATAATGGTAGTTTGTATCAAACCATTTGGTCATTTCAATCGCAAATTGTGTTTTATTACCGCGTGCTAATTGGAAATATTGATCGAGCGTTAAGTTTTGGCTATCAAAACCAAAACGTGCGGGAATGGTTCCTGTCGCCACTTGTAAATCTAAAATATGATCGTAAAAGGTAAAATCGCCGACCGCCACAAAATCCGCATTTGCTTGGGCTTGATGTTGCCAATTTTTCTCGCGTAATGCTTTGGCTAAGTCCAATAAATCCTGTTCTGCTAATTCTTTACGCCAATAGCGTTCTTGTGCAAATTTAAGTTCACGTTTTGCCCCTACGCGTGGGAAACCTAAGAGATGAAATGTTGTCATAATGTGTCTTCCTATCAGTCATTTTTACATTTAGACGGCTAAACGTCCGCCGATGTCAAGAGAATGCCTGAACTTTATCTATTATGCAATATCATAATTTTCACATTTTGTATGAATAATTTTAATCTTGATTCTAATTAGTCTAAATTCCAATCCGCCTAAAACCGCGGTCAGAAATTTAAGCGTTTTTTTGACCGCGGTTTTTTGTTATGCGTAAGGCTTAATTTTTATGGGATAAATTTACTGTACAAAAAAATTACATAAAAATATTGTAATTATTTCTTCTTTTTTACAATGGAAAAGCTTTGTAATAAAAAAGGGGGAAATCTAAAGTTAGTTTGCTTTCATTTGTAGTAGCTAGATATCTTTATTTAGAAAACGATTAATAGGAAGAAAACAATGTTAAAGCGTTCATTTTTGAGTAGAGTATTGGGGTTCAGTTTAGTGATTTTGAGTTTTGCTGCCAGTGCTGAACTAAGCAATAAAACAAATATCGCACAGACTAAATTTCAGGGGGAACAAGGTGGTGCGGAAGGCCAATTTAATTTGGGGCTGATGTATGAGAATGGGGATGGTGTCCCACAGGATTACTTACAAGCAGCGTATTGGTATGAACAAGCCGCGAAGCAGGGTAATGTAAGTGCACAATCTAATCTTGGTATGCTGTATCATAGCGGTCAAGGTGTTGCACAAGATTATTCACAAGCAGCGTATTGGTATGAAAAAGCCGCGAAGCAGGGTGATGTAAACGCACAATTAAATCTTGGTACGTTGTATTATTTTGGTCAAGGTGTTGTACAAGATTATTCACAAGCTAAGTATTTGAATGAACAAGTAGCGAAGCAAGGTTATGCTGAAGCTCAATTTAACCTTGGGCGGATGTATGAGAATGGGGAAGGTGTCTCACAAGATTATTTACAAGCCAAGTATTGGTATGAACAAGCGGCGAAGCAAGGTTATGCAGAAGCTCAATTTAATCTTGGGGTGATGTATTATAATGGGCGTGGTGTTTCACAAGATTATTTACAAGCTAAATATTGGTATGAACAAGCGGCGAAGCAAGGTGATGCAGATGCACAAACTAACCTTGGTAATCTGTATTATTTCGGTAAAGGCGTTAGACCAGATCGCAATAAAGCTAAATCTTATTGGCAAATGGCTTGTAAAAAAGGTGTAGAACTAGCTTGTGAGAATATGGTTAAATATAAATTAAAATAAGCTTTCACAAAACCGCGGTCAAAAATTTAAGCGTTTTTTTGGCCGCGGTTTTTTGTTGTTTTAGAGCAGCATTAAGCCGATACCCCATTTTAGGATATCAAAGGAGAAACGGCTTTTTTCTAAGCTGTTTTTGTTGTCGCTAGTCGTTTTATTATCGGTGGTTTTGGTTTCATCAACCATTGCATTACGGTATTCGCCTTTGACAACGGCGAGATCATCGCGTGCTTGTTTACGCAAAATTTCACATTTTTCTTTATCCATTGGATCGGCGGTTAAATGTTTGTATTTTTTACGCTGGTAAGTGAGATAATCCATTGATTTTTGGTCTTTTTTGATAATTGCTAAATTATCTGAACCGATAATGTTTTCCAGCGAATAAATAAAGGCATCTTCTTTAGTGAAATGTTCTTGTTGAATACGTGTGATATTTGGATAAATACATTGTTCCGCTTGGTTGCCATCCTTGACCCATTGGCGTGCATTTTGATCGGAAAGTTGATAATCCGCATTGGCAAATTCGGCAGGCACGCTGTAGTCTTTGGGGGAGCTAAAAAAAGCACAGCTCGTGAGCGAAAGCGTCAGGCTAAGAAACCATAATTTTTTTAACATAATGATTAAGAATAAGAAAAATAAGTGGCTTATTTTAGCGAGAAAATTATTGTGAATAAAGGGAAATAAAAAAAGAAAGTTGCTTAAACTTTTGTAGGAATTCAGGTATGATGTTTGTTCATTCATTTACCCTTTTTGATGAAATTTTTTAATGAAACCAATTTTTCTTGAACTTCGCCATTTAAAAACTTTACTTGCTTTGAAAGAAACGGGCAGTGTTTCGTTGGCAGCAAAACGGATTTATTTAACTCAATCGGCATTATCGCACCAAATCAAATTATTGGAAGATCAATATGGGCTGGCATTATTTGAGCGAAAGACCACGCCATTGCATTTCACGGCAGCAGGCGAACGTTTGATTAAACTCGCTAATGAAATTTTACCAAAAATTGTGGAAGCGGAGCGTGAACTTTCACGTGTGAAGCAAGGTGAAGCCGGTGAGCTACGCATTGCGGTGGAATGTCATACTTGTTTTGATTGGTTAATGCCTGCAATGGATAATTTTCGTTCCCATTGGCCTTTGGTGGAATTGGATATTGTGTCGGGGTTTCATACCGATCCTGTTGGGCTATTGCTTAGTCATCGTGCGGATTGGGCGGTGGTTTCTGAAATTGAAGAAACTAATGGGATTATTCATCAACCGTTATTTTCCTATGAAGTCGTTGGGCTTTGTGCCAAAGATCACCCTTTAGCTAAAAAAGAGATTTGGCAAGCGGAAGATTTTGCTGATCAAACGTGGATCACATATCCTGTGCCAGATGATATGTTAGATTTATCGCGTAAGGTGTTACGTCCTGCCAATATTGAGCCAGAACGGCGTACTAGCGAACTTACTATTGCAATTATTCAATTAGTGGCGAGTAAGCGTGGCGTGGCGGCATTGCCATTTTGGGCTGTAAAACCTTATCTTGATCGTGGTTATGTTGTGGCACGGAAAATTACCAATGAAGGATTACACAGTAATTTATATGGTGCTTATCGTGAAGCGGATGCCGAAATTGCCTATATTGATGATTTTTATCAAACCGTCAAAACGCAAAGTTTTTCTACTTTACCTGGGTTATCGGTTTTAGAATAAGATTATGGCTATTTCATCATTGCAACATCCCATTCATACCGCAGCAAAAGCCGCATTCCCTTATTCTTTACCTATGCTGACAGGTTTTGTGTTTTTAGGTATCACTTATGGTATCTATATGAAATCGCTTGGGTTTAATTTTTTATACCCAATGCTAATGGCAGCAACGATTTACGCAGGTTCCGTTGAATTTATTGTGGCGGGATTATTGGTAATGCCTTTTTCGCCCGTTAATGTGTTTTTACTCGCTTTGATGATCAGCGGACGCCAACTTTTCTACGGGATTTCAATGTTAGAGAAATATGGTCAGTTAGGGCGTAAACGTTTCTTTTTGATTTTTACTCTTGTTGATGAGTCGTTTTCGTTAAATTATATGGCGAAGATCCCAAATCACATTGATAAAGGCTGGTATATGTTTTTTGTCAGCTTATATTTATATCTTTATTGGGTTTTGGGTTCGGCTATGGGCGGTTTATTGGGATCGGCTATGGCAGAATTTTTACCCTTTAGCTTAAAAGGGGTAGAGTTTGCGATGACCGCATTATTCATTGTGATTTTTGCTGAGAATTGGATGAAAGAGCAATCGCACGAAAGTTCATTATTGGGTTTGGGCATTGCAATTACTGCGTTGTTAGTGGTTGGAAAAACCTATTTTCTTTTGCCTACGCTAATCGGTATTTGGCTATTTTTAACCTTACGTCGCTCTCGTTTAACCAGTAAATTACAAGCAATAGAATAAGGTAAGCAAATGACATTAACTGAACAACTGATTACCATTGCGATGGGGGTAGCTGGTGTACAATTATTCCGTTTTTTGCCCTTTTGGGTTTTCCCCGCTAATCGTCCTGTTCCGCAATATATTAAATATTTAGGTAAGGTGTTTCCCGCGGCAATTTTTTCAATGCTGATCGTATATTGTTATCGCAATATTGATTTAACGAGTGGTGATCACGGTTTGCCCGACATTATCGCAGGCGTGGTAACATTGGTTTTACATTTTTGGCGTAAAAATATGTTTTTATCTATTTTAGTTGGCACAGGGTTGTATATGTTTTTAGTTCAAGCGGTGTTTATTTAGGTTCGTTGAGCGGAAAATACCCTAATGCGGCTTGAAATTGATCTCCATAGAAAATTAATGGAATCCGTGAACGAAGCCACGGGGCAACGCCTAATTGTTGCCATATTTTTTTCATTGATTCGTGATGGTTGCCAAATTTTACTTTGCCACTGTAAGCAAAACGTAGAGTAATTTGCTCATCTGTTTGCGGCAGATTTACGCATTTATCGCCCCAAACCGCGGTCAAAAATCCTTGTGTTTTTTCGGCATTAATTATGATTTCGCCTAAATTATCGGGCAATGTTATTTTTTGTCCGACTTGGATTGGTGATTGCCATTGGCTGATATCGGTTAAAAGGTCAGTTAAATAAAGCCGTTGTTGATAGCGGCGTATGACTTTTTTGCCAAGTTGAAATTGGGGATTGGCATCTTGACGAGTAAATACCACATCTTGTATTAATTGAGTAAGTTGTTGCAAACTAGGCATTGGCTGTTGTAATTCAGTTAGCCATAAACGCAACAATGCACGCTGTTTTATGGGTGAGCAGTCGGCGAAATCAGCAATATTAAAGCTATGATCTTGTGGCTGATAATATTGCGAAAATGTTTGTTGCAATAGCTCGTTAAGTAGCTGTTGTTGCTCAGCACAATGCTTTGCCGAACGTGCAATGGCTTGGTCAATATGCTTCCAACGTTGACGCAATGGCGGTAAAATCACATTACGCAAAAAATTGCGATCGTAGCGGTTATCTTGATTGCTTTCATCTTCTACCCATTTCAGCTTTTGTGCGAGTGCATATTGTTCTAGTTGCGACCGAGTGAGATCTAACAAGGGGCGTAAAATATCAAAAGTGACTTCTTGATTGTGGTCTAGTGGGATTGTCATCTGACTTTGGCGTTGCATCGCACTCAACCCTTTCAAACCACTGCCACGCTTTAACGCTAACAAAAAAGTTTCACTTTGATCGTTTAAATGATGTGCGGTTACCAATGTTTCATTGGGGCGAATATGGCGTGCAATGGCGTGATAACGGGCTTCGCGAGCACTGCTTTCAATGCCGTTTTTGCCGTTAACTTGCACGTGTTGGGTGATAAACTCAATAGAGAATTGCTGACAATATTGTTGACAATGTGCCAGCCATTGATCGGCATTTGGGCTTAGCCCGTGATGAATGTGAATCGCACGCAATGATAACCGCGGTCTTTTTTGACGTAATTTTGCAAATAAGGCGAGCAACACGCTAGAATCTAACCCACCGCTTAATGCGATAAGATAGTCTTGTTGCTGAATTTGTTGTTCAAAGTGAGAAAATTCAGTCATATTGAGCAAGGAAATGCAAATAAAGAAAGCACGTAAATAAACGTGCTTATTTTACTATTAAGCAATTTTTGTGGCTTTATACGCACAATTTGGTTTCACGATAAGCTCACGGGCAGCAATGATTTGCAACTCGTAGGCGTTGCGTTGGTAAGTCATTTGCATCACTTCATTGACTGCATTGGCAGTATGTTCAAATGCCGCTAAATCTGATTGCCCTTTTAATAAATTGGCTAAAAATAAGCCCGCGGTCAAATCACCGACACCAACAGGATCACGCTTGAATTCGTGTAATGGACGGCTAATGTGCCAAATGCCTTCTTGGTTAGCGAGCAACATTTCAAATTGTTTTGGATCTTTTCCGACTTTGCTTAAATGCTTCACGAGTACTTTTTTTGGTCCTTTTGCCAAAATAGCCTGTACCGCTTGAATTGCTTGTTCAAAATTTTCAACAGGCAATCCACTTAGCTCGCGGAGTTCAACTAAATTAGGAGTAAGAATATCCGAGTTAGGCAGCGCAATGTCAATCAATCCTTCCTTCACACCGTCTGCGACAATGCAGCCTTTATCGGGATGCCCCATTACAGGATCGCATAAATAAATCGCATTAGGATTTTGTTGTTTGACCTGTTGAACGGCGTTGATAATTTCTGCCACTTGATCAGCTGAGCCAATATAGCCCGATAATACAGCATCACAGTTTTTGAGTGCATCAACTTCTTGAATACCACGTACGATTTCGCCAATTTGTTCTTTCGGCATTACCATACCTGTCCATTTGCCATATTGAGTATGGTTAGAAAATTGCACGGTATTGAGTGCCCAAACATCAATTCCCATTAATTGCATTGGAAAGGTTGCCGCTTTGTTTCCTGCGTAGCCATAAACAACGTGAGATTGGATTGAAAGAATGTTTTTCATATTGTGTCCTTGGGAAAATGACAAAAAACCGCCTGAAAGAGCGGTTTTAACAAATTAACAATAGCCGTATGACATTAAACGTTCATAACGGCGATCAAGTAAGCTTTCTTGGTTAAGTTCGCTGAGCTCGGCTAAATCTTGTTCAATGCGTTGTTTTAGATTTTGTGCCATTTGATCGTAATCGCGATGTGCACCACCTAAAGGTTCTGGCACGATACTGTCAATAAGCCCTAAGTCCTTCAAACGATTTGCGGTAAGCCCCATTACATCGGCAGCGGTAGAGGCTTTATCTGCACTTTTCCATAAAATAGACGCACAGCCTTCAGGCGAAATAACCGAATAGGTGCTATATTGCAACATATTGACTTTATCGCCAACGCCAATGGCTAACGCACCACCACTTCCGCCTTCGCCAATTACAGTACAGATCACAGGCACGGTTAAGGTTGCCATTTCACGTAAATTGCGTGCGATTGCTTCCGCTTGTCCACGTTCTTCAGCGCCTACACCAGGATAAGCACCTGGGGTATCAATAAAGGTAACAATTGGCAGTTTGAAACGTTCAGCCATTTCCATTAAGCGTAAGGCTTTGCGATAACCTTCAGGAGCTGGCATACCAAAATTACGTTTTACTTTATCTTTTACCGAACGTCCTTTTTGGTGACCGATAACCATCACCGGACGACCATCTAAACGAGCAAGTCCGCCAACAATCGCTTTATCATCAGCAAAGGCACGATCGCCTGCCAATTCATTAAAATCGGTAAAAATACGCTTAATGTAATCTAACGTATAAGGACGATCAGGGTGGCGAGCCATTCGTGAAACTTGCCACGCATCAAGATTAGCAAACGTTTTTTTCGTTAATTCTTGGCTTTTCTTTTGTAAACGTTTGATTTCATCATCAAGGTTAATTTCGCTGCCTTGAGTACTCATTGCACGCAAGGATTCAATTTTAGCTTCTAATTCAGCGATGGGTAGTTCAAAATCAAGGTATTCTTGTTGACTCATATAATTTTCCTAAGCTTATAATCGCAAATTGATTATTCAAGCAAAACAATGCTCAAAATTTTGCTCGCAACTTTACCAGTATTTGACAAAGTTCGCAAACCTACGAACGTATTTGGGCTAAAAAAATCTAAATTACGATAAAGGTTGGAGCAGATAGTTGCTACCGCGGTCAGAAAACTCAACGTTTTTTAATAGAATATATAAAAATAACTAAGATTTTGACCGCGGTATCGGTATGGTTAACGCGTTACCCACGGTCAAAAATGGAGGCGTTTTTAGCGACTAAACTGATCGGCGGTTAATTCAGCTTGTAGCAATACTCGCTCTACGGCATCTTGCGCTTTATCAGGCGGATAACGATATTTTTTTAATAGCCGTTTCACATAAATTTGCAATTTAGCACGTATATTTTCACGATATTGCCAATCAATGGTAGCTTCTCGTTGAATCATATGAATAATTTCTTTGGCGAGTTCAACTAACACTTTTTCGCCCAATAATTGTTCGGCACTTTTATTCGCATTGAGTGCATCATAAAAAGCCAATTCAGATTCACTTAAGCCAAGTTGGTTACCTCGTTGAATGGTGGCGTGTAATTCTTCGGCTAATTCAATCAAGGCTTTGATAATTTCACGCACTGTATCAATATTGCTATTGTAACGTCCTAATACCGCTTCCAATCTTTCTTTAAAATCACGGCTTTTGGCTTCATTTAATGCTAATTTGGAACGGATCTCATCATTAATCAGTTTTTCTAGCACGCTAGTTGCGGTATGTGGATAAGGTGTTTCCGCAACAGAATCTAAAAATTGGGCAGACATCAAAGACACTTCAATTTTATCCACATTCAAGCCTGTCAGTGAAAATATATCCGCAATGCCCGTCGGGATCACCGCATTATTCAACATTTTTTTCAGCTGTTCACGTTCTTGTTTACCCGATTGTCCATTTTTATGTTGCGATAACAACGGTTTAATCGCATTAAAAAATGCGACTTTATGTTGGAATGCTTGAGCTTCAGGTAATGTGCTACATAAACCGTAAGCATGCAGAGCAGCAAGTGCATAATCACAAAATTTCAGTTTGACATTACGGCGTGGGCGATAGATCAACTTATTATTTTTAGCGTAATGTTTTTCTTCTTCAATTCGTTTTTGATCTTCAATTGCTAAGCTGAGAATATGTTCTACTGCATTTTTCATCGCAAGCAATGGATTTTGCTCAAAATCTTGCCATTGACAACGAACAACTTGCAGACCTTTTTTCGCTGGCGTATTGAGAATTTGTTCCAATTTGCCGAGATTTTCTTGCAAAATATCAAATGCCTTATGTATATCAAGGGCCATTTCCCCCCGACCTTTAGCATCAGTATAAGTTTTTAAAGCTTCTTTTAACTGAGTATCTAAAGGCAAATAAGAAACGATTAATCCGCCGTTTTCTTTTGATTTACTTGGATAAACCCGATTAACTCGCGCAATAGCCTGCATTAAATTATGCCCTTGCATTGGCTTGTCAATATACATTGTATGTAAACAAGGCACATCAAATCCAGTCAGCCACATATCACGCACAATCACAATACGTAAGTTATCATCAGGATCTTTAAAACGGCGTTCAATCACTTTTTTATTTTGCGTGCTGTAATTATGCTGTTGCCAATCTGCAGGATCATTCGCATTCGCCGTCATAATAATTTTTATTGCACCTTGATTGGGATCGGAAGAATGCCATTCTGGACGTAACGCAATAATCGCATTGTACAATTTCACGCATAATGCACGACTTAATGCGACAACCATCGCTTTGCCATCCATTAACTGATTGCGTTGTTCATAATGTTGAATAATATCTTTCGCAATTTCAGCAATACGCTGTTCGGTGCCAAGAATATTTTCCATTTTCATTACAGCGGATTTGGTTTTTTCGCTGTCATCGTCATCATCAACTAATTGTGCCATTTCGTTTAAGATTTGTTCGGCATTATTACTCATATCTAAACGAATTAAGCGAGGCTCATAATAAATAGGCACGGTTGCACCGTCATTGACCGCGTCTTGAATATCATAAATAGAAACATAATCCCCAAAAACCGCTCGGGTATCTTTATCTTCCAAGCTAATTGGTGTACCTGTAAACCCGATAAAACTTGCGTTAGGTAAGGCGTCACGTAAATATTTGGCAAATCCAAACTTCATTATGCCTTCATTATTATATTTCCCTTGAAAACCATATTGTGTACGATGAGCTTCATCGGCAATGACTACAATATTATGCCGTTGATTTAACACAAGATGAGCAATTTCATCTTCTTTTAAGCCGAATTTTTGAATGGTAGTGAAAATAATACCACCTGCATCACGTTTGGCTAATTCCGTGCGTAATGCTTCACGGCTTTCTGCTTGAATCGGCATTTGTCCAAGCAATTCTTGCCCTTTACAAAAGGTTTGATAAAGTTGTCCGTCTAAATCATTTCTATCGGTAACCACAACAATAGTTGGATTTTTCATTTCAGGTTGAGCAATCAATTTTGCACTATAACAAAGCATTGAAAGGCTTTTTCCTGAACCTTGAGTATGCCAAATCACACCCGCTTGTTTTGAACCAAATTTTACCCGATTCGCATAATCGGCTCGTGGCTCGGCTAAATCGCTATTGATACCACTTGCGGTAATAGTGCAACGAACTGCTTCACGTACCGCATTAAATTGATGATAAGCCGCAATTTTCTTAATTAATTTGCCGTTATCTTCTTCAAATTGCACGAAAAACTGCAAATAATCTAATAGCAGAGTCGGGTGGAAAAAACTACGCACTAAGGTTTCTAATTCCCAATCCCAATGTGGTGAATCATCCTTCTTTTTTCTACCCGCCAAGGCATAAAACGCCCCATATTCGCAGTTAATGAACCTATTCTAGCTAAACTCCCATTACTGATAATCAAGGCTTCATTAAAGATAAATAATTCGCGGATTTCATCTTTATAAGTTTGCAGTTGATTATAGGCATCGCCGAGATCCACATTTTCATTAAACGGATTTTTTAATTCAAGTACCGCAATCGGCAAACCGTTTATAAAACAAACCACATCAGGAATACGGTTACATTTTTCGCCTTTTATTTTGAATTGATTCACCACTAAAAAATGATTGTTATCAGGATTGTCAAAATCCACCACACGAGCGGACACATTTTTTTCCTGCCCGTTGGCTAAATATTTGACTCGCATGCCTTGGCGTAAAGATTGATGAAATTGATGATTGCGTTCCACCAAACTACCGCGGTCAAAACGGCTTAAGTTTTTAACCACTTCATCTACCGCTGAAACGGGAAAATTTGGATTTAGGCGAGCGATGGCTTCACGTAATAACGGCTTTAACACCACTTGCTCAGGATTTTCACGCCAATTTGGATCCACTAAATTATTATGATCCTTGCCGAATTGATATTGCCAACGAATATCTTGAAACCATTGTAGGCAAGATTGTTCTATTTGATTTTCGTTGTAGGGCATTTTCTTGATTTCTTTCTTGTCTAAGTATTAATTAATCATTTTTTTCCATAAGTCGTAATATATTTCTTTCTGATTCATAATCTCGATCCTCATCATGAGAGTATCCACATTCAAAGCATATTCCATTAATACATGAGAAAAATCCACATTCATAACATTCTGTTGGCCCATCTCCATTAAGAATACTATGATGTGTAATTCCAAATATTTCATAAATATCTTGAATATGCCCACAATAGTCACATTCAATGGATAAATCTGGATAAACACCCGAATGATATTTTAATAATATAGAGCTACATTCTGAGCAAAAACCATTAGTAAATATTTCATCTTCTATATCATCATTCGGATAATTAAGTTCTAAAGTTGGAAATGTTTTGTTACAAAAGTTTTTTCGTTGTTCTAATACTAATTTATTTTTCATCAGAGTATTATATACATTTTCTCCTAATCTCTCCTTTAGATTTCCTAAAATAGTTTCTAAATAATTACTATAGAAATCAGTAAATAGAATAAATGAATCGTATATCACAGAGTTTATATCTACTTTTGCATAGTTGAAGAAGTGCTCAATCATATTTCTAGCATTTGTCCGATTATGGATTCTATCTTTTTCTATAGTTACTTTTAGTTGAGAAAGCCTATCTATTATTTGTAATACATTGACTGTTTTTTTAGGTAAGCAGGATGGTTTTCTATTCTTTTCTGCAGAAATTAAAATAAAGGGATCTTCTTTACTTCCATTTAATAGTAGATAATATTTATATGTTAGTAATAGTCCTGATGTTATATTTCTAATTGATGAAATTGTTCTTTTGCTATCTTGTATTGATTGAGTGTAATCTTCTACTCCGATTTGTATGGATATAATAGCATTGCTAATTAATTGATTTTTTATTTCATTTATATCTTTTGTCATGATATTAACTATCCTTTTAGTAGTTTTGGTAATAAGCTATCTCTTGTTTTAGATAGATTTTTATTTTCTACAATATTTATATTTGTTTTTTCAAAAATAGATTCTGCTATGTTTGAGAAATTGTCTAATATAACATTATCGGGGTGAACAAATTGATAACTAGGAATAGCATCTTTACCTAAATGTAATACAGTTGTTCCTGTAGTAAATGATTTTGTGTGATTTTGGAAATCAATTTCTCTTGTTAAACAATATAGGAAATATTTTAAATTTTGATTATTAGGTCTAACAACGCCTACATCTAATGAAATAACTAAATGTTCATAGTCACTATCTTCCATTACCATAGCAGGTTTGCCTATTATATCCGCATTTTGTGTTACATCTGTATAGGCTACAATAAGATCTCCTGGAAATACTTCTTGTTCTGGTTTATATTTTCCTATAAATTCTTTTAGCCCATCTAATCTATATCCACCACCTCGATTAAATGATTTTAATGTAACCAACGCAGTTTTTGAGGGTTGTAATTCTGAACTTTTATAAGATTTTCCTTTGATAATTTCTGCAATATCGCAAATTCTTTTTACACTCCACCCCTTCGGAACTTCTACATCATCAATCACTTCAAATTCACAAGGAAAAGCATTAGCGAGATCGTATAAAGATTGAAATTTATCTGCTTGTTTGGTTTTCATCAAGGCTAATTCAGATTGATTTTTACCGCTGATGATTTCCATTGCTGAAAGATTAGTTTGTTCAAGGTTTAAACCTTGTGCGATTGCATCGGCTTTTGCCCGAACGGGATCAAAATCAATAAACCAACTTTTAAAAATTGCCTGTGCAATTTGTTCTAGGGTCTGGTTGATTTGGGTGTTGAGATCTATTTTTTTGTCTAAATCATTTAGTTGATTACCAATGTGGATTTTATCTATATTTTTAGGAAGAAGTACTTGTATAGATTTTAATATAGACTGATTTAATAATGGTTGTCCTGTTCCTACTTGCATATTATTCAGTTTTTTAGTTTTTAAATAATAAAACCAAAATAAACTTTCATCTTTATTTTTGACTTTTGCAATTATTGCGTTATCCGTCACCCAACAAGGTTTTTCCGAATAATATAAACTTCCGCAATAAGCCCCAACCCGTCCAATAATAATTGCAGAATCAGTATTGTATTTATCAGAATAACCAATAATTCCATTTGAGCCGAATATTGGATATTTCCCATTGCTATTTTTTGTTGGTGAAGTTTTTCCATTACTGAAGAAAATGTAATTTTCTAGTTTACTCATATCCTAACTCCCCCAAACTTAATTTAATCTTTTGTTCCAATTCCGCACTTTGTTTAAATTGTTCTCTTAAACTCGCGGTCAAATTTTCCATTTTCTCGGCAAAAGGCACGCCATCATCTTCTAATTCAGCTGCACCTACATAACGTCCAGGTGTTAATACAAAATCATTGTCAGCAATTTCATCTAGCGTAGCAGAGTAACAATAAGCAGGGACATTTTGATAATTCTCATTTTGTTGCCATTGTTGGTAAGTTTGGACGATTTTGCTTATATCGTCAGGGCTAAAATCACGTAAGGTGCGATCTTTCATATAACCGATTTGGCGAGCATCTAAAAATAGGACTTCTCCTTGACGAGTTTTATTTTTATTGATGATCCAAATGCAAGCGGGAATCTGCACATTAGTGAAAAGTTGAGCGGGCAACGCTATCATCATTTCCACTAAATCAGCTTGCACAATAGCTTTGCGAATCTCGCCTTCGTTTTTCGTATTACTTGACATTGAACCATTTGCCAACACTAAGCCGATTTTTCACCTTTGGTGAAAGGTGATAAATCATATGTTGGATCCAAGCAAAGTTTGCATTGCCTTCGGGCGGTGTGCCAAATTGCCAACGTGGATCATCTGTTAAGCTATCATTCCACCATTCTTTTACATTAAATGGTGGATTCGCCATAATAAAATCGGTACGTAAATGCGGATGTTGGTTGTTTGTGAAGGTGTCGGCATTGCGTTGCCCAAAATCAAAACTGAGATTACGCAAAACCATATTCATTGTAGCAAGTTTCCAAGTGGTCGGATTATATTCTTGTCCGTAGCAAATAATTTGTTCTGTGTTTTTGTGATGGGCTTTAATAAATTTTTCGGTTTGCACAAAAAAGCCACCCGCACCCATTGCAGGGTCGTAAATTCGCCCTGAGTAAGGTTGTAAAATCTCAACAATTAAGCCGACAATGGATTTTGGCGTAAAGAATTCGCCACCCCGTTTGCCTTCCGCACGGGCAAATTCACCGAGAAAATATTCATAAACGTGGCCGAGAATATCTTTGACACTTAAATTGATTTCTACTCCTTGATAAATAGGATTATAAAAGTTGGTATCTGAAAAAGTGATAATTAAGCCTCGCAATGAATCGTTGCTTAAATTGTAGCGTCCAATTTTTTCTAATGCTCCTTTCAACTTCGGATTGCTGTTTTCAATGGTTTCAAGGGAATTATCAATCACTTCATTTAAAGAATGGAATGTGGTGCCGTCAGGTAAGTTAAATGAGCTTTGCAATGCGGCACAATTTTTCAAGGTTTCCCAACGGGCTTGAACTGGCACAAAAACGATATTCTCAGCGGTATAATGATCGCGATCTTCTAATTCAGCATTGAGTTCGGTTTGATAGTCATCGCTATAAGCGGGATCTAAATAAATCGGCGAATGAGGATCTTGTAAGTTCTGCTTTAATTGAATGCGGAATTGATCAAAGGAATCGGAAAGGTATTTTAAAAAGATTAAGCCAAGCACAATATATTTATAATCACTTGCGTTGATTTGGGTGCAAATTTGAGTCAGTATAAACTTAAGCAACCGATAAGCGAAATCATCTCAAATTGTGGTTTTTTCATAACATATAACAGAAAGTTATTTGGCTCAGATCAAATTTTTTGTACAATGTCAAACATCACTTTTCTGTATAAAAAAGGAAATTAATATGTTGAAAAAAATGGTATCAATCGGTTTAACCGCGTTTGCGGTTGCCGTACAAGCAAATGCAGCAGAGAATTTAATTGATCGTATCAATCACCACGGTACGATTTCAGTCGGCACGGAAGGGACTTATGCTCCTTTCACTTATCACGATGCGAGCGGTAAATTAACGGGATATGATGTAGAAGTTACGCGTGCGGTGGCGGAAAAACTAGGAGTAACCGTTGATTTCAAAGAAACAAATTGGGATGCAATGCTTGCGGGTTTAAAAGCAGGGCGATTTGATTTAGTGGCAAACCAAGTAGGGTTGACCACGCCTGAACGCCGTGCAACTTTTGATAAATCAGAAAATTATAGTTGGTCTGGGGCAATGCTAGTGGCACGTAATGATGAATCACGCGTAAATAAAGTGGAAGATGTCAAAGGGTTAAAAGCGGCACAGACCTTAAGTTCAAACTATGGTGAACAAGCGGTTAAATATGGTGCACAAATTATTCCGAGTGATGGAATGGCACAAAGTTTAAAATTGATCCAAGATAAACGTGCGGATGTAACCTTTAATGACAGCTTGGCATTACTGGATTATTTGAAGAAAAATCCACGATCAGGTTTGAAAGCAGTGTGGGAATCAAGCGATAAAGTCGGGGTAGGTTTTGTTGCTAATAAAGGCAATGATGAGGCACTTGCAAAAATTAACGAAGCTGTTGTGGCATTGCGTAATGATGGCACGTTAAAGAAATTAGGTGAACAATTCTTTGGTAGAGATATCAGTGTTAAATAATCTGTTAGCTTCACTTCCATTTATGACCAACGAGCGAGCCGAGTTGGTTATTAATGCTTTTTGGCCGATGGTAAAAGCAGGGGTGATGGTATCTATTCCTTTAGCGATAGCGTCTTTTGTGATCGGTATGATCATTGCGGTATTGGTTGCATTGTTACGGATTACCCCTGCAGAAAGGCTATGGCATAAAGTGGTATTGCAAATTGTTCGGCTCTATATCGCAATGATCCGCGGTACGCCAATGCTTGTGCAAATCTCTATTGTCTTTTATGGTTTGCCTGCATTAGATATTTTCATTGATCCGATCCCCGCAGCGATTATTGGCTTTTCGTTAAATATTGGTGCTTATGCGTCTGAAACAGTAAGAGCGGCTATTTCATCTGTGCCAAAGGGGCAATGGGAAGCGGGCTACACGATTGGAATGACCTATATGCAAACGTTTCGTCGGATTATTTTTCCGCAAGCGTTTCGTATTGCTGTGCCGCCATTGAGCAATACCTTCATTAGTTTAATCAAAGATACGTCGTTAGCGTCTGTGGTGACGGTAACTGAAATGTTCCGTGTTGCTCAACAAATGGCGAATATGTCCTATGATTTCTTACCCGTGTATATTGAAGTTGGTTTAGTTTATTGGGGCTTTTGTTGGATTTTATTTATTATTCAAGCTCGAATTGAAAAACGGCTTGAACGTTATGTTGCACGTTAGAAAAGGGTAGCTTGATGATTAAAATTAAAAATATTCACAAAGCCTTTGGCGATAATGTAATTTTACGTGGCATTGATCTTACCATTAACAAAGGTGAAGTCGTGGTTATTCTCGGCCCTTCAGGCTCAGGGAAAACCACATTTTTACGTTGTCTAAATGCGTTAGAATTGCCAGAACAAGGCGTTATCAGCTTTGAAACAACTCCGCCTTTAGACATTGACTTTTCTGCTAATCCTAATAAAAAATCCATTTTAGCCTTACGCCGTAAGTCGGGAATGGTTTTTCAGCAATATAACTTATTTCCTCATAAAACCGCGTTAGAGAATGTAATGGAAGGGCCGATTTATGTGCAAGGCAAAGATCCTGCTCAGGCACGAACAGAAGCATTGGCTTTACTCAGCAAAGTCGGCTTAGCGGATAAAGTGGATTTATATCCTTTCCAGTTGTCAGGCGGTCAGCAGCAACGGGTTGGCATTGCGAGAGCGTTGGCAATTCAACCTGAATTAATGTTGTTTGATGAACCCACTTCTGCCCTTGATCCTGAATTAGTGCAAGATGTGCTTGATACAATGAAAGCATTGGCACAAGAAGGCTGGACGATGGTTGTGGTCACGCACGAGATTAAATTTGCGTTGGATGTCGCTGATATAGTGGTTGTGATGGACGGTGGCGTGATTGTTGAACAAGGGTCACCGAAACAGCTTTTTGAAAACCCACAACACGAACGAACAAAAGCCTTTTTGCAACGTTTACGGCATTAAAAAACGCAAATACCGCGGTCAAAAATTTCCGTATTTTTTATGGTTAAAATAAAACCCTCGTAATATTGATGATCTTACGAGGATTTTTATTATGTTAAAATGCTTTGCCATAACAGTATGGCATTACATTTCCGCTAATTTCAGTAACCAACCATATATCGCTAATTCCATATTCTTCTCAATTTTCGTTTACACCGCGGTCAAAAAATATGGATGTTTTAATCGTCATCGTAAGGATTAGGGGCATGGTCATAAATCCACTTAAAAATTGGCTCGGCTAATTTATTCATGATCTTATCAGTGCCTGATTGTGCTGAAGTTGAATGAGTGACGTAATCAACTTTAACGTTTAATGGGGTTGGCAGTGAGGATTTTTGTAAAATTTCATTGCGGTTGGTTAATTTGACTAATTTGCCCTCTGAAGCATACTTGCGAACTAACACAGGTACTTCAAAACGATATGTTGTATCATGGAAAGCAAAATCATTGACTAATGTATGTCGTTCTGCCGTGGTCAATTTATTTGGGTCAAATTCAATCTCATACCAGCCATGTATGTTATTTTCATCTTCGCTATTTTCGACAATGGTTATATCCGCTTCTGCCTTTGATATTCGTTTTGCGAAGGGGCTTTGTAAGAATTTTTGAAAATCTGCTACTTGTTGTTCGTTGTTAAATTCATAGTCATGTATTCTGCCAACGACATAGAGTTTATTTTGGCTAAAGATTAAAGCACGTAAAGTCTCGTTTTCCGATGTTTTAGAAGAATTAGAAGAACAAGAAATCATTAATATGCTCAAAAAAGCAAAGCCCAGTAACCAAACGCATAAACGCATAATTTGCATAATTTTTTCATTTTACCCTCACTCATTCTCATCTTGTTGTGATTAAAAAAACTACGATTTCTAGATTGTACTTGGTTTTTAACGGTTTTACTAGTTATAAAACGCAATAGGATTTTGTTATAATAAAAATCCCTATAAGTTATTGAAGCTTATAAGGATTTTAATTTGGTTAGCTTGCTTTTATGCAACGGCTACTTGACTAAGTTTAATATCAACTATTCTTCCGTGCTATCTACTGATTGAACACTATTTTGTGAAGCATTGCTATTGTTGTGGTGCGACACTGAACGTGCTGGCACAACGGTTGAAATTGCGTGCTTATATACCATTTGGTTAACAGTATTTTTAAGAAGAATAACAAATTGATCAAATGACTCAATTTGACCTTGTAGCTTAATTCCATTAACTAAATAGATTGATACAGGAATGCGTTCACGGCGTAATGCATTCAAATATGGATCTTGTAATGATTGTCCTTTTGCCATTTTATTTTCCTTTTTATATTTATTGTTGAAAATGCTTACAACAGGCTAGATATCTTTCTTTGTGATGGATAGATCTGGTCTGTCCCCTAGTTTCTACCCACTATAACAATTTTTATTGGTTTTGCATAGCTAAATCAAAAGCTTGAGCAATAGTTTTTTGGCTTTGCTCAATATTCAGGCTATCTAGCCATTGAATTGGGGTTTTCCAACCGCGTAGCCAAGTGATTTGCCGTTTTGCTAATTGACGTGTGGCACAAATACCGCGGAAAATCATTTCGTTATAATCATAATCACCACGTAAAAATTCCCACATTTGTCGGTAGCCCACGCAACGAATAGACGGCAAATCAATATGTAAATCAGGTCGTGCAAAGAGGGTTTCTACTTCTTGTTGAAAACCTTGTTCAAGCATTTTGTGGAAACGCATTTCAATGCGTTGATGTAAGATTGAGCGATCTTGCGGAGCGATTGCAAATTGCAAAATATCGTAATCTAATGGCTCGCCCTGCTGTTGATTTAATTCTGTCAAACTTTTTCCGCTCAGATAAAAGACTTCTAAGGCGCGGTTAATCCGTTGGCTATCATTAGGATTGATGCGTTGAGCGGAGATGGGATCAATTTTTGCCAGCTCTTGATGTAATGTGTGCCAGCCTTGTTGTAACGCTCGCTGTTCAATTTGCTGACGAAGTTGCTCGTCTGCCTGTGGTAATGGCGAAAGCCCTTCTAATAAGGCTTTATAATATAACATTGTGCCGCCAACTAAGAGTGGGATTTTTCCTTTCGCACGAATATCGTGCATTTCTTGTAGTGCATCTTGGCGGAAATTTGCCGCGGAATAACTTTGTGCAGGATCAATAATATCAATTAAACGATGTGGCGTCTGTGCTAATTCTTTAGCATCGGGTTTCGCCGTGCCAATGTCCATTCCTTTGTAAATTAAGGCAGAATCTACGCTAATTACTTCCACAGGTAAAGACTGGTGCAGGCGAATGGCTAAATCGGTTTTACCTGATGCAGTTGGGCCCATTAAAAACAGGGCAAGTGGTTTTTTCATTGAATTTGTTCCAAATAAGATGAAAAATCAACGGGAATTAAAAAATCACATAAATTGGTTAGTTGTTCGAGTTGATTTAGCATTGCAATGCCTTCCGCTAACTCATCAATTTTAGGGTAGTGAATATGTGTCAAAACCGCGGTCAAAAATTCGTTTGTTTTTTCTAAATTGAGCAGATTAAGGATTAAATTTTGTAAATTTTGTTGGCGTAAGTCTGCAGGCACCCGATTAATCGTAATACGCTGTTGTTCTGGATAGGCAACAATTTCAAAACCATTCTCAAGGAAGGCATTTTCAAGATGCTGATAGTTTGCAAATTGTTGCGAGTTAAGACGCAAGACTAACGGAATTAGCAACGGCTGTGCGATAGGATGTTGTAACCCTGCTTGCACAATTTCTCGTTGCATCGTTTGAATTGAGAGCAAATAAAATTGCGTATCTTGTTGTAATAACAATGCTTTTTCTGCGACTAATGCAAGACAACGATAGAGTTGTCCGTGAGATAACGGCGGCTCGCTTTCAATTCGGGTAGTTGTGGCTGGCGGATTGGTATGAGGCTGTAATAATTCTGCATAACTTTGCTGTTGTTGGCGTAGTTGCTGTGCCGTCGGCTGCTGTTGATAATTTTTTGCACTTGGGTACGATTTTTTGCTTTCAGGGGCTACTTGTGGCGGTAAGCTGAAAATATTATCCCCTGCCGCAGCACGATTGGGCGGTGTAAGGCTATTTTCCCAACTTGCTTGCGGTTTATTGATCTGATTTTGAGGATCGATCGGATGCTCAAAAGGCATTTCGCTTAATTCAGTTTGTAGTGCTTGGCTAATTCCTTGACAAATAAAGTCGTGAATTAAACGGGCTTGATGAAAACGCACTTCGTGCTTAGTAGGATGTACGTTCACGTCAACTTCCGTTGGATTTAAATCTAAAAACAAAACGAAAGTGGGGTATTGTTCATTATTGAGATAAGGGGCATAAGCCTGACGGATAGCGTGATTAATCACTTTATCGCGTACCATTCTGCCATTGATGTAACAATAGGCTAAATCATTTTGTGAACGGTTGAATCGGGCTTGTGCAATCCAGCCGTGCAAGTGGAGATCATTGTGTTGCCAGTTAATTTGTAATGCGTGGCGAACAAAATCTTCACCACAAATAGCGGCAACACGTTTAAGCTTTTGGCTATCGGTTTGTGCCATTTTATATTGACGTATTGTTTTGCCATTATGGGTTAGCGTAAACGCAATTTGTGGTTTGGCAAGTGCAATGCGGCGGATGACTTCGTCAATGTGTGAGAACTCGGTTTTGTCTGTGCGTAAAAATTTGCGTCGTGCGGGCGTATTAAAAAAAAGATTGGCTACTTCTACCGTACTACCCACAGGATGTGCAGCTGGTTGAATTGTGGTTTCCATATCACGTCCCTGAGCATAAACTTGCCAGGCTTCTTGCTGTTCTTCTGTGCGTGAAGTTAAAGTTAAACGTGAAACTGAACTAATACTCGCAAGGGCTTCGCCACGAAAGCCAAGGCTTAAAATGGCATCTAAATCTTCTAAGCTACTAATTTTACTGGTCGCGTGGCGTGCTAAAGCGAGCGTTAATTCATCTTTTGCAATACCTATGCCATTATCACGAATACGAATTAAACTAGCACCGCCGTTTTCAATATCAATCGTGATCTGATTTGCTCCCGCATCTAAACTGTTTTCCACCAGTTCTTTTACGACAGAAGCAGGGCGTTCAACCACTTCTCCTGCCGCAATTTGATTGGCTAATTGTGCGGGTAAAATTTGGATTGGCATAATTATTCCTTAAGTTGAATTTTTTGACCAACGTTGGCTCTACCATTTTTTAATTGTGGGTTGAGTTTTAAAATCTTATCTGGCGAAATGCCGTATTGTCGCCCAACCGCATAAATTGTCTGATCCTTTTCAATAATATGGTATTTAGGAATCGTTTTTAATTGAGTCGTTTTGTCTGAAGCTTTATTCTCAGACGGATTCGCCGTTTTATCTTGCTGAATCTTTGTTGATTTATCGGATAATTTGCTATTTTTATTCTCTGATTCTTTATTTTCTTTTAAAACGCTGGATTTTTTGACCGCGGTTTTTGCTGGAATTTTAATGGTTTCACCGATTAATAGGCTATTTCGTTTTAATTTATTCAATTGCAAAATTTCATCAGATTTGACGCCATATTTTTGTGCAATACCGCCCAAGCTTTCGCCATTTTTTACGTGGTGGCGAATACCACTGTCTGTAATTGTTGCAGTCGTGTTTTGTGCCGTACTTGATTTGGAATCATCTTGGCTATTTGAGCTATTCGCTTTTTTGGTTTCTGCTTTTTGATTATTTGGAGTATTGGTGCTCTCTGGCGTTTTTACTGTAGCGATAATTTTATCGCCATTACGACGGCGATAATCAATTAATCCTTGATAAATCATATAAGCAATTTGTCGTTTATAAGTAGCAGAACTTAATTTACTTTCTTCAACGGTATTTGACAAAAAACCTGTTTCAATTAGTACGGAAGGAATATCAGGCGAACGTAAGACACCAAGGCTCGCGTGCTGTGGTACTGAACGGCTTAGTTCTGCAACTTTGGAAAAATTGCGTAAAATGGCACTACCAAGTTTATATCCTTCACGTTGGCTATGACCAAATTGCAAATCAAGTACCGTCTGATCCAAATAACGTTCGTTGCCATTATTGGATAAGACTTTTCCTGCCCCACCGAGTAATTCAGATTGTTTTTCGTGATCTTCTAACCATTGACCCATTTCATCGTTTGCCCGTCGGTTGGATAACACCCAAACTGATGCACCACGCATACTGTTATTTTCAGATGAATCCGCATGGATGGAAATGAGATAATTTGCTCGATGATGGCGAGCAATTTCAGAGCGTTCAGGCACAGTGATGTAGTAATCACCGTTACGTGTCAGCACGCCACGAAAATTGGGATCTTTGTCAAGTAAGGCTTTTAATTCTTTTGCGATAGAAAGTGTCACATTTTTTTCATAAAGCCCAATATTATGCCCAATTGCACCAGGATCTTTGCCACCGTGCCCTGGGTCAATTGCGATTGTCCAAACTTCGGCTTTGACAAGGGTTGTAATTAAAGAGAATAAAGCAAATAAGAAGATACGTTTCATTATTATAATAATCAAAGAGATGAGTTTAATTGTTGAATAATTTGTGTGCCGATGTTGCTATTAGCAACTAATTCAAGCTGACGCGCTTGCTGATGATAATGAATATTGACGAATAAATCCGCAGGGTTGAGTATCCCATTGCCACGTTCTGCCCATTCAATCAAACAAATACAGTTTGCACCAAAATAATCACGAATCCCCATAAATTCAAGTTCTTCGGGATCGGATAAGCGATATAGGTCAAAATGATAGATATTTTTACCTGCGATATTGTATTCTTCAACTAAGGTATAAGTTGGGCTTTTTACGTTGCCTTGATACCCTAAACCTTGAATCATTCCACGGCTTAATGTAGTTTTACCTGCACCTAATTCGCCATTGATGTATAACACAATAGGCTGAGTCGCTGATATGCTACAAATCGTACGCATCAGCTGTTGACCAAAAGCACACATCGCTTGCTCATTTTGAATAAATTGGGTGAATATAGCTGTCATTATCATTTTTGTGAGAAATTTTTGGAATTGTACAATAAATTTAGTTATTGATATAGTCTAAAAAATTGTTAATTTTTTGCAATTAAATTGAACTAAATAAGAATTTAATTGACAAAGATAGCATCCTATTCATTAGTGATACTCAAATTATCCATTTTTACATTAAGGAAACATATGAAAAAAATTGTAACATTAAGTGCAGCAGCGGTATTAGCGCTTTCTTTAACTGCTTGTGATAAAAAAACACCTGATGCACCAAAACCAGCACCAGCGGAACAATCTCAACCAGCACAACAAGCTGCACCAGCAGAGCAAGCTCCAGCTGCTCAACAGGCACCAGAAGCTCAACCAGCTCCTTTAGCACAAGGTAATGAACAAGGTGCAAAAGATTTTGCAAAATTAGAAGCTTGGGATAAAGAGCAACAAGCTAAATTCGGAGAATTAGAAGCGAAAATGGCAAAATCACAACAAGATTTACAAGCTGAAGTGCAAAAAGCACAAGCTGCAAAAGCTAAACCAGCTGAAATTGAAAAAATTGTTGCGACTGCACAAAAAAATACCTCAGCATATTTTACAGACTATCAAGCACTTGTAAAAAGTGCACAAGACAGTTTAAAAACAACGACATTTGATGATGCTGATGTAAAAGCACTTGCGGACAAAAAAGTAGAATTATTAGGTATTTCTTTAGAAGGTGCTGAATTAACATCAAAAGCGTTAACTCAAGTAAAACCAACACCTGAAATGGAAAAAGAATTACAAAAATCGATGGCAGATCTTGCTGCTAAAGCAGAACCTTTAACAAAAGCAGTTTTAGAAGCAGAAGGCAAATTGAAACAAATGTATATGCCAGCGCCAGCACCACAAGCTGAACAGCCTGCGCAAAAATAATTAGAAGATTTTATGATCTGATAAAACGGTTGGCTGATGTCAACCGTTTTTCTTTATTAAAACAACGTGAGAATATAAAAGAAAAAGCCGCTATATTGAGCGGCTTTTACCTATCAACAACAATAAGGAGTAAAATTATGAAATTTTTTACTTTTTGGGATTTGGAGCGGGAAACGAGGCTCGAACTCGCGACCCCGACCTTGGCAAGGTCGTGCTCTACCAACTGAGCTATTCCCGCATAGAATATTCAAATTGAATTGAAAATATGATAGTAAAATTGGAGCGGGAAACGAGGCTCGAACTCGCGACCCCGACCTTGGCAAGGTCGTGCTCTACCAACTGAGCTATTCCCGCTTGATTGTCGTTTGACAGGCGACAATTATACGAAAAAAAACTCATCACGCAAGGCTAAAATCGCAAAAAAATAATACTTGCGTGGTTTTTAGGCATTTAATTTTCTAATTTAATAAAATGATCGCGATAATAAGCCAGTTCTGCGATACTTTCGCGAATATCATCGAGGGCTAAGTGAGTATTCTTTTTATTAAACCCTTTTAAGACCGAGGGTTTCCAGCGTGAAGCTAATTCTTTAATCGTGCTGACATCAATCATTCGATAATGGAAATAATCTGCTAAAGTTGGCATATATTTAACTAAAAAGCGTTTATCTTGTGCCACACTATTGCCACAAATTGGTGATGCCCCTTTTTTAACCCAATGCTTCAAAAAATCAATCGTTTGTAATTCTGCCGCACGTTCTGTGAGTTTACTCGTACGAACCCGTTCAATTAATCCGTTGGCACTATGTGTTGTTTTGCACCAATCATTCATTTTATTTAATAATTCATCTGGCTGATGAACGGCTAATACGGGGCCTTCAGCTAAAATGTTCAAATCTTTATCCGTCACAATCGTTGCGATCTCAATAATACGTTCCCGTTCGGGATCTAATCCCGTCATTTCCAAATCAATCCAGATCAGATTTTGGTTATCTAATTGCATAATTTAAGGTATCCTATAACAAATTTTTAGCATTTTAACGCAAAACACGCGAATTTTCGACCGCGGTTTTAAGGATTTTTGATTGGCAAAACGTAAATTAACCCAAAATCAGCAACGACGGATTCAATCTAATACGAAAAAAGTTTTACATCGTCATCATAAGAAAGACATTGATTGGCAAGACGATATGTTAGGAGAAAGCCAAGATGGCGTGGTGGTAACGCGTTATTCTATGCACGCAGATGTAGAAAATGCACAGGGTGAGATTTTTCGCTGTAACTTACGCCGTACGCTGAAATCTGTAGTGGTGGGCGATCGCGTAATATGGCGTGCGAGCACTCAACAACAGCAAGGGATAAACGGCGTGATTGAAGCGGTTCAACCCCGTGATAACGCCCTGTCACGCCCTGATTATTATGACGGCTTGAAAGTAATGGCGGCAAATATTGATCGGATTATTATCGTTTCCGCGGTATTGCCAACCTTATCGCTCAATATTATTGATCGTTATTTAGTCATTTGTGAAAATGCACAGATTCCTGCCGTGATTGTGGTCAATAAAGTGGATTTGCTTAATGAAAATGAGCGTCAAGAGGTTGAACAACAGTTAAAAATTTATCAAGATATTGGCTATCAAACCCTGATGATTTCGGCACAAGATGGCACGAATATGCCAGCGTTTCACCAATTATTAACGCAAGGTACGTCCATTTTTGTTGGGCAATCAGGGGTGGGCAAATCGAGCTTAATCAATCATATATTACCCGATGTCAACGCACAAACAGGAGAAGTCAGTGGCAATTCTGGGTTAGGGCAGCACACAACCACCACATCACGTTTATACCATTTACCCGCGGGCGGAAATTTAATTGATTCACCGGGTATTCGGGAGTTCGGATTGTGGCATTTAGAACCCGAACAAATCACGCAGGGGTATCCCGAATTTAAAGATTTCCTTGGTACCTGTAAATTTCGTGATTGCAAACATTTAAGCGATCCCGATTGTGCCTTGCGTGATGCGGTTGAGCAGGGGAAAATTCACCCTATTCGTTTTGAAAATTATCACCGCTTAATTCAAAGCCGTGATGAAACCAAATCCCAACGTCATTTTGTTGAATAAAAGCAAAACCGCGGTCAAAATTTCATTCGTTTTTTTGGCCGCGGTTTTTAAATTTTGGGGCAATAAAAAAGGCGCCTTTAAAGCACCTGATCATTCATTTTAAATTGGTTGCGGGGGCTGGATTTGAACCAACGACCTTCGGGTTATGAGCCCGACGAGCTACCAAGCTGCTCCACCCCGCGTCTGATGTGGTGTAATATACGCTGTTTTCGTTATATTGCAAGTAAAATTATCCAAGGCTGTATTGTTTGAGTTAAAAATAGGCGAATCTGTGATATTTCATACAACTAATTCATTTAGAAATGGAATTTATTCGCTTGCTAAACAGAGAGAATTCTCGCATAGGATGAAAATCTTTGTTAAAATGGCGGCTTTCTCGGTATAAATAATTAGGATTCCAATGCAATTTCATCACAAAATCAAATTTGGTGCAACGTTACTGGCGGCTGCAATTTTAGCGGCTTGTTCATCATCTCATCATAAACCTTCAAATTCACGTAGTAATCAAGCCGCGATTGGTATGGCGGATAAAGAAAAATTGGGGGCACAGTATGCAGGTCGTCATTATTTAGGTTCAATTTTTACCAATGTGGCAAAAGTTGAGAACAATAGTGCGATTGTAAATAAAAGCAATTTTTTAAATCAGCTTAACAATGTGACTAATTATTCGGATCGAATAACGGCAAGATTTGCGGGGAACTATAGCAAGATTAATCAATGGGTTGCCGCAGGTGCGAGAGTGAGCGATTTAGCTAAATTTGGGATTAATCCGCAAATTATGGCTGGGGAAGATGGCTATCAAAATGTCTTAATGACGGGGTATTATACGCCTGTAATTAATGCACGTCGTACACCGCAAGGGCAATTTGTCAACCCTATTTATGCAATGCCGAGCCAAAAACGTTTTACCCGTGCGCAGATTTATAATGGGGCATTAGCAGGTAAAGGATTAGAATTAGCTTATAGTGATTCAATGTTAGATAATTTCTTGCTCGGTGTTCAGGGCAGTGGTTATGTTGATTTTGGCGAAGGCAACTTAAATTATTTTGCCTATGCAGGTCAAAATGGCTACAAATATCAAGCGGTTGGGCGTTTACTAGTTGAAGATGGTGAAATTCCAAAAGAGAAAATGTCAATTCAGGCAATTCGTGATTGGGCGCAACGTAACCCATCACGTTTGCAAGGCTTGCTTGAACGTAATCCGTCTTTCGTTTTCTTTAAAAATGATTTGAGCGGTTCAGTTAAAGGCGCAGCTGGCGTGCCGTTAGTTCCAATGGCGGCTGTGGCATCCGATCGTAGCGTTATCCCAATGGGAACAGTGTTATTAGTTGAAGTGCCCGATATTGATAATGACGGAAACTGGAAAGGAACATATCAATTACACTTAATGGTGGCATTAGATGTCGGTGGTGCGGTAAATGGACACCATTTTGACTTGTATCGTGGTGTAGGTGCGCAAGCAGGCCATATCTCTGGGTTGTCTAAACATTATGGTCGTGTTTGGGTGTTGCGTTAAGGGCATATTGTGAGCCGAGTGGATAACTATCAGCAACGTTTTGGCGGAATTGGGCGTTTATATGGCGATGCCGCACTTGCCCGTTTACGGCAAGCTCATATTTGTGTGATAGGTATTGGTGGCGTAGGTTCTTGGGCAGTTGAAGCCTTGGCACGATCAGGAATTGGCAAGATTACAATGATTGATATGGATGATATTTGTGTCACGAATATTAATCGCCAAATCCACGCCTTAACGGGCAATATCGGTCAACTTAAAACCGATGTGATGCGTGAACGTGTGCAGTTAATTAATCCAGAATGCAAAATTGAGATTATCGATGACTTTCTTTCTAGCGAAAATTTAGCCCAATATTTACTCCGCGGTTATGATTATGTGATTGATGCGATTGATAGTGTCAAAACGAAAGCTGCCTTAATTGCATTTTGCAAACGTAATAAAATCAAGCTGATCTCTATTGGCGGTGCGGGGGGGCAAACCGATCCAAGCCAAATTCAAATTGCAGATTTGACACGCACAATTCAAGATCCATTATTGGCTAAAGTGCGTTCGTTACTGCGGAAAGAATATCATTTTAGCCATAATCCTAAGCGGAAATTTGGTATAGATTGCGTGTTTTCCACTCAACCGTTAATTTTCCCGAAAGTTGAAGATAATTGTGCGGTTTCTGCTACAATGAATTGTGCAAATGGGTTTGGTGCTGCAACGATGATTACGGCAACGTTTGCGTTTTTTGCGGTGGCTCGTGTGATTGATAAATTAACCCAAAACGGTTAAGTTTTAGCGAGTAAAACCGCGGTCAAAAATTCTCTTATTTTTTGACCGCGGTTTTTCCATTTGGGCAAAATATTGCGTTACTTATTTTTTTATAAAAAAAAAGATGGCAATTTTTTAAAAAAGCGAGTAATCTAATTGTACTTTGTTAACTAAAAAGGATGAAAAATGAAAATTCCAGCTCATACATTTAAAAAATTGGCTCTTGCTTCTGTGATTGCAGGGGCATCTTTTGCCGCGAATGCTGACATTGTGACGTCGGTTAAACCTCTTGGTTTTATCGCGTCTTCAATTGCCGATGGGGTGTTGAATACCGATGTGATTGTGCCAGCAGGGGCATCGCCACACGATTACAGTTTAAAACCCACTGATGTGCAAAAAGTGAAAAATGCCGATGTTTTTTTATGGATTGGCGAAGATGTGGACAGTTTTTTAGAGAAAACCGCGGACAGTTTAGATAAAAATAAGGTGATTGAAATTTCACATTTTGACGAAATTAAACCGTTATTAGGAACATCGTCACATCATCACCACCATCATGATCACGATGAAGCAGATGAACATCACCACGATCATGATCACGCAAAACATGAAGATGAACACGAGCATGAACACGAACTAGAAACCAATTGGCATATTTGGTATTCACCTGCGATTAGCAAAGTGGTAGCACAAAAAGTTGCAGATAAACTCACCAGTTTATATCCTGCACAAAAAGAAAAAATTGCACAAAATCTTGCTCAATTTAACCAAAGTTTAGATCAGCAAGGCGAACAAATTAAAGCGGAACTTGCGGGCGTACAGGGCAAGGGTTTTTATGTTTTCCACGATGCTTATGGTTATTTCAATGATGCCTATGGCTTAAAACAAACTGGGGCGTTTACCATCAATCCGTTGGTTGCTCCAGGGGCGAAAACCTTAGCAAAAATTAAAGAAGAAATTCTTGAACATAAAGTTAACTGCTTATTTGCTGAGCCACAGTTTACACCAAAAGTGATCGAGTCATTACAGAAAAATACCAATGTCAATGTAGGGCAACTTGACCCTTTAGGTGAGAAAGTCGCATTAGGTAAAGATTCCTATGCTCGCTTCTTAAAAGCTACCGCGGACAGTTATAAAGCCTGTTTAGCAAAATAATGAAATAAAATAAAAAACGGCAGAAATGAGCCTGCCGTTTTTTATTTAGTACGTTTTAAGCATGACAGGTTTCGCAAGCTGAGGTAAGCATCCAAATGATTTTTTCTTGCTCACGAATGTAATCGCTCATTAATGCGGTTGTACCTTCATCATCAGCTTCGCCCGCTAATGAAAAGATTTCACGTTGCTGCTCAATTAAGGTTTGAAAACCACTTAAACAACCTTGTAAACAGTCTTGTGCTCGTGTTACATTTTTATGTTCAGCGATACGTGAAACAGTCAAATAATTACTAAATGCGTGGGTTGGTGTCGCACCTAAGGTTAAAACACGTTCAGCGATTTCATCAACTTTTTCTACTAAATCGTTATAGTATTCTTCAAATTTTAAATGCAATTGGAAGAAGCCTACGCCTTTAATGTTCCAGTGATAACCGCGAACATTCATATAAAACACTTGATAGCTTGCTAATAGGTTATTTAGTTCAACGGCAACTTTGTCTGATAAATTTTTGTTTAATCCGATATTGTTTGTCATAATGTTTTCCTTTTAGTATTTAAATGAAAATGTTTGTTGCGATAAATAATACAAGTTATTCACGCATAAATAAAGTGGTTATTTAAGATAAAATTAATGGTTAATTCCTATCAATGTAAATAATTAATAGCTTTTCGCTATTAAATTTAAGAATTATTCTTATTTCTATTCTGCCTGATAACCTTCATCTGTTTGATTTGGGTTATTTGCACCTTGCTTTGCCAGTTGATCACAAATCTCATTTTCACGATGACCGGCGTGACCTTTCACCCATTGCCAATGGATTTGATGCGGTTGTATTGCTTTATCTAGTGCTATCCATAAATCTTGATTTTTGACCGCTTTACCCGTACTACTTTTCCACGCGTTTTTTTTCCAATTAAAAATCCATTTCGTGATCCCATTTTTCATATATTGGCTATCGCTATATATGGTTACCGCACAAGGTTCAGTTAGGCTATTGAGTGCAATAATCACTGCTAGCAGTTCCATTCGGTTATTGGTGGTTAAGTAATAACCTTGCGATAAGGTCTTTTCATGGTAGCGATAACGCAAGAGTACACCGATACCGCCAGGGCCAGGATTGCCCAAGCAAGAACCATCAGTAAAAATTTCAATTTGTTTCAGCATAATTTAAGACTACAATAGCACTTTATTACATTAATCATAACATAAAAGATTACAAATAATGGAAATAGATTATAACCGTCAAATTATACTTGATACCGAAACAACGGGAATGAACCAATTTGGCGCACATTATGAAGGGCATTGCATCATTGAAATTGGTGCAGTAGAAATGATTAATCGCCGTTATACAGGGCGGAAATTGCATTTGTATATTAAACCTGATCGTCCAATCGATCCTGAAGCCATAAAAGTTCACGGTATTACCGATGAAGATGTGGCGGATAAACCTAATTTTGCCGAAGTCGCCGAAGAATTTATTGAATTTATTAAAGGTTCCGAATTGCTGATCCACAATGCCCCCTTTGATGTGGGCTTTATGGATTATGAATTTAAAAAGCACGGGTTATCGGTTCAAACCAAGGAGATTTGTGCCGTAACGGATACGTTACAACTTGCTCGCCAAAATTACCCAGGAAAACGCAATAGCTTAGATGCATTATGCGATCGTTTAGGGATAGATAATAGCAAGCGAACATTGCACGGGGCATTACTCGATGCGGAAATCCTTGGTGATGTTTATTTGGCAATGACAGGTGGGCAAACCAGTTTATTTGACGATAATGAAAGCCACCATAGTCAAGGGTTACAGACAAAAACCGCGGATCAAAATACGCGTGTTTTTTATGATAATCTCAAAGTGCAGCCAGTCAGTGCGGAAGAAATGCAAGCTCATTTGGATTATCTAAAATTAATTAATAAAAAAAGTAAAGATAATTGTTTATGGGATAAGCGTGTAAATCAAGAGATCACGCACTAAATGGATTAAATTTAAGCAAGTAAACACAAATTTCGCGAAAGCACGCAAAAAGCAGTTGACGATTGTCCTTTTCGCGATTATTATTCATCGCAACTACGCGGAGTGGTAGTTCAGCTGGTTAGAATACCTGCCTGTCACGCAGGGGGTCGCGGGTTCGAGTCCCGTCCATTCCGCCAATTTATTTTCATTTTAAGTCCTTTTCGGAGTGGTAGTTCAGCTGGTTAGAATACCTGCCTGTCACGCAGGGGGTCGCGGGTTCGAGTCCCGTCCATTCCGCCATTTTATTAAGCACCTAGTATTAGGTGCTTTTTTATTCTCTATATTCTTTATTATCCGAAAGGCGCAAAATAAGCTATAATAAAGGCATTCTTTTATTTTTTAAGGGCATTTGCCTAAACAGATGAGGTTTTTATGACTACGCCAGTAGTGGCTTTGGTTGGTCGCCCAAATGTAGGGAAATCAACGTTATTTAATCGCTTGACTCGCACGCGTGACGCATTAGTTGCGGATTTCCCTGGGTTAACGCGTGATCGCAAATATGGACAAGCAAATATTGCAGGCTATGACTTTATTGTTATTGATACTGGTGGGATTGACGGTTCAGAAGAAGGCGTTGAAGAAAAAATGGCAGAGCAATCTTTGCTTGCTATTGAAGAAGCCGACGTGGTGTTATTTTTAGTTGATGCACGAGCAGGCTTAACCCCCGCAGATATTGGTATCGCACATTATCTGCGTCAACGTCAACATAAAACGACGGTGGTAGTTGCAAATAAAACGGATGGCATTGATGCGGATTCCCATTGTGCTGAGTTTTATCAACTTGGATTGGGTGAGATTGCACAAATTGCCGCATCACAAGGGCGTGGCGTGACACAACTGATGGAAGAGGTACTTGCACCTTTTGCTGAAAAATTAGCCCAACAAACCGCGGATCAAAATCAGCTTGAATTTTCAGATCAGAATGAACAAGACGAATGGGAACAGGATTTTGATGTTAATAGCGAAGAAGATGCACAGTTACTTGATGAAGCCCTGGCTGAAGAGCAAGATGAACAAGAACAAAATATTAAAATTGCAATTGTTGGTCGTCCGAATGTGGGCAAATCAACTTTAACTAATCGTATTTTAGGCGAAGATCGTGTGGTCGTGTATGATTTGCCTGGCACGACAAGGGACAGTATTTATATCCCAATGGAACGTGATGGACAACATTACACCTTGATTGATACCGCGGGCGTGCGTAAGCGTGGCAAAGTCCATTTGGCTGTGGAAAAATTCTCGGTGATTAAAACATTGCAAGCAATTCAAGATGCGAATGTGGTGTTATTAACGATTGATGCACGCGAAGGGATTTCCGATCAAGATTTATCGTTGCTGGGGTTTATTCTCAATGCGGGGCGTTCGTTAGTGATTGTGGTTAATAAATGGGATGGTTTAGATCAAGATGTTAAAGATCGGGTGAAATCAGAGTTAGATCGTCGTTTAGATTTTATTGATTTTGCACGGGTGCATTTTATTTCGGCATTGCACGGTAGTGGCGTTGGCAATTTATTTGAATCAGTACAAGAGGCCTATGCTTGTGCCACACAAAAAATGACAACATCTTTGTTGACCCGTATTTTACAAATGGCAACAGATGAGCATCAACCGCCATTAGCAAGCGGACGTCGGATTAAATTAAAATACGCACACCCAGGCGGCTATAATCCGCCAATTATTGTGGTTCACGGCAACCAAATGGATAAATTGCCCGATAGCTATAAGCGTTATTTATCCAATTATTATCGCCGTAGTTTGAAAATTGTCGGTTCACCAATTCGGATTTTATTCCAAGAAGGAAATAATCCCTTTGCTGGGAAACGCAATGTGCTTACCCCAAATCAATTACGCAAACGAAAACGTTTGATGAAGTTTATTAAGAAATCAAAACGCTAAAATAATACCGTGGTCAGAAAAATACTCATTTTTTTGACCGCGGCATTTGCATTAGATCGTGAATTTTGCGTTGTGATTAACTAATGACATTATGCAGCAGTTGCGCAAAGGAATCTAACCCTTTGAAAATAATATCATTTTGAATTTCATTTGTAGCAGAAAAGGGATATGTAAATCAATTGGAACAATAAAAATTCTATCTAGCAATTAACTAGATAGAATTTTCCACATACCGGAAGTTCATATTTAATATTTCTTAGTCAACAAACTTAATTAGCTTCCTTATTATTTTTAGAATTATTTGATGATTTAGCTCTGTGGATTAGATTTTCCATTGATATACTAAATGCCCCATCCCAACTAGACAAGCTAATACTTTTCTAAAAAAATAATCCCAATATGTAATACCTTGAACTAAATTTTGGGCTATTTCATCATACCCTGTATTAGAGATGGAAATAAATACACAGGAAATCACCATTATGATGATAAGCCATAAATCCATGTCTAAGATACCTTTCTGACGGATATAAGCCAATGTGGCGAGTTCCACCATAACAAGTCCAATATATATTCCAAGATTGATGTTGTAAATAGAAATTGGAAAAATAATTGCAAGGGTACCCATTACTAATTGGAACATGATGTAAAAAGTGCTTATATTTTTCATTTATTTCTCCTTTTGTGTTTATGAACGTTATCATTAAGCATATTGCTTAATATTATAAATATCCTTTTCCATTAACCAAATTCGAGTCTAGTTAAATTTCACATTATGTTATAAATAATATAATTTAAGCTTTTTTCTGTGTTTATTTTCTCAACATATTATAATGAACTTTTATATAAATACATCTCTCTTATTTTTATGTTGATTATGTCATTCTTAAATCAAGAATATTTCCCGCAGTTAAAAAAACTCCTACTTTTTTGACCGCAGTAAGGGCGTAAAACCTTGTCCAAATCCACTAATAAATTGTCATAATGCTCAAATTTGGGATAATCAAAATAGTAGTTTGTTATATCAATAGTTTCGTTGTAATAATCTCTTGTATTTGTATCAAAATTAACCTTTTTAATTTCAATATTTCCTTTTTGATTAAGTCTATTCGCCTCAAGTGTGCCACGTTCAGTCACTTCATCATTTTCATAGCCTATTTTATGAATATTCCATAAAAATAATTCTTGTGGGGTAAGTTCACTTTGACAAAATTAATAGGTAATGATTGGGCGTAGAAATTCATCCAAAAAATCAATTACGGTAAAATTTTTACTGCTAACTGACCTAATTGGATAACACAAGTTAGTTGCGTAATACTGCCCGCTAAAGCGGTATAAATCTCGTAATGCTGGTGCATTTGTTGTGCTTGTTCTGTGGTATATATTCCTCTAGCTTCTCGTCTATATTCAAACTAACTATCACAATAATAATATTTATCCATTTTCACCTCATCAATAATGTAATTAATCCTCATGTTTATTTATATCTTGAATGATAATCTTCAGCTCATCAGCCTTTTTCAAAATCTCAGTCGGTATCGGTGCCTGTTGCATTGGCATCTTTAAAATATATCGACCTTTTAGGAATTGTCCTGCTAATGAAGCACTTGATGGCACATTTGCGATTTCACTACCCGCTGAATATTTTGTCAGAATTCCTTTTATATAAACTTCATTATAGGGATAACGATGGTGATTATCCAGATTAAATTTGTTTCCCAGCCTATATATGATCATTATAAATTGGACTTGATAAAGCCGAAGTTAGATGACTTGTATTTTTGATCTTGCCTTTACCAATGTAAGTTGGAGCTGGCAAACCTGCTTTATACGTTATTTGTTTATCTATCGTAAATTAAAGAAAAAAATACGTAAAATACCGAGGTCAGAAAAACATTTATTTTTTTGACCTCGGTATTGAACATTAAACCTTGTATTTTACTTTTTGCTGTTGAATAAGCTGTGTGCGGCGTTTGGTGAGTTCATCACGAATACAGCTTTTCTCAAATCCTTCGGCGATAATGGATTGCACGTCAACGTCTTTGGCGGCTTGATAAAGTTGCCATAGATAATCTTTTTGGGGGTAATCTTGTTGCTCAAAGCCCGTTCTACCACGAGTGTCAGCCATACAAACGATGAGAAATGCTTGAAAGCGTTGCGGTTTACGCCAAATATCAAAACGGTTGAATAACTTCATGATGGTTTCAGGGCGTAATTCAAAGGCTTTGTGAACGTGCGTGTGGTATTCACAAGTAAGTTCAGCAAGTTCTTGATAATAAGTTGGCACTTTTAACCGTTTGCATAGGGAACGAGTGGGAATAATCCCCGCTTTTTCGTGCCCGTGGTGGCGGGGAAGCAGGTTTTTGGGGGTTAAGGCTTTACCGAGATCGTGACAGAGTGCGGCAAAACGGATTGCACCTTGATGAAGTGCTGGGGCATTATTGACAAGCAATACGGATTGATGTAGCACGAGCATTGTATGCACGAAACTGTCAATTTCAGGGTGATATTGAACAGGATTTGGCACGCCATAGAGTGCATCTAACTCAGGGAATAATTGCGTTAAGGCACCGATATTGCGTAAGGTTTCAAAATAAATTTCAGGATTTGGCTCCAGTAAAGCTTTTTCCGTTTCAAGCCATATCCGCTCAGCACTAAGCTGTTGAAGTTCACCTTGTTGGCTTAATTGTGCCATCAGCGAAAGCGTTTCATCGGCGATAGAAAAGCCTAAATGATGATAGCGAGAGGCAAAACGTGCTACGCGTAATACGCGTAGGGGATCTTCTGCAAAGGAGGGCGAGATATGGCGTAATATTTTATGTTTGAGATCGTCAATGCCACCATAGAAATCTAATAATTTTCCTGATTCATCTTGAGCGATGGCGTTAATCGTTAAATCACGCCGTATTAGATCTTGTTCGAGCGTAATATCGGGAGAAAAATCGCAAATAAAGCCTGTATAACCTTGTCCTGATTTGCGTTCTGTACGGGCAAGGGCGTATTCTTCTTTGCTATCGGGATGCAAAAAAACGGGGAAATCTTTCCCCACTTGTTGATAACCTTGTTGGCATAATTGTTGTGGTGTTGCACCAATAACCACCCAATCACGATCTTTAACGGGGCGACCAAGTAGCTGATCGCGAACCGCACCGCCAACTAAATAGATTTTCATTATTACCAACCATCACGGCTACGACGGCGTTTTGGAATAAGAAATGGAATGATTAAGCCAAGCAATAAGCCTACGCCTAACACTGAACCACCATAGATGAACCATTGGATTGCAATTTCACGTTTATTGCCGTCAAGTAAGACTTCAAGATCGCGGTTTTTATTTTTCAACATATCTAATTCACGTTTAATTTGTGAATTTTCTTCTAATAATTGTCCACTTTTTTGTTCTGATTCGGTAGAACGGCGTTGCATTTCAACGGTGCGTTGCTGCCAGTCGCTATCAACACGGTTTAAACGTGTGGTTAAATCTTGCACCTGTGCCTTTAAGCGAGGGTTTTCATTTTTGCTACTTGGTGAACTCATTAATTCAGATGTCAGCATCCAAGCTTCACGATTTTTGCTATCGCGGATCAAAGTGTAGCGATCTTTTTGGTCAAGAACGGTAACGGGTTCGCCTGCTTGAATTGCCCCTGAGATTTTGAAATTATCGCCAGGACCTTTGCGTAAAAATGTACTTAAATTTTCAGTGACATATTGGGTGTCAGCTAACGCATTTTGCACCGAAAAGCCAAGAAGTGCGGAGGAAAAAATAACTTTAAATAATTTTTGCATAAGTGATACCTCAATGTAGATTTGTTATAGTTTAATTTTTATTTAGGCTCAAACCGCGGTCTAAAATTGACGCGTTTTTTAAGCCTAAATAGAAAGTAAACAACGCCATTTTGTTGTCATTTAATTTAACAAAATGGCGTTTTTGTTATAAGAAAATTGCGTGTAGGATGTAGTAAATAATAATGGAGAAAAATGCTCCAGCAGGTAAGGTTACAATCCAAGACGCGACGATATTACGGATCACAGTTAGGTTTAGAGCCGCGATACCGCGGGCAAAACCAATCCCCAATACTGCACCAACGAGAGTTTGCGTGGTTGAAATTGGCAAACCTGTACCTGACGCAATCACTACTGTTGCAGCGGTAGCAAATTGAGCTGCAAAACCACGGCTTGGGGTTAAGTCGGTAATCCCTGTTCCGATCGTTGCCATCACTTTATAACCCATTGCGATTAAGCCAACTACAATACCTAAGGCTCCTAACGGTAAAATCCACCAAGCCATTGGTAAATTTGCACTGATATCGCCATTACTGTCAATAATAGAAACAACGGCTGCCAGTGGCCCAATGGCATTGGCTACGTCATTAGAACCGTGGGCAAAAGCCATCGCACAAGCGGTCATTAACATTAAAATGCTAAATATTTTTTCTACCCCGCCAAAAGTACCTTTGTTTGCATTTTGTGTAAATCGTTGGCTACGGAAATAAAAATAGCCAAAGACTACCGAAATTAAACTTAATACGATAGAGATTAAGAAGGTTTGAGTTGAACTTAAATTTAACCCAACGTGAACAAGCCCTTTTGTTACCGTAACAATAGATAAAATAAAAGTGGTAACTCCCATAAAGAATGGGCCGTATTTTTGTGAATTGGCTAAAGGTTTTTCAGTATCAAAAATAAGTTTTTGAATAATAACGAATAATAAGTAGGAAACGATCCCCGCTATAACAGGGGTAACAAACCAGCTTCCGACAATTCCACCCAATGCAGACCATTTTACTGCGCCAGAACCCATTGTGATTAGTGCAAAGCCAATAATTGCACCAACAATAGAATGGGTTGTTGAAACAGGCCAGCCCCAACGTGATGCAATTAATAACCAACTTCCCGAAGCAAATAATGCTGCCATCATTCCGAAGACTAATACTTCAGGTTGTGAAACAAATTGCATAGGTTCAATGATACCACTGCGAATAGTTTCGGTTACTTCACCGCCTGCTAAATATGCTCCAGCAGATTCAAATATCATTGCAATAATGATTGCTTGGCGACCTGTAATTGTACCAGAACCCACCGATGTCCCCATTGCATTTGAAACATCGTTTGCGCCCACACCAAAAGCCATAAAAAATGCAAAAGCGGCAGTAATAATGATTAATAATGAACCATATTCATGTAATAAAGCCATAATTTTTCCTTACTATTTTGAACGGTTATGAACGAGCAAGCATTAATTCAATGCGTGAGCCGACACGTTGTGCTTGATCCGCTAAGGTGCCAATCCATTCAAGCGTTTTGTATAAGAACATCACATCAATCAGATTATAGCGATCTTCAATTTGGCGTAGCATTTTACGCAATTTAATCTGCATTTGATCGGTGTCATCTTCAATGACATCAAGCTCATTGATCATTTTATTTACGAAATTGAGTTCGCGACCTTTGAAGCCCGTTTCCAGTAGCTGATCCATTTCATTGATAACGTTGTGAGCTTGCACTGTGGCATCTAAACTACGTGCTAAAAATTTACGAAAATCTGCCTGCATATCAGCAGGAATACCAAATTGGCGACCGATAATGCGTCCTGCAATATCTTTTGCGTAGTTTGCCAATTTGTCTTGATGAGTAACGATTTCAAGTAAATCCGTACGTTCAATCGGCATAAATAAACCGCGGGGCGATTTTAAGCGAATTTCGCGTTTTAGTGCATCCGCTGCACGTTCTAATTCTGAAATGCGTAAACGAATTTGTTCCGCTTTATCCCAATCGTTGAGATAAATCGCTTCAAAGAAATCAACCAATAATGCACAGCATTCTGTTACGGTATCAGAATGGCGTTGCAAGGGTTTTAAAGGGGATTGAGCAAATAACCCAAGAATATTATTAATTGCCATAAAAACTCCAAAATGTGAAAACGGACCCAAAACAAAATTTGGGCGTTAAATACCCAATAAAATTGTGCGCATATTACCTTATATGCACGAAAAATTCACGCTTTCGTTGCAAAAGATTGAAAATAGTGGATAATTTTGAACATTTGATGATATGTAATATCAATAATTAATTGATATTTAAGGAATTTTGAATGAGTCAAGAAATTGAACTAAAATTTGAAGTTAGCCCTGAGTTTGCTACCAATTTGCCCCAACGATTACAACATTGTCAGATTCTTGAACAGGGTAGCCAGTTTTTAGCAAATTGTTACTATGACACGCCAGATCAATATTTTGCCAAACAAAAGATGGGATTGCGAGTGCGTAAGCAACAAGAACAATATGAAATGACGCTAAAAACGCAAGGGAATGTAATCGGTGGGCTACATATTCGCCCTGAATATAATGTGATGTTAACGCATTCTCAGCCTGATCTTGCGTTATTTTCCCAATTTGATGAGTTAAATTTACCCAGTGAACTGGTTTTACAACCCTTATTTAGTACGGATTTTATGCGTCAAAATTGGTTAGTTGATTATCAGGGAGCACAAATTGAAATTGCATTGGATCAGGGGACGATTTTAGCGGGCGAGCGTACCGTTCCAATTTTAGAAGTAGAATTAGAATTAAAGCAGGGGCAGTTGGCAGATTTGCTGGCATTTGTTGACAATGAGTTATGTGCTGATGGAATGCGAGTAAGCAATTTAAGTAAAGCACAACGAGGTTATCGTCTTGCCAATAAGGTGTCCGATACTGTAGTAGATTGGTTGGCGAAATGGAAAAAAATAAGTGAATTAAATGCTAAAACCGCGGATAAAAATCGGCTCGTTTTTTTAGACTTGGCTGAATTTGAACAGCAATTATTAAACGAAACTTGCCAACTTGGTGAAACGTTTTTTGCACAACAATTTTTGCGTACGGTAGAACGAATCGGCACATTTTATCATCTTTTTCAGTATTATTTGGAACAAGGCAAGTTACTTAGCTTGTTACAACAAGAAAAAGGATTAAGTGAAGCCTTATTAGCGGAAAGTTGGCAAACCCTTGGTCTATTATCAGAAAAGTTTGGTGACATAATGCGGACACATAGCCTGACTAAAGATAACTCAAAAGCAATGTTGAGTTTAATTGATTTGGTAAATAGTGCAGAGTATGTCAGACATTCATTACAGTGGATAAAATTTAGCGTGGAATAAGGACTAGAAGATGGCAAAGGCAAAAACAGCTTATGTGTGTAATGATTGTGGTGCAGAATTTTCACGTTGGCAAGGGCAATGCAGTGCTTGTAAGGCGTGGAATACCATTACAGAAATTCGCTTAGCCGCCTCAACGAAGACTAAAAATGATCGTTTTAGCGGTTATGCAGGTGAAACGCGAGCTAAAATTCAGCGTTTATCTGAAATTAGCTTGCAAGAAACACCGCGGTTTAGCAGTGGGTTTCATGAACTCGATCGGGTATTGGGTGGGGGAATTGTACCAGGGAGTGCAATTTTGATTGGCGGTCACCCAGGGGCAGGGAAAAGCACTCTATTGCTCCAAGTAATGTGTGGGCTTGCCGAGCAATATACGACCTTATATGTCACGGGTGAAGAATCTTTACAACAAGTTGCTATGCGAGCTAACCGTTTAAATTTACCTGCTGAGCGGTTAAATATGCTATCGGAAACTTCCGTTGAGCAAATTTGTCATTTAGCCGATCAGCTTAATCCCCAAGTTATTGTGATTGACTCGATTCAAGTGATGCATTTGGCTGATATTCAATCTTCCCCTGGCAGTGTTGCTCAGGTGCGAGAATGTGCGTCTTTCTTAACCCGTTATGCCAAAATGCACCAAGTTGCTATTATTATGGTTGGACACGTCACAAAAGACGGCACATTAGCAGGACCGAAAGTTTTAGAACATTGTATTGACTGTTCTATTTTATTGGAAGGGGAAGCGGATTCTCGTTATCGCACATTGCGTAGCCATAAAAACCGTTTTGGTGCAGTGAATGAGTTAGGCGTTTTTGCGATGACCGAGCAAGGTTTGCGTGAAGTTAAGAACCCGTCTGCCATTTTTTTAACGCGTAGTGAAGAAGATACCGCAGGAAGTTCTGTGATGGTATTGTGGGAAGGCACACGTCCGTTATTAGTGGAAATTCAAGCTTTGGTTGATCATTCAATGCTAGCCAATCCACGTCGTGTAGCGGTAGGGCTAGAACAAAATCGTTTAGCTTTATTGCTTGCGGTATTACATCGCCATGGTGGGCTACAAATGTCCGATCAAGATGTTTTCGTGAATGTTGTTGGTGGCGTGAAAGTGACCGAGACCAGTGCAGACTTAGCTTTACTGTTAGCATTGATCTCAAGTTTTCGTAATCGCCCCTTACCACAAGATTTGGTTGTCTTTGGTGAAGTGGGGCTAGCAGGCGAAATCCGCCCCGTTCCGAGTGGGCAAGAGCGTATTGCTGAAGCTTCAAAACACGGATTTAAACGTGCCATTGTGCCTTATGCTAATAAACCGAAAAATACACTTAAAAATATGCAAGTTTTTACGGTAAAAAAATTGTCTGATGCACTTGATATTATTCACGCAATGGAATAGAGCAGACATAATTTTTACTTGAAAAATAATCTAGTTATCTATACAGTATCAAAAAATTTATTTCACCTAACTGGCAACCAAATGGATAAAAAACTGACTAAAGCCTTGGATCAGATTGATATTAAGATCTTAAATGAATTACAACGTAATGGAAAAATCTCAAATATTGATTTATCAAAAAAAGTCGGATTATCGCCAACGCCTTGTTTAGAGCGAGTTAAACGCTTGGAAAAACAAGGGGTAATAATGGGTTACAAAGCCCTACTCAATCCTGAATTATTGAATTCGCCCTTGCTTGTGATTGTTGAGATTACGTTGATCCGCGGTAAACCTGATGTTTTTGAAGAGTTTAACCAAGCGGTACAAGAACTTGATGAAATTCAGGAATGCCATTTGGTTTCAGGGGATTTTGACTATTTATTAAAAACCCGTGTTGCCGATATGGCAGCTTATCGTAAGTTGCTTGGTACAACATTATTACGTTTACCTGGTGTGAATGATACCCGTACCTACGTGGTGATGGAAGAAGTAAAACAAACCAATTATTTACAATTAAAGTAAATTTTTATTATGCCATAGATGATTTACTAACCCTTTTAAGTTCCCGTATATGATAAAAAAAATTGCAGAAAATTTTGTTCCTCGTAAGTATTTTGCTGAAATGCTATTGGTATTTCTTGCTCTATTCGGTGCGTATTTAATTATTGCTTGGTCAAGTTATAGCCCGTTAGATAGTAGTTGGGCTGTATCAAATTCGCAAGCGGAAGTGATTAATAAAGCAGGTGCATTAGGTGCGTGGTTAGTTGATCTCTTTTTTGTCTTTTTCGGTAAAGTTGGGCACATTTTTCCCTTTGTTTTGTGTTTTGCACCCATCTATTTGCTTGCGAGTAAACTCGTAAACCGTTTAACTTGGCAGCGAATTGCTTTGAGAACGTTCGGTTTTGCGCTTTTTTTATGTGGATTATGTGCTTTGTTCGCCTTATTACTGGCTAATGATAATGCACATTTAGCTGGTGGGGTGCTAGGGGGAAGTTTGCTAAAAAACTTTTTTCCTATGCTTGGTAAATTTGGCGTAGTATTGGGCGGTGTAGCCCTTACCGTTCTTGGCTTTATTCTCTGTTCTGGTGCTTCTTTATTACAATTAGTTGCCAAGTTTTATCAATGGCTTACATTTAAAAATGAGCAATCTGCAACGACAGAAACTAATGATGAAACCGCATTCAATACCACAAAAACAACGGAAAATTTGACCGCGGATATTGAGCCAAATGTGTCTGAAGCTTTAGTTGATGAGCAAATTGTCACAAATAATATTTCAACTCCGATTAATATTTTTGGCTTAACGCCAATTAGTGATGAAACTCCTCCTTCTGAATTATTTGCACAAGATCACCCGTTTAGCCAAGATAACGATTATGGCGGCTATGGCGAAGATGAAACGCTTCCAACAGTGCATATTGATACGCCACAAAATATGGCAGAAAATTTGACCGCGGGCGGATTGGATACGCAAGATTGGAACGGCATTTCTATTAATTTAAACCATTCTAGTTCGCCAAATTTTGTGAAAACCGCGGATCAAAATCTTGATGATTTTACGAAAACTCAGGATAAACTTGAGTTTAATGATGGCTCGAGTTTAGATGAACAAGATGATGAAATGATGCCATCAATCAGTTTACCTAACAGGTTTGCACCTATAGACAATTCTATTGTCCCAAGTAATATTCCAAGTAAATTAGGTACGCCAAAGCCGCTTGAGCCTGTAGAGAATATTGGCGAAGTGGTTTCTGTTCATAATCCGATACAACAGAGCCAATCTGAATTTGTTGCAATGCCAATTGTAGCTGAAAAAGTCGTTGAATCAGAACCTACAGAAGAATGGGATAATCAAACCACGTCTGATGGCAGACGCGTGGTGAATATCAATGAATTGGTGGATTTGTTCGCGGACAAAAAAGTGGAGAAACCAACGACAGAATTGCCAAGTTTAAGCCTATTGGAACAGCGACCTAATGAGAGCCAAGCGATTACTGAAGATTATTTGCGTTCGACTTCACATCGCATTGAACAGCAATTACGCAATTTTAAAATTAATGCAAGCGTCAAAGATGTGTTAGTTGGGCCGGTAGTAACGCGTTATGAATTGGAATTACAAGCGGGCGTGAAGGCTTCTCGTGTAACTAGTGTGGATACCGATTTAGCCCGTGCGCTTATGTTCCGTGCCATTCGCGTAACTGAAACGATCCCCGATAAGCCTTATATTGGTATTGAAACGCCAAATAAGCATCGTCAGAAAGTGTGGTTACGTGATGTGTTAGATAGCGATGAATTCCGTCAAAGTAAAGCGTTGTTGCCGTTAGCATTAGGTAAAGATATCAGTGGTAAAGCGGTGGTTATTGATTTGGCAAAATGCCCTCACTTATTGGTGGCAGGAGCAACGGGATCAGGAAAATCGGTTGGGCTTAACACGATGATTTTGAGCTTATTATTCCGTGTGAAACCCAATGAAGTTAAATTCATTATGATTGATCCGAAGCAGGTTGAATTGTCTGTGTATAATGGCATTCCGCATTTATTAACGGAAGTGGTGACGGATATGAAAAAAGCCGCGAACGCGTTGCGTTGGTGTGTTGATGAAATGGAACGCCGTTATCAATTATTATCCAGTTTTCAAGTGCGTAATATTGAAGGCTTTAATGAGAAAATTGATTTTTATAATAAACAAGGGGTTGCGATTCCTGATCCATTATGGAAGCCTGGCGATAGTATGGATAATAGCCCGCCAATTTTAGAAAAATTGAGCTATATTGTGCTAATTGTTGATGAATTTGCTGAATTAATGATAGTGGTGGGTAAGCAAATTGAAGAACTGATCGCTCGTTTAACCCAAAAAGCCCGTGCAATAGGTATTCACGTGATTTTAGCCACGCAACGACCATCTGTTGATGTGATTACGGGATTGATTAAATCAAATATCCCAAGTCGTATTGCGTTTACGGTGGCACAACGTAACGACTCACGAACTATTCTTGACCAAAATGGTGCTGAAGCATTATTGGGAATGGGCGATATGTTGTATTTAGGCAATGGTACACAAAATTTATTGCGTGTGCATGGTGCGTATATGAGCGATGATGAAGTGATTAATGTCGCCGCTGATTGGCGTGCACGTGCTAAGCCAAATTATATTTCAGCAATTTTGGATAACCCTGCTGATGAAGGGGATAGTAATGAAAATAATGAAGGAGCGAGTTCTGAGCTAGATGCTCTTTTTGATAAGGCTGTTGATATTGTTATTAATGGGGGCAATATTTCAGCCAATAGATTACAAATAATGCTAGGTATTGGTTTTCCTCGCGCTTCACGTTTGATTCATCAATTATCCGAACAGGGCATTATCACCAAACGAAATGGTAAATTGGTACTACAAGATAGTACAGAATATTAATTTTAATTTGAGAAAATAAAGTAGAAATGAATAGTCTTAAAGCATACGTTATTTATTCTAAATTACAACGTAATCTTTTATCTAGGTTTGAAAATAATGATGATCAATGTTGTTATCATTATTTTCCTGCGGTAGAGCCTAGTTTTATTGATTTTATTGGTGCAGAGAATTTATTTGATGTAAATAAAGCAAATTCGATTTTAAAAAGAAAACTAACCGCAGATGAAATAGCCAGAACACTTTCACATATTGATTGTTGGAAGTTGATTTTAGAAGATGAAAAAATCGATGATAATGAATTTGTCATAATAGCTGAACCTGATATTACATTATCCAAAAACTATTATTCTGCCATTAAAAAACATATTGATGAGTTCTTATTATGCGCTCAATATGATGTTATTTTATTGCAACGTTCGGATAATGATGAATTTTGGAACAAACTTATTTATAATGGCGAAGGCGATATAGGAACAGTAGTCTTTAATTTAGGTAATTGTTATGATTTTGCAGAGTCTCAATTTTATTTAATTCGTAAGCGTTTTATTCGTCAGTTCTTTATTGAATATGCTTCAGTAAAGCCTTATTGGAAAGCAACTCATTTCTCACATTTTTGTTCACTAGAGAAATTGGCACAAACCGATCAATTATTAGCAATAGATAATCAAAAAGATCTTCAAAATTATCATTGTGGAAATTCTCCAAGATTTAGTATTATTGTACCTGTTTATAATGTGGAAAAATATTTACCACAAGCAATAGAATCGGTTTTATCTCAGAATTATTATAATTATGAATTGATTCTTATTAATGATGGTTCAACAGATAGTTCAGGGAATATTTGTTTTGAATATGCTCAGAAATATCATAATATTGTTTTTATCCATAAAGATAACCAAGGCGTATCATCTGCGAGAAATCAAGGAATAAAAATAGCACGAGGGGAATATATTCTTTTCCTTGATAGTGATGATTATTGGAAAGGTAATAATATCCTGTCTGAACTTGATGAAATAATTAGCAAAGAACCTACTGAGTTTATTTTATCTTACTTGACTTCCTTATTTGATGGTAAACGATTTGAATCGCATTTGTTATCAGACAATAATTTAACGGGAGATTTTTTATCAGATATTTATGAATTAGTTTCTAGTGGAACTTATCAAGGTTATCCGTTTATAAAGATTTTATCAAGAGAGTTTATTTTGAAAAATAAATTATTTTTTAAGGAAGGGATTTTATATGAGGATGTTTTGTGGTCTTTTAATTTGTTGAAATATGTAAAAAATTATACGGTTTATAGAAGTGATTATTATATTTATCGACGTGAGCGTAATGGCGCGATAACATCTTATGTTTCACTAGATAAGGTAAAAGATATGTTCTTTATATTTCAATCTTGTTTAGAATATATTCTTACTGTAATTAACAAAGATAATGTCTATCTCGCAATGAGATTATTTTTGATTAGATTTGGTGATTATATTGAAATATGTTACGGGCTATTGGATTGTAAAGATGAAATATTATCAGAATATAAACTTTTTAAGCTTGCTTTGGATAAATTAAAATAGGTGATGTAATGAAAAAAACAATCGTAAAAATGACCGCGGTTTTAGTGTTATTTTTCACTAGTAATGTTTGGGCAGATCCTGCGAGTGAATTGCAACAACGTTTGCAGCAGGTGAGTGTATTTAGTGCCGATTATGCCAATACGGTTCGCTCAGCTAATGGTAAAGATGTACAACAAGGCACAGGAACGATTCAAATTAAGCGTCCAAATTTGTTCCGAATGGACAATAAAACACCGCAAGAAAGTCGGATTATTTCAGACGGCACAACCTTGTGGTTTTATGATCCGTTTGTGGAACAGGTTACGGCAAATTGGGTAAAAGATGCGGTAAATAATACGCCATTTGTGTTGTTGACAAGTAATGATGCAAGCCATTGGCAGCAATATACCGTGAGCCAAAACGAAGATAATTTTGTGTTAAAACCAAAATCAAACAAAAGTAAAATCAAACAGTTTGATATAAGAATAGATAGCAATGGTGTGTTAAAAGGCTTTAGCACGATTGAAAAAGATGGGCAATCAAATTTATATTTATTGCGAAATATCAATAATAATACCCTTGCTGACAGTTTGTTTCAATTTAATGTGCCAAAAGGTGCAGAATTTGACGATCAGCGTAAAGGTAAAAAATAAGATGATATCCCGCTTTGAGTGAAGCGGGATTTTTAATTAAATCAGAGTGTTATGTATGTTAACTAATCTCAGTTTAGATTTTGCTGAGGATTTTCGCCCTTTAGCCGCACGAATGCGTCCAACGGATTTAACCCAATATTGTGGGCAATCTCATTTACTTGGCGAAGGTAAACCGTTGCGTAGAGCCATTGAAGCAGGTTATGCACATTCAATGATCCTATGGGGACCACCAGGGACAGGAAAAACAACCTTAGCGGAAATTATTGCTCAGCGTATTCAAGCGGATGTTGAACGCATTTCTGCGGTAACCAGTGGGATCAAGGAAATTCGTGAAGCGATTGAACGCGCAAAACATAATCAATTAACCGATCGTCGCACGATTTTGTTTGTTGATGAAGTGCATCGTTTCAATAAAAGTCAGCAAGATGCATTTTTGCCACATATTGAAGATGGCATGATTATTTTTATTGGTGCAACCACCGAAAATCCGTCTTTTGAACTCAATAATGCGTTGCTGTCAAGGGCGAGAGTTTATGTTTTAAAATCCTTGACGACGTTGGATATTACACAGGTATTGCAAAAAGCCATTACGGATTCTGACCGCGGTCTAGGGCAATATCAATTAGATATTGAACCGAATTTGTTGCAACAGCTTGCGGAATATGCTAATGGCGATGCACGTTTCGCCTTGAATTGTTTAGAGTTAATGGTGGATATGGCACAAGATTCAGTCAATGGCAAAGTGTTGAATCTTGCATTATTGCGTGAAGTATTGGGCGAACGTCAAGCCCGTTTTGATAAGCAAGGTGATCGTTATTATGATTTGATTTCTGCGTTACATAAATCGATCCGCGGTTCATCACCTGATGGGGCGTTATATTGGTTTGCTCGGATCCTTCATGCAGGTGGTGATCCACTTTATGTGGCTCGCCGTTTGTTAGCCATTGCATCGGAAGATGTGGGTAATGCTGATCCACGTGCAATGCAAGTGGCGTTATCAGCTTGGGATTGTTTTACGAGAGTAGGGGCTGCGGAAGGTGAACGAGCGATTGCACAAGCGATTGTCTATTTAGCAGTTGCACCAAAGAGTAATGCCGTGTATCGAGCTTTTAATGCTGCTAAACAGTTGGTTGTTCAAACGCCAGATTATGATGTGCCTGAGCATTTGCGTAATGCCCCAACGCAACTGATGCAAAACTTGGGTTATGGAGCTGAATATCGTTATGCCCACGATGAACCCAATGCTTATTCGGCGGGCGAAAGCTATTTTCCTGAAGCATTACAAGCAACACAATTTTACCAACCCGAAGCTCGCGGAATGGAAATCAAAATGAAAGAAAAGTTAGATTGGCTAAGAGAACAAGATCGACAAAGTCCTAAAAAACGTTATTTATAAGGGAGTTGAATTGTCATTCAAGCTAATCCGTTATAGAATATGGCATAATTTAAACATAAAATAATCAATAGGAATTACCATGATCGATCCAAATTTATTGCGTAATAATCTTGACGAAGTTGCAGCACAACTAAAATTAAAGCGTAATTTCATTTTAGATACGGCTAAAGTCAGCCAACTTGAAGAACAGCGTAAAGCATTACAAGTCAAAACGGAAACTTTACAGGCTGAACGTAACGCACGTTCTAAGAATATTGGTGCGGCAAAATCCCGTGGCGAAGATATTACACAATTATTGGCAGACGTGGATAATATGGGGGTTGAACTCAATTCAGCGAAAGCCCAGTTAGATGAAGTGCAAAATGAATTAAATCATATTGCATTAACCATTCCTAATTTACCCGCAGACGAAGTGCCATTAGGAAAAGATGACAGTGAAAACCAAGAAATCTTACGCTGGGGAACGCCACGTCAATTTGATTTTGAGATAAAAGATCATGTGAGTTTAGGGGAAGGATTGGCGGGATTAGATTTTGCGTCGGGAGTGAAATTAGCAGGGGCACGTTTTGTGGTAATGAAAGCACAAATTGCTAAAATGCACCGTGCATTAGCCCAATTTATGTTGGATTTACACACTGAACAGCACGGTTATGTTGAAACTTATGTTCCTTATTTAGTCAATCATGTGACACTTTATGGCACAGGACAACTACCAAAATTTAGCGAAGATTTATTTCATACAAAACCATTAGAAGATGAACAGCCTTATGCGTTAATTCCAACGGCAGAAGTGCCAGTGACAAACCTAGTTCGTGATGAAATTATTGATGAAGCAACTTTACCGATTAAAATGACCGCTCACACCCCTTGTTTTCGTTCTGAAGCGGGATCGTATGGACGTGATACCCGCGGTCTAATTCGTATGCACCAATTTGATAAAGTAGAAATGGTGCAAATTGTTGCCCCAGAAACATCAATGCAAGCGTTAGAAGAGTTAACTGGGCACGCAGAAAAAGTATTGCAATTATTGAATTTACCTTATCGTAAAGTGTTACTTTGCACAGGCGATATGGGCTTTGGTTCTTGCAAAACCTATGATTTAGAAGTGTGGGTGCCTGCACAAAACACCTATCGCGAGATTTCATCTTGTTCAAATATGTGGGATTTCCAAGCACGTCGTATGCAAGCCCGTTGCCGTACCAAAGGTGACAAGAAAACATGCTTGGTGCATACATTAAATGGCTCAGGATTAGCCGTTGGACGTACGCTAGTTGCGGTGCTTGAAAACTACCAAAACGCAGACGGTTCAATTACAGTGCCTGAAGTGTTACGCCCTTATATGAATGGTTTAACCGTTATCGGTAAATAAAAAATAAACGAAAAAAGATCCGCGGTTTTAGCCGCACGTCTTGATTGCAAACAAAAACGGCAAATTCTGCCGTTTTTGTGTTTACGGTGATTGAAAATTAGTTTGTGCAAGGCTTTACTACTTAATGAAAAATCCGTAGAATAAGTGCGTTTTTTCAGGCTTGATGCCGTTCTTTTTAGATACCCTATGAAACATAAACTGATTATTTCTATATTGCTGACTAGCCTGATGCTAACAGCTTGTTCGTTAGATGTTGACAAAATTGATGGGCAACGTCCGAACAATGTGCAACTTCTTGATAAATCTGATGCACAATGGCAGCAGCATTTGGCCAAAATAAAGAAAATTCAAGCCTATAATAACCTAGGTCAGCTAGGCTATATCAGCAGTAAAGAACGCTTTTCAAGCCGTTTTGAATGGCAATTTCAAAATCCGCAAAATTACACCCTAAAATTATATTCAACCATTAGTGCCACAAGTTTAACTTTGCAAATGCATAACCAAGTGATGACCGTATCTGATAATAAAGGCAATCAGCGTTCAGAAAGTGATGCAAAAATGTTAATGCGTGATCTGATAGGAATGGATGTGCCATTAGAAAAATTAGTAAATTGGTTAAAAGGGTTACCTGATGAGAGAGCGGATTATCAAGTTGGAGCAAATCATTATTTAGCCAGTTTCAGCTATCCAGTAGATGGTACGCTATGGACGGCAGATTATTTAAATTATCATCAAACTGAACCTGCCTTGCCACGCGATATTTTATTAAAAAATCACGATCAAACCTTAAAAATTCGCGTAGAAAATTGGGCGTTCTAATGAAAAAAACAACGCAAAATTTGACCGCGGTTTTTGTTGAACAGGGGAAAACGCTGTGTTTTCCTAGCCCTGCAAAATTAAATTTATTTTTATATATTAATGCACAACGTGATGATGGTTATCACGAATTACAAACCTTATTTCAATTTTTAGATTATGGCGATAAGCTGACCATTTGTCCTACAAAAACAGCTCAAATTGACATTAGTCCAAATCTAATTGATGTGAAATTAGAAGATAATCTGATTTATCGTGCTGCAACGCTATTACAGCAGAAAACAGGCTGTCAGTTCGGCGCACGCATTCAATTAAACAAAGTGTTGCCAATGGGCGGTGGTATCGGTGGCGGATCGTCAAATGCTGCGACAACCTTATTAGCATTAAATTATTTATGGAAAACTCAATTAAGTTTAGATGAGTTGGCTGAATTAGGTCTGCAATTAGGGGCTGACGTTCCCATTTTTGTCCGCGGTAAAACGGCTTTCGCTGAAGGGGTTGGGGAGAAAATGATCTATTGTTGTGTGCCAGAGAAAACCTATTTGGTTATGAAACCGTTGCACGCTCACATTGCCACTGCGAAAATCTTTGCCGATCCTAATTTAACGCGTAATACCCCAAAACGCAGTTTAGATGAACTTCTTCAACAACCTTTTTATAATGATTGCGAGAAAATTGTACGTAAACATTATCCTGCTGTTGATAATTTGCTCAACTGGTTGTTACAATATGCACCTGCAAGGTTAACAGGAACGGGGACTTGCGTCTTTGCGGAATTTGATGATCCTGAATCTGCACAGCATATTCTCAATATCGCCCCCCCTGAATTTACCGGTTTTGTTGCACAAGGGGTGAGTCAATCGCCACTGCATACAATGCTAAATCAATTAGCGAAATCAATTTCTTTTTCATAATAACTACCTGAGGTTAACAATAAAATGCCTGACATAAAACTCTTTGCTGGGAATGCTACACCAGAACTTGCTAAACGAATTTCTGAGCGTCTTTATCTTTCTTTGGGCGATGCTACAGTAGGACGCTTTAGCGATGGAGAGATTCAAGTCCAAATCAATGAAAATGTGCGTGGTTGTGATGTTTTCATTATTCAATCTACTTGTGCACCAACTAATGATAATTTAATGGAATTAATTGTTATGGTCGATGCGCTTCGTCGTGCCTCTGCAGGGCGGATTACCGCGGTCATTCCTTATTTTGGTTATGCACGTCAAGATCGCCGAGTGCGTTCTGCTCGTGTACCGATTACGGCTAAAGTGATTGCAGATTTCTTATCAAGTGTTGGGATTGACCGAGTGTTAACCTGTGATTTACACGCTGAACAAATTCAAGGTTTCTTTGATGTGCCTGTTGATAATGTATTCGGTTCACCAGTATTAATTGACGATATTCTGAAAAAAATGGATTTAGAAAATCCGATCGTGGTTTCGCCAGATATCGGTGGGGTAGTACGTGCGCGTGCGGTAGCGAAATTGTTAAATGATAGCGATATGGCGATCATTGATAAACGTCGTCCAAAAGCGAATGTGGCTCAGGTAATGCATATTATCGGTGATGTAAAAGATCGTGATTGTATCTTAGTTGATGATATGATCGACACGGGTGGAACATTATGTAAAGCCGCAGAAGCATTAAAAGAACGTGGTGCAAAACGTGTATTTGCTTATGCGACTCACGCTGTATTCTCAGGTGCCGCCGCAACAAATCTAGCAAGTAACGTGATTGATGAAATTGTGGTCACAGATACCATTCCATTAAGCCCTGAAATGAAAGCATTAGGTAAAGTGCGTGTATTAAGTCTATCAACGATGTTAGCCGAAGCGATTCGCCGTATTAGTAACGAAGAGTCTATTTCTGCAATGTTTAATTAGAAGTTATTTTATGCTAAAAAGCCGTCTAACAGGACGGCTTTTATTTTGCTGACTAACGCCAAGCTTTAAATTGATTGATTAATCCATTTGTGGAGCTATCGTGGCTCGCAATTTTCTCATTGCCAACTAGCTCTGGTAAAATGCGGTTAGCCAGCTGTTTTCCTAACTCTACTCCCCATTGGTCAAAACTGTAGATATTGAATAAAATCCCTTGCACAAAGATCTTATGTTCATACATTGCAATTAATGCTCCTAAACTAAAAGGGGTAATTTTTTGCAATAAAATTGAATTGGTTGGGCGGTTACCTTGGAAGATTTTGAATGGTACAATGTCTTTTACTTCATCTAAGGTTTTGCCTGCTTTTAAAAATTCAGCTTCAACTTCTTGTTGCGTTTTGCCGAAAGCCAAGGCTTCAGTTTGAGCAAAGAAATTGGACAATAATTTATTGTGGTGATCCGATAATGGATTATGGCTTTGTGCTGGTGCAATAAAATCACAAGGAATTAATGTTGTACCTTGATGAATTAATTGGTAAAACGCGTGTTGCCCGTTAGTACCAGGTTCGCCCCAAATAATTGGACCTGTTTGGTAGTCACGAATAACTTTGCCATCACGCCCCACATATTTACCATTAGACTCCATATTGCCTTGTTGGAAATAGGCGGCAAAACGGTGTAAATATTGGTCATAAGGTAAAATCGCTTCGGTTTCCGCACCTAAGAAATTGCAGTTCCAAAGACCAACTAAGGCTAGGGTTAATGGAATATTTTTTTCAACCGCGGTATGACGAAAATGTTTATCCATTTCGTGTGCGCCACTAAGTAATTGCTCAAAGTTTTCAAACCCAATGGATAATGCGATTGATAATCCGATAGCTGACCAAAGCGAGTAGCGTCCGCCAACCCAATCCCAGAATTCAAACATATTGTTGGTATCAATACCAAATTTTTCTACTTCTTGTGCATTCGTTGAAAGTGCCACAAAGTGTTTTGCAATCTGCGTTTCATCTTTCGCACTGGCTAAGAACCATTCGCGCGCAGATTGTGCATTAGTCATTGTTTCTTGAGTTGTAAAGGTTTTTGAGGCAACTAAAAAGAGCGTGGTTTCAGGGTTGGTTTTTTTCAACACCTCTGCAATGTGTGTGCCATCTACGTTAGACACAAAGTGCATTGTTAAATGGTTTTTATATGGACGTAATGCTTCGGTCACCATATAAGGGCCTAAATCTGAACCACCGATGCCAATATTGACGACATCCGTAATCGCTTTGCCTGTATAACCTTCCCATTCGCCCGAAATAACACGTTGACTAAAGGATTTCATTTTTGCTAATACGGCATTGACTTCAGGCATCACGTCGTTGCCATCAACTAGAACAGGTGTATTTGCACGATTACGCAATGCGGTATGCAATACTGCGCGATTTTCGGTACGATTAATTTTTTTGCCTGTAAACATATCCTCAATCGCTTCAGCTAAACCGCATTGTTCAGCTAATTGACGCAATAGATTTAGTGTTTGTTGATTAATACGATTTTTAGAATAATCCACTAACATTTCATCATTAAAATTTAGTGAATAATCTGCAAAACGATTGGGTTCTTGTTGGAATAAATCTTGAATGGTTGTATTGCTTAAATCATTATGGTGTTGTTGCAAGGCTTGCCAAGCAGCAGTGGTTGTTGGATTGATATTTTTCATTGTGTTTCTCCAGTTTATTAATTATAAAAATCTTGTATTTCTGACCTCGGTATCTGACAAAACCGCGGTCAAAAAAAGCCGCCATTTTTTAGTCAATGTATTCGGTAATTACACGTGGGGTAAGTTTAGTAATCAGTTCATAACTTAAAATGCCAGTCATTTGTGCAATTTCTTCTACTGGTAATTCTTTGCCCCATAAAATCACTTCATCACCAACCTGATCTTGACCATGTAAGCCGAGATCGACGGTTATCATATCCATTGATACACGACCGACAATCGGCACTCGGCGACCATTGAGATAAACAGGCGTGCCAATGGGAATATTTCGCGGATACCCATCGCCATAACCAATGGCGACCACGCCGATTTTAGTGTCTTTTTCGCTGATCCAAATGCCACCATAGCCAACAGGCTCACCCGCTTGATGCTCCCGAACAGCAATAAGCGATGAAGTGAGCGTCATCACAGGTTCAAGCCCATAAATCTGTGCTGGAGTATGGGTTGGTGAAACGCCGTACATAATAATCCCAGGGCGAATCCAATCTAAATGTGAGTCGGGCCAAAATAAAATACCGCCTGATGCCGCAATGCTACGTTCGCCTTGTTTATCTTTCATGATGTCTAAAAAGCGTTCAAGTTGTAATTCGGTATAATCGCAAGTGATTTCATCTGCTCGGCTGAAATGACTGACAAAACCAATTTCATTTGCCACGTTCGGACAAGCCTGTAATGCTTGATAAAATGCATCTACTTGATTGAGATGAACGCCTAAACGGTGCATACCTGTATCAATTTTTAGCCAAACTTTGATTGGATTAGGTAATGTGGCTTGTTGTAGGGCAGATAATTGCTCAGGAGTATGAACAACGGTTTGAATATTATTCACGGCTAAAATCGGTAAATCCTGTGCAGCGAAAAAGCCTTCTAATAGCAAAATAGGTTGAGTGATACCTTGAGCACGTAAACTTAGGGCTTCTTCTAAACGGGCTACGCCAAAACAGTCAACTAAATTGCCGAGTACTTTAGCAACAAAATCAATTCCGTGCCCATAGGCATTGGCTTTGACGATCGCGATAATTTTACTTTGTGGCGCACGTTGCTTGATTTTACTGATATTGTGTCGTAATGCACTTGAACTGATTTTTACGGTTGCTGCTTTCATCATTAAAATTCATCTTGATATTGTCTATGGGAATTATTAAAGCGAGAATATTGCCCTTCAAAGTTCAAATAAACCCGACCTATCGGACCATTACGCTGTTTACCAATAATAATTTCGGCTAAGTTGCGATTATCTTCTGTGGTGTCATTATAAACTTCATCGCGGTAAATAAACATAATTAAATCTGCATCTTGCTCAATAGATCCCGATTCACGCAAGTCTGAGTTCACTGGGCGTTTATCGGTGCGGTTTTCTAAGGTACGATTTAACTGCGAGAGTGCCACAACAGGCACTTCCAGCTCTTTGGCTAAGGATTTTAATGAACGAGAAATTTCCGCAATTTCAAGGGTACGATTGTCAAAACCTGGCGCTCGCATTAATTGCAGATAATCTACCATAATTAAACTTAACCCATTGTTTTCACGATATACTCGGCGTGCGCGTGAACGCAATTCGGTTGGTGTTAGCCCAGCACTATCGTCAATGTATAAATTAGGGCGATTGACTAGCATAGCCATTGTGCTATTGATTTTGTTCCAATCATCATCGCTTTTTACTTGACCTGTACGCAAACGTGTTTGGTCTATCCGTGATAATGACGAAATCATCCGCATCATAATTTGATCCGCGGGCATTTCTAAGCTAAAAACCAAGACTGGTTTTTCTGACGCTAACATTGCATTTTCACATAGGTTCATCGCAAAAGTCGTTTTCCCCATTGACGGACGGGCAGCGACAATAATTAAATCAGACGGTTGTAACCCCGAAGTTTTCTTATCTAAATCAATAAATCCTGTGGTGACGCCCGTAATGCCGCCGTGATCGTTTGAGTTAGAAAGTAACTCAATTTTGTTAATGGTGCGTTCTAACACCGAGAGTACATTTTCAGGCCCTTCATTGCTTTTGGTGCGTTTTTCTGCAATTTGAAAAATCTCGCGTTCGGAATCATCTAAAATTTGCTTAATATTTTTCTCTTTCGGCAAATAAGCCCGTTGTGCAATGTTATTACTCACACTGATTAATTCACGCAGAATGGCTTTTTCACGCACAATTTCCGCGTAAGCAATGATGTTCGCAGCACTTGGCGTATTTTTTGACAATTCGGCTAAATAAGCAAAGCCACCGATATCATCTAAAATGCCTTTATTTTTTAAGGCTTGATCCATTGTCAACAAATCAACAGGCTTGTTTTGCTTCATAAGCTGTTCAATTTCAATAAAAATTAAACGGTGTGCTGCGGTATAAAAATCATCAGCGATCACTTGCTCAATAACATTTTCCCAATGCCGATTTTCAAGCAAAATTCCACCCAGAACTGCTTGTTCTGCTTCAATTGAATGGGGCGGAATGTCAACTTCTCGCGTTTTTTTATCCTTTGAATGTGAATATGCCTGAGCCATAACCCTGCCTTTTGAACGTCAAATAAGACCATATCATAGCGTAAATTACGCTAAGATTTAAGAAAAATTCAGTATAAAATACAAGATGATGTGATAGCTAAAAACCGCGGTCTAAAAATCAATGGTTTTTTTGACCGCGGTTTGGGCTTAATTTATCCAACAAGCTGTAATGCCAATCACTAAGGCAAAGATAATGAGCCAAATAAGCTGAATTTTTGTGGATTGACGGTTTATTTCTTGGTTTTGTTGATAACGTTGCTGTTGAAGCATTCGCAATTTATCAAGACTTGCTTGATCAAACTGGAAACCACAATGCGGACAAATTTGAGCCGACTGACTTATTTTTGTGCAACAATCTGGGCAACGTTGTAATGCCATTATTATTTACCTTGAGCCAGTTGTGCAAAGGCATAATCCGCAGCTTGCAAGGTTTTTTCAATATCTTGTTGCGTATGAGCAAGGGACATAAATCCTGCTTCAAATGCTGATGGGGCAAGATAGATCCCTTGTTCAAGCATTAAATGAAAGAATTGTTTGAATCTTTCTACATTACAACGCATCACATCTTGGTAACAGTTTACTTGTGCTTGATCGGTAAAGAATAAACCAAACATTCCGCCAACATAATTAACACAAAATGGGATCTGGTGCTTATCGGCAAGAGCTTTAAGTCCTTGAGCAAGTTGTGCAGTCAGTTCGGCAAGGTGTTGTTCATTGCCGTCTTTTTTTAATTCGGTTAAACAAGCCAAGCCTGCACTCATCGCAATTGGATTGCCCGATAGCGTGCCAGCTTGGTAAACAGGGCCTATTGGTGCAATATATTGCATAATGGCTTTTTTGCCCCCAAAGGCACCAACAGGCATACCGCCACCAATGATTTTGCCTAAGCACGTGAGATCAGGGGTTATGCCATAGTAGGATTGTGCGCCACCTAATGCCACGCGAAATCCAGTCATCACTTCATCAATGATTAGCAATGCACCATATTGATCGCATAATTGGCGTAAGCCTTGCAAAAAGCCACCTTTAGGGGGAACGCAATTCATATTCCCCGCTACAGGTTCTACAATAATACAGGCGATTTCATCAGGAAATTGTTCAAAGGTCTGCTGAACAGAAGATAAATCGTTGTAAGTACAAGTTAATGTGTGTTTGGCAAAGTCTGCAGGCACACCTGGAGAGTTAGGCTGCCCTAAACTTAATGCCCCAGACCCTGCTTTTACTAATAGGCTGTCGGAATGACCGTGATAACAGCCTTCAAATTTGATGATTTTATCTCGCTGAGTATAACCGCGGGCAAGGCGAATCGCCGACATTGTCGCTTCGGTGCCAGAGCTTACCATTCGCACCATTTCAATTGACGGAATTAATTGACAAACCAATTCGGCTAACTCTATTTCTTTGGCGGTAGGGGCGCCAAAGCTCAAACCATTTTCAGCACTATTTTTGACCGCGGTCAAAATAGCAGGGTGATTATGCCCAAGAACCATCGGTCCCCAAGAACCTACATAATCAATATAGGCTTTGCCATCATCGTCATAAATATACGCCCCTTTGGCTTTACTAATAAAAACGGGCGTTCCTCCTACGCTATTGAACGCACGAACAGGCGAGTTAACGCCACCAGGAATAACGCGTTGTGCGCGTTCAAATAACTGTGCTGAATTACTCATAAAAAAATCCTTGTTATCAAAAGCTCATTAAAGCTGTGTTATTGTACTGCAAAAAGCAGTCAAATTTCTAAAAATATTATGTGCAGCTTGATGGATTATGTTATTCTTAAAGCAATTATCACTTATTTGGGCGGCATTTAAGACTATGTGGCTTAATCTTATTTTAACGTTTCTCGCTGCGTTTGCAACGATTGTGATCGCAAGACCTATCGCAATCAAAGTGGGTTTAGTGGATAAACCAAATTATCGTAAACGTCACCAAGGGGCAATTCCTCTTATTGGTGGAATTTCATTATTTGTAGGCAATCTGTGCTTTTATTTATTGCAATGGGATCAAACTAAATTACCACAACTGTATTTATTCAGTGTATTTGTGCTGCTTGCGATTGGGGTATTAGACGATCGTTTTGACATTAGCCCATTTTTGCGGGCAGGTATTCAAGCCGTACTAGCGGTAATGATGATCTATTATGGACGTTTATCCTTAGAGCATTTGGGGCAGATTATCGGGCCATTCCAAATATCATTAGGTGCGATCGGTACAATTATCACTGTATTTGCAACCATTGCGATCATCAATGCGTTTAATATGATCGATGGAATTGATGGCTTGCTCGGTGGTTTATCAAGCGTTGCCTTTGCGGGTGTGGGCATTTTATTAGCAATGGATAATCAATGGGATCTAGCCATCTGGTGTTTTGCACTTATTGTAGCTATTTTGCCTTACGCAATGTTTAATCTATGTATTCCATTTGGCAAAAAATACAAAGTTTTTATGGGAGATAGCGGTAGTACGCTGATTGGTTTCACCATTATTTGGATCTTGCTATTGAGTACACAAGGCAAAGGGCATCCAATGAATCCTGTTACGGCACTTTGGATTATCGCAATTCCGTTGATTGATATGGTCGCGATCATTTATCGCCGTTTACGCAAAGGGAAAAGCCCGTTCCGCCCCGATCGTTTACACGTTCATCATTTAATGGTGAGAGCAGGGCTAACTCATCGCCAAGCCTTTATGTTAATTACATTTGTTGCGGCACTATGTGCAGGTTTTGGTATTTTAGGTGAAGTTTATTACATCAATGAATGGATTATGTTTATTCTATTCATTTGTTTATTTTTTCTTTATTTTTATTCAATTACACGTGCTTGGCGGATTACCCGTTGGTTACGTCGCCATCGTCGCCGTGTAAATAAAGCGAAAAATTTGAAGTAAATCTTGACCGCGGTTTTTAACGTTGATGGATAAAACAGCTAAATGAAGTTAAAAATTCAACATTTTGCATAAAATGCAATCTATCAAATAAAAAAATGCAATTTTTTGCAAAAAACGCTAGACAAGGATCGCAAAATCTTTATAATACGCCCCGCAACGACGCATTGAGCGCTCGTAGCTCAGTTGGATAGAGCGTTGGCCTCCGGAGCCAAAGGTCGCAAGTTCGAATCTTGTCGAGCGCGCCAGGTCAATGTAAGAAACTGAAATATGGTGGCTATAGCTCAGTTGGTAGAGCCCTGGATTGTGATTCCAGTTGTCGTGGGTTCGAATCCCATTAGCCACCCCACTCATTAAAAGTGAGTAATCGGCGAGTAGCGCAGCTTGGTAGCGCAACTGGTTTGGGACCAGTGGGTCGTAGGTTCAAATCCTATCTCGCCGACCAATTTTGTTCTTTAACAATTTATCAGACAATCTGTGTGGGCATTTGTTGTTAATTCG
>JAUNAB010000011.1 GCA_030527795.1 Pasteurellaceae bacterium | reverse complement strand
AGGGATTATTCTAACCTGAAATTAGATTTCCCTAGTTATCTAGTACAGCCCCTTTAATTGAGTCACTATTTTTATCAACAGTCTTTGCAATTTCTGCATCCGCTTCGCGAGCTACTTGAGCCACCTTCTTAAGATTATCATTGGTTGATTTAATATCACTGGTGTTTTTATCAACAGATTTTGCAATTTCGGCATCCGCTTCGCGAGCTACTTGAGCCACCTTCTTAAGATTATCATTGGTTGATTTAATATCACTGGTGTTTTTATCAACAGATTTTGCAATTTCGTCATCCGCTTCGCGAGATACTAGGGCCACTTTCTTAAGATTATCATTGGTTGCTTTAATATCACGGGTGTTTTTATCAACAGATTTTGCAATTTCTAGATCAGCTTCGAGAGATACTTTTACTACTTGTTTTATTAAATCTTCATTTGATTGAGGGGTAGGTTGTTTATCTGCAGCATAGGAGGAGTTGATATTGAAAGCTAAGAACATAGCAATTGGTGAAAGGGCAAAAAGTGCTCTTTTAGAGGTTTTTTCATATTAAATTCCTTCAGTTTCTTTTCATTAATTTACCTTTGAGTAAAACAATTATATTTTTAATATAATTAAACAAAGAAATAGATTGGAAATGTAATAAGAGATAATGACATAATTCTCTTCAAAACAACATTTTTCCTTATTATAATACAACTAGGTATCTGTTTAATCAAATGGTTTTATAGATATAAAATGTTTTTTTCTAAATTGTATTTATATCAATTCTTTGCCTTAGTTTTTATTTAAATCCGATAGAGAGTTAAAATTTATAAAGGTATTTTTCTGTTCGTTAAAATTAATAGAAATGGCTTGTTGTGCTTTTAGAAAGGCGAGAACACGACGTTCACCTTGGTTTAAATAGGTTTCAAGTTGTGGGGCAATGGATCGGTTGAGTAAGCAGAATGTTGGGTGTGAGCGTTCGCCATCATTGGCATACGCATTAAAAATATTGTGATTTTGATCCGCGGTTTTGAGCTTTTCTAGTAAATTGAGGGGAAGAAAAGGACAATCACAAGGCACAAATAATACTGCGTCCGTTTCTGCCCGTTTTAATCCACTGAGCATTCCACTTAGCGGACCTTGGAAATTCGGTCGGTCATCGCTAAAAACAGGTACACCAAATTTCACATATTCAGCGAGATTGCGATTAGCATTAATGGATATGTGGCTTACTTGGGGGCGTAGGCGTTGTAAAATATGAGCAACTAGAGATTGACCTCGGTATAGTTGCAATCCTTTATCTGCTCCGTTCATTCGTGTGGCACGTCCGCCTGCTAAAATCACAGCACTGATTGTTGTCATAAATTGTCAACCGCCTTTAATTCAAGTATGATCGAGAAAAGTTGTCTTATAATAAGGAAAAACGTATGAAATGTCATCGTCTAAATGAAGTTTTGGAACTTTTACAACCATATTGGTCTAAAGATCCTGATTTGCATTTGTTGCAAATTTTAAAGCAAATTGCAGATGAAGCGGGGTTTGATAAGCCTATCTCGGAATTAACAGATGAAGTGATTATTTATCATCTTAAAATGCGAGATAAAGATAAGCTGGAGCCAATCCCTGGTATTAAAAAAGATTACGAAGATGATTTCAAGACCGCGTTATTAAAAGCACGTGGTATTATTAAATAAGGTAAGTTATGAAAAAAGCATTTTTAACATTGATGGTTGCAGTAAGTGCGGCGACAACATTTTATGTGCAAGCAGCAGAATTAGCGGAAGGTAAACAATATGTTACGACAACATTGGCACATTCAGCACAACCTGAAGTGATTGAGTTTTTCTCTTTTTATTGCCCACATTGTTATGCCTTTGAAATGGAATATAAAATCCCACAGCAAGTCAAAGAGGCGTTACCTAAAGGCACAGCGTTTAAGCAATACCACGTTAACTTTTTAGGGCGAGAATCTGAAAGTTTAACGCGTGCGTGGGCATTGGCGATGGCATTAGGGGTTGAAGAGAAGGTAAAAGCACCATTATTTAATGCGGCACAAGCCGATAGCATAAAATCAATGGACGATATTCGCAAAATTTTCTTAGATAACGGCATTAGTGCGGAACAATTTGATGGCGGTATTAATAGTTTTGCGGTTAATGCGTTAGTGAGTAAACAGGATAATCTCACTGAGCAATTCAAAGTGCGTGGTGTGCCTGATTTTTATGTGAATAATAAATATCGTGTTAATCCAGAAGGGCTGTCACCTGATGATTTCATTAAGGATTATGTGGAAACCGTCAAAGGTTTGTTGCAAAAATAGTAAAAAATTGATTTAATTCGTCACCATTTGAAAATACGGAGTGAATAATATGGCTGAAAGTTTTAGTGTTGAGCGTCGTTTCTTTGATGATAAAAATTACCCACGAGGTTTTTCACGTCACGGCGATTATACTATTAAAGAATCACAGGCTTTAGAGCAATACGGTCAAGCTTTCAAAGCTTTAGATCTTGGCGAGCGTGTGCCTGTGACAGAAAATGAGAAATTATTTGTGGCTTTTTGTCGTGGTGAACGCCCTGCAACGACTTTTTTTGAGAAAACTTGGGATAAATATCGTTCGAGTATTTTAAGTCATAAACGCGTTTATACATTATCAGGTGTTGTAGGTGATAATGTTGATGATTTTAGTGCGAATGAATAAGTTGGTGTAATAGTAAAAAAACCACATTTTAATGTGGTTTTTTTATTGATACCGCGGTCTTTTTTTGCGGAATATTTTATGTGTTGGGCAAATTATTTTTCTGATTTCACTTTATGTTTTACTTTCGCTTTCGCTGTCTTTGCTTTAGCTGTTGCTTTCTCAGTTGAGGCATTATCTTGAGCTGCTTGCTCATTTAGTGCTGCTGGTTTATCAAAACCTTTTTCTTTCATACAAGCATCTAGTTTGCTCATATCTTTGCTATCACCTAAGGTTTGATGGCATTCTTGCAATGCTTTTTCAATCGCAGGATTGTTTGCTGGTTGACCTTGAGGACCTTGTGGACGTTGTTCGTTACTTGCTGATGAACAAGCAGATAATGCTAATGATGCGAACGCAACAGAAAGAATTTTTTTCATGGTGTTTCCTTTAAAAACAAAATAAAGATAATCGGGCTTGTTACCCACAAACTTAGATTAGTGATTATTTAAATAGTTCAAAAAAAATCGCTCATCAATTGATGAGCGATAAATGTAAGTTTAGACGTTGTAAGTGGTTGACGCGATATCGCCACCGTGACCAGTCCAATTAGTATGGAAAAATTCACCACGCGGTTTATCCGTGCGTTCATAAGTGTGTGCACCAAAGTAATCGCGTTGTGCTTGCAATAAGTTTGCAGGCAAACGTGCACTGGTATAACCATCTAAGAAGGTAATGGCGGACGCCATACAAGGCATTGGAATGCCTACTTCAATGGCTTTTGCTACGGTTTTACGCCAATCGCCTAAACAGTTTTCTAAAATACCTTTAAAATAAGGGTCTGAACCAAGGAAAACTAAGTCTGGATTTGCTTGATAAGCATCGCGGATATTTCCTAAGAAACGGCTACGAATAATACAACCTTCACGCCATAATAATGCGGTACCGCCGTAATTGATATTCCAACCAAAGTTTTCAGACGCTTCACGAATAAGCATAAAACCTTGTGCATAGGAAATGATTTTAGATGCGAGCAATGCTTTACGTACCGCTTCAATCCATTGTGCTTTGTCTCCTTCAACTTTACCAATGGTTTTCCCAAAGAGTTTTTGTGCGGCAACACGTTGATCTTTAAATGATGAAACACAACGTGCGAATACAGATTCAGTAATTAATGTTAATGGGATACCTAAATCAAGAGCATTAATGCCTGTCCATTTTCCTGTGCCTTTTTGGCCCGCGGTATCTAGAATTTTTTCCACTAATGGTGTGCCGTCAGTATCTTTATAACCTAATATATCTGTTGTAATATCAATAAGATAGCTATCTAACTCGGTTTTTTTCCATTCTTGGAAAATCGTTTGCATTTCATCGTAGCTTAAGCCTAATCCGTCTTTTAAGAACTGATACGCTTCACAGATTAATTGCATATCGCCATATTCAATTCCGTTATGTACCATTTTAACAAAATGACCTGAACCGTCTTTGCCAACCCAATCACAGCAAGGTTCGTCTTTGTCGGTTTTTGCAGAAATAGCTTGTAAAATTGGTTTAACGTATTGCCACGCTTCTTCATTTCCGCCTGGCATAATTGAAGGACCATTACGTGCCCCTTCTTCTCCGCCAGATACACCTGTTCCAACAAAACGAATGCCTTTTTCACGCAATGCTGCCACGCGGCGGTTGGTATCTGGATAGTTTGAATTGCCACCATCAATAATGATGTCGCCTTGGTCTAAATAAGGTAATAAGCTATCAATAAATTGATCAACCACATCCCCAGCACGAACCATTAACATAATTTTACGCGGTTTTTCTAATTTATCCGCTAAATCTTGTAATGAATATGCTCCGATAATATTTGTGCCTTTAGCTGCACCTTGTAGAAATTCATCTACTTTTGAGGTTGTACGGTTATATGCGACCACTTTAAAACCGTGATCATTCATATTTAAAATTAAATTTTGACCCATTACGGCTAAACCGATAACGCCAATATCGCCTTTTTGTAACATTTTTTGCTCCTGTTGATATGGGGAATTAATTAAAAGATAGTAATCATAAAGTTTGTATCTTTTATTGGATTGGTGTATACAAATTTTGTATCAAAGTTTTTTTCTCTCATTATTCGTATTATTGTTTCTTTTTCAACAATCTGATGAATACCAATACACCATAGCAGTCTATCTGTTGATAGTTCACTTGGTTTAATTGTTTCATACTTATGAATGTCACAAATCATATAATTTATACATTGAGATGCCGTTTTATGTTGTTTAATTTCTATAGGAATAAAACTATGGGCATTTCTTTGTCTAATCATTAAATCAATTGAACATTGATTTCTTTCTTTATTTTTTCTTTTATCTAAATTAAATTTTTCTTCTCTATATACTTCAGAAACTTGGTCTGGCAATGACGCAAAAATAGTACAAGTTCAATTTGCAACCAATTTTTCCAACCTGTAATGTCTATTTCACTAAATTTGTTTAATTTGTCCTTTATCTGTTTACGCTCAAAAAATTGTTTAAAAATAGATTGTAAAAAGGTAAAGTTTTTTTCTAATTTAGTCATATGAACCTCATATAAAATAACATAATAACGCTAAAACCGCGGGAAGTCCCTGTTTGAATAAAATACTTTTATTTGCAGTGATTGAGCCATATATTGCGGCGGTTAACACACAAATTAAAAAGAAATATATCACACTGAGTTGTCCAATACAAAAACCGAACACAATTCCCGCACCTAAAAATCCGTTGTATAGTCCTTGATTAGCAAACATAACTTTTACTTTGTCTTGTCGGAGAAAGTCATTACTTAACGCAAATACACGTTTTGCGGTACGACTTTCAATTGCGAACATTTCTAAATATAAAATATAGAAATGTTCTAAGGCGACAAGTGCCGTAAGAATATAAGCGATGATGATCAAATTATGTCCTTTATTTTAATAATTTTGCTGCATCTTGATCCAAATACCACTCGGTTATCCCATTTTTAGCGGTAATTTTGGCCGCGGGGTAGGGCAGTTTTTCTGCGAGGGTCGTTTGTATCTCGTGCAAAATATCGGCTTTGCTTGAACCTGTTACTAAATAGGTTATCCGTTTGGCTCGTTCAATTAAGCTTGCGGTTTTTGAAATGCGAAGCTGACCGTCATCGGGGCGTTTGGCAATGACGACTGCGTGCGTATCGGCAAAGTCCGTTTGATGTGGGAAGAGCGAGGCGGTATGTCCGTCAGTACCCATTCCGAGAATAATCCAATCAAATTCGCCTGTGGGTATCCATTGTTTGATTTCTTGATCGATCCGTTCTAACTCAGCGACTACGTCATTTTCACCGCGGATACGGTGAATATTTTGTGCAGGAATAGCAATGTGATCAAATAACAATTTTTGCACTTCGCTATAATTGCTTTCTGCATTATCGGGTGCCACCATACGCTCATCGCCCCACCAAAAATGCAGATTTTGCCATTGGATCGCTGTCGCGTAGGGGGCTTGGGCTAAGGTTTTAAACAATAATTTGGGTGTGCTACCACCAGATAACGAAATATGCACAGGGCGATTTTGTTGGCTATAAAGCAAAAATTCTTGTGCAATTTTATCTACCGCAGATTGTGCATTGGGAAAGATGAGATAATTCATTTTTATTCCTTTTTTCTCAAACCTCGGTCAAAAATTTAACCGTTTTTTTGACCGCGGTTTTTGGACAATTTAGATTTTTTTCTTCATTAAACCGCTTGGTTTACGCCATACTTTGCCGTGTTTAGCAATTAATTTATCCGCTTCAGTCGGTCCCCACGTTCCCGCTTCATATTCGTAAACACGACCTTGTTCGGTTTTGTAATCCAAAATGGGTTGAACAAATCGCCAACAAGCGTGTACGGCATCGGTACGGGCGAACAATGTGGCATCGCCTTTCATCGCATCAAGCAATAAGCGTTCGTATGCGGTGAGCAAAGTAGATGATGTGCTTAAATCGGAATAACGGAAGTCCATGGAAACTTCTTTCGCTTCAAATCCAGCCCCTGGTTTTTTCAAACCAAATCGCATTGAAATGCCTTCATCAGGCTGAATACGGATAATGAGTTTGTTTTCAGGTGCATTTTGGCTGAATACTGGGTGTGGCGTGGTTTTGAAGTGAATGACCACTTCCGTCACACGCTCAGGCAAGCGTTTTCCTGTTCGTACATAAAATGGCACGCCCGCCCAACGCCAGTTGTCAATTTGGCAGCGAAGAGCAATATAGGTTTCTGTGGTGGAGTCAGGCGGCACGCCTTTTTCTTGTAAGTAACCTTTGATTTCTTTGCCATCACGATAACTGGCGGTGTATTGCCCTAAAACCACATTATTTTTTAGATCATCTTGACTGAGTGGGTGCAAGCAATGTAGCACTTTCGCCACTTCATCACGCATTGAGTTTGCATTGATAATCGCAGGCGGTTCCATTGCGACCATTGCAAGTACTTGCAATAAATGGTTTTGTAGCATATCACGCATTGCACCAGAACCGTCATAATATCCACCGCGGTCTTCTACGCCAATGGATTCAGCCCCCGTGATTTCCACATAATCAATATAATTACGATTCCAAAGTGGCTCAAATAAACCGTTAGAAAAGCGTAATACCAATAAATTTTGTACTGTTTCTTTGCCTAGGTAATGGTCAATACGGTAGATTTGATGCTCTTCAAAGAAACGATGAATTTGGATATCTAATTCTTTAGCAGTTTTAATATCGTAACCGAACGGTTTTTCAACGATAATCCGTTTCCAACCAAATTCTTCGGTATTCAAGCCGTGGCTCGCTAAGCATTCGGGAATGATGCCGTATAGGCTCGGTGGCGTTGAGAGATAGTACAAAGTATTGCCCGCGGTTTGATATTGATCGTGTAGTTGATCAAGGCGTGGAACTAATTTTGCGTAATCAAGGGGATCGGAGGTATTAATCGCTTGATAATATAAATGTGCACAGAATTTATCAAGTGTTTCACCGTTGGCATTTTCTTGCGTCATTAATGCTGTTCGCATTTTTTCGCGGAATTCTTCATCATTTAAGTGCGTGCGAGCGACGCCAAGGACGGAAAAGTTTTCGCTTAATTGCCCGATTTTATAGAGATTATAGAGTGCGGGAATGAGTTTTCTGTGGGTTAAATCGCCCGATGCCCCGAAAATGACAAAACAATTATTTTCTACGTTCATTTTTCTATTCCTAATTCTAAATTTAAAGTCTATTTAGCATACTAACAATATTATGGCTTGGTTTCCAATAGCTATTGTGAATTAAATGTAAAGATTTTATCCCAATTTTGTTGCTTATCTGCACACATTGCAAAATGCGGATTGACCAAACTTTCGCGTTGATTATAGGTTAACGGACGAAATTGGGTATCCACAATGTAGCTATTGGTTTCTGCTAATAAGATTTCTGATGCAGCAGTATCCCATTCGCCCGTATTGCCTAAGCGAATATAACAATCTGCTGTTCCTTCTGCTACCATTGCACTTTTTAGCCCGCTTGAACCATAAACTTGAAAAGCATAGCTAAACCGCGGACTAAAAAACGCTTGAATTTTTTTCCGATGGCTTGTTGCCCCAACCACACATCGGATCGGCAAGGTGAGGTCTAATTGACGTTGAGCTAAACGTTGTCTATTTTGTGGCGTTTGTTTGAATGCACCTTTGCCTTGTTGGGCGTAGTAACAAGTTTGTAATATTGGTGCATAAATGACACCTAATATGGGAATGTGATTTTCCACTAAGGCAATAATAATAGAAAATTGATCGGTGCGGTTGAGAAATTGTTGTGTGCCGTCAAGGGGGTCAATGAGCCAATAGCGTTGCCATTGTTGGCGTGTTGATAATGGGATATTGCAATTTTCTTCTGATAACACGGGCGTATTGGGAATGAGCCGTTGTAATTGTTCGGTTAAAAATTGACTTAAGAATAAATCTGCTTCCGTGACGGGCGTATTATCAGATTTAATTTGCACCTGAACGGATTTTGCATAAAAATCAATTAAATATTCGCCAGCTTGTTGTGCGATGGCTAAAACAGATTGCATAAGTGGCGATGGCATTACCTATCCTTCCCCTGAAATACAGAATTGTTGTGTATTTTACACAATTTCATTAAAAGATTTGATAAATCTTATGCTAAGATAGCAAAATAGTTATCCAATTTAGGAATAATAATGGCAAATTTAGAAGCATTACAAGCAGAAACTCGCGAAATTATTAGCGAACTTCTTAATGATGGTAGCGATCCGAATGCATTGTATATTATTGAACATCATATTGCACATTCCGATTTTGATCAGTTAGAAAAAATCGCAGTAGATGCGTTCAAAGCAGGTTATGAAGTGTCTGAAGCGGAAGAAATTGAAGAAGAAAATGGCAAGGTTGTTTTTTGTTTTGATATCATCAGCGAAGTGGCGTTGAAACCTGAAATTATTGATGCTCAGCAAAAAGAGATTTTGCCGTTAGTTGCCAAATATAATGGGATTTATGAAGGATGGGGAACCTACTTTGAAGATCCTAATGGCAGTGATGATGAATATGGAGATGACGGCGAGTTTTTTGATGACGATGAGTTTGATGATGAACCGAAATCCAATGTACATTAATATTTTTAATTAAAACAACCGATTTTTTTATAAACAATGAGGTAACGAATGAAAGTTGCAAAAAATGTTGTTGTAAGCATTGCTTATCAAGTAAGAACCGAAGATGGCGTACTAGTTGATGAAGCGCCAGCAAACCAACCGTTAGAGTATTTACAAGGTCATCACAATTTAGTAATTGGATTGGAAAATGCTTTGGAAGGCAAAGAAGTGGGCGACAAATTTGAAGTTCGCGTTACCCCTGAAGAAGCCTACGGTGAATACAATGAAAATATGGTGCAACGTGTACCAAAAGATGTATTTGTCGGGGTTGATGATTTACAAGTGGGTATGCGTTTTATTGCAGATACCGATATGGGGCCGTTACCTGTTGTGATTACGGAAGTGGGTGATAACGATGTGGTTGTTGACGGTAACCATATGTTAGCGGGTCAAGAATTGTTATTTACTGTGGAAGTCGTTGCAACACGTGAAGCAACTTTAGAGGAAATTTCTCACGGTCATATTCATCAAGAAGGTGGCTGTTGTGGCGGGCACGACAGTGATGAAGAAGGACACAGCTGTGGTTGTGGCGGTCATCACCACGATCACGATGATCATCACCATCACCACGGCGATGGTTGCTGCGGTGGAAAACACTAATTTTCACTCATAATGATTTATAAAATAAAGGATATCTAACGATATCCTTTTTTATTAATACAAATCGCAGAAAAGCGTTGAATTGGTACAACGGAAAAATTACTAAGGAAAAAAACCGCGGTCTAAAATCAATGCATTTTTTGCTGGAATAAGCTGCTATAAACCGTGGAATTGCCTATATTTACACAGATTTACAATAGAACTCGCTAATGGCTATCGCCTTTTAAACCCAAATTTTGTACAATGCTGATCTTGAAGTAATTATTAGAATGTTGAGATTATTTTTTTATGGCATATTCTGCCCCCAATATTGGTTTTATTAGTTTAGGTTGTCCTAAAAATCTAGTAGATTCCGAACGAATTTTGACAGAGCTACGGGTTGATGGTTATAACATCATTCCTAGCTACGAAAATGCGGATTTAGTGATTGTCAATACTTGTGGTTTTATTGATAGTGCGGTGCAAGAGTCGTTAGAAACCATTGGCGAAGCGTTACAAGAAAACGGTAAGGTGATTGTTACGGGGTGTTTAGGTGCAAAAGAAGATCAAATTCGCCAAGTTCATCCGAAAGTATTAGAAATTACAGGCCCACACAGCTACGAAGCAGTAATGAAACACGTTCATCGCTATGTGCCAAAACCTGAATATAACCCTTATGTGAATTTAGTGCCGATCCAAGGGGTAAAATTAACACCAAAACATTATGCCTATTTAAAAATTTCGGAAGGTTGCGATCATCGTTGTACTTTCTGCATTATTCCATCAATGCGTGGAGATTTAGATAGCCGTCCTATTGTACAAGTGTTGGATGAAGCTAAACGTTTGGTGGAAGCGGGAGTAAAAGAAATTTTAGTAGTATCACAAGATACGTCGGCTTATTCTTTAGATCAAAGTAAAGAAAATCAGAATAAAACCGTGTTTTGGAATGGTACGCCAATTAAAAATGATTTAGTTACCCTATGTCAACAACTGGGAACCTTGGGGATTTGGGTGCGGTTACATTATGTCTATCCTTATCCGCACGTTGATGATTTAATTCCATTAATGGCACAGGGTAAAATTTTGCCTTATTTAGATATTCCATTACAGCACGCAAGTCCTAAAATTTTAAAAGCGATGAAGCGTCCTGGATCCGTTGAGCGTGTTTTAGAACGCATCAAAAAATGGCGTGAGATTTGCCCTGATTTAACATTACGTTCAACCTTTATTGTGGGTTTTCCAGGGGAAACTGAAGAAGATTTCCAATTATTATTGGATTTTTTACAGCAAGCACAGTTAGATCGTGTTGGGTGTTTTAAATTTAGTCCAGTAGACGGGGCACCTGCCACTGAAATGGCCGATCAAGTGCCTGAAGAAATTAAAGAACAGCGTTTTCACCGTTTTATGCAGTTGCAACAGCAAATTTCAGCACAACGTTTGCAACAGAAAATTGGAAAAGTATTGCCTGTTATCATTGATGAAATTGATGATGAAGGAATGACTGGTCGTACGATGGCTGATGCACCAGAGATTGATGGGGTCGTTTATATTGATAATCAAAGCCAAAAGGCTATCAAAATAGGCGATGTTATTATGGTTACTATTACTCACTCAGATGAATATGATCTGTGGGGAACTTGTTAAATTTAAAGTTTAGGAAAAAAACAATGTCACAAACTCAAGTACAAGAACAACAAAATCCAAGTGTAGAGCGTTTTGAACAGAAAGTGTCGGAAAAAGACTATGAAGGCGCTTGTACTGAATTATTGAATATTTTAGCTAAATTAGATAGTAATTTTGGTGAATTACATAATATTGATTTTGTTGTACCAAAACAATTAGATAATTTACCAAAGGAAAGAATAATTCACTTTTGTACTCGAATGGCTCAAGCAATAACAGATTTATTTAGTGATAAAGGATTGACCATTTCAGATGCGGGATATTTACGTTTTCTAACACTACAACGTTGGATATCATTGATGTTTGCAAGTTCGCCTTACATCAACGCTGACCATATTTTACAAGTATATAATAAAAACCCAAATAAGAACTCAGAAGAAGTTCAACTTGAACCTACGAGAGATGCATTAATTAAATTTTGCATTCTTTATTTAGAAGAATCGAACTTAACTTTAAACTTAGATGCGTTATGGAATATTGACCGCGATTTATGTGCTTCACTATGTTTCGCCTTACAATCACCGCGATTCATTGGTACTATGCCAGCATTTTCAAAACGTGGCACGATTTTGCAATGGTTTCCAGAACGTCTGGCACAGTTACCAAACTTGAATAAATTACCAAGCGGTATTTCGCATGATGTTTATATGCATTGTAGTTATGATATTGCGCCGAATAAGCATTTAGTGAAGAAAGCCTTAAATAAAGTGATTCGTAGCCATATCTTAGAAACCGGTTGGAAAGATATTGAATTTACACAAGTTGGCTATCGTAATAACAAACCTGTAATGGTTGTGTTACTTGAGCATTTCCATTCTGCCCATTCTATTTATCGTACGCATTCAACTTCAATGATTGCTGCGCGTGAGCATTTTTATCTAATTGGTTTAGGTGGCAACGCAGTTGATCAAGCGGGGCAAGAAGTTTTTGATGAATTCCATGTTGTGCAAGGGCAAAATTTATTTGAAAAAATGGATGCAATTCGCAAAATTTGTGAAGAAAATCGTGCATCAGTGCTTTATATGCCAAGTATTGGTATGGATTTAACCACCATTTTTGTCAGCAATACGCGCTTAGCACCAATTCAAGCTGTCGCATTAGGACATCCAGCCACAACCCATTCTGATTTTATTGAGTATGTCATTGTTGAAGATGATTATGTGGGTTCAGAAGATTGCTTTAGCGAAACCCTATTGCGCTTACCAAAAGATGCGTTGCCTTATGTGCCTTCAGCACTTGCACCAACGAATGTTGAATATAACTTGCGTGAAAATCCTGAAGTCGTCAATATTGGTATTGCATCAACGACGATGAAATTAAACCCTTATTTCTTGGAAGCATTAAAAACGATTCGTGATCGTGCGAAAGTCAAAGTGCATTTCCACTTTGCATTAGGGCAATCCACAGGGGTAACCCATCCTTATGTTGAGCGTTTTATTAAGTCCTATTTAGGCGATAGTGCAACGGTAAATCCACATACCCCTTATGACCAATACCTACGCATTTTACATAACTGCGATATGATGGTGAACCCGTTCCCATTTGGTAATACTAACGGCATTATTGATATGGTGACATTGGGCTTGGTTGGTGTATGTAAAACAGGTCCTGAAGTTCACGAGCATATTGACGAAGGTTTATTCAAACGTTTAGGTTTACCTGAATGGTTAATTGCCAATACCGTGGATGAATATGTTGAACGTGCTATTCGTTTAGCTGAAAATCACGAAGAACGTTTAGCATTGCGTCGTCATATCATTGAAAATAATGGATTAAAAACCCTATTTAGTGGTGATCCAAGACCAATGGGACGTGTGTTGTTAGCGAAATTAAAAGAGTGGACGCAAGCACATAATGTTGATTTGACGATTACTACTGAAGCGAATCTTGATGACGCTAAGCCAAGCACTAAAGCAAAAAAATCGCCAGCAAAAGCAGCAACGAAGCCTGTTGCGAAGAAAACGGCAGAAGCTAAACCCGCAGCGAAAAAGACCACCAAAAAAACCGCGGTCAAAAAATAATGCGTTTTTAAATCATTTAAACTGCCACGAAAGTGGCAGTTTTTTATTGGAAAAATAGAAAAGGTCAGTAATTCACTGACCTTTTTTGTAAAAATAACGTAATTTTTGACCGCGGTTTTAGCGTTTTTTATCCATTAATTTAATATAACGAGTGGCTGAAATCCACGCCGATGTATAGCCCACGATGGCACAAATTACGAATAAAAATAGAATTTCTCCAAAGCCTAAGCCGTAAATATCAAATTTCACGGCGAAAATATCGGTGACATATTTCACTGCACTGGTAAAATAATCAATCACTAAGGTACTGAACAAACAGCTAACTAATACACCAAGTACGCCGTAGATAATCCCTGTGTATAAAAACGGACGCAAAATAAATTGGTCGGTTGCACCGAGTAGTTTCATCACTTCAATATTCGCTTGTTTACTATAAATGTCACTGCGAATGCTATTGCCGATCACAAGGAAAACGGCTAATGCCATTAACACTGCACAAAAAATTGCAATATGTGCAATAAGCCAAGTTAATGCACTGAGTTTTTCTACCCAATTTCCATCTAAACGGACTTCTTGCACCCCTTTAATTTTTTCTAACGACATTTTCAATTCTTGGCGTTTTTCGGCATTTTGGAAGTCCTGTGTTGATTTCACCATCACTACCGCGGGTAATGGATTATCATCTAAAATATCCAGTTCTTCGCCAAAACCAGACCAGTTACGAAACTCATTTAAACTTTCTTGGCGTGAAATATAATTTAAACTTTCAACCCCTTCTTGTTGGCGGATTTTTTCCACCACATTATTGGCATCTTGTTCGTTCAGGTTTTTGTGTAAGTAGACCGTGATTTCACTTTCAGGATAAAATTGGTTAGCAGCTTGGTGGGTATTTTTCCACAATAAAAATGACACATTTGGAATCGTCAGTGATACCGCGATAACTAAAATAGTCAGTAGTGAGCCATACTTTTTCTTGATGAGATCTGCCCAAACTGCACGTAATACATATTGCATTTGCACCCAAAATGGTGTTTTGTTTACTGATCGCATTGTATTCCCCTAACGTAAATGCCCTTGCTCAAGAACTAAGCAAGGTTTAGGTTTTTGTTGAATTAAATTAATATCGTGTGTTGCGATTAACACGGTCATCCCCATTTTGTTGAAATGTTCAAATAAATCAAAAATACCCCGTGATAATACGTCATCCAAATTGCCCGTAGGTTCGTCAGCAAGTAATAATTGCGGTTTGCGTACAACGGCTCGTGCAATATCAACACGTTGTTGTTCACCGCCCGATAAATTGGTTGGCGAATGGTTAGCACGATCATATAAGCCGACCATATCTAACGCTGATAATGCACGTTCATTGGCTAATTTAGGATGTGTGCCTGCGATAATGAGAGGTAATGCGACATTATCCAAAACGGAACGGTCTGGTAATAAGCGATAGTCTTGATGCACCATCCCAATTTGTCGCCGTAAAAATGGCACTTCATAGGGTGACAGGCGGGTAATTTCATGCCCATTAAACCAAATTTTTCCACCATTGGCACATTCCATTCCCATAATTAATTTTAATAGGGTGCTTTTTCCAGCGCCAGAATGCCCTGTTAGATAAGTCATACTACCGACGGGCAGGTGTAAACTAATTCCTTGTAACGCAGGTTTACCGCCTAAATAAGCCTTACTTACATTATCAAAACGTATCATTTTCGTTCTCTTTTTTATGATTTAGCATTTAAGATGCGATAATGACATTATCTGTGTTATTGCGTATAAAATCAATTTTTGCAGTCCATTTACCTGAATTTATCGCTATTTTCTTCATTATTTAGCGATGAAAGTGAATTTACCGCGGTCAAAAAACGTGGCAAATTTTGACCGCGGTTTAGGTGAGATCATTCTGAACGGAATTCTGTTATACTAAGCTAATCAACTTATTGAAATGATTGATAAATGAATATGGTAAAAATTGATGTCATCATTCCTTGCTTTAATGAGGAGCAAACACTGGCTAGAGCGGTGCAATCGGTTTTGGCACAAACTCAGCTTGGTACCTTATGGCTTGTTGATGACGGTTCAACGGATAATACACTTGAACTTGCACAACAATTTGCTACTGAGAATCCACAACAGATTCAAGTGGAAATAATGCCAAATAATAGCGGTGTGGCAAAGGCACGCAACTGGGGGGCATTGCAGAGCCAAGCGGAATTTATTGCGTTTTTAGATGCCGATGATGCTTATGAGCCTGATGCTTTGAATATTGCGAGTGCGGTTTTCCATTTTCGCCCGAATTTGAATGTGTTACGTTTGGCGTTAAAACCCGTTGGTATCCCTGAGCGTTATGCTACGCACCCTGATTTTGAACGGGCGTGGCAATATATGCGGATGACTTGTGGCGGCAATACAGTGTTTCGCCGTGCCTTTTTTCTTGCCTGTGGGGGATTTCCACCGCATAATTTATTTCGCCAAGTAGGTGGCGAAGACGGTGCATTGGGGATCGCCACAACTCAACTGACAACCGTGGCAACCCTGTTTGATGAAGCAGGCGTGCTGCATTTTTGTCGTGAAGGAATGCACGTAGAACGGTTGTTGGACTCTATTCTCTTTGGCAAAGTACCAGATGGCATTGGTGAAAGCGAAATGGCACAAGCAAATGCGGTGACTGCAGAAATTGAACAACAAATCAAAAAATTAAAAATGAGTTTAATGGATACCCAAGTGGGCGTACAACCCTTTGTGGTAGAACGGAGTAAGTGATGAAAATTATCATTCTTGGGGCGGGGCAAGTGGGCACAACCTTAGCGGAGAGTTTAGTCAGTGAAGATAACGATATAACCTTAGTGGATGACGATGAAACACGTTTAATTAATTTACAAGATAAGCATGATTTACGCGTTATTTCAGGGCTTGCGTCATCACCAAGGGTATTGCGTGAAGCGGGGGCAAATGATTCCGATCTGATTGTCGCAGTAACCAATTCGGATGAATTAAATATGGTTGCTTGTAATGTGGCTTACACGCTGTTTAATACGCCAACCAAGGTGGCTCGTATTCGTAATAGTGACTATTTGCGTGAAGGGGAAAAACTGTTCCAATCCGATGTGATTTCAATTGATCATATCATTTCGCCTGAAACCTTAGTGAAAGATGATATTGTGCGTCTTATTGATTACCCTGGTGCTTTACAGGTCGCCCATTTTGCCAATGAACGCATTAGTTTAGTGGTATGCAAGGCATATTATGGTGGACCATTGGTGGGCTATGCGATTTCCGCTTTGCGTGAACATTTGCCCCACATTGATTGTCGGATCACGGCAATTATGCGTCAAGACAAAATTATTCGTCCGCAAGCGTCAACCATTATTGAAGCGGGCGATGAAGTGACGTTTATCTGTGAAACCGTGAATATTAAAGCGGTAATGAGCGAATTACAGCGTTTAGAAAAGCCTTATAAACGTATTATGCTCGTGGGCGGTGGCAATATTGGTATCAGCGTGGCACAGCATTTAGAAAAAGAATGTACGGTTAAGCTCATTGAACGCAATCCCCAGCGTGCTACACAGCTTGCGGAAAAATTGTCTGAAACCTTAGTCTTTTGTGGCGATGCTTCCGATCAATCTTTATTGTTTGAAGAACATATTGAAAATATTGATGTTTTCCTTTCGCTAACCAGTGATGATGAAGCCAATATTATGTCCGCACTGCTGGCGAAACGACTTGGTGCGAAAAAAGCGATGGTGCTGATACAACGAATGGCGTATATCAATTTGATCCAAGGTGGCACCATTGATATTGCGATTTCGCCACAGCAAGCAACGATTTCAGCTCTATTGCAACACGTCCGCAAGGGCGATATTGTCAATGTGGTATCAATTAATCACGGTTTTGCCGAAGCCTTAGAAATTACCGCACACGGCGATGAAAATACCTCCAATGTTATTGGGCGTAAAATTAGTGAGCTAAAATTGCCGAGTAGTGCGATTATTGGAGCAATAAAACGTGGAAATGACGTGATTATCGCCAAAAAGAATGTTGTGATTGCCGACAAAGATCACGTAGTGATTTATTTATCGGATAAAAAACAAGTTTCTGATATTGAAAAACTGTTCCAACCTAATACCTTCTTTATCTAAAACTACCCCAAAACCGCGGTCAAAAAAACGAATAAAATTTTGACCGCGGTTTTGAGCGATATTTTGTGCTAAGCTAAATATTGAGCATAGAGTCTTGTTCGCAAAAATATTGGTTCATTTCAAAGGCTGGTTTGGCATCTTGATCTTTAGCGATAATTTTTGCAGGAATGCCTGCGGCAGTTGCGTGGGCAGGAACGGGTTGCAATACCACAGAATTGGCACCAATTTTGGCGTATTTGCCAACTTCAATATTGCCCAAAATTTTTGCTCCTGCACCAATCATCACACCTTCCCGAATTTTCGGATGGCGATCGCCCGTTTCTTTGCCCGTCCCCCCCAAGGTTACGCCTTGTAAAATTGACACGTCGTTTTCAACTACCGAGGTTTCGCCAATCACGATTCCTGTGGCGTGGTCAAACATAATTCCACAACCGATTTTAGCGGCAGGGTGGATATCAACATCAAAAGCAACCGAGATTTGATTTTGTAAATAAATGGCGAGAGATTTGCGATCTTGTTGCCACAAATAATGCGTAATGCGGTAACTTTGCAAGGCGTGAAAGCCCTTTAAATAGAGCAAAGGCGTTGACCATAATTCTACCGCAGGGTCGCGTTGACGCACGGCGGTAATATCACAAGCGGCACTGGCGATAAGATCTGGGTTTGCACCATAGGCTTCCTCAATGATTTCACGCAAGCTGATCGCGGGCATAATTGAATTAGCTAATTTATTGGCTAAAATATAGCTTAGAGCATTGCCTAAGTTTTTGTGTTTTAAAATCGTTGAATGAAAGAAACTGGCTAAAATGGGTTCATTTTCAACTAATTGCTTACTTTCATTTAAGATATTATTCCAAACAAGTGTTGGCATAGGTTGACTCTCTTATTCATTGGTGGTTTCGCGTCCTAATAAACTTAAGGTCGCTTGTTGCACATTTTTCCGTTCAAACAAAATTTGATAAATCTGTTCGCTGATCGGCATTTCAATGCCTTGACGTTGAGCGAGTAAATGGGTTTCACGTGTGTTGTAAAAGCCTTCAATCACTTGCCCAATGTCTTCAATGGATTGTTCGATAGCTTTACCTTGCCCAAGTAATAGGCCAAAACGGCGGTTACGCGATTGGTTGTCGGTACAGGTTAAGACTAAATCGCCTAGACCTGACATTCCCATAAAGGTGTTAGGATTGGCACCCAGTGATTGTCCTAAACGGCTAATTTCTGCTAGACCGCGGGTAATCAGCGCGGTTCTCGCATTAGCACCAAAGCCCATTCCGTCAGAAATGCCTGCGGCAATGGCGATCACGTTTTTAATCGCTCCACCGAGTTGCACGCCGATCATATCTTGGTTGAGATACACACGGAAATGTTTGCTACAGTGAATGCGAGCTTGTAGTTCTTCGGCAAATGTCAAATCATCACTGGCTAAGGCAATGGCAGTTGGTAAACCTTGTGCCAGTTCTTTGGCGAAAGTCGGGCCTGATAAAATGGCTAGCGGATAGTTTTCGCCTAATTTTTCGCGTACCACTTCCTGTAATAATCGCCCAGTATCTCGTTCTAGCCCTTTGGTTGCCCATAAAATACGGCTATCGGGGCGTAAAAATGGTTTAATTTTTTCAATGGTTTCATCAAAAATGTGGCTAGGCACAACAATTAATAAATCTCGTGCTTTTTGGACCGCGGTTTTTAAATCTGCCTCAATGAATAAAGTGTCAGGAAAAGAAATATCGGGTAAAAAACGCTGATTTTGGCGTGTTTGTTGCATTGCTTGGCAATGTTCAGCATTGTGCGTCCATAAATAAACAGGAGAACCATTGCGAGATAGGGTAATGGCTAATGCCGTGCCGTATGAGCCAGCACCTAATACGGTAATTGGCGAAGCGATGGGGAGAGAATGTTGTGTCATTTTTAATTAATCCATAGAAAAAATGCGCCCGAAGACGCACTGTTGATTTAACTAAAATTAATGTTGCACGTCAGTTTGCGGTGCATTTTCATCTTCTAATAAACCTTGACGTTGTAAGAAGTCCATAAATAACGCGTCAAAGTTAACAGGTGATAGATTAAGTGATGGGAATGTGCCTTGACTGACTAAATTTGCCACTAATGCACGGGCGTAAGGATATAACATCTCAGGGCATTTTGAGGTTAAGCAATGAGCTAATTGCATATCATCTAAACCTGCGATAGTAAATACCCCCGCTTGTTTGATTTCGCAAATAAAGGCTAAATCGCCACTTTCTTCTAATGTAGTTTCAACGGATACATTGAGAACTACTTCGTATAAGTAGTCACCGATTTCTTTTGCTTCGGAGTTTAAGTCAAAATTAAGTTTTGGTTTCCATTCTTGGTGAAAAATATGCGGAAGATTTGGTGCTTCAAAAGACACATCTTTCACATAGATACGTTGAATTTGTAATACGGCTTCTTGTTGTTCGCTGTTTGCTTGATTTTCACTTGCAACTTGATTTTCGTCTGCCATTTTTATTTCCTTCCAATTAAAAGTTATTTTACAAGAGGTAAATTTGCCGCATTCCAGCCTGTAATGCCTTCATTTAGCACATAAACGTGATTAAAGCCTTGTTTAGCGAGTATTTCTGCTGATGAACGAGCGGTAACACCTGTATGGCATACTAAGATAACGGGTGTTTCTTTATGTTGCTCAAGTTTACCCACATTGTGATTTTTAATATCTGTTGGGACAAATTGTTGGCTATTAATAATATGACCGCGTTTAAATTCGTCAATGGTGCGTAGATCAATCACAACGGCATTTTGATTATTCATTAAGCTGACCGCTTGTGTGTTGTCAATAAGTTTAATTTTGCTAAAACTGTCTTTTACAAACACATAAATTGTGGCAACAAAAATCACAATCCACACAATCACTAATAATGTATGAGTTTTGGCAAAGGTCATTGCCATTGACATAAAATGTTCCATTTAAGCTCTCTAAAATTAGGGTAAAAATAATGCCTTAGTATAACCGTAGTTGCTTAATCTTTCAAAGAAAGTCTTTGCATTGGGTGTAAATAAAGCGTAAAAATAAAGCGACAAAGGGATTGTCGCTTTATTTTATATTTTATTGAATTACAAAATTGCCCCACCGAGCAAGAAACCAAAGAGTACAGATAAGCCAATCGCTAACACGCCAGGAATTAAAAATGGGTGGTTAAAGATAAGTTTACCAATACGGGTTGAACCTGTGTCGTCCATTTCAACTGCGGCAATTAATGTTGGGTAAGTGGGTAAAATAAATAATGCCGATACCGCAGCAAAAGAAGCAACAGCCGCGACAGGCGAAACAACGCCAAGTGCAATAACTGTTGGGTAAAGTGCTTTCGCTGTGGCAGCCTGTGAGTAAAGCAAGGTGCTAGCGAAAAATAAAATTACCGCCAGCGTCCAAGGATATTGTTGCAAGAAATCTGCGGAGAAAGCTTTAATCGCGTCAGTATGCGCTTCAACGAAGGTATTGCCTAACCACGCCACTCCGAGTACACAAATTGCGGCTGACATACCTGATTTAAAGGTGGCGGCATTGGTAATGTGCGATGTATCCACTTTACAAAATAGCACAATGAGTGATGCGGTGGTCAGCATAAAGGAAATGATTGCATTATCACGGCTTAAAATAGGTTGTTCAATTAATCCTACGTTTTTGCTGATCGCGGTGGCGTATAACATCACCGCAATAATTGCGATAACAAAAATGGTAACGGATAATTTCGCATAAGGTTTAATTTCAACTTGGCTTTCACCACGCATAGTGATTAAACCTTTTTGTAAACGTTCGAGATAAATTGGATCGTCTTTCAGTTCTTTGCCTAAGAAGTTAGTCACAAAGGCGGTGATCATACAAGCCACATAGGTAGTTGGAATCCAAATAGCTAAAAGTTGTAAGTAGCTGATGCCAAAGTTTTTTTCTAATTCGCCTGATAAAAAGACAACTGCGGCTGAAATTGGCGAAGCGGTGATCGCAATTTGTGATGCGACAACGGCAATAGACAGTGGGCGTGAAGGGCGGATGCCTTGCTCTTTGGCGATTTCCGCAATCACGGGCAAGGTGGCAAACGCAGAATGTCCCGTGCCAGCCAAAACGGTCATAAAATAGGTTACCGTTGGGGCAAGATAGGTAATGTATTTCGGGTGTTTACGTAATAATTTTTCCGTCACTTTGACTAAATAATCCATACCGCCAGCCACTTGCATTGCAGCAATCGCCATAATTACAGCCATAATAATTGAGATCACATCAAAGGGGATTTTCCCTGGGGTCAATCCAAAAAATGAGAGTACTAAAACCCCCATTCCGCCCATAAAGCCAATGCCAATCCCGCCTAAACGAGCGCCTAAAAAGATAAATAGCAGCACGATCGCTAATTGTAGCCAAATCATAATGAAATCCTTGTTGAAAAGTAAAATAAAAATCGCACGCAATATAGCAATAAAGTGCACAGATTTCTATAAGATAAATCAATAAAATGCGTTTTGGAGCAGATAAAGGATTTAGCGAAGAGGTGTTTTGGCTAAGCAAAAACCGCGGTCAAATATTCTCGTGATTTTATGAGAGAAAAAACTTAGGGATTTTAGACCGCGGTTTTAGGAAGGGAACGCGATGGTATGAATTTTCGCTGTATTGGGGGTAAGTAAGAGACCTAGCAATTAAATATTCAATAGAAGTAGTGGAAAACCGCGGTCTAAAATCGGCTTGATTTTTTATTTGAAAAAATATCGGCTTTTTTGACCGCGGTTTTTGGGCTATTTGCGTACCGCAATGGCTTCAATTTCTACGCCGACATCTTTTGGCAAACGTGCCACTTCAACACAAGAGCGTGCAGGGAAAGCAGGGTGATCGTTGTCTTGAAAGAATTTTTCGTATTCCGCATTAATCGCAGCAAAATGTGCTAAATCTTTAACGAAAATTGTGGTTTTAATAATATCACTCACGGATAAACCTGATTGCTCAACAATGGCTTTAATATTGTCTAACGATTGGCGTGTTTGTGCCACAATATCGCTCGGAATTTCGCCTGTAGCAGGGTTAACAGGGATTTGACCCGAGGTGAATAACAGATCGCCAATATCAACTGCTTGAACGTAAGGGCCAATTGCCGCTGGTGCTTTGTTGGTATGAATAATTTTTGTCATTGTGTTTTCCTTTTTAACTAAGTGCGAAGAAGAACGACTTAACTGCATTTTTATCATCTCCAGTAAATAGTGCGTAAAAAAATACCGCACGATGGCGGTATTTTACATAAATTATTGAATGTACGGAATAAGTTGATTAAAGACACTGAGAATACCAGCGTTCAATAAGTCAATAAAGAATGCCCCAACCATTGGCACAATCAAGAAGGCTTTATGTGATGGCCCATAGTTTGACGTGATGGCTTGCATATTGGCAACCGCGGTAGAGGTTGCACCGAGTCCGAAACCACAGTGTCCAGCACTTAATACCACGGCATCATAGTCTTTGCCCATTGCTCGATAGGTAACGTAAATAGCAAAGAACACCATAATTACCGCTTGAACAATGAGAATGACTAAAACAGGCAAGGCTAAATCGGCAATTTGCCACATTTTTAACACCATTAACGCAATCGCTAAGAAGATTGACAGGGCAACAGAGCCTAATACGTCAATCGCTTCTTCTGAAACTTTATATTGCACGGTATGGGTTAATAAGTTGCGGATAATTACGCCCGTAAATAAACACCATAAGAAAGTAGGTAACGGCAAATGAAGATATTTATCCATAATTGGATTTAACGTACTATCTAAATATTGACCCACCACTAAAGCGATAGACATCATTGTAATGGTTTCAATAATGGTTCGAGTGTTGATTTTGCGTAAATGACGTGGTTTTTCAAAGGTTTCTTCTACATCATCAACAGTATCATCTTCTTTGATTGTTTGACGATTCATTCGTTTTAGTAAGAAACGTGCAACAGGACCGCCTAAGATCCCGCCTGACACTAAACCGAAAGTAGCACAAGCCATTGCAATTTCAAGTGTTCCTGGGATATGGAAAGTATTTTTGAAGATTTCTGCCCAAGTTGCCCCTGTGCCGTGACCACCTGTTAGGGTGACTGAGCCTGCAAGCAATCCATAAGCTGGGTGAATGCCGAGCGCTTTTGCGCCGAACATTCCCACGATGTCTTGTACTACAATGAGAATAGCTGCGACAATCAAGAAAATAACGAGCGGTTTTCCCCCTTTTACTAAGCGAGCGAAGTTGGCGCTTAAACCAATTGAAGTAAAGAAGGCTAGCATCATTGTACGTTGTACATTGGTGTCAAAAGTGAAACTGATACCGTAGTAGTGGTAAATGATAGTGAGCAAAATAGCGACTAAAAAACCGCCGACTACAGGTTCAGGGATATTGAAATCACTTAGAAATTTGATCCGTTTTACTAGAAAATCACCGAGTAGTAAAACTAAACAAGCCAGAGCAATCGTTTCATAGGTGTCGAATGTCATCTTTGTTCCTCGTATAGTAGGTTATGTGAATAAAAACTCAGATAAATCATTAATTTATCTGAATTGTATGAAATGGTTTTTGTGTTTTAACCATAAAATCCAATGCAATTTAGCAGAAAAAGTTGACACCTGCTACAAAATATTTATACAAAATTTAAACTTGTAGCCAAAATGTGACGGGACCATCATTAATTAAACTCACTTGCATATCGGCAGCAAAACGTCCACTTGCCGTTGTAATCTTTTGTTGACACTGCATTAACAGATAATCATATAATCGCTGAGCTAATGCTGGGCTAGCGCCATTAGAAAAACTTGGTCGCAACCCTTTTTGCGTATCGGCGACCAGGGTAAACTGAGATACGAGTAGGATTTCGCCCTTCACTTGTTGAACATTGAGGTTCATTTTGCCTTGTTCATCGGCAAAAATACGATAGTTGAGCATTTTTTCCAGTAACTTATCGGCTTTGCGTTCGTCATCGTCTTGTTCAACGCCGAGTAAAACAAGTAATCCGTGCTGAATTTGCCCTACTATTTCACCATTGACTTCTACTTTCGCTTGGCTGACACGCTGAATTAAACCAATCATTCTTTTCCTTCCTTAATTTGTTCCAAATTGAGTTCGCCTTTTTTGATTAAAAACATATCGTCCAATACCGCGGTCAATTGTGCGCCCAATAATACAAAAGTCCAACTGAGTTGAATCCAAAGTAACATCAAGGGCAAGATTGCCATTGCGCCATAAATTAATTGATATGAAGGAAAGGTTACCATATACCATACAAACAAAGCTTTACCAAGCGTAAAGAAAATCGCAGCGACCAATGCCCCTGCGGCAGCGTGCTTCATACTGACTTTTTTGTTCGGAACGAGCATATAAACGAGCGTAAAGCTAAACCAAGTTAGCAAAAAGGGAAGCAAACTTAGCAGAAATAAACCAAAGGGAATCTCAACCTGTTGGTCAAAAAGTCGCAATGATGAAATATAGCGATTGATTGCAATACTAACACCAATAAGAATAGGTCCAAGGGTAAGAATGGTCCAATAGATCGCAAAGGAAAACACCACACTGCGATTTTTGCAATTCCAAATATCATTCAGGGTGCGATCAATGGAATTAATGAGCAAAAGTGCGACAACAATTAAGCTAACAATCCCCACCGCACTCATTTGTTTGGAATTATTGACGAATTGATCCAAATATTGCCCGACAATATCACTGGCAGAAGGGGCGAAATTGTTGAAAATAAAGGCTTTAAAGGTCTGCGTCGTTTCGTTAAAAATCGGAAATGCAGAAAAAATGGAAAAGACCACCATGATCAATGGTACTAACGCGAGCATCGTACTATAAGTGAGATAACCCGCGGACTGGGTGAGCTTATTTTGTTGGAAACGATTCCAAAATACTTGGAAAAATAAGCTAATTTGTTGCATTTTAGTTTGATACATTTTATTTCAAGAGCTTCAGAGATAAGTGAAAATTATAAAAAAACCGCACAGCAATGTTTAAATTTTTTGCCTGAACCGCACAAACAAGGTTGTTTAAGGCTTGGCAATGGTACGGTAGGATCAACAAAATACCAACGTTGCTGAATCAAAACAAATAAAGATTGTTCGTGATGGCATTGTTGTTTGCCATTTTGCTCAAAAAATGCAGTAAATTCAACTTGGCTGTGAATTTTACTTAATGCAGGTTGCACGCGTTGAATGGTTAAACCTGTCCAATACGTTGTTTCCGCCCATTGTTGTAGTTCGGCACGGTTTAATAATCCTTGTTGGCTAGGGGCGGTGGTATGAATAATATAATCAATAAGTTGCATCACATAGGCACAATAGCGTGAATGCATTAATTGCTCGGCGTGAGTAGCGGTTTGTAAACCTAAATGCAAAGGTTGGCAACAATCAGCGTAGGGTTTGCCTGATTGGCAAGGGCAGGCTGTTGTATTGGAGAGCGAAGTTTCTGCCATAATAGGTTCCTTTTTAATCAGAGGGAGAGATAATCAGCACGATTTTCATTTATGTTTGACCTAGCTCGTCAAACCGCGGTCAAAAATTTAATCGTTTTTTGACCGCGGTTTTGCTTTTTCGGTGAGATTAATTCTGTTGCAAGTAAGTGGATAGGGTATTTTGCATTAACATGGCGACCGTCATTGGACCGACACCGCCAGGAACGGGGGTAATAAAACCTGCTTGTTGTTTGGCACTTTCAAATTGCACATCACCTTTTAATTTACCATCTATGCCGCGGTTAATGCCTACATCAATGACCGTTGCGCCCGTTTTTATCCATTCGCCAGGGATAAATTCAGGTTTGCCGACCGCGACAACTAAAATATCCGCTTGGCGAACTTGAGCTTCGAGATCGGTAGTAAAACGATGGCAAACCGTAACGGTGCAACCCGCTAATAAAAGTTCAAGAGCCATTGGTCTGCCAACAATATTAGATGCACCGACAATCACGGCGTGTTTTCCAAAGAAATCGGTATGAATGCTTTGCAATAATTTCATTACACCAAATGGCGTGCAAGCACGCAGGGTTGGGATGCGTTGGCAAAGTCGCCCAACATTGTAAGGGTGAAATCCGTCAACATCTTTGTTAGGTGAAATGCGTTCGATGACTTTGGTGCTATCAATGTGAGCGGGCAACGGTAATTGAACTAAAATGCCGTCAATATGGTTATCGGCATTCAGTTCATCAATCAAGGTCAGCAATTCTTGTTCGCTCGTATTTTCTGGCAAATCATAAGCCTGTGATAAAATACCCACTTCTTCACAACTTTTGCGTTTGTTGGCTACATAGACTTGTGAAGCAGGATTCGCCCCTACTAAAATCACTGCAAGCCCTGGGGCACGTTTACCATTTGCCCGTAACCCAGCGATTTGTTGTGCGATTTCGGCTTTGATTGATTTTGATAATGCGGTACCCGATAGCAGTTGTGCACTCATTGATTTTCCTCTAATACATTCGTCAACTCACAAAATTGAGTCCATTTTGGCAGATTTTTCAACAAAATGCGATAAAAATCCCCGTTGATGCTCGGATATTGAGATAAATTTAAGCGATTGAATTGAAAATCGCAAAAAGTCGTTGACTGTCAAAAAAAGCCGAATATAATGCTCAAAATCGTCGGCGAGTAGCGCAGCTTGGTAGCGCAACTGGTTTGGGACCAGTGGGTCGTAGGTTCAAATCCTATCTCGCCGACCACTTCTTTCGTCGTATCCATTTGAATTGCGCCCTTAGCTCAGCTGGATAGAGCAACGGCCTTCTAAGCCGTAGGTCATTGGTTCGAATCCAATAGGGCGTGCCATAAACACTTATCTTATTATTTCTTGTCTTGTTTTCCGCTGGTTTCAATGAGTTATCTTTTTGATTAGACAACTAAATTATAAACAGTATAATAAAGCGCAAAATAATAGTGAAATATTTCTTGAAAAAGAGAAATATGTAGGACATTCTATGTTTTTAGGTTTTCATCATGTTGCAATTATTGTTTCTGATTATGCAAAATCAAAACAATTTTATACGGATGTGCTAGGAGCAACAGTTGTTGAAGAAACCTATCGAGCAGAACGATTGAGTTATAAATTGGATTTGCGTTTGGCTGATGGTAGCCAAATAGAGTTGTTTTCTTTTTCCGATTCGCCTCAGCGTTTATCTCATCCTGAAGCCTGTGGATTACGCCATCTTGCTTTTGCTGTTAACGATATACAACAAGCGGTTGACTATCTAGCAACTAAAGGCGTTACCACAGAGCCGATTCGTATTGATGAATTAACGGGTAAACAATTTACCTTTTTTCAAGATCCCGATGGATTACCCTTGGAATTATATTGTATAAAAAACTTGGAAATCGTTTAATCAATTGAGTAAGGAAATTTGAATGTATAATAAATTCGCATTTGCGACAATTCTTCTAACAACTCAGTCGGTATTTGCATCAACGATATCAATGCATATTTCAGAAGATGGTATTGTGGAAAGAAGTGATTCTGCAATGCCATCGGTGAAAAGTAAGGATACAACGTATTTAAGTAAAAATTCTTCTCGTCAATTAGATTTAAATAATGCAGCTGATCGTAAGGCGTTAGCTAATAGCACCGAATTTGAAATGTACCGAATTACTGAAACGCAAAATACTTATACCTTATTTGAAGGTGGCGCAGGCGTATGTAATTCTTTTGAGCAATCAGCGCAAGGTGTGCAAGTTACAGATTCTTCAACGTATTATTTAAATAAACAGTCAAAAAATGAATATTATGCAAATATTGCGGGGGCAACATTAAATTCAAAATCAATAAAAAATGTTCGTTATGCGCCAGTGTTTAGTATTAATTCATCAGATGTTGCAAAACAATTAAAAGCAGAAGATGCAAAATATGGTTATAACATTGCTGAAAAAAATTTGAATGAGCGAGCGCAATTTTTGTCTAAGATATTGTGTAAATAAAAGAGGATAGAATTATGAAAAAAACATTATTTTATACTGTAGTTGGTGCTTTATTGTTAACGGGGTGTGCTAATAATACGCCACCGCCTACGGTACACATCGATCCAAGTGCGGTGCAGGCGTATGAAAGTAGAGTATATAGCGGTAATACTGTACCAGCTACTCAACGTCAGCAGATGCCTCAAAATGTTGATATTCCTCTTAACCAGAGTGATAATCAACCTAAAATGAATACGCGTGCAAATGTGCCCGTTGTGCTGATGCCAAGTGTCGGATTTGGTTATCATCGGGGTTATTGGTATTAATTAAACGTAGTACAGATAAAACAGCGGTCAAAATTTCACGCGATTTTTTGACTGCGGTTTTTTTGGTATATGGATATTTAGACGATTTTAGACTCAATGGGTAATCGCTAGCCCTAATTTCTTGATATCTTCTTGTGCTTGTTTTTCCGACATTTCTTCTAAATTTGCTCCCCCAACAAATACGCCGAGTTTCATATATTGGCGAATGTAATAATTTTTTCCTGCTAGCGTATTAATGGTTAAATCATTATTACTAAATTCTGATTCTGTTGAGATTTTATGTTGTCCTGCATTAAGTTGTTTATAGAAAAAGACATCAGGTGCAGATTCACCAATAAAATGATCATCAATATATAAGTTTTTCTTAAGTGCACGGCCACTCCAAGAATTACGATAAATATAGAGCCCAACTTTATTTGTTGGTGGAGAAGGGAAAGCTTTTAATGTATCACTTTGTTCTTTGGGAGCCATGGGTGTTGTTGCACAGCCCGTGATAAGCAATGTTATTGATGTTAATATTAAAATAAAGAATCTTTTCATTATTTTACCCTGTGTAAGTTAATTAAGTCTCACTAACTGAGAACGTTGATTATCATCTAAATTATCAATGAGCATAACTTTGAGTGTTTGAGATTTTTCACTAAGATTTGCATCGACTTTTTCAGGTAATTTATACATTGCTCCAGTTGCAGGATCGACAATGAACCAACCTACGAGCCCAGCAAATACTAAATTTCCTGCAATATACCAACCACCGTTGACATCAGCTTTTAGTTCCACAGTTTTTGTCGGGAAGCCTTTTTTATTGAAAGTAATTTGATATATTTCACCTTTAAAATAGCCAGCTCCTGATTTTAGGACGATAGTTTGTGGAGTAATGCCATTTGAGATAGTTTCACCAGCACGATTTTTTATTACAAAGCTAGCTCCACTTGGTTGTGATTGAATGGATACAGGGTATTTGCTTTCGCTCATAATGGTTGCACAGCCTGTTGTGGCTAATGTTGCTGCAATAAATGTCATTTGGATTAATTTCTTCATTTTTGAGTTCCTTAAAGATAAAAATGGTGGAAGGAAATACTCCACCATAAAATTTAAATTAGAAGTTGTAACGTAAACCGATTTTACTACCGAACTGATTTACATCAGAGAATAGTCTGTTGTATTCCACGCCAAGGTTTACTGCAACATTTGGCGTAAAGTTATATTGTAAACCACCTAATACACCGATACCGACTGAGGATTGAGTCCATTCGGGATAAGAAATATTATATGAATGGGCTTTAGCACTGATAGTTGCGTGGTTGGCGGATAATCTTGCACCGATATAAGGGGTAAAACCTGAGTCAGTTTTAAAATCAGCGAAGGCGGAAATACCAAAAGATTGGATTTTTAATGTAGCGTCATAATACTGGTCATCTGAAAATGTAGCATTTCCAAAATGAGTATAGTCAAGCGCAATGCGTGGGCTAACACCTGATGTGCTATTTGAATCAACTGCATAACCTAGGCTAATGCGTTGATCGAAACTCCCTTTATTATTGCCAGTATAATAATCTTCCTCACCTAACTGTAAGCTGGAATATCCTAAATCTCCTTGAACATAGACACCGCTAGTTAAATCTTGTGCAAAAGCTTGGTTCATTGAAAGACCTAATAAGAAAATACTACTAATAAGTGTTTTTTTCATAGAATAAACTCCTTAGATATGTAAAAATGAAACATCAAAATGTACATTCAATATTGTTTATGTACGGTGGAAATCTTATATAAATTAAATGGGTTAAGCTATTAACTAATGCGACAGTTTTCTGTCGGAATCATCCAAAATAAGCTCAATTAGTGGAGAGGAAATGAGTACGCACGAAAAAATTCGCGTATTACGTGAACTCAACCATTTATCACAAGAAGAGATGGCTGAGAAATTAAATATGTCGCCAAGTGGTTATGCTAAAATTGAGCGTGGTGAAACGAAGTTATATTTAGAAAAATTGGAGAAAATTGCACAAATTTTTAATCTTGATATTATTGAATTGATTAATACAACAGATAAGAATATTTGTTTTTTAATTAATGAAAATAGTCATTTAAGTTCAAATTATTATGGTGATAATCAAAAAATGTGATTGAGAATGAAAAATTAAAATTAGCAATTTCTTTTAAAGATCAATTGCTTGAACAAAAAGAGAAAGAAATTAATTCCTTAAAAGAGATTATTAGTTTGCTAAAAAAACAATTAGGGCAGTAGTGATGTGCTGATGGAGATAAACCGCGGTCAAAAAATCGTTTGAAATTTTGACCGCGGTTTTTGATAATCGCCCTATTTATGAATCAAGAATGGAAAGTGTGATGATGAGTCAGAAAATATTAGATAAAGATTCGCTTGGCGTGTGGTTGTGTGTAAAAGATAGCACGATTTTTTTTGTTGATGATCAACTACCACGTGGACGGGCGAGTGCGTTTGGATTACAACACAAAAAGGCAATCTATTTGGGACTGTGGGATTCCTTGCCGTTATATTTGGTTGATGCACAACAAGATGTGGCGGCTTATGTTTCTTTGCGTTCGCAATTAGGCATTAATGAAACTCAGTTTAATTTGCTGAATCGTGGTGTGGCGTTGCATCATTTTTTACAAACTAATCAATTTTGTGGCAAATGTGGCGGAGCAATGCAAATGGCGTCTGATGAATGGGCGATGCAATGCCAAAATGAGGATTGTCATCATCGGATATATCCTGTGATTTGTCCATCTATTATTGTGGCGGTGCGTCGTGGTAAGCAGATTTTATTAGCGAATCATCTTCGTCATCAGGCAAGCAAAATTTATACGGTTTTAGCGGGCTTTGTGGAAGTGGGTGAAACATTTGAGCAAGCGGTGGTGCGTGAAGTATGGGAAGAAAGTCAGATAAAGATCAAGAATTTACGTTATTTTGGTAGTCAGCCGTGGGCATTCCCGAATGCTCAGATGGTGGGCTTTTTAGCCGATTATGCAGATGGGGAAATTCAAGTTCAGCAGAGTGAAATTCACGATGAACAATGGTTTGATTATGATCAGCACTTGCCAGAATTGCCGCCACAGGGTACGATTGCGCACAAATTAATTCAAGCAACGCTTGCCCTTTGTGAGCAAGAAGAAAAGGAATCAAAATGAGCATTTTGAAAAACGATCGTTATTTACGTGCGCTGTGCCGTCAACCTGTTGATATGACGCCGATTTGGATGATGCGTCAAGCTGGGCGTTATCTTCCTGAATATAAAGCAACACGGGCGCAGGCAGGCGATTTTATGGCGTTATGCCGTGATGCCGATTTAGCTTGTGAAGTCACGTTGCAACCTTTACGTCGTTATGCGTTAGATGCGGCGATTTTGTTTTCCGATATTTTGACGGTGCCTGATGCAATGGGATTAGGATTAAGTTTTGGAGCGGGCGAAGGGCCGAAATTCGCCAATCCGATTACCAATCAAACCGCGGTCAAAAATTTGCCCATTCCTGATCCTGAACAAGAATTGCAATACGTGATGAATGCGGTGCGTACGATTAGACGTGAGCTGAAGGGCGAAGTGCCGTTAATTGGTTTTTCGGGTAGCCCTTGGACACTAGCAACTTATATGGTTGAAGGGGGATCAAGTAAGGCATTTACCAAAATTAAAAAAATGCTATATACCGATTCAGCCACATTGCATTTATTATTGGACAAATTAGCCGAAGCCGTCACATTGTATTTAAATGCACAGATTAAGGCGGGAGCACAAGCGGTGATGATCTTTGATACTTGGGGCGGCGTGTTGGGGCATCGTGAGTACAAAGCCTTTTCTTTAGATTATATGCATAAAATTGTGTCGGGGTTGATTAGAGAAAAAGATGGGCGAAAAGTACCTGTAACGCTCTTTACCAAAGGTGGTGGCTTGTGGTTAGAACAAATGGCAGAAACAGGTTGTGATGCCCTTGGGTTAGATTGGACAGTAAATTTGGCTGATGCAAAAGCACGAGTTGGACACAAGGTTGCGTTGCAGGGAAATCTCGATCCGTCAGTGTTATATGCTCCTGCCAGTTATATTGAACAGGAAGTGCAGCAAATTCTTGCAGATTTCGGCACGGGCGATGGGTATATTTTCAATTTGGGGCATGGTATTCATCAAGATGTTCCGACAGATAGCCCGAAAATATTAGTTGATGCGGTGCATCATTATTCAAAAAAGTATAAAACGGGAATGTAATTATGCTGAGAAACCCCATTCATAAACGTTTAGAGAATTTACAAAGTTGGCAGCATTTGACCTTTATGGCTTGCCTGTGTGAACGTATGTATCCTAATTTTCAATTATTTTGTCAAATCACTGAACAAGAAAATCATAGCAAACTCTATCATAATATTTTGAATTTAGTGTGGGAAATGCTGACGGTTAAAGATGCTAGAATTAATTTTGATCATCAGTTAGAAAAATTGGAACAAATTATTCCTGATGTCAATGATTACGATTTTTTTGGCGTGGTGCCAGCATTAGATGCGTGCGAAGGCTTATCTGAATTGTTGCATGGGATTATTGCAGGTTCAACATTGGAGCAAGCGGTTAAAGTCAGTCAGCTTTCATTACAAACCATTATAAGTTTATTAGAAATGCAACAGGATAGCACATTAAGTGAAACAGAACTGAAGCAAAATGCGGAGATTGAGCAAGAATTAGATATTCAATGGCAGATCTACCGCTCGCTTAAAGAATGCGAAGAACGCGATATTGAACTTATTTTGGAGTTAAAAAACGCGATCCGAAATGAAGGGATATCTAATATCGGTATAGAAATTAATCAATAACGTGATAAATATCGCATTTTCCTAAAATCTTGCTTTAATTTCTTATCAACTTAGATTAAAGTGTAAGATATGTGAGCTTAGTTTTTTAAGCTGTTCTAGCTAGACTGTTTAAGATTCGCGCTTACAAAATTGTTTTTTTAGTAAACACATTAAAAGGGTACTCATTTATGAACAAAATGGATTTAATTGATGCAATTGCAAGTGCAGCAGAATTAAACAAAAAACAAGCTAAAGCAGCATTAGAAGCGACTTTAGACGCAATCACAGCAAGTTTAAAAGCCGGCGAGCCTGTGCAATTAATTGGTTTCGGTACATTCAAAGTAAATCACCGTCAAGCTCGTACTGGTCACAACCCAAGAACAAAAGAAGTGATTCAAATTGCTGCGTCTAAAGCACCAGCATTTGTTGCGGGTAAATCATTAAAAGAAACCGTTAACGGTTAATTTCTTATTGAATAAATCTTGACCCGGCCATTTGGCAGGGTTTTTTTATATATGGATCATCGCTTTACAAGATAGCATTCTTAACATATAATTACGAAACGAAACTTAAATCAGGTTGATTGTAATGAACCGAAACTTCTATCCTCGTAATACGCAACAACGCCGTCATCAAATTATGCAACTATTGCAGCAGCAAGGCGAGGTAAGTGTTGAGCAGTTAGTGAAGTTATTTGAAACCTCTGAAGTTACAATCCGCAAAGATCTCAACGCATTGGAAAGCAATGGTTTTTTGCTACGCCGTTATGGTGGGGCAATTTTAATGCCAACGGAATTGCTTGAAGAAAATGATGAGCAATTTTCGGAACGAAAGTTAGCCATTGCTAAAGCGGCAGCGAAAAAGATCCGTGATCATCATCGCATTATTGTGGATAGCGGTAGCACCACGGCGACATTGATTAAACAGCTTGATGGTAAGCAAGGGTTAGTGGTAATGACCAATTCTTTATCGGTGGCGAATGAATTACGCCAGCTAGAAAATGAACCGATGTTGTTGATGACAGGGGGCAGTTGGGATACCCGTTCAGAGTCTTTTCAAGGCAAGGTGGCGGAACAGGTGTTGCGTTCATACGATTTCGATCAGCTATTTATTGGTGCCGATGGGATTGATTTAACCCGTGGAACCACCACGTTTAATGAGTTAGTGGGGTTGAGTCGTGTAATGGCAGAAGTGTCACGCGAAGTGATCTTGATGGTGGAGTCGCAAAAAATTGGACGCAAAATGCCGAATGTTGAATTAACTTGGCAACAAATTGATGTGTTAATTACTGATGATTTGTTGCGTGAAGAAGATAAGCAGCAAATTGAACGCCTTGGCGTGCAAGTGATTATCGCGTAAAACCGCGGTCAAAAATTCAATCAAATTTTATTAAAGAAGGAAAAATTATGTGTGGAATTGTGGGTGCTGTGGCACAACGTGATATTGCAGAAATCTTAGTGGATGGCTTGCACCGTTTAGAATACCGCGGTTATGACTCCGCAGGCGTTGCGGTGTTAAATGATGAGCATCATTTGCAAATCGTACGCCGTGTGGGCAAAGTGAAAGCCCTTGATGAAGCGATTGCTCAAACCCCATTGTTAGGTGGCACAGGGATTGCACATACCCGTTGGGCAACCCACGGCGAACCGTCTGAAGCGAATGCACATCCGCATCGTTCAGGAAATATTGCGGTAGTACACAATGGGATCATTGAAAATCACGAAGAATTGCGTGCGGAATTAAAACAGCGGGGTTATGTTTTCTTATCACAAACAGATACTGAAGTAATTGCACATTTAGTGGAATGGGAATTCCGCACTAGTAACACCTTACTTGAAGCGGTGCAACGAACTGTGAAACAATTACGCGGTGCTTATGGTTTAGCGGTGCTTAATCAAGCGGATCCTGAGCGTTTAATTGCGGTGCGTTCGGGTAGCCCGTTAGTGATTGGCTTGGGAATGGGCGAAAATTTTATTGCGTCTGATCCTTTGGCATTATTGAGTGTTACACGCCGTTTTATTTATTTAGAAGAAGGCGATATTGCTGAAATTACACGTCGTAGCGTGGATATTTACAATCGTGATGGCGAAAAAGTTGTGCGTGAAGAACACGAAGGCAATTTTGAACAAGATGCTGCGGATAAAGGGCAGTATCGCCATTATATGCAAAAAGAAATTTTTGAACAGCCTGTGGCGATTATGAATACCTTAGATGGACGTATTGTTAATGGGCAAGTAAATATTGACGCGATTGGACAAAATGCCGCGGAGATTTTGCAACAGGTTGAGCATATTCAAATTGTCGCTTGTGGCACGTCTTATAACGCAGGAATGGTCGCTCGTTATTGGTTTGAAGCCATTGCAGGTGTGAGTTGTGATGTGGAAATCGCATCTGAATTTCGTTATCGCAAATTCGTGACTCGCCCAAATAGCTTGTTGATTACCTTATCCCAATCAGGCGAAACAGCGGATACATTGGCAGCACTGCGTCTAGCTAAACAAAAAGGCTATATGTCGGCAATGACTATTTGTAATGTGGCAAGTTCATCATTGGTGCGTGAGTCAGATTTTGCCTTTATGACTAAAGCGGGCGTAGAAATTGGCGTGGCATCAACCAAAGCCTTTACTACTCAATTAACCTGTTTATTGTTGTTAACCACGGCGGTCGGGCGTTTGAAAGGGCATCTCAGCTTAGAGCAAGAGCAACACATTGTGCAAGCGTTACAACGTCTGCCAGCTCAAGTTGAAAGTGCGTTAGTGTTTGATAAAGAAATTGAATTGTTATCGCAAGATTTTGCTGACAAACATCACACTTTATTCTTAGGTCGTGGCGAATATTACCCAATCGCAATGGAGTCCGCGTTGAAATTGAAAGAAATTTCTTATATTCACGCAGAAGCCTATGCCGCAGGCGAATTAAAACACGGTCCATTGGCGTTAATTGACAGCGATATGCCGGTTATTGTGGTGGCACCTGAAAATGATCTATTGGAAAAAGTGAAATCCAACATTGAAGAAGTGCGTGCGCGTGGTGGGCAATTGTATGTGTTCGCAGATAGCGATGCAGGTTTTAACGATGCTGATGGCTTTAAAACTATTGTGTTACCAAAAGTAGATGAAGTTACTGCACCGATTTTCTACACCGTGCCGTTACAATTATTATCCTACCATATTGCGTTAATTAAAGGCACCGACGTGGATCAACCACGCAACTTAGCCAAAGCGGTAACCGTAGAATAAATTTTTACCATTAGACCGCGGTCAAAAATCCAATCGTTTTTTGACCGCGGTTTTTTTGTTTTGATGTCATTTCTTACATTTTGAGCGTATCGCCGAAATTTTGCTATTTGGGAAAATCCTATTGGGCTAATTTGATTTTTAGGAAATCAATAAAACATTGGGTTTTAGCGGAAATTAAACGGCTTGTGGTTAAAATGTAAACGGGCACAGGCGAGCTTTGCCATTGTGGTAGAATTCGTTTTAATTTGCAGCTTGAGCCAAAGCGGTAACCGTAGAATAAATTTTTAGCATTAAACCGCGGTCAAAAATTCAAGCGTTTTTTTTGACCGCGGTTTTTTCGTTTTGATGTCATTCTTTACATTTTGAGCGTATCGCCGAAATTTTCCTATTTGGGAAAATCCCATTGGGCTAATTTGATTTTTAGGAAATCAATAAAACATTGGGTTTTAGCGGAAATTAAACGGCTTGTGGTTAAAATGTAAACGGGCACAGGCGAGCTTTGCCATTGCGGTAAAATCCGTTTTAATTTGCCGTCTAGCACTGTCTGACGTGCTAAACCTTCAGGGGCGAGAATAATCCCCATTCCTAATTTGGCTAAGCGTAAGCTCATTCCCATATTATTCATTACCATTTGATCGTCCACGGGGAAAATGATTTCCTGTTGCTGATTTTTTAATAACCAACCGTGTTGACTGCTTTGTGTCAGGCGAATGCAGCGGTGTTGGGCGAGTTCGGCTGGGGAGTTGGGTTCGCCATATTGAGAAAGATAGCTGGGTGCTGCATACAGATAGCGTGGTATCTTAATCAATAATTGGCTAATTAGGTTGGAGTCTGGTAACTCACCCGTGCGAATAGCGAGATCAAAGGGTTCGCTGATTAAATCCACGCTGCGTGGCGTAATATCAAATTCAAAATGAATATCGGGATATTCTGCACAAAATTCGGGCAATTCAGGGGTGATAAATTCGTAGGTAAAATCCATTGGCGAAGAAATGCGTAATTTTCCTTGCGGTTTGGAACGCATATTTTGTAATTGCTGATGAGTAAAACGAATTTCTTCCACTAAACGTAGGGCATTTTGGTAGTAAAATGCACCAGATTCAGTTAATTCAATTTTTCGCGTTGTACGATTGAGTAATTTGATGCCTAAATGCTGTTCTAATTCGCTGATTTTATTTGATAATGTTGATTTCGGCATTGATAGATTTTCAGCCGCACGGGTAAAGCTTTTGGCTTTTACCACTTCAACAAAGAGTGCCATTTCATTTAAATAATACATCTTTTGCTCGCTATGTAGATTTTATTGTTCGGTATGCTGAATAGTCTTTTCTATTTTCACTATTTATCTAAATTTTAGCAAGAATATAATAGCTACATTCCAATTCGGAATGAAAATAATGTCAATCTTAATTATGGAGAGCAAAATGAAAAATTTATTTACCCCTGAAAATTCGTTAATGTTATTAATTGATCACCAAGTTGGCACAATGGGCTGGGTGGGTTCAATCAGCTTTGATGAAATGAAAAAGAATGCCTTAATGTTAGCCAAAACGGCTGCTACAACGGGAATGCCCGTGGTATTGACTTCGTCAATGGAAGAGCAAGCACAAGGTCCTTTATTGAGTGAATTAGCAGAGATTTTACCTGAACAATTTAATCAGCGTGTTCGTCGTGCTGGGATTGTAAATGCAATGGCAGATCCAAATTTTGCCAAAGAAGTGGAAAAATCAGGACGTAAAAAAGTGGTTGTTGCAGGTGTAACCAATGATGTGTGTACGGTTTATCCTGTTTTAACGCTGCTTGAACAAGGTTATGAAGTGCAAGTGGTTGCAGATGCGGGCGGTTCGCCAACTAAATTTGCCGATGAAACTGCGATTGCTCGAATGGATAAAGCGGGCGCTACCATTACTAGCACTAACCAATTTATCGCTGAAATTGCACAGGATTGGTCAAGTCCGAATGGGCAAAAGTTGATCGGTGTCGTAGTTGAAGGTTTCCAACAATAAAAGGTTTTTAACAATAATATGATGAAGGCGATCAAATAGATCGCCTTTTTATTAAACAGAATTAAGGAAATAAGAATGTTACAAAAAATCAATGGCCCTGCGTTACAAGGGGGGGTTTTTAATGTGTTGTATCCAAACGGACAGGCAAATGATAGCGGATTAGGTTCGATTGGTCGGATTGCTCATACCTTTGTTAATCAAGATCTCCTTGTTCCAATGCATACACATCAGAATGATGAGATCCTGTCTTATTTTCGTTCTGGTACGGTGCATCACACAGATTCAGAAAATATCAGTGATACGATTCATTCTACCCGTTTAATGTTAATGAAAGCGGGAAAATTTTATCAGCACGAAGAACGCATTTTAGGGCGTGATCAAATGATGCAAGGGCTACAAATTTTTATTCGCCCTCGTATACCAGATGGTCGCCCTAGCGTGCAATTTCGTGATTTGACGACCGAACATAGTGAGAACCAATGGCGATTATTGGCTTCTCATTTGCCTGATAGTGAGCTTCAATTCACGAGCGAAACCTGGGTGTATGATATACGTTTACAAACGGGGAAAACATTGACTTTGCCTGACTTTAATCCGCAATTAACCTATCTCTTGTATGTGTTTAATGGAGAAGTCAATGTTAATCAATATAATTTGTCTCAGCGTGATAGTTTGATTATTCGTGGCGAAGAAGATGTGCAGATAAAAACGGATAATCAGGCGGAATTGGTTCTGTTTGTAACCAATGAACAGGGTGAAATTTTTAAAGGTGGTATGTTTAGTGGCAACCGTTACTAGCCAATTTTCTTAAAAGATAACGCAATTTTGATCCGCGGTTTTGTTGCCACAATGTCAAAACCGCGGATCAAAATCATTTCATTTTATGCTACCACGCCTTTTTCATACAAAAAAGGCGATAAAAATTCCAATAATTTAATATGAAAGAACGAAATAAAATGCTACAATCCTGCGTTCAATATAGAGTGCCGAAATTTTAAATTTGACTGATGGATTAATTATGGCTTTAGAAATCACTAAAAAGAAAAATGCTCAAGAAGAGAGCAATAAAAAATCCAAAGGCTTAAATAGCTTATTGTGGATTTTAGCGATTGTTGCAATTTTAGTATCAGCGCTAGGAAATGTTTATTTTGCTAATCAGTATTCCACACCAGTGCGTGTTATTGGTTTAGTCGTGTTATTAGCGATTGCCTTCGGGTTGTTAGCGATAACTAATCAAGGTAAAAAAGCTTTAACCTTTTTCTCAGAATCGCGCGTAGAAATGCGCCGTATCGTGTGGCCTACACGTCCAGAAGCTATGCAAACAACGTTAATTGTGATTGGGGTAACTGTGTTTTCATCCCTCATTTTATGGGGATTAGATTCAATTATCGTTGCGGTATTAAATTTCTTAACTACTTTGAGATTCTAACATGACAGATAGCATAGCAAAAAAACGTTGGTATGTGTTGCAGGCTTTCTCTGGCTTTGAAGGTCGAGTGGCAACCACTTTACGTGAATATATTAAATTGAACCAAATGGAAGATCAGTTTGGTGAAGTATTGGTGCCAACCGAAGAAGTGGTTGAAAATGTGGCGGGTAAACGTCGCAAAAGTGAGCGAAAATATTTCCCTGGTTATGTATTAGTCCAAATGGAAATGAATGATTACACTTGGCAGCTAGTTCGTAGTGTACCGCGTGTAATGGGCTTTATCGGTGGCACACCAGATAAACCGTTGCCGATTAGTAATCGTGAAGCAGATATTATTTTAAATCGTATTGAACAAAATAGCGATAAACCGCGTCCGAAAACAATGTTCCAACCAGGCGAAAGCGTGCGTGTTACGGAAGGTCCATTTGCTGACTTTAATGGTACAGTGGAAGAAGTGGATTACGATAAAAGCCGCGTTAAAGTTTCGGTGTCAATTTTTGGTCGTGCAACGCCTGTTGAGCTTGAGTTTAGTCAAGTGGAAAAAGCGATTTAAAAACGAAAGAATTTTGATCCGCGGTTTTGAATAGATAACCCGCGGATCTTTTTTCGCAAGCTTTATGATGTAAGGCTTGAAATTTGGGCAGTGTTTAATTAAAATACAGCCTTTTGTAAATCAGGGGAGCTAGGAAACTAGCGTGACTACCCATTAAGAGGAAATAAAAATGGCAAAGAAAGTACAAGCCTACGTTAAGTTGCAAGTTGCAGCGGGTATGGCTAACCCTTCTCCACCAGTTGGTCCGGCATTGGGTCAACAAGGTGTAAATATTATGGAATTCTGTAAAGCATTTAACGCACGTACAGAAAGCTTAGAAAAAGGCTTACCAATTCCAGTTGTTATCACTGTGTATGCTGACCGTTCGTTTACGTTCATCACAAAAACTCCACCTGCAGCAGTATTATTGAAAAAAGCAGCGGGTATTAAATCTGGTTCAGGCAAACCGAACAAAGATAAAGTGGGTAAAGTAACACGTGATCAAGTTCGTCAAATCGCTGAAACTAAAGCAGCAGATATGACTGGCGCGACAATTGAAACTAAGATGAAATCTATTGAAGGTACTGCGCGTTCAATGGGTTTAGTTGTGGAGGGTTAATCTAATGGCTAAACTTACTAAACGTATGAAAGCAATTAAAGCAGGCGTTGATTCAACTAAAGCTTATGAAATTAATGAAGCGATTGCCGTTTTAAAACAATTTGCAACTGCAAAATTTGTTGAAAGCGTTGATGCAGCAATTAATCTTGGTATTGATCCGCGTAAATCTGATCAAAACGTACGTGGCGCAACAGTGCTTCCACACGGTACTGGTCGTTCAGTTCGTGTTGCGGTATTCACTCAAGGTGCTAACGCAGATGCAGCGAAAGAAGCGGGCGCAGATTTAGTCGGTATGGAAGATCTTGCTGAACAAATCAAAAAAGGCGAAATGAACTTTGACGTTGTGATCGCATCACCAGATGCAATGCGCGTTGTAGGTCAATTAGGTCAAGTTTTAGGTCCGCGTGGCTTAATGCCAAACCCGAAAGTAGGTACTGTAACACCAAACGTAGCAGAAGCAGTAAAAAATGCGAAATCTGGTCAGATCCGTTATCGTAATGATAAAAATGGTATCATCCACACCACTATCGGTAAAGCGAACTTCAGTGAAGATCAATTAAAAGAAAACTTACAGGCATTATTGGCTGCATTAAACAAAGCAAAACCAACTTCTGCAAAAGGTATCTTTATCAAGAAAGTGAGCATCTCAACCACTATGGGTGCAGGTGTTGCTATTGATCAAAGCAGTTTATAATTGATTTTAGCTAATTTAAAAAGCACAGTATTAACTGTGCTTTTTATATATTATACAATTTATCATTATAGGGCTTTACAGCGAATAAAATTAACTGTATAATTTGCGTTCTATTTTGTTATTTTGACAAAATCTGGCTGGTGCTTGCCTATCAAGCCCCGTCCAAGACCGTAGGAGAGCTTCGGTTCTTAATTACCTACGTAGATGGTGAACAGAGTATGAATTATTCTGCTTCTGTACACCGAAGGTCCTAATTCGTTGAATTAGGTTATTTAATTCCGAGAAATCGGAGTGTATTCAGGAGCTAAAAGCCAATGGCATTAAATCTTCAAGACAAACAAGCAATTGTTGCTGAAGTAAATGAAGCAGCCAAAGGTGCCCTATCAGCAGTTATCGCGGACTCTCGTGGTGTGACTGTAGATAAAATGACTGAGTTACGTAAAACAGCTCGTGAAGCGGGCGTGACTATGCGTGTTGTACGTAATACTTTATTACGTCGCGCGGTAGAAGGCACAGAATTTGAGTGCTTAACTGATACGTTTACTGGTCCAACTCTGATTGCATTTTCAAATGAACATCCAGGTGCAGCAGCACGTTTGTTTACTGAATTTGCAAAAACAAATAAAGAGTTTGAAATTAAAGGTGCAGCCTTTGAAGGTAAAATCCAGGATGTTCAATTCTTGGCGACATTACCAACTTACGAAGAAGCGATTGCACGTTTAATGGGTACTATGAAAGAAGCAGCGGCAGGCAAACTTGTGCGCACTTTTGCGGCATTACGCGACAAATTACAAGAAGCCGCTTAATTATAGCGTTTCTTAAATCGTTTAACATTTTTACTTTAGGAATTGATTGTTATGTCATTAACTAACGAACAAATTATTGAAGCGATTGCTTCAAAATCAGTATCAGAAATCGTTGAATTAATTTCTGCGATGGAAGAAAAATTCGGCGTTTCAGCAGCGGCAGCAGTAGCAGCAGCACCAGCAGGTGGCGCAGCGGCAGCAGCAGAAGAAAAAACTGAATTCGATGTAGTATTAGCAGCAGCAGGTGCTAACAAAGTTGCAGTAATCAAAGCAGTACGTGGTGCAACTGGTTTAGGCTTGAAAGAAGCGAAAGACTTAGTTGAATCTGCGCCAGCAGTATTAAAAGAAGGCGTAGCAAAAGCTGAAGCTGAAGCTCTTAAAAAAGAATTAGAAGAAGCTGGCGCACAAGTAGAAATCAAATAATTTTTGATTTTGAAATTGTCCGTTTCGGATACAATGGCTGGTGGGATACCATCAGCCATTTTGTGCTATCAAAAATGGCACAGATAATACCACCGTTTCATTGCTTTTAGTTAGGTTAGCCTTATACGGTTAAGTTAATTGCAATCCGCTCATCAGAAGTAAGGTTCAGAGTGCGGTATCTTAAAACGGTATCAATCGATATTTTTCACAAAACCGCGGTCAAAAATTCTGTTGTTTTTGTTGGAAAATGTAGTCTCACTGACATATTGACAGAGGAACCCTATGGTTTACTCCTATACCGAGAAAAAACGTATTCGTAAAAACTTTGGTAAACGACCACAAGTTTTAAACGTACCTTATTTATTAACCATTCAATTAGACTCTTTTGATAAATTTATTCAAAGAGATCCTGATGGTCAGCAAGGCTTAGAAGCCGCTTTCCGTTCGGTGTTCCCGATTGTGAGCAACAATGGTAGCACGGAATTACAATATGTATCTTATCAATTAGGTCAGCCAGTATTTGATGTGCGTGAATGTCAAATCCGTGGTACCACCTATGCTGCACCGTTACGCGTAAAATTGCGTTTAGTGAGTTATGATAAAGATGCAGCCCCAGGCACAATTAAAGATATTAAAGAACAAGATGTGTATATGGGCGAAATTCCATTGATGACTGAAAATGGAACCTTTGTGATTAATGGAACTGAGCGTGTTATTGTGTCGCAATTACACCGTAGTCCAGGCGTGTTTTTTGATAGTGATAAAGGGAAAACCCATTCATCAGGTAAGGTGCTTTATAATGCACGCATTATTCCTTACCGCGGTTCGTGGTTAGATTTTGAATTTGATCCGAAAGACAATTTGTTTGCACGTATTGACCGTCGTCGTAAATTACCTGCGACCATTATTTTACGTGCATTAAATTACACAACAGAAGAAATTTTAGCTTTATTCTTTGATAAAGTTATTTACGAAATTAAAGATAATAAATTATTGATGACCTTAGTACCTGAAAGATTGCGTGGTGAAACCGCAACTTTTGATATTGAGGCAAATGGCAAAGTGTATGTTGAACGTGGTCGTCGTATTACCGCACGCCATATTCGTGCATTAGAAAAAGATAATATTACACAAGTTGAAGTGCCGACAGATTACATTGTTGGCAAAGTGGCTGCGAAGGATTATGTTGATCTTGAAACAGGTGAAGTGATTTGCCCTGCTAATGGGGAAATTACCCTTGAGATTTTGGCAAAATTGGCACAAGCAGGTTATCAGCAAATTGAAACCTTGTTTACCAATGATTTAGATTACGGTCCATATATTTCAGAAACCTTACGCGTTGATCCATCTCATGATCGCTTAAGTGCATTAGTTGAAATTTATCGTATGATGCGTCCAGGCGAGCCACCAACAAAAGAAGCGGCAGAAGGCTTATTTGATAATATGTTCTTCTCAACAGATCGTTATGATCTTTCTGCTGTGGGTCGAATGAAGTTTAATCGTTCGCTTGGTATTCCTGAAGAAACAGGAAGTGGCGTATTAAGCAAAGAAGATATCGTCAATGTAATGCGTAAATTGATTGATATTCGTAACGGTCGTGGCGAAGTGGATGATATTGACCATTTAGGTAACCGTCGTATTCGTTCCGTTGGTGAAATGGCAGAAAACCAATTCCGTATTGGTTTGGTGCGTGTAGAACGTGCGGTTAAAGAACGCTTATCATTAGGCGATTTAGATGCGGTTACACCACAAGACTTAATTAATGCGAAGCCGATTTCTGCCGCGGTTCGTGAGTTCTTTGGTTCATCACAACTTTCACAGTTTATGGACCAAAACAACCCATTATCAGAAGTAACGCATAAACGTCGTATTTCTGCGTTGGGTCCAGGTGGTTTAACTCGTGAACGTGCTGGCTTTGAAGTGCGTGACGTTCACGCAACTCACTATGGTCGAGTTTGTCCGATCGAAACGCCTGAAGGTCCGAATATCGGGTTAATTAACTCACTTTCCGTGTATGCTCGTACGAATAATTATGGTTTCTTAGAAACCCCATATCGTAAAGTGATTAACGGACAAGTTACCGAAGAAATTGAATATTTATCTGCGATTGAAGAAGGTAACTACGTTATCGCGCAGGCGAACTCAAATTTAGATGAAGATTTCCGTTTTACTGATGCCTTTGTAACTTGCCGTGGTGAACATGGCGAATCAGGTTTATATCGTCCTGATGAAGTGCATTATATGGACGTATCAACTCAACAAGTTGTTTCTGTGGCGGCAGCGTTGATTCCATTCTTAGAGCATGATGATGCGAACCGTGCCTTAATGGGTGCGAACATGCAACGTCAAGCGGTGCCAACTTTACGTTCAGATAAACCATTAGTGGGAACGGGGATTGAAAAAGCTGTAGCACTTGATTCTGGCGTGGCGGTTGTCGCAAAACGTGGTGGGATTGTGCAATATGTTGATGCATCACGCATTGTCGTTAAAGTCAATGAAGATGAGACAATTCCAGGCGAAGCGGGCATTGATATTTATAACTTAATTAAATATACCCGTTCAAACCAAAATACCTGTATTAACCAAATTCCTTGTGTGGCGTTGGGGGAACCAATTGGACGTGGCGAAGTTTTAGCTGATGGTCCATCAACCGATTTAGGTGAATTAGCCCTTGGTCAAAATATCCGCGTGGCGTTTATGCCTTGGAATGGTTATAACTTTGAAGACTCAATGTTAGTGTCTGAACGTGTGGTGCAACAAGATCGTTTTACCACCATTCATATTCAAGAATTATCTTGTGTGGCTCGTGATACTAAATTGGGTTCAGAAGAAATTACCGCGGATATTCCAAATGTCGGCGAAGCCGCGTTAAGCAAACTTGATGAATCAGGGATTGTGTACGTTGGGGCAGAAGTCAAAGGTGGCGATATTCTAGTTGGTAAGGTTACACCGAAAGGCGAAACCCAATTAACACCAGAAGAGAAATTATTACGTGCCATTTTTGGTGAGAAAGCGTCTGATGTGAAAGACTCTTCATTACGTGTACCAAATGGGACATCAGGTACGGTCATTGACGTACAAGTCTTTACCCGTGATGGCGTAGAAAAAGACAAACGTGCGCTTAAAATTGAAGAAATGCAACTCAAACAAGCGAAAAAAGACTTGGGCGAAGAGTTGGAAATTCTGGAAGCTGGCTTGTTCTCACGTGTACGCAACCTATTAATTGACGGTGGCATCAGTGAGAAAGAATTGGAAAAACTTGATCGCGTTAAATGGTTAGAACAAACCTTAAATAACGAAGCGAAGCAAAACCAATTAGAACAACTGGCTGAGCAATACGAAGAATTGCGTAAAGAGTTTGAACATAAACTGGAAGTGCAACGTGGCAAAATCATTCAAGGCGATGATTTAGCACCAGGTGTATTGAAAGTGGTAAAAGTGTATCTTGCTGTGAAACGTCAAATTCAACCTGGGGATAAAATGGCGGGTCGCCACGGTAACAAAGGGGTAATTTCAAAAATTAACCCAGTGGAAGATATGCCGTACGATGAAAATGGTCAACCAGTTGAAATCGTATTAAATCCATTAGGGGTTCCATCGCGGATGAATATCGGCCAGATCCTAGAAACTCACTTAGGTTTGGCGGCGAAAGGGATTGGTGATCAAATCAATGCAATGATCAAACAAAAACAAGATGTTGAGAAATTGCGTGGCTATATTCAAAAAGCCTACGATCTTGGTCACGGTGCACAAAAAGTGGATTTAAGCACCTTTACCGACGAAGAAGTAATGCGTTTAGCACAAAACTTGCGTAAAGGTTTACCACTTGCCACCCCTGTGTTTGACGGTGCGGATGAGAAAGAAATCAAAGAATTGTTGACCTTAGGTGGTTTACCAACTTCAGGGCAAATTACATTATATGACGGACGTACAGGCGAGAAATTTGAACGTCCAGTAACCGTTGGTTATATGTATATGCTCAAATTGAACCACTTAGTTGACGACAAAATGCACGCTCGTTCAACAGGTTCTTATAGCTTAGTGACTCAACAACCATTGGGCGGTAAAGCGCAATTCGGGGGACAACGTTTCGGTGAGATGGAAGTATGGGCATTACAAGCTTATGGTGCTGCTTATACCTTACAAGAAATGTTGACCGTGAAATCTGATGACGTGAATGGTCGTACTTCAATGTATAAAAACATTGTGACAGGCAAACATCAAATGGAGCCAGGTACGCCAGAATCTTTCAATGTAATTATGAAAGAAATTCGTTCATTGGGTCTCAATATTGATTTAGATGAAGAATAATCTGCGTTAAAGCAAAGGTAAGCGCAAACCGCGGACAAAAATCCGAGCGTTTTTTTGAGCGCGGTTTGCAAAGTTTAACTCCGACAGGAGAAAATCGTGAAAGACTTAGTAAAGTTCTTAAAAGCACAAGCAAAATCAAGTGAAGATTTTGATGTGATTAAAATTGGTCTCGCTTCGCCAGATATGATCCGTTCGTGGTCATTCGGTGAAGTAAAAAAACCTGAAACCATTAATTACCGCACCTTTAAACCAGAGCGTGACGGGCTGTTCTGTGCGCGTATTTTCGGGCCAGTGAAAGATTATGAATGTTTATGTGGCAAATATAAACGTTTAAAACACCGCGGTGTGATTTGTGAAAAATGTGGCGTGGAAGTGACGCAAACGAAAGTGCGTCGTGAACGTATGGGTCATATTGAGCTTGCTTCACCTGTGGCACACATTTGGTTCTTAAAATCATTGCCATCCCGTATTGGTTTATTACTTGATATGCCATTGCGTGATATTGAACGCGTACTTTATTTTGAATCATACATCGTGATTGAACCAGGTATGACTGACTTAGAAAAAGGTCAGCTATTAACCGAAGAGCAATTCCTTGAAGCAGAAGATCGTTGGAATGATGAATTTGATGCAAAAATGGGTGCTGAAGCGATCCAAGCGTTATTGCGTATGATGGATTTAGAACACGAATGTGAAACTTTACGTGAAGAATTACAAGAAACCAATTCTGAAACTAAACGTAAAAAAATCACTAAGCGTTTGAAATTATTAGAAGCATTTATTCAGTCTGGCAACAAACCAGAATGGATGGTGATGACGGTTTTACCTGTATTACCACCCGATTTACGTCCATTAGTACCATTAGATGGCGGTCGTTTTGCGACTTCTGATTTGAACGATTTATATCGTCGTGTAATCAACCGTAATAACCGTTTAAAACGTTTATTAGATTTAATCGCGCCAGATATTATCGTGCGTAATGAAAAACGGATGCTACAAGAATCGGTTGATGCTTTATTAGATAATGGTCGTCGTGGTCGTGCGATTACAGGTTCAAATAAACGTCCATTAAAATCATTGGCAGATATGATCAAAGGTAAGCAAGGTCGTTTCCGCCAAAATCTATTGGGTAAACGTGTTGACTATTCGGGCCGTTCAGTAATCACGGTTGGACCATATTTACACTTGCATCAATGTGGTTTGCCGAAAAAAATGGCGTTGGAATTATTCCGTCCATTTATTTATGCGAAATTAGAAAGCCGCGGTTTTGCAACCACGATCAAAGCGGCGAAAAAAATGGTTGAGCGTGAAGATGCGATCGTATGGGATATCTTAGCTGATGTTATCCGCGAGCATCCAATTTTGCTTAACCGTGCGCCAACATTGCACCGTTTAGGTATCCAAGCTTTTGAACCGATTTTAATTGAAGGTAAAGCTATTCAGTTGCACCCACTTGTTTGTGCGGCGTTCAATGCGGACTTCGATGGTGACCAAATGGCGGTTCACGTGCCATTAACCCTTGAAGCACAATTAGAAGCACGTGCGTTGATGATGTCAACCAACAATATTCTTTCACCAGCCAATGGTGAGCCGATTATTGTGCCATCGCAAGACGTGGTATTAGGTCTTTACTATATGACTCGCGAGAAAGTGAATGGCAAAGGCGAAGGAATGTTGTTGCAAGATCCGCGTGAAGCTGAAAAAGCCTATCGTACAGGTCAAGCTGAATTGCATTCACGCGTGAAAGTGCGTATTACTGAATATGTAAAAAATGCAGCAGGCGAGTTTGAACCGCAAACTCACTTAGTGGATACCACGATTGGTCGTGCGATCCTATGGATGATTGCGCCAAAAGGCATGCCATTTAGTTTGTTCAATAAAACTTTAGGTAAAAAAGCCATTTCTAAATTGATTAACGAAAGTTATCGCCGTTTAGGTATGAAACCAAGCGTAATGTTTGCTGATCAAATTATGTACACTGGTTTTGCTTATGCAGCGCGTTCAGGTTCATCGGTTGGTATTGATGATATGGAAATTCCTGCGAAGAAATATGAAATTATTTCTGCCGCAGAAGATGAAGTTGCTGAAATTCAAGAGCAATTCCAATCAGGTTTAGTGACCGCGGGTGAGCGTTATAACAAAGTGATCGATATTTGGGCAGCTGCGAATGAGCGTGTTGCCAAAGCGATGATGGAAAACTTATCCACAGAAGAAGTGATTAACCGTGAAGGTCAACCAGAAAAACAAGCGTCCTTTAACAGTATCTTTATGATGGCAGATTCTGGTGCGCGTGGTTCTGCGGCACAGATTCGTCAGTTAGCGGGTATGCGTGGCTTGATGGCTCGTCCAGATGGATCAATCATTGAAACTCCAATTACTGCGAACTTCCGTGAAGGTTTAAACGTATTGCAGTACTTTATTTCAACCCACGGTGCGCGTAAAGGTTTGGCGGATACCGCATTAAAAACAGCGAACTCAGGTTACTTAACCCGTCGTTTAGTCGATGTGGCACAAGATTTAGTGATCGTTGAAGATGATTGTGGCACACACGAAGGTATCGTGATGACCCCATTAATTGAAGGGGGCGATGTTAAAGAAGCATTGCGTGATCGCGTATTAGGTCGTGTGGCAGCTGAAGATATCGTCAATCCAGCCACAGGTGAAGTGATTATTCCACGTAATACCTTGTTGGATGAAAAACTTTGCGATGTGATTGATGAAAATTCTGTTGATAGCATTAAAGTACGTTCAGTGGTAACTTGTGAAACCGACTTTGGTGTGTGTGCAAAATGTTACGGTCGTGATTTAGCCCGCGGACATTTAATTAACCAAGGCGAAGCAGTAGGTGTTATCGCCGCACAATCCATCGGTGAACCAGGTACACAGTTAACAATGCGTACGTTCCATATCGGTGGTGCGGCATCTGCGGCAGCGAAAGAATCTAGTATCCAAGTTAAAAATAACGGTACGATTCGTTTAGCGAATATCAAATTTGTTACCAATAACGAAGGAAAATTAGTTTTAACTTCACGTAATACTGAATTGACCATTGTGGATGCGTTTGGTCGTACTAAAGAGCATTATAAAGTGCCTTATGGTGCGGTATTGAGCAAAGCTGATGGTCAAGAAGTTAGTGCAGGCGAAACCGTTGCTAACTGGGATCCACATACAATGCCAGTCATTTCTGAAGTGAGTGGTTTTGTGAAATTCTCAGATATTGTTGATGGCTTAACCGTAACACGTCAAACTGATGAGTTAACGGGGCTTTCATCAATTGTGGTGCAAGATGTTGGTGAGCGTGCAACTGCTGGTAAAGATTTACGTCCAGCGATTAAATTAGTTGATGCACAAGGCAATGATGTCTTATTGCCAGGTACTGATGTGCCGGCACAATATTTTTTACCAGGCAAAGCCATTGTGACTTTAGATGATGGTGCGGAAGTTTCTATTGGGGAACCGTTAGCACGTATTCCGCAAGAGTCCGTAGGAACTAAGGATATTACGGGTGGTTTACCACGCGTAGCTGACTTATTTGAAGCACGTAAACCGAAAGAGCCAGCAATCTTAGCTGAAATTTCAGGTATCGTGTCATTTGGTAAAGAAACCAAAGGTAAACGTCGTTTACTTATCACGCCAACGGAAGGCGAGATTTACGAAGAAATGATACCAAAATGGCGTCAGCTCAACGTATTTGAAGGCGAAATGGTGCAACGTGGCGACTTGATTTCAGATGGGGCAGAAACGCCACATGATATCTTACGCTTACGTGGTGTGCACGCGGTAACCGATTATATCGTTAACGAAGTGCAAGAAGTTTACCGCTTACAAGGGGTAAAAATTAACGATAAACATATTGAAGTTATCGTACGTCAAATGTTGCGTAAAGCCATTGTAACGAAAGCTTATGATTCCGAATTCTTGGAAGGCGAACAAGTTGAAGTGGCACGCGTGAAAATAGTTAACCGTAAACGTTCGGAAGAAGGCAAGCCATTGGTTGAATATGAACGTGAATTGCTTGGTATTACCAAAGCCTCTTTAGCAACAGAATCGTTCATTTCAGCGGCATCGTTCCAAGAAACGACACGCGTCTTAACTGAAGCGGCAGTTGGTGGTAAACGTGATGAATTACGCGGCTTGAAAGAGAACGTAATCGTCGGTCGTTTAATCCCGGCGGGAACGGGCTTTGCGTTCCACAAAAACCGTCGTAATGGTGGACAAGACAACGTATTTGAAAACTTGGAAGAATCATTCTCTGCGATCTCTGATGCAGAAATTGCCGAAGAGTTTGAAATGGTTGCCGAAGATCCGACCGCGAGCTTAGTTGAAATGCTCAATATGGTTGACGAAGAATAAATCGTCCTTTAATCCACAAAGCTCTAGCAAATGCTGGGGCTTTTTCTTAAATGGTGTCTAAAACCGCGGTCAAAAAACGCTTGAATTTTAGACCGCGGTTTAATGTCTTTCTAATCATATTTTGTTACAATCCGATTTTATCGTTTTTATAAGTTAATTATGAGTCATTCCCATTCCGAAGCATACGACCACTCACACTCTCATTCACATCTCGATCAAAGCACATTAACCATTAGCTTGCTACTTATCGGGGGCTTTATGCTACTTGAATTTATTGGGGGAAAGCTTTTTCATAGTTTGGCATTAACTGCGGATGCAGGGCATATGGCAAATGATACGCTATCGCTAGCCTTAGCACTTTTTGCGTTGCGGGTTGCTCATCATCGCTTTCCTATTGCTAAGTGGTTGGCATTAATCAATGGCAGTTCCTTGATTGTGATCGCATTATGGATTATTTGGGAAGCTTTGCAACGTTTGCAAGCACGGAGTGCGATTTTGTCGTTACCAATGTTGGTCGTTGCAACCTTCGGATTGTTAGTAAATGTATTTGTAGCACGAATGATGTTAAAAGCTAATCACGATAACTTGAATATTCGTGCGGCGTATTTGCACGTATTAGCGGATTTATTGGGTTCAGTCGTTGCGATTGTAGTTGGGATTGTTACCTATTATTTAGCTTGGAATTGGGTTGATCCTGTTGCGAGCTTATTGTTAAGCGTGATTATTTTACGAAGTGGTTGGCAAGTCTGTCGTCAAGCTGTAGCTGAGCTGAAATCGGTATAAAACCGCGGTCAAAAATCCTTGCGTTTTTTATGGGAAGTTGGCTGCTCTTGTAATAAAATGCGTACATTTGAATGAAATGAGAGTGAGAAAATGAGTGAAATAATAACGGTGCCTTGCCCACATTGCCAAACCGCAGTGGTTTGGTCCGAACAAAGCCCTTTCCGTCCATTTTGCAGTAAACGTTGTCAAATGATTGATTTAGGCGAATGGGTAATGGAAGAAAAAGCTATCCCTGGTGAAAGTGCAGTGCTTATGATAGATGATGAATTAAAAAGTGAATGGGAAGAATAATGAATAACATTTTGCATCAACAGCAAGATGGTCAGGGGCAATTCTTTTTATGTGATAAGCATAATCATCGTGTAGCAGAGCTAACCTATTATTTTGTTGATGATAAAACCATTAATGCTAATCATACTTATGTTTCGCCAACTCTGCGTGGACAGGGCGTTGCGGATAAGTTGTATCAAGTGTTACGTCAATTCGTTTTGGATAATCAACTTAAACTTATTCCGACTTGTAGCTACATTGCGTTAAAGTGGGAACGAGAGCAACACAAGTAATATTAAATGGATAATTGCGCTTTCGTGATTATCTGCTAAAATTTAATGCGATTTTATTTATAAAATCACGTTCGGATGAAGGTAGCTGGAGAGTAGGGAATCGACCCTACACCGACGAGGTAAAATCTTTCAGGTGCGAAACGCCATTGGGCAAATTAGCGAGGACTGTTACTGGACGAACCCTTGGAGAGATCCAATCATTTGCGTGATAACTTTATTGCGTAAAAATGGACGCCGAAGGCGAAAGGGACATACCCGAAACGCTCAGGCAAAAGGACAGGGGCAAAAACTGAGCAATTTCACGCTTGGCGTGCATTTCTATTGCTCGGCTTTATCGCCTTTGTATTTTCAGCTTGTAGGAATTTACAATGGAATCAATTTTATCTTCAATTAATTCACTTGTGTGGGGGGCGCCAATGCTGATCCTGATTTCAGGCACGGGGCTTTATCTCACACTGCGTCTTGGCTTTTTGCAAATCCGCTATTTGCCCCGTGCGTTTGTTTATATGTTCAAAAAAGAGCCTGGCAATCATCAAGTTGGCGACGTGTCTGCCTTTGCAGCATTATGTACCGCTTTGTCAGCGACTATTGGTACGGGCAATATAGTTGGTGTTGCAACCGCTATTCAAGCGGGCGGACCTGGTGCGATGTTTTGGATGTGGTTAGTGGCATTACTGGGTATGGCAACGAAATATGCAGAATGTTTGTTGGCGGTCAAATACCGCGTACGCGATAAAAACGGGTTTATGGCAGGCGGCCCAATGTACTATATTGAACGGGGATTGGGGATTAAATGGTTAGCCAAATTGTTTGCGATCTTTGGAGTGCTTGTGGCGTTTTTCGGTATTGGTACTTTTCCACAAGTGAATGCCATTACCCACGCAATGCAAGATACTTTCAATGTGCCAGTGATAATCACGGCATTCATTGTCACGGTCTTAACCGCAATGATTATTCTTGGTGGCGTTAAACGTATTGCGAGCGTTTCCACATATATCGTGCCGTTTATGGCGATTTTGTATGTGCTAGTTTCAGTCATTATTTTGATTATTAATGCGGATAAAGTGCCGAGTGCCTTAACGTTGATTGTGCAAAGTGCTTTTGCACCTCAGGCGGCACTTGGCGGAGCCGTTGGCTTTACCGTGATGAAAGCCATTCAAGCAGGGGTTGCACGCGGTATTTTCTCCAATGAATCAGGCTTAGGTAGTGCACCGATTGCCGCTGCGGCAGCCCAAACGAAAGAACCTGTTCGTCAGGGTTTAATTTCAATGACAGGCACCTTCTTAGACACCATTATCGTCTGCTCAATGACTGGGCTAGTGCTTGTGATTACAGGGGCGTGGCAAGCACCAATTGAAGGGGCGAGCGTGACGAATTATGCATTTGCACAAGGTCTAGGTTCCAATTTGGGTGCTGTGCTAGTCACCATCGGTTTGCTGTTTTTTGCGTTCACCACGATTCTCGGTTGGTGCTATTATGGCGAGCGTTGTTTGGTCTATTTAGTTGGGATTAAAGCAATCAAAATTTACCGTGTCTTGTTTATTTTGTTTGTCGCCTGTGGGGCATTTTTGAAATTAGATTTGATTTGGACATTGGCGGATATTGTTAACGGTTTAATGGCTTTTCCAAATTTATTTGCAATTTTAATGTTGCGTAAGGTGATTATTGATGAAACCAAAGATTATTTTCGCCGTGTAAAGCAACGCCACTACGATGACGATGATGACGATAAAAGCGTTTTAGCAAAATAAAATGCGGAAAAGAACAAAAACCGCGGTCAAAAAAATGCTTGGATTTTTGACCGCGGTTTTGTTTTATGCTCTACGCCAAGTGGTGCCATTTGCCCCGTCTTCAAGCACGATGCCGAGTTCAGTCAGCGCATTGCGTGCCGCATCAGCCGCCGCCCAATCTTTATTAGCACGGGCATCATTACGCTGTTTAATCAATCGCTCAATTTTTGCTACGTCTTGATCGTTTGAACCTGATTGCAGAAAATGCTCAGGATCTTGTTCAAGCAAGCCAAGTATGCGGGCGAGAGATCGCATTTGTGCAGCTAATCCATTGGCTTGTGCAAGATCTTCATTTTTCAGTTTGTTAATTTCGCGTGCCATTTCAAATAAGACGGAAAGTGCATTTGGTGTATTGAAATCGTCATCCATTGCTTCTTTGAACGCAGCAACAAATTGCCCGCCACCTTGTGCGTTGGCGTGCGGATCGGTTCCACGTAGTGCGGTATATAAGCGTTCTAATGCACCCTGAGCAAGATTGAGATTTTCTTCGCTATAATTTAATTGGCTACGATAATGGGCGGAGAGCAGGAAATAGCGTACACTTTCTGCATCATAATGTTGTAAGACATCACGAATGGTAAAGAAATTGCCAAGGGATTTGGACATTTTTTCTTTATCCACCATAATCATTCCCGAATGGATCCAATAATTGACGTATTCTCCATCGTGCGCACAGCAAGATTGTGCAATTTCATTTTCGTGATGCGGAAACATTAAATCCGATCCGCCGCCGTGAATATCAAAATGTTCGCCAAGCTGTTTGCAGTTCATTGCCGAACATTCAATATGCCAACCTGGGCGACCTGCTCCCCAAGGGGATTGCCAACTGGGCTCATTCGCTTTTGACATTTTCCACAGCACAAAATCCATCGGATTTTTCTTGATTTCAGAAATTTCTACGCGTGCGCCTGCTTGTAATTGGCTTAAATCTTGACGGGATAATTTGCCGTATTGTTGAAAGGATGCCACATCAAACATCACATCGCCATTTTCTGCAACGTAAGCGTGACCACGTTGAATTAATTTTTCCACTAAGGCGATGATTTCAGGAATATGGTGCGTTGCCCGCGGTTCAAAATCGGGGCGTAAGACATTGAGTGCATCAAAGTCTTTGTACATTTCCACAACCATACGATCCACTAATTGTTCGCAACTCTCATTATTTTCAAGGGCACGTTTAATGATTTTATCGTCCACATCGGTAATATTGCGGACATAGGTTAAATTGTAGCCTAAATAGCGTAAATAACGTGCAATGACATCAAAACACACAAAGGTTCGACCATGTCCGATATGGCATAAATCATATACGGTTACCCCACAGACATACATACCGATTTTATTGGCGTGGATTGGTTTAAATAATTCTTTCTCGCGGGTTAAAGTATTAAAAATTTTTAACATAGTCACTCTCTGTATTAACGAGTTAAGGATAGAAAATAATGTACAAGATAGCACTTTTAGGCATTTTATGGAATAATGGACGCCTTGAATTTTAGCGAGGATAACAAAATGATTACATTACATACCAATCTTGGCGATATTAAAATTGCACTTAATTTTGACAAAGCACCGATCACGGCAGCGAACTTTTTACAATATTGCCGAGATGGCTTTTACAATAACACCATTTTTCACCGCGTTATTGATGGGTTTATGATTCAAGGTGGCGGTATGGAAAGCGGACTAAAAGAAAAGCCAACCCGTGCGCCAATAGAGAATGAAGCAAACAATGGTTTAAGTAATAAACGCGGTACGTTGGCAATGGCACGGACTAGCGATCCGCATTCTGCTAGTTCACAGTTTTTTATTAATGTGGCGGATAATACGTTTTTAGATCACAAAGCGAAAGAGTTATTTGGACGTAAAGTGGTGCAAGATTGGGGTTATGCGGTTTTTGGTGAAGTGGTTGAAGGTATGGACGTGGTCGATAAAATCAAAAGCGTTAAAACGGGCAACAAAGGCTTTTATCAAGATGTGCCAGTGGATGATGTAGTTATCCAATCTGTGAGTATTGATGAATAATTTGAATAGAAAATTGGGTGCGAGATTCGCACCTTTTTCATATCGTAGTAGTGAAATAGGGTTGAAATGAAAAAGCGTTTATTATTGATTGGTTTGAGCTTAGCAGCTGTGAGTGTAAGTAGTTATGCACAGGTTACAAATGTCACATTAAATACCAATTTGGGTGAGATCCAGTTCGCATTGGATAACGATAACGCACCGAAGAGTGTAGCGAATTTTTTACAATATTGCCGTAGCGGTTTTTATGATCACACGATTTTTCATCGGGTTATTGACGGTTTTATGATTCAAGGTGGGGGAATGGATGCGGATTTGCAAACTAAACCAACACAAGCACCAATAGCGAATGAAGCGGATAACGGCTTGCACAATGTACGCGGTACCATCGCAATGGCACGCACTAGTGATCCCAATTCGGCAACATCGCAGTTTTTTATCAACGTAGCGGATAATGCTTTTCTTGATCATCGTGCTAAAACGGCACAAGGTTGGGGCTATGCCGTTTTTGGCAAGGTAGTTGCGGGTATGGATGTGGTGGATAAAATCAAATCCGTGCAGACTAGCACACAAAAGCGATTACGTGATGTGCCAAAAGAGAAAATTGAAATTCTTTCTTGCCAAGGTTAGTTTGTAATGCCTTTTTTTGATACGCACACGCATCTTGATTATTTGCACGATACGACAGGGGAATCATTGGCTCAATTAGTGGTAAATGCACAACGGGCAGACGTGCAAAAGATCTTGATTGTTGCCGTAATGACGCGTGATTTTCCCCGTATTCAAGCAATGTGTGTGGATTTCCCCACACAGCTTTGTTACGGCTTAGGGTTGCATCCGTTATATATTCAACAGCACCAACCTGCCGATCTTGAGATGTTAGCCCAGTGTTTAGCTCAAGCCGATCCACATTGTTGTGCCGTTGCTGAAATTGGCTTAGAACGTGGCGTTGATGAATTGATTAGTGAAGGCTTGTGGCGTAAGCAATGTGAATACCTTGAAGCCCAACTGCAACTGGCGAAACAGTTTAATTTACCCGTTAATCTACACAGTCGCCGTGCTCACGATCAGTTATTTCCCTTTCTAAAACGCATTGATGTGGCGAAACGGGGCGTGGTACACGGTTTTTCTGGCAGTTATGAGCAAGCGAAACGCTTTGTGAACTTAGGTTATAAAATTGGCATTGGTGGGATTATTAGTTATGAGCGAGCCAATAAAACGCGTAATACCATCGCGAAATTGCCTTTGGATTGTTTGGTGCTGGAAACCGATAGCCCTGATATGCCCGTTTTTGGTTTTCAAGGGCAACCTAATCGCCCCGAACGGGTAGCGGAGAGCTTTCGTTATTTATGTGAACTGCGTTCAGAACCTGCACAAATCATCCAGCAATGCATTTGGCAAACGAGTTGTGAATTATTTGCGGTGAACTAGATTAAACCGCGGTCTAAAAAACGCGTGAATTTTTGACCGCGGTTTGAGTGATTTCCGCCTTTTTATTAAATAGCTAACATATCAAAATGCGATTTCCATTAGTGAAATCAGTAAGGTGTTGTGAACAACGCACTATTGCGGTGTTAGCATTAATTTATTTTCGTTTATCTTGCCAATACCGCGGTCTAAAAAACGCGTGAATTTTTGACCGCGGTTTGAGTGATTTTCGCCATTTTTCTTAAATAGATAACATATCTAGAATGAGATTTTCTACTAAAGGAAAGCGGTTAAACCTGTCTCGTGCAAGGAAATGCCCGCCTTGCTGTACCGTAACATATTTCGCTTTAAGTTGTTTCGCTAAGTGGGCGGAATAGTCAGGTGGGACGATGCTATCATTAAGGGATGCCACAACGGTGCGTTGTGGCGTGAGTGGGATGATATGCTCAAAGTTGATTGGGTTCTGGGTAAAGGAATCCAGTTCAGGTAAATGGGGTAAATGTTCGCAGAAACCTGAAACGAGTAATAGCCCGCCAATGTTTCGCTGCGTTTGTGCTAAGTAGTGCAATGTGGCAATACAACCAAGGCTATGCCCGATAAAAAAGCAGTCTTCATCACAGCGATCAATATGTTGTTGGTGATAGGTTAGCCATTCATCCACATTGGGTTGGCAACTATTTGGCATATCAAAAACTCGACATTCAATTTGGCGTGCTTGAAGTTGTTGCTTGAGCCACGGGAACCAATGAGATTGTGAGTTGGCGGTGTAACCGTGGGTGAGGTACACAAGTTTAGGGGCGGTTTGGTGCATTACATTATTCCAATAATTATCTTATTTCTTGTCTTATTCTAGGTGGTTTTGGGAAAAGCTTCTAATTAAATTTGTGTAGAATTTTATCCGCGGGTTTAATTAATTAGCTAGTGTTTAATACTGATATATTGCTTTTGTTAGTGTTAAAGTTTGATTTTATTGAATTTGTCAGTATATAAAACTGCTCTTTGTGTTAAATCAGTGCAAAAATATTTGTTTGAAAAGCTTGCCTTTGTATTGACAGTTGTTTGGATTAGGTTATATTTTATCTCCTTTTTAACAGATTTTTAACTTATATTGAATAAGGAACGTGCTATGGCAACGGCTAATACACGCAAGCGAGAGACCTTTTCTGGTCGTACTGCTTTTATTTTTGCCGCGGTTGGTTCTGCGGTTGGGTTGGGAAATATTTGGCGTTTCCCTTATGTCACCTTTGAAAACGGTGGTGGTGCTTTTATTATCCCTTATATTGTAGCACTGTTAACCGCAGGTATCCCTTTATTATTTTTAGATTATGCGATTGGGCATAAATTCCACGGTTCGCCACCCTTGGCGTATCGCCGTTTAAGCCAAAAATTTGAAACTTTTGGCTGGTGGCAAGTATTAATTAATGTGATTATTGGTTTGTACTACGCGGTGATTTTAGGATGGGCGGCAAGTTATACCGTCTATTCCTTCACAAGTGCTTGGGGATCGGATCCCGTGAACTTTTTCCTACACGAACATATTAAAATGGGCGATGCAGGATTCAGCCTTGATTTTGTCAGCACCGTAGTTTGGCCATTAATCGCAGTGTGGTTGATTACTTTATTGATTATGTCCCTTGGCGTGCAGAAAGGCGTGGCAAAATCATCCACGATTTTTATGCCGTTATTAGTTGTCATGTTCGTTGTGTTGGTGGTTTACTCATTATTCTTACCAGGTGCAGCGAAAGGTTTAGACGCATTATTTACACCAAACTGGGAAAAATTGACCGAGCCAAGTGTATGGATCGCTGCTTATGGGCAAATCTTTTTCTCACTCTCAATTTGTTTCGGTATTATGGTAACTTACGCGTCTTACTTGAAAAAAGAAACAGATTTAACGAGTCCTGGGTTAGTCGTGGGCTTTGCGAACAGCAGTTTTGAAGTGTTAGCGGGAATCGGCGTTTTTGCCGCATTAGGCTTTATGGCAACGTCTGCGGGGCAAGAAGTGAGCGATGTGGCTAAAGGCGGTATTGGTTTAGCGTTCTTTGCTTTTCCGACAATTATTAACCAAGCACCAATGGGTGCATTATTAGGCGTCCTATTCTTTGGTTCATTAGTATTTGCAGGATTAACGTCATTTATCTCTGTACTTGAAGTAATTATTGCTGCGGTGCAAGATAAATTACAAATGCGCCGTGTGAAAGCAACCTTCCTTGTTGGTATTCCGATGATGATTGCTTCCGTGATTCTCTTTGGTACAGCTTCAGGTTTACCAATGCTTGATACGATGGACAATTTCGTGAATATGTTCGGCATTGTCGCGGTCGGATTTTTCTCAATTTTTGCAATTTTAGTCACGAAACGTTTAAATTTATTAGGCGATCATTTGAATGAAACCAGCTCTTTTAAAGTAGGTTTGATTTGGAAAACCTGTGTTGTGGTGACTTGTGCGGTACTGGCTTTTATGTTGTATAAAGAAGCTTCAAAAGTTATTGCTAACGGTTATGGCGACTATCCAGCTTGGTTTGTAGACACATTTGGTTGGGGAATGGCGATAGGTTTAGTTGTTGTCGCTTATCTGTTATCCCGTTTACCTTGGAAACATCTTAATCCGACTAAAGGAGAGCATAATGAGTAGTATTGCAATTATGATGATGATTATTGCGTTGGTAATCATTTGGGGCGGTTTGATTGCTTCATTTATTCGTTTACCAAAAGAAGACAATTATTAATTTGAATGAAAAAACGAAAACGGCAAAGTAATTTGCCGTTTTTTTATGATTTCAGTATAAGAATTTGTAAATAATCTATAAAACGCTATACAATCAATAAAAAAATAATATAATGCAGTTCCTTTATTTCAATCCAAGGATATTTATGAGTTTCTTAAAAGAATTCCGTGAATTTGCAATGCGCGGAAATGTAGTTGATATGGCTGTCGGTGTGATCATCGGTGGTGCGTTTGGTAAAATTGTGAGTTCACTTGTCTCTGATGTAGTAATGCCTGTATTGGGTATTCTTACTGGTGGCGTAGATTTTAAAGATCTCAAATTTGTATTATCGCCTGCTGTTGGTGAAACCCCTGCGGTTACATTAAACTACGGTATGTTTATTCAAAATGTGTTTGATTTCATTATTATTGCAATGGCTATTTTCTTAATGGTTAAAGCCTTGAATAAATTGAAAAAAGAGCAACCAAAAGAAGCAGAAGTCAAACCAGAAGAAAAATTGCTTACCGAAATTCGCGATTTACTAGCGAAAAAGTAATGAATCATTGAGAAAAAATTGCTCTAATTATTGTTAATTAGAGCAATTTTTTTCGTATTGATTTACAATTAAGCAATGGGTTTGCTATTTATTACACAAGAATAAAAAGGACAATATGTGGATCAATATAACCGCTTACGTTTAGAATGGGATTGTCGGCGTGGAATGTTAGAGCTTGATAATGTGATTATGCCGTTTTATTTACAATATTTTGATCAATTAGATGAGCAAAAACAAGCTGCGTTTGTTCGTTTGTTGGCTTGTTCTGACTTACAGCTTTTCTCTTGGTTCTTCAATCGTGTTCCAACTCAGGACGAGGAATTACAACACATCGTCCAACTCATTCAATCTAAATTAAATTTAGACAAATAAAATATTTTGAACTTTTCCCCATTTGTTTACTCTAAAGATATGCAAGGCTTGCTGTCTTACTTATTTTTAGAGCTTGTTTGAATAGGAGTGCTATGGCTGAACAGCTAACAGATCAGGCTTTGGTAGAAAGAGTACAGCAAGGAGATAAAAAAGCCTTTAATTTATTGGTAACGCGTTATCAAAATAAAGTTGCTGGATTATTAACGCGATATGTTCCACGTAACGACATTCCTGATGTGGTACAAGAGTCCTTTATTAAAGCGTATCGCTCATTGGATTCATTTCGTGGTGAAAGTGCTTTTTATACTTGGCTTTATCGTATAGCCGTTAATACGGCAAAAAATTATTTAACTGCCCAAGGGCGACGCCCTCCAAATGAAGATATTTTGGCGGAAGATGCGGAGTCTTATGATTCGGGTAGTCAATTACGGGATGTGGAAACTCCCGAAAACTTAATGTTGTCAGCTGAATTAAAGAAAATTGTTTTTGAAACGATTAATAGTTTACAAGAAGAATTAAAGACAGCGATAACCTTACGTGAAATCGAAGGATTAAGTTACGAAGAAATTGCTGACATTATGGCTTGTCCTGTCGGTACTGTACGTTCAAGAATTTTCCGTGCGCGTGAAATTATTGAAAATAAAATTAATCCACTTATTCAACGTTAGAATACACAAACTGGGGTACAAAAAATGCAAAAAGAGTTACTTTCAGCATATATTGATGGTGAGCAGGTAAGTAACGAATTCACTGCACAATTATGTCAAGATGCGAATCTACAACAAAGTTGGAATAGCTATCACATTATCCGTAGCGTTATGCGGGAAGAAAGTGATGTGATGCTTAACGCAGACTTCAGTGCGAAAATGGAAATGCTCATTGAAGCGGAGCCTGCGTTACAAGTATCTCAACCTGAACCAGAGCAAGTGGAACAATTACCATTTATGCAAAAATTGCGTGGTATGTTTGCGCCAATGGTACAAGTTGCGGTGGCAGCTGGCGTTTGTTTAGTGGCTGTTCTTGGCGTTCAAAGCTTTAATGGTGGTAAAACCGAACATAATCAGGTTGACAATCCTGTGTTGCAAACAATGCCATTTAATAGCAATGTGCAAGAAGTGAGCTATAATGCCCCGACTAAAGATGTGGCGACGAGCGAGCAGTTAGAGCAAAAAAATCGCCGTATTAGTGCAATGTTACAAAATTATGAACTTCAGCGTCGTATTTACGCAGACAATGCAAAATAATTAGATGCGTTTAGAAATTTTTATTCACCACCGTTTCGGTGGTGAATTTATTTAACTCAAGATCTCACATTATGCGAAAAATATCTTCTTTTTTGACCGCGGTTTTTTGCTTTTTCTTTGTTTTTCCTGTTTTTGCCGTAGAAAATTCGGCGCCTTTAACCCCGAAACAACTCTTAGAGAATATGACGAAAGCGAGTGATAATCTGAACTACGAACTTATTTATGTGCAGGCAAGTCCGCTTGATTTGGATTCCTTTCGTTATCGCCATTTGAATATCCAAAAACGCACTTATGCGTTACTTGATACCCTTGATGATAGCAAGCAAGAAATTGTCCAACGTGATAATCTAATTAGTTATTTTCAACAAAATAGCCAACCTTTTACCATCAATTCAAGTCATATTATTGATAATCTTCCGAGTGTGATGCACGCGGATTTTAACCAATTAGCCAATTATTATGATTTTATTGATAAAGGTCGCGGTAGGATTGCCGATCGTCCTGTTCAATTAATCAATATTAAACCCAAAGATGACTTTCGTTATCAGTTTTTGGCATTTATTGACGCGGAAAACCATCTGTTGCTACGTTGTGATATGCTTGATCACGAAGGCAATCAGTTAGAACAATTTCGTGTCGTGAATTTATATGTGGGAGATGGATTTAAAGCGTTGAGTGATTATCTTAATGCGATGCATTTTCCACCATTATTGACGAATAAAAATGCTCAAACAGAAAAGGCAACAACAGATTGGCATACGAATTGGTTGCCACAAGGATTTAAATTAATCAATCAAAATTCAAATAATGAGGAAAATGGGCAAGATACGGTAACTAGCCAGTTATATAGCGACGGTTTATTTTCTTTTACGGTGTATGTAGCAAATAAACTTTTCCCTAATGAGCAAGATAATTTATGGAAACAAGGGGCTAACATTATTTATAATGAAAATCGTGGCGAGAAAGAACTGACGATTATCGGTCAGATTCCGACCAGTACAGCGAAACGCATTGTGCAAAATATCCAGTTTAATCAATAGGATGGGCAAGATGATCACAGAATCGGCAATTGTAGTCGCTTATCAAAATGGTGTGGCAACCGTTAAATGCCAAGCAAAAAGTGCCTGCGGTAGTTGTGCGGCTCAAAATAGATGTGGTACCGCCGCGTTATCGGAATTAACGGGAGAACGGGGGGAATATATTTTTGAGATCCCAACCATTACAGCATTAAACGTGGGGCAATGGGTTGAAATTGGTTTGTCCGAACGTGCGTTATTGCACTCAATGTTGCTGCTCTATGCTTTGCCATTGTGCGTGCTTTTATTGGCAACCTTGATTAGTGCCAGTTGCTTCAATGCAGAATGGCTGAGTGCGTTGTTTATTGTGCTATGTACGGCACTTTCTTATTGGGGAGTGCATACTTACATTAAAAAATATCGCCATAAATATGCGTATCGCCCAATATTGTTGCGTGCTTTATAGCTTAAACCGCGGTCAAAAATTCAAGTGTTTTTTGACCGCAGTTTTACAATAGTCCGTTAAAATTCGATATAATCGCTAAATCAAAAACAGCAAAAATGAGTTATGAATAAATATCTATCCTATCTTATTGCTCTACTTAGTGGTGCAGTGGGTGTCTTTGCCTTTTCACCGTTTGATCAATGGTATCTTGCTTATGTTTCGTTATTTGGTTTAGTTGGGATAAGTCAACAAACTAACCAACGTCGTGCTTTAGGCAGTGCGTTTTTATGGGGGCTGAGTTTTTTTAGTTTTGGTGTAAGTTGGCTGCATGTGAGTATTCACCAATTTGGCGATGCACCATTAATCGTGAGCTACTTATTAGTCCTTTTACTTGCTGCCTATTTAGCGTTATATCCTTTGCTTTTTGCTTATTGTATTCAACGGTTTAAGATAAAGAGTGTAGTGCTGTTCCCTATCTTGTGGACATTAACCGAGTTTTTACGTGGTTGGATCTTTACGGGATTTCCGTGGTTACAATTTGGTTATACGCAAATTGATAGCCCATTTAAAGGCATCGCACCGATCTTTGGCGTAACAGGGCTGACTTTCTTTACGATGTGGGTGAGTGCGGCATTGGTTAGTTTAGTTCGCACGGGAATTTGTGTGCCGAAACAGCCACGCATTGCGTTAATGCATTGCGGTTTATTGGTAGTTGTCGTTGGGCTTGCGGCTTATTCATCGCAAAAAAGTTATGTCAGAAATAATGATGAGCGAGCGTTAACGATTACCTTGACACAAGGAAATATTGAACAAAACCTGAAATGGGATCCCAATTATTTATATCACACCTTAGCGATTTATCAGCAGCTAATTAGTCAGCATTTAGCCGATAGCGATGTGATTATTTTGCCCGAAAGTGCGTTGCCTGCACTGGAAAATCAGTTGCAACCCTTTTTTCAAGCATTACAGACCGCGGTTAATTCACAGCATAGCAACGTGATTATTGGCACGGTTTATCAAGAGCCAACGCAAGAAAAACTGTTTAATTCCATTACGGTGGTCAGTGAGCAAGAGACCCAATATGATCCACAGAAAGCCCAACGCTATAACAAACAGCACTTAGTGCCATTTGGCGAATATGTGCCATTGGAAAGCCTTTTGCGACCATTGGGATCGGTGTTTAATTTGCCAATGTCTGCATTTCAAAGTGGCGAATTTATTCAGCCATCATTGCAAATTAAAGGACGATATTTTACGCCAGCGATTTGTTACGAAATCATTTTAGGTTCACGCTTACAACAAAATTGGCAACCTAAAACCGATTTTATTCTCACCATTTCAAATGATGCGTGGTTTGGTGATAGCATCGGACCTTGGCAACATCTACAAATGGCAAGAATGCGGGCGTTAGAACTGGGCAGACCCGTATTGCGTGCAACGAATACAGGCATTACCGCATTTATTGATGCACAAGGCAATCTGATTGCACAAGCACCGCAATTTGAGCAAACCACCTTGACGCAAAAAATGATCCCTACGGAAGGAAAAACACCTTATGCCGTATTGGGTGATAAACCCTTATATGCGTTATCGTTTTTATTAGGATTTTTCCACATTATTGGTGCATTAATAAAGCGTAAAATGCGGATTGCTTAACAGGCGAGAATCTATCGTTAATGGCTTAAAACGGGCGAAAACCGCGGATCAAAATCGCGTTGTTTTTAATGCGGTCGCATTGATAAGTTGTTTAAGAAAAAACAATTTTGACATAGATCACAAAAGCATTATCTGATATAGTTAGCGAAACAGTCTTCATTTCGCACTGATTTGAAATATGTTATAATTTGTTTTATTCAAGGTCGTCATTACAATGCTTAAATGCAAAGACAGTCGCGAACTGAGATAATTTTTGTTTAACTTAAAAAGTAGGTAAATACTATGGCAATTAAAATTGGTATTAATGGTTTCGGTCGTATCGGTCGTATCGTATTCCGTGCAGCACAACAACGTGATGATATCGAAGTTGTTGGTATCAACGACTTAATCGACGTTGAATATATGGCGTATATGTTGAAATATGATTCAACACACGGTCGTTTTGATGGTACGGTTGAAGTAAAAGATGGCAACCTTGTTGTAAATGGTAAAGCTATCCGTGTTACTGCTGAACGTGATCCTGCAAACCTTAACTGGGGTGCAATCGGTGTGGATATCGCAGTTGAAGCGACAGGTTTATTCTTAACTGATGAAACTGCACGTAAACACATTACTGCTGGTGCAAAAAAAGTGGTATTAACTGGTCCATCTAAAGACAATACCCCAATGTTCGTTCGTGGCGTAAACTTCAACGCTTATGCAGGTCAAGATATCGTATCTAACGCATCTTGCACAACAAACTGTTTAGCACCGTTAGCACGTGTTATTCACGAAACTTTCGGTATCAAAGATGGTTTAATGACAACTGTTCACGCAACAACTGCAACACAAAAAACCGTAGATGGTCCTTCAGCGAAAGACTGGCGCGGTGGTCGTGGTGCGTCACAAAATATCATCCCATCTTCAACTGGTGCAGCAAAAGCTGTGGGTAAAGTATTACCTGCATTAAACGGTAAATTAACTGGTATGGCATTCCGTGTTCCAACACCAAACGTGTCAGTGGTTGATTTAACTGTGAACTTAGAAAAAGCAGCAAGTTACGAAGATATCAAAAAAGCAATCAAAGATGCTGCTGAAGGTAAAACATTCAATGGCGAATTAAAAGGCGTATTGGGTTACACTGAAGATGCGGTTGTTTCTACTGACTTCAACGGTGCAGTTGAAACTTCAGTATTTGACGCAGATGCAGGTATCGCGTTAACTGATACTTTCGTGAAATTAGTTTCTTGGTATGATAACGAAACTGGTTATTCAAACAAAGTATTAGATTTAGTTGCACACGTTTATAACTACAAAGGTTAGTTATTGCAATGAATAAGGCTGCACACATATTTATATGCGTGCAGCTTTTTATTATGAATAACGCTACTAATTAAAGTAAATTGGCAATGATAAATAAAACCATTTCTATTAGTGTAAACCGCTTTGCAAAAAGTGGTGGTATGGAAAGTTATGTATTATACCTAGTTAGACAATTACATAATGATAATATTGTTCCTATCATTTATTCCACTTCTTTTGATAAAAATTTACCTGAAATAAACCTAGTTATTCCAAAATTAATTAATCAAAAATTTATTCCTAAAAAATTACGCGCTTTTTTATTTACTTATCAATTACAAAAACAACGAAAATCAAATGAGTACCTAATTTCATGTCATCAATCTGATCATGCTGATTTATTGATTTGCGGAGGAACCCATTTAGGTTTCCTTAAAAATATGGGGAAAAAACCAAGTTTAATAGATAATTTAATAATCAAGCGAAATTATAGTAACTACTCTAGTGCGAAGTTAATTGTTGCTCATTCTGAATTAATGAAATCTGAAATAAAAGATCTTTATCATATAGATGAAAATAAAATCCAAGTGATTTATCCTCCTATTGATAATTCAGTCTTTACCCCTTCAGGGAATATAGCTAATATTCGCCATCGTTATACTATATCAGAAGAAGAAACTATTTTCTTATTTCCATCTACTGGTCATACAAGAAAAGGCTTAAACCTTCTTGCTGAATTTTTTTCTAAAACTGATTTACCCATAAAATTAGCCGTCGTTGGAGCTCCTTTACCACATCCAATAAAAAATGTATTAGAGCTTGGATATTGTAAAAATATGCCTGAATTATATAGAGCAGTTGATTATACGATTATGGCATCATTATATGAACCCTTTGGGTTGGTTGGTATTGAGTCAATTCTTTGTGGGACCAAAGTAGTATTGGCAAAGAATATGGCATGCTGTGAAGTGTTAAACAATGAATCCGGATTTTTCTTTGATAGAAATAACTATGATTCTCTTCATGATGCAATTAACAAAGCAGTAAATCTAAAAAAACAAAACAAACATAAAATTGAAAATATCCAATCTGCTTTAGCTTATGATCCAAGTATGAAACAACATATGGAATCTTTATATACGCTATTAAGCAAGACTGAAAATAAACAAATTTAATTAACTATCGTGGTTCGCAAACTCCCACGCAAAAAAACTAAGGTCTTTTATGAATGTATTTAACCCCCATCAGCAACGCAAAGCGTTGGTGATTTTTTCTGGTGGACAAGATTCCACTACCTGTCTTTTACAAGCCATCGCTGATTATGGTCTTGATAATGTTGAAGTTATTACCTTTCAATATGGACAACGCCACGCCATTGAATTGGAAAAAGCACGTTGGATTGCCAATGATCTTGGCGTGAAACAAACCTTGATTGACACGTCCATTATCAAAGCCATTACCCATAATGCGATGATGAGCGATGTTGCCATTAAGCAAAACGAAAACGGGATGCCGAACACTTTTGTTGATGGACGTAATGCGTTATTTTTACTGTATGCTGCAATCTATGCCAAAGGGCAGAAGATCACGGATATTATTACGGGCGTCTGTGAAACGGATTTTAGCGGTTATCCTGATTGTCGTGATGTTTTCATTAAATCAATGAATGTTACGCTTAATTTAGCAATGGATTATCAATTTAATATTCGCACTCCATTGATGTATTTAACTAAAGCACAGACGTGGCAGTTAGCCGATGAACTGGGCGCATTGGATTATGTGCGTGAGCATACGCACACGTGCTATCTCGGCGTTGAAGGCGGTTGTGGCACTTGCCCAAGTTGTCTTTTGCGTGAGAAGGGTTTAAGTGAATATTTACAACAAAAGGCGGCGGGCAATGTTTAAAGTCTCCAAAGAATTTAGCTTTGATATGGCACATATTTTAGACGGACACGATGGTAAATGCCAGAATTTGCACGGGCATACATACAAGTTGCAAGTGGAAATTTGCGGTCAGGATTTAAATCCTTCGGGGGCTAAAAAAGGGATGATCATTGATTTTAGTGATTTAAAGACTATTGTCAAACGGGCGATTTTAGACCCAATGGATCACGCATTCATCTATGACGAAACCAGTCCGCGTGAATGTAAAATTGCGAATTTACTGCAAGAATTACATTCTAAAACCTTTGCTATGCCAACACGTACCACCGCGGAAGAAATTGCACGTTTTATATTTAATGTATTGAAAGAACAGGAAAATCTTTCCCTTTCTGCCGTTCGGCTATGGGAAACCCCAACCTCATTTTGCGAATATCGCCCCTAAACCGCGGATCAAAAATGACTCAGTTTTATAATATTGTTGAAATTTTTGAAAGCTTGCAGGGCGAAGGCTTTAATACAGGAATGCCGAGTATTTTTATTCGTTTTGGCAAATGTAATCTAACTTGCCCTTGGTGCGACACGCCCTATAATCAGTTTGAATCTTGGTCATTAGAGGCTATTTTGGAGAAAGTGCAGACATTTACTGCAAAGAATGCGATTATCACTGGCGGTGAACCAACCATTGTGCCAAAAATTGAAATATTACTCGACCAATTAAAAAAGCTAGGCTATTTTTTAGCGATTGAAACCAATGGGTTAAAGCCCATTCCCGCACAAATTGACTATATTGCCGCTAGCCCAAAACGGCTGTATCAAGCGAAATATTTGCAACGTTGCATTCCTTTCGCCAATGAAGTCCGTATTGTGGCAGATGGCGATGTGCAAGACTTTTGCACACAAATTGAAAGCCAAATTCAAGCAGAGCATTATTATTTATCGCCCTGTGAGCAAAATGGCGAGATGAATTTGCTAGATACTATCCGCCAAATCGGGCAACTCAACCAACGAGAGAACCGCCCTAAATGGCAACTGAGTTTACAAACGCATAAGCTCATGGGGATTGAATAGGTAAAACCGCGGTCAAAAAAACGGCTGAATTTTTGACCGCGGTTCTGTTTTAGCCTAGGGCAACACGAGCGTTGCGGAATAGACGCATTCACGTCCTGTTTTTGCTCCAATTTTTAGGATGATACGAGTTGCTGACGGTTTTTAATAGCGGATGTTTAATAAGGGTTAAAACCGCAGTCAAAAAAACCGTTGAATTTTTGACCGCGGTTTTGTTTTTAGCCTAGGGTAACACGAGCGTTGCGGAATAGACGCATCCACGCCCCGTCTTCGCCCCAATTCTCAGGGTGCCACGAGTTGCTGACAGTTCTGAACACACGTTCAGGGTGTGGCATCATAATCGCTACGCGTCCGTCAACGTTGGTTAATGCAGTAATGCCATCAACGGAGCCATTTGGATTCGCGGGGTATTGCTCGGTAACCTGTAAATCATTATTCACATATTGGGCGATCACTAAATGTTGTGCGTGTAAATTGGCTAATTGTGCATCGGATTTAAATTCAACACGCCCTTCGCCGTGGCTGACTGCGATCGGCATATACGAGCCTGCCATCCCGTTAAACCAATGAGATGCGGTTTGATTGATTTTCACCAATGCTACTCGTGCTTCAAAACGCTCTGATTTGTTGCGTACGAAACGAGCCCAGTTTTCGGTGCCTGGAATAATGTCAGTAAGGTTAGATAACATTTGACAACCATTGCACACGCCGAGTGCGAGCGTATTTGGATTGGCGAAGAATTCGCTAAATTGGTCGCGTAATTGGCTATTAAAGAGAATAGATTTCGCCCAACCGCCACCTGCACCGAGTACATCGCCGTATGAGAACCCACCACAAGCCACTAATGCATTGAAATCTTGCAGATTTCTGCGTTGTGCTTGCAAATCGCTCATATGAACGTCAATCGCTTCAAATCCTGCTCGATCAAATGCTGCTGCCATTTCATAATGGCTATTGACGCCCTGTTCGCGTAAAATCGCCACGCGTGGACGTTTTCCTGTGGCAATATAAGGTGCTGCGATATCATTATGTACATCGTAGCTTAATTGTGCGGATAGCCCTTTATCTTGTGGGTTTTGTTTGGCGTTAAATTCTTGATCCGCACATTCAGGATTATCACGCAAACGTTGCATTTGGTGCGTTAATTCCGCCCAAATTGCACGCAATTCGCTACGTTTTTCGCTGAGAACAACCTTATCCCCACGTTTAATTTCAATACAATCTTTTTGCGTGATAGTACCGATATCGTGAGTTAATTCTTGCAGTTGATAATGTTGTAACACTGCTTGTACTGAATCTAAATCAGCTGTGGGAACTTGAATAACCGTACCTAATTCTTCGTTAAATAAAACCGCGAGATCATCGTTACCCAAGGGTTGAATATCAATTGCTACGCCACAATGCCCTGCAAATACCATTTCAGCTAAGGTAACGATTAAACCGCCGTCTGAGCGATCGTGATAAGCCAACAGTTTTTGCTGTTGAACTAAGTCTTGCATCGCATTAAAGAAATTTTTCAAGCTGTGAGTATCAACAACATCGGCAGGTTTATCGCCAAGCTGTTTATATACTTGAGCTAAGGCTGATGCTCCTAGGCGATTTTGCCCTGCACCAAGATCAATCAATAATAAACGGCTATCGCCTTTGTCTGTACGCAGTTGTGGGGTAACGGTTTTCCGTACATCTTCCACGCGAGCGAAGGCACTAATCACTAAGGATAACGGAGAGGTAACAGATTGTTGTTCGCCATTTTCACACCAAGTGGTTTTCATTGACATGGAATCTTTTCCCACGGGAATGGTTAAACCAAGTTGTGGGCAAAGCTCTTCGCCTACGGCTTTGACTGCTTGATATAATCCTGCATCTTCGCCTGGGTGTCCTGCCGCGGACATCCAGTTCGCTGACAGTTTGATACGTTGAATGTCGCCAATATTGGTGGCAGCGATATTGGTAAGACTTTCTGCTACCGCTAAGCGAGCAGATGCGGCAAAGTCAAGTAATGCCACAGGCGCACGTTCGCCCATTGACATTGCTTCGCCGTGATAACTGTCTAAACTGGCGGTGGTTACCGCAACATCGGAAACAGGGATTTGCCAAGGTCCAACCATTTGATCGCGTGCAACCATTCCCGTTACAGAGCGGTCACCAATGGTGATGAGAAAGGTTTTTTCGGCGACCACAGGCAAACGTAATACCCGTTGTAATGCTTCTTTCAAATCAATTTGCTGTGGTGCGAGCGGGGTATGCTTAATCTGTGTTGATTGAACATCACGTGTCATTTTTGGTGTTTTGCCAAGCAACACATTCATTGGCAAGTCAATTGGATTATTATGGAAGTAATCATCGTGTAGGGTCAGTTGCAACTCTTCCGTTGCTGTGCCAATGACGGCATAAGGTGCACGTTCACGGCGACATAGCTCTTCAAAGGTGGCTAAATTTTCAGGGGCAACGGCAAGCACGTAACGTTCTTGTGATTCATTACACCAAATTTCTAAGGGCGACATTCCCCGTTCATCGCATAGGATGTTGCGCAGTTCAAATTTCCCACCGCGACCACCGTCGTGTACGAGTTCAGGCATGGCATTTGATAGTCCACCTGCACCCACATCGTGAATGAAAGCGATTGGATTGCGATCGCCAAGTTGCCAACAGCGGTCAATCACTTCTTGGCAACGGCGTTCCATTTCAGGATTATCACGTTGCACGGATGCAAAATCTAAATTTTCTTTAGATTTGCCCGATGCCATAGACGATGCCGCACCACCGCCTAAACCGATATTCATCGCAGGTCCACCTAGCACAATTAATTTTGCACCAACGGGAATATCGCCTTTTTTGACATGTTCCGCACGAATATTGCCAATGCCACCAGCCAACATAATCGGTTTATGGTAGCCACGTACTTCTTCGCCACCGAAGCTATTGACTTTTTCTTCATAGGTACGGAAGTAGCCCAATAAAGCGGGGCGACCAAATTCATTATTAAAGGCAGCACCGCCAAGTGGACCTTCCAACATAATCTCTAAGGCAGAGGCGATACGGCTCGGTTTGGATAATGGATTTTCCCAAGGTTGAGTAAAATTGGGGATACATAAATTTGACACGGAGAAACCAACAAGCCCTGTTTTCGGTTTCGCACCACGTCCTGTTGCCCCTTCATCGCGAATTTCTCCACCTGAACCTGTTGCCGCACCTGGGAATGGCGAAATAGCGGTTGGGTGATTATGGGTTTCCACTTTCATCAAAATATGTGCATCTTCATTGTGATAGCGATATTGCCCATCCTGATCGGGGAAAAAACGCCCCACGGTTGAACCTTCCATTACTGCCGCATTGTCTTTATATGCGGATAGAACATAATTAGGGGTTTGTTCAAAGGTGTTTTTAATCATTTTGAACAAGGATTTTTCCTGTTTTTCGCCATCAATGACCCAATCGGCATTAAAAATCTTGTGGCGGCAATGCTCTGAGTTAGCTTGGGCAAACATATATAATTCAATATCGTGTGGATTACGCGCAAGTTTGCGGAAATTTTCCACCAAATAATCAATTTCATCTTCGGCTAAGGCGAGACCTAAGGTGCTGTTTGCTTGTTCTAAGGCTTGACGACCGCCTGAGAGAATATCAACGGTTGTAAATGGCGTTGGTTCTTGTTGCTCAAAAAGCTGTTGGGCTTGTTCAGGCGAACGAATGACACTTTCCATCATTCGATCGTATAAATGACTAACTAATTGATTTTGTTCATTTTCGGTAAGTGGTCGCGTAAAGGTAAAATAATACGCCAGCCCACGTTCTAACCGTTGTACTTTATTTAAACCACAATTATGAGCGATATCTGTGGCTTTCGATGACCAAGATGAAATCGTGCCAATGCGTGGAATGATGATAAAGCATTCGCCCACTGGTTCGTGTTGTGTCAGAGTGGGTCCGTAATGTAAGAGTTGAACTAACTCTTGCGTTTCTACTTCGCTTAACTTGGCATTCAAATCGGCGAAATGCAGGTATTCTGCATAGCAAGATTTAATCGGTAAATTGGCTTGCTGAAAGCGTTGGGTGAGCTGTGCTAAACGGAAGTCAGAAAGGGCGGGCGAGCCACGAAAGAGTTGAAACATTGGCATTACCTTAAATAAACAAAAGTGAGTAAAATTCAACGGCATTATAGCGGAAGTTGTCCTATTAACGCAAACGATTGCTTTTTAATGCGATAAAAAACCGCGATCAAAAAAACGTTTGAATTTTTGACCGCGGTTTTTAGCAAATCAGGACAGTTAGCCGATTATTTTACACAATTACAGCTGTTGACTGCTTTCTCAAAACGTTCGTTGGCAAAATCCCAGTTTACTACGTCCCAAAACGCTTTGATGTAGTCAGGACGACGGTTTTGGAATTTTAAGTAGTAGGCGTGTTCCCAAACGTCTAAACCAAAAATTGGCGTGCCTTCACAACCCGCAATTTCTTTGCCCATTAATGGTGAATCTTGGTTTGCTGTTGATACCACGGCTAATTTGCAATCATCTAATACGACTAACCACGCCCAACCTGAACCGAAACGGGTGGCTGCGGCTTTTTCAAATTCCGCTTTAAAGGCATCAACTGAACCAAAATCGCGTTCGATTGCCGCTTTGAGTGCACCTTGTAGCGTGGTGCCTGTTTTTAATGATTTCCAAAATAAGCTGTGGTTAGCGTGACCGCCAACATTGTTGCGTAATGCAGTAAATTTTTCTGGGGCAATTTTTTGCACTTGTGCAAGATGTTTTAGAAATGAACCTGGGCAACCTTGAGTAAATTCAGCAAGTTCAGGTGAATTTTCTAATACGGCATTTGCGTTATTCACATAGGTTTGGTGATGTTTACTGTGGTGAATTTCCATTGTTTGTGCATCAAAATGCGGTTCTAATGCATCGTAAGCATAACCTAATTCTGGTAGAGTGTAAGTCATTTTTTCTTTCCTTTTGTTGGGTTAAAATTGAAAAAATTTTAGCAGATTATTTGATTAAGATCATTAAAAATGCGGATTTTTTGTCAAGGACTTGCCTGTTATTTTAATTTGTTAAATAAAAAATCCCCCATTGTTAATGGGGGACGAAAGCCTGTGGTTTTATTGTGCTTTTACCGCAGCAATGGCGATCATATTAATGATACGACGTGTTGAACTTTCATTGCTGAGAATTTGTGCAGGTTTTTTCATTCCCATTAAGATAGGACCAATTGTAATTGGCGTTTCAACCCCTTGTAATAAATTCAGGCTAATACGTGCACTTTCCATATTTGGCATAATGAGCAAGTTTGCCGATCCTTTTAACGGGCTATCAGGCATAATGCTATTACGCAACGTTGGGTTTAATGCGAGATCCGCGTGCATTTCGCCGTCAATAATCAGTTCAGGCATCTGTTGTTTGATGAGTGCAAGCACTTCACGCATTTTTAATGCACTTAGATGATCTGATGTACCGAAATTAGAATGAGAAATCAAAGCAACCTGCGGTTCAATGCCGAAACGGCGAACTTCTTGGGCAGCCATAATGGTAATTTTTGCCAGTTGTTCAGCACTCGGATCTTGATTAACGAAGGTATCGGCAATAAAGAGATTGCCACTGGCAAGCACTAAGCCATTCACTGTTGCCGCCACTTCATTTTGTTGCACGCCAATAATGTCTTGGATAGTGCGTAAACTTGACGCATAAACCCCGTCTAATCCACATAGCATTGCATCGGCATACCCTAATTCTAATAAGGTTGCACCGATCGCGGTCGGATTATTGAGAATTTTTCGTTTGGCAATACTTTGTGTGACGCCTTGGCGTTTTAATTTATTGTAATAGAGTGACCAACATTCGTAATAGCGTTCATCATTGTCGCTATTGACGATTTCAAAATCGTTGCCTTGGGTAATTTTTAGCCCTAATTTTTTAATGCGTTGTTCAATAACAGACGGACGACCGATTAAAATCGGTTTGGCTAATCCTAAGGTTGCAATTTCTTGTACGGCGTGCAAGACACGTGGATCTTCACCGTCGGTTAATAACACCCGTTTTTTGTCTTTTTTCGCTTGATTGAACACTGGTTTCATAAACAAATTGGTTTTATACACAAATTGCGTGAGTTGCTCAATATAGCTTTCAAAATCGTCAATCGGTTTGGTTGCCACACCGCTATCCATTGCCGCTTTGGCGACCGCAGGGGCGATGCGAATAATCAACCGAGGATCAAAAGGTTTAGGAATAATATAATCTGGGCCAAAGGTAATTTCATTTTCGCCATAAGCGGATGAAACGACTTCGCTTTGTTCCGCTAAGGCTAAATCAGCAATTGCACGCACGGCTGCCATTTTCATTTCTTCATTAATGGCTGTGGCAGCCACATCTAATGCACCGCGGAAAATAAATGGGAAGCAAAGCACATTGTTCACTTGGTTTGGATAGTCGGATCGGCCCGTACACACGATGGCATCAGGGCGAACTGCTTTGGCTTCAGGCGGTGTGATTTCAGGTTCTGGGTTAGCTAAGGCAAGAATTAATGGGCTAGGTCCCATTGTTTTGACCATTTCTTGCGTGAGTGCGCCTGCAGCGGAACAGCCAAGGAAAATATCCGCATTGGGTATTGCATCGGCTAAGGTTCGGGTGCCATTATCTTGAATAGCATAGTGTTTTTTGGTTTCATCCATACGGTCATCACGACCTTGATAAATCACTCCTTTTGAATCACAAACCGTGATATTTTCACGTTTCATTCCTAAATTCACTAATAAGTTCAAGCACGCAATGGACGCTGCACCCGCACCCGATGCCACTAATTTCACTGAGTCAATTTTTTTATTCACAATGCGTAAGCCATTTAGCACGGCTGCGGCACTAATAATGGCGGTGCCGTGTTGGTCGTCGTGGAAAACAGGGATTTTCATCCGTTCACGCAAGGTGCGTTCAATGTAAAAACATTCGGGGGCTTTAATATCTTCTAAGTTAATGCCACCAAAAGTGGGTTCAAGGGAAGCAATAATATCAATTAATTTGTCTGGATCTTTTTCATCAATTTCAATATCAAACACATCAACGCCAGCGAATTTTTTAAATAATACGCCTTTCCCTTCCATTACGGGTTTACCTGCTAATGCACCAATATTACCTAAGCCTAGTACGGCTGAACCATTGGAAATAACAGCAACTAAATTGCCTCGTGCGGTATAGCGATAGGCGTTTGCGGGATCGGCTTGAATGGCTAAACAAGGGGCAGCAACACCAGGGGAATAAGCTAATGCGAGATCGCGTTGGGTGGCAAGTGATTTGGTTGGGCAAACTTGAATTTTTCCTGGTTGTGGGAATTCGTGAAAGTCAAGTGCCGCTTGGCGTAATTTATCGTCCATAAGTTATCCTTATTTATCGTTATGTTGGTATCGCAAATTGCGAAAAATTTCTCAGGTGAGTTGAACTGCACGAGATGATTATAAGCAAAAAAGGCGTTGAAAAATGTGAGCTAAGGCAAATTTTTTATATCCTTGCTTTATATATCGTTGTGTAGATTCACATCGTAGATGATTTTATCAACATTGCCAAAATCCTTTTGCTAGAAAAAACACAAAATTTTTTGACCGCGGTTTTGGTGATTTCGGCTGAATAGAGTAGAATAACGCGTTTTATTGGTTAGACGATGTACACAATGCGATTAGATAAATTTTTAGCCGAGCAAACGGGTTTAACGCGTTCGCAAGCGGCAAAAGTATTACGGCAAGGCGAAGTGTTGATAAATGGGGCGGTTGAGAAAAGCGGTGCACGAAAAGTGAATGCACAAGATGCGATTATTTGGCAGGATCAAGCTTTGCAATGGCTAGAAGGCAAGCAATATTTTATGCTTTATAAGCCCGCGGGTTATGTGTGTTCACATGATGATGGCGATTATCCAACGGTTTATCAGTTTTTTGATTATCTGCTACTTAATCGCTTGCATAGTGTAGGGCGTTTAGATGTGGATACCACGGGGCTAGTGTTATTAACTGATGACGGGCAATGGTCGCACCGTATTACCTCGCCAAAATACCATTGTGAAAAAACCTATTTGGTTACCCTTGTCGATCCTGTGGAAGCCCATTATCAACAATCGTGCGAAACAGGCATTTTATTACGTGGCGAAAAAACGCCAACCCAACCCGCACAACTTGAAATTCTTGATGATTACAATGTCAATTTAACGATCAGCGAAGGGCGTTATCATCAGGTAAAACGAATGTTTGCCGCATTGGGTAATAAAGTGGTGGCATTACATCGTTGGCGAATTGGGTCGATCGTGCTAGATCAATCATTACAAGAAGGTGAGTATCGTGCCTTAACTGCAGAAGAAATTGAGTCGTTTTAAGGAAAATTATGCAACAAGTGAAAAAAGTCAGTTTTATTTTTATTGTCACGCTCGGCATTTTATCAATGCTGCCCCCTTTGGGCGTGGATATGTATTTGCCTTCGTTCTTAAATATCGCACAGGATTTACATATTGAGCCTGAACAGGTGCAAAAAACGCTAACTTGGTTTAGTTTTGGTTTAACCGTTGGGCAATTATTTTGGGGGCCTGTGGGCGATAGCTATGGGCGTAAACCAATCATTTTACTGGGCGTTATCGTCAGTGCCGTGACCGCATTTTTGCTCACTAATGTTGATCATATCGGCAGTTTTACCTTTTATCGTTTTCTTCAAGGCTTCTTCGGTGCCGCTCCTGTGGTGCTAGTCGGTGCGTTGTTGCGTGATCTATTCCAAAAAAATCAACTTTCACAAGTGATGTCAGCGATGACATTAGTGGTAATGGTCGCCCCCTTAGTTGCCCCAATTATGGGCGGTTATTTAGTGAAATTTTTCCATTGGCATTCGGTATTTTATGTGATTGCGTTTATGGGATTTATCAGTGCGATATTGGTTTTCTTCTTGATTCCCGAAACGCACCAACGTGAAAATCGTATTCCACTGCGTTTAAATCTGGTTATTCGCAATTTCATTACGGTATGGAAACACAAAGAAGTGCTAGGCTATATGCTTTCATCTGGGTTAGGCTTTGGCGGAATGTTCGCATTTTTGACCGCAGGTTCAATCGTTTATATCGGTTTGTACGGCGTGCAAGTGGATCATTTTGGCTTTTTCTTTATGGGCAATATTGCCGTAATGACGATTGGATCCATTACCAACGGGCGTTTAGTGCAACGTGTTGGGGCAGAACGAATGATGCAAATTGGGTTAGCTATTCAGTTGATCGCAGGAATTTGGCTTGCGTTAGTGGCGTTATTTGATCTTGGATTTTGGGCAATGGCGGTTGGCATTATGTTGTTCGTGGGGCAAATTTCCTTAATTTCATCTAATTCAATGGCATCTATTTTGGAACATTTTCCCACAATGGCGGGTACCGCAAATTCCTTAACGGGTTGTGTGCGTTTTGGTTTAGGTTCAGCGGTGGGGGCATTAGTCGCTTCAATGAAAATGGAGAGTGCTGCACCAATGCTTTTGACTATGTCGGGCTGTGTGGTGCTTGCTGTATTTTTTTATTATTTTTTAACCTATCGTACGTAACAGAAAAACGTATAAATCAATAGCTAAAACCGCGGTCAAAAATTTAAAGGTTTTTTTGACCGCGGTTTTTTTGTATTACAGCGGTATTTTTTCTTTATCAAGGGCATATTTACGTGCTTGTTTCCTATCTTGTTCTAAATCCGATGGGTTATTTTGTGGAATGTAGCCCAGTAACGGAACTGTAATACCAATATTTTTTATGCTTGGATGAAATTCAGAAATACTATCAGCTAACCAGTAAGGTTTTTTATCAATTAATTCGTTTAATAAGTGTTTGGTTAAGGATTTCTGAATTAAATATAATGATGCTCCATCATGATTATAAAGAGTAGATTCATGATCTGGATATTTATGAATTTCAATGTTATCTGAGAGTAAAAGCCTTTCTTTCCAAATTAGTTCACGTATACCTAATTTTTGTAAAATAATTAAATTATTATCAGGATGATTTTTAAGACCGTTGATTAAACCCGCACAACATAACCGCCCCTAAAAAAGCAAGATAATTTCTATTTCTTGCTTTTTTCATTTAATGAAACGGCATTACATCTTTACGCCTATTTAGCCGTCCATCCCTCCCCAGCCTAAATCGACCGTAGTCAGTTTCATATTCCCATTGAGAACTTGCTATACCCGCCGAACAGAGTAATCCTGTGACCACGTTAAACAAAACAGGAAACGACAAAATGACAACTTTCAAAATAAGAACAGAACAAGAAATGATGCAAGAATTAGCCCTTGTTGCGGTAAAAGAACACGCCGGTTTTATTGCTGACGGTTCTCAATATTCCCTACCAAATGGACGCGGTCAGACATTTATTTACGATATGGCTTTTTTAGATGTTCGATTTGTGGAAGATGGGCATAAAGATTGCGTCGTAAAATTTACCTCCACATTAGCACCTTTTGCCCCTGCTTTTTATTGTTTATTATCTGAATTAGAAGACTAAACAAAAGGCTTAGTGATCACGCTAAGCCGTTTTCATTAGAACTTATAGACAAGATTGTCTTCATATTTCCCCGAATGACTCACCGAGGCATTCACCACAATTCTTGTGGCATTCTCAAACGCCTGCCAGTTATCCATTTTCTCTTCCTGCATATACTCAATAAATCGAACAAATTCACTTTTAGTCGAGCTGAAGAAGATGTAAGGCGGTCGAGTAATATTGACTAATCGTAAGAAATCAATCAAATCAAAATAAGTTGCCTGTTTGTAGCTATCCTGTTTGGTGCATAAATAAGGGGGATCAAGCACAAACAACGCTTTTGGATCAGAGATAAAACGCGGCAGCAACGTATGAAACGACTCACGCACAATTTCCACGCCTTCTAAATAACCTTCTGTACTAGGGTAATTGCTTAATCGAACGCAATGCCAAAAATCTTTCTTATACAGTTCGTCTAATGAGCCAACTTGTTGCCCACTAAACAATAGCCAACTCGTCAAGCAGTTTAAATCTTTGTAACCTTGGAATTGGTCGATGATTTTTATGATTTCTGCCTTTAATGCCTTTGGTAAACGTGAATTTTTTGACGTAGCGTGACCGATTGTGGTTAATAATTGCTCTCGTAGGGCGTTAATGTCATCAATATGGGCTAATCGCTCGGCGTAGCCATCAAAGTCGTTATAGATAACTCGTGCTTTCGGCTTCAACTGTTTTGCCGTGTGGCTCAGTAAGCCACTTCCACCAAAGGTATCAATGATTGTCCAGCCTTCGCCGTCACCTTCGATGTTTTCGTTCAGAATATTTTCAAAGTGTTTAAGAAACATTCTTTTTTGCCCGATAAACGGCAAGGGAGCTTGTTTAAATTTGGTTTGATTTGCCATAGTTTTTCCTTTCTATGGTGTTCCGACGCTCAAGGCATTCTGACACTCAAATCAAATTAATGAGTAGTATTAATCGTTTTGCAACATGGGCATTTGATTTCTAAATAACCAACTGTTCCCACTTTCGCCAATAATTTATTACAAAATGAGCAACGAATTGCTTTAATTGACTGCATATATTTTTCCTTGTAAAAATATTTGTTACAATCCAGCCGCCTTGCGCAAGGTAGGCGGCACATGGCTATATGCAGGCACGCTCTGCGTAGCTGATAACAACGAGCATTCCCGTGCCGTTGTTATCGCCGTCTTTTCATTGTTGAATTAAACTTTGTGCAGGGTAAACCTCCTTATTTTCTTTCGTATTGTCTAAACCGCTCATCGTGCTGCTTGCCGCTGATTTCGCTTTCATAGGCGGTTTTGCAGTGGTTGCGGTCAAAGAATAAGCCGTTAATCACCCGATACAACACACGCCAGCGTTTTTTCGGTGGTTTTACCAACATCGCCCCGCGATACGTGCGACTGGAAAGGGTTTCATCAGCTGCCCCACCTGTTAAGGCGTTGAATAACTGGTCAATGGCGATGATGACGTGGTAGGCGTATTTTTTTAATTTACTTGGAATTGCCATTCTTCAATCTCCTTCTCTAATTCATTCAGTTGCTCAATGTCTGCTGCAGTCAACAAGCGGCCCTCAAATTTCTGACGTTGCCCGATAATAATGCCAATCGCCACGGCAAATTGAGCAGATTTTTCGATGACTTTTTCCACCAACACTTCAAACGGCACATCACGAAGGCGGGCAATTTGGGGGAGCATTGGCGTGTCTGTTGTGTGGTCTAACTGCCACGCTAACGCCTCTTTCTCTTGGCGATAAAAGCTCTCAATTTCTGTTTGAGGGTAGCCCACCAGTAAGCCGTTTTTCAGTTGGTCGGCACGGTTGGCGAGGGTGGTCAGCAGACTGTCTTTGCGTTCAGTAAGATAAGTGGTCTGTTTTTCGGGAGAAATAACCCATTCACTGCCGTTCCAAATATGCACGGGCGAGGGTTGGTTCGCTCGTCCCACAAATACGCCATTTTTAAACGTTATCTCTTCCGAAGTAATAGTAAGATATTGTTGATACTGCTCATTGCTCAGTTCAATCAACGCCTCTTCAGCAATGCCATACCATTCTTTAAAATCAGCATCAATCAGCTCAAAATGCCCTTGCTCATCGGTTAAATGCAGTAAATACATCTTAATAGCCCTCTACTTTAATAAACATATCAACCGCTTCATTCGCATCGCCTGCAATGCGGCGGGTATAAATGCTGGCACGGTCTTTTGTGTTGCCTTGTTTTTCAAATGCCCAGATAGGCTTAGCCCATTCCGATGCTTCTGAGCCTACTGTTCGCGAAGAGGTAATATTCGTATCATTCGTCCGTGAAATATGAGCCTCAAGCCATTCGATTTTATTTGGCATTGCCGTCCAAAGCTGTACGGGTATTTCAGGAAGTCGCTCACCAGTCGAAGCAGGTTCTAGAGCGAACCAATTCACTCGGAAATTACGAAAATAAAAATATTGCTCAATCTTCCCATCGGGATAAATTACCACTCGACCCGTAACCGTAATGTTTCGATTTGTAGCATTATCAAAATCTGTTCTAGTTCCTTTAATCGTTCTTGAATAATCCTTCCGCACCACCGTCGCAAATTTCTTATTTAACTCCCCCAACGCAAATTCACTCACCACTTTGGCTTTATTATTGCCATTGGTGGCGTGAGAAATATCCGAATCAAGCAAAATATTGCCATTCTGATTCTTCAGATGAATCGTTGACCCATTTTCGGTTACAAACTTCCAGCGTCTATCTGACAAGGCTTCAAATCTCGCCCAGAAATTGCCAGATGTGCCTTTGCGAACAATATTTAGCCCACCATATCCACCATTTGACACGTTAGTTTCAACGTAGGCTTTATGGGAATTATGCAAATACCCTAGTTCCGTGTTGTCGATTTTCAATTCTAGGCTACCATTCGAATTCCAGCGGAATTGAATTTTGTTGGGCGAAATACTTCTTGCATAACTAGAACCATTGATGAAATTATTGAGTAAGTTATTAACCCAACTCTGATACGCCACCGTCTGCCCAGAATCCCCAATCGCTGGGAACCATAGATAATGCTGTGCATTGCCATTGGTATACATCATATTAAAGCGACGGTCATTCGCATTATGCGATTCTGGGTTTACTTCTAATCGCCAATAACCTTGCTTTGCGGCTAATTGAAATTCGCTCCAACGCCCCGCATTTAATTGTGGATGCTGTGCTCTTAACGCTCCCACAATCGTTGTATCACCCGTTTTCGGAACACGATTATTAGCGTTATTGTTGGCGTTATCGGCTGTAGTTTTCGCTTCCACGCTTTTGTCATAAGCGGTTTTAACCGCTGAAGAGGTTGCCACCGTATCAGTGCTGGTGCTATTTACTGCTGCAGATTTTTTGGTGTTGGGAATGTAATCACGCACAATCTCTTGCTTGGCTTGAGCCGTTTGCTGTGCCAACGCTTTGCCCGCTTTTGCGGTTAAGGCAAGGTTTTCTGCGTCTGAATTTAAGGCGTTAGTCAGTTGCACAATACCTTGTTGGGTCAGAGTGGCTTTGTCGATGGCGTGGGAGTGACCGTCTGCATCAACTTGATTTGTTGACATTGCCGTCAAGGTTTTCGGTTGTGCTTTTAAGCCTAATAGCGAAAGTGTTTTTTTCAACCAAGCGGTGCGATTTGCCAATTGTTTTGCAGGACGATTGGTAATTCCTTCTGCACCGCCTAAAACAGGATCGTTTTCTTCGATTTGATAAATCCCATCTTCCCATTTTTCTTGTTCTTTTAAATTCGCCATAAATATCCTTTAAATCTACTTTAACGTTAGTTTGAACCGTAATTGTAGCGTCCGTTATAAGTGATTTTATTGTTATAACGGATAGCAACCGCCTTATAATCCAGTACAGCCAATGTGCATCGTGCTGGAGTAAAATTTCTCAAAATCTTACGTAATCGTAGCCCTTGTTCATTGGTAATTGGGCGATTTAAGCGAATTGCGTAATATGCCCATCTTTCACTCAAAGGAATGGATTGCACTAACTTGTGTTCGTAACTTCGTGCTTTTAATCCTTCATCAAGTTCTACCTCGCCAAAGCCTAAACGGCGCAAAACTTCACGAATTGCCCACGGCGTGCCTTTGTGTCGATGTAATTCAATTGCCGCTTTAATCAGCTCTCGTTTTGAGCTTTCATTTTCGGCTAAGAATTCGCCATCGTAGCCTGTTACGCTCCATTTCTCAGCAAGCAAAGGAATAAACGCATCATCCAGTAAATCGACCAACGTAGTCATCACTTTGCTGGTGTCTAATTGAGAAAGGGGAATGCTTAAATCCGCTAGAGCTTTGTATTTCATTTCTTGCTCAATGATGTCAGCATACGTCAATTTAGCCATTTACTCGCTCCGCATTGACTTCCACGCTAATCGCAGTGCAGTTTGCCCATTCTGTTTCATTGATAATCAGCTTGGCAGGTGAAATTAGATTGACGTCATATACGCCTTCTACACGTAATGCACTAATAATGGCAGAAGGCACAACATCCATTCCAAGTCGTTTCGTTTTCTCAGAGAGATAATTTTGCAAGGCTTCACGAGCTTGGGTTTTCACGACATCTTCACGATAACCATCAAGTAAGGTTAGCGTGGCATTGATTTGATAATTTCGCTGAGTAGGTGCAATCACTTCAACGGTGTCGCATAAAGGACGACGCTGTTCAGGGCTGATATATTGTTTAATATCATTGAGCAAACGAGCATCAGGCAAACCTGTTTTTGTGAGTACAGCAATACGTACTAAACCACCACGAGGGTTGGAGACATTCACGTCCGCAATCTCTTGCGATACCGCACGGGTGTGGTAATCATAAGCGGCAATAGAACCACAAGTGGTAAAAGCTTCAGGGGCACTTAAAATACGTTTGCGGTAAGCGTCGTCATCTTCACGTACTAAACCACCGCTTGAGACATCAATATTGCTTACGCTTAATGTTGCTTGTGTATTCAATGGGCTTTTTAATGTGTTAATTCGCCCCGATTCCCAACCATTGCCTTGTTCGCCTGTTTGGTTGCATTCAGCTTCAATTTCGACATAAGCAATAAGCGGCGTGATCACATCATCATTCATTGTGATAAATTCGATATTATCCGTCGCCGCAATGCGGGTGCCTTTGGGAATAAAAATAGAACTGTGCTCTCCTTGAACACTAAAACGTAAAATCGTGCGAGCAGGTTTATCTAATAAACGATAACAACCAAAGGTTTCACCACATAAATCCAAAGCAAGCCCAGTAGCAAATTGCGGAAAAGTCTGGCGAAATGCTTCGTTAATACCTTGACGAGCAAGACTTTCACGAAAGGCATACACATTAATAAGCAATCGTTCAATATGAGCAGGTTGTAGTACTTTACCCGTTCGTCGTTCATAATCGGCAATCGTCTCGCGTAAAATGCGATCAACATTGTCATCAACGGCTTTAATCTCATTACGATTCATTGTTTTACCTCTGTTACATAAATCTCCCGATACACTTCATCAACTAACGCCCAATAAATCGTCAGCTCAAAATGCGGAGCCTGTCCATCAATAGCGATATGGTCGACTTCGATGCGGGGTTCCCATTTTTGTAACGCGAGCGTGATTTCACGCACCATATTCGGCAGGGCGATGTCTTCGGGATAGTCAATATAGCGAAAGTGGTCGGAACCAAATTCAGGGCGAAGCACATCGGTACCTTTGAGCGTGTTGAGAATGTTGGCGATGCACTGATGAATATCATCAATGCCTTGCACCGCTTGGTTTTCCGTCGGTGCTAATTGCCAGTGGGTTGAGAGTATCGTGTTTGTGTTCATAGCCTTGATGATACAAGGCTATGGGAAGAGGAGCTTTTAAACTGATTTAAAGAAATGGGGCATCAAGACGCCCCTACGGTTGAAGAATTAAGCTTTAGAAGGGCTAGTTGGCTTGCCGTCGCCTTGCTCGATGTGGTAATGGTTTTTCAGGGAAATGCCGTCGGCAATCACATCGCCACCGCTGACATTCACGTTGCCGTTATTTACCTGAACGTGGCAATTATTCACAATCACTTTACCTGTGGTGTGAATGGTTAAATCGCCCGATTTTCGGTCGTGTTGAATGGTTGTGCCATTTTTGAATTTTTTCATCCAAATATCGCTATTTTGTGTGGGCGTTGGATCTTGCTCGTTATAAATCGCCCCCAACACACAACCGCCTTCGCCGCGTGCATCGAGCAAAATCGCCACCAGTTCGTCCACATCGGGCAAGCAGTAAAACTGGTTGCCGCCTGCATTGGGCGTGATAAAAGAGAGCCACGCAGTTTCTAAATCTTCAAGGGCGGGGATTTTACACCGCACTTTGTGGCTTTTCGGGTCGATTGCCGACACAATGCCTTCTTGATAGGTTGCCCCAAAATTATGCGTTTGCATTCGTCATCTCCATTCCTAGCGTTAATAAATCATCGGGGATAAATTCCAACATTCGCACTTCGAGGTTGGTCGTGTAACCTTGACTGCGTGAAATGCTGTGGCGTGATTGCTTGATTAAATACTTGCCCGAGAACACACCTAGATTTTTCAGCAAAATGGTTGAACCAGCCACCAGTTTCGGATTGCCTATGAGGGTAATATCGCCCGCACTTTGGTCTTCGTTTTGCTCGCTTAATGCCGCGTCACCTCGTGCATCAATCTGTTCTTGGCTTTCGCCGCGTGTCGTGATTTTTAGCGTATCGCCACTTGCAGCCTGTGCTTGTTTCATTTTCGGGCGAAGTGCGGTGGCTTTTTTGCTTTTTTTCACCACTTTTTTACCGCTTGTATCAAAGCCTTTAATCTCCACCTGCTTTGCCGTGTCTTTAATGCGATCACGCAGGCGAATACTGATACATTGAGTTTCGTCCAACACCGCCGCAGGTTCTGTTTGCCCAAGTTCGTCTTTATCGGTAAACACCAGCTGATTGCCGACAATTTTGAAGCTATGATGATATTCTCGGGCAAGGCGTGCTAAAAATTCCACATCGCGTTCTTGATATTGGGTAATGCGTTGAATCGGAATCTGCCGAATTTTACCCACCACTTTGAGCTTTAACCGCTCGGCAACCATTGCCACCACTTGTGCCAGCGTAGTGTTCTCGTAGGCTTTCGGCTTGAGTGTGCGGTTGGATTTACTCACGCCCGTGGATAACGCCCGCAAGGTGATGCTTGAAGGGCGGTAGCTATATTCCACCTCGTCAATCTCGAACGCCCCGATTTCGACCAACGGTTCGCCTTGATAGCCAATCGCGGCTTTCAGCTTATCGCCTTGTGTGGGGAACCATTGCCGAATCCATTTGCCGCTTATATCTTCAAACTGCACCGAGAGTTCGTCTGATTGCCCTTCTAAATAATCGGTGTAAGTCAGCTCAATCAAAGACGGCTCAATATCTGCCGTGATATTGGTTTTCTCATAAAAGAGCGTGAAGTCTGGTTTTTGCACGTTACTCATCGGCATTTCCTCGTAACCAAGGCGGCAAGTTTTCGTTTTGAGTTGGTTTTACGTTAAGCACAGGAATAAACACCGTCACCCCAGTAGGTAGCACTTCGCAAAAACTGATGTGAGGATTAGCGGAAATCAAGCGACCATATTCCAACGCATCGCCATAGTAATAATAGGCAAGATTATCCCAGCGTTCGCCTTGTTTGACGGTGTGTTTAAGCACGGTTTGTGTCATCGTTTTCCTCCGTTTGAGCAAGATTATCTTCATCGGTTCGCAGCACGATCCAAGCGGTCATTTTTGCCACAGGATTTGCCAAATTGTCTAACCGTTCGTTGATATTGGTCAGGCTCTCATCGGCAGGTTTAAACCAATCGTCCCAGCCGCTTTCGTTAGACTTACTGAAACTCTGTTTCATTATTTGTAAATCGTCATACACTGCCGACACATCACGGCTAAATTCGCTCACCACAGGCAAGAAATCTCGCACGCTAGCCAATGCAGACTGCATTCCTACCACTTCGCCAAAGCTCCCCAAGGCATTGTCTAAATTCGCTAACGTACTAGGCAGATATGCCAACGCCGATGCAGGATCATTTGCCAGTTGGCGAACCACGGCAACGGTGTTGCGAACTTCGTCCACCGCACGTTTGCCTTGCTGATAAATTTCCACCGCACGGCTGACGGCACGTTTTGCAGTGGAAAGGGTATTGACTAAACCTTGCGGCAGAATCGAACCGAGCAAAGATTTACCGCCCACATTTAATGCCGCACCCAGTAAGCTGTTTTGGTTATTGCCAACAAACTCTCGCAAGCTGATATTCATCTCGCGAGCCAACGCATTGCCTTTGGCATCGGTAAAAAGCGTGGTGGAAGAAATATCGGTGATCACATAATTGCCTTTATATTTGCCCGCTCCCCAAATCAACGCCAAGGCTTCCTGCTTGGCTTTTGCTGCAAGCAAGGCTTGATAGCGGCTTTCTACGCCACCGATTTTGTGATGCAAACGAATGGCAAAAGAAAACTCAGTCAGTTTTTCGCCCATTGCCTGCAAACGGGGCTTGCCTTTTAGCACCGCGTGTTCGGCAAAATCTGCCGAATGGGTTTCGGAAAAATCGGTTAAATTGACAGGCTCAAAGGCGATATTGCCTAACATAAAATACATTAATATGCTCTCCGTTGTCGTTGGTCTAACACCCGATTGAGTAAGCGTTCAAACTCCACAAGACTCATATTAAGCCCTTGTTGCACTTGCTCCATCACGCCTTGCGTTTGATTGCCGCCCACTTTAATGGTCGGGTTAAAATTGACCACAATGCCGTTTTGCTGGTTGGTTTCGTTATTTGTCACCGTTTTTCGGTTTAAAGGCTGATAATCGTGGAAAATTCGGTATTATGTAGCAGTTGCACAAAGTCCGAAAATTGACTAATTTACCGCATAAA